>PHAO01000001.1:523160-733750 GCA_002840365.1 Candidatus Dojkabacteria bacterium HGW-Dojkabacteria-1 | reverse complement strand
AAGGGTTCGACTGTTCGTCGATTAAAGTGGCACGTGAGCTGGGTTCAGACCGTCGTGAGCCAGGTCGGTCTCTATCCGGTATGGGCGTTGTATATTTGAGGGAGTTGACCCTTAGTACGAAAGGATCAGGGTGCGGTAACCTCTAGTGTACCAGTTGTACTACCAAGTGCATCGCTGGGTAGCTAAGTTGCTTTAGGATAAGTACTGAAAGCATATAAGTACGAAACCTTTCCCAAGATTAGATATACTTGCATAGCTTGGCTATGCGGAAGGTCCGTGGGAGACTACCACGTTGATAGGCTCTAGGTGTAAGCACAGTAATGTGTTGAGCCAAGGAGTACTAATAGACCAAAAGCTTCATATATTTTTACTATCTATTCAGTTTTGAGTGTACAAACACTCTTTTGCTCTTTAGAATTTAAAGTCCTGAAGATTACTGTTAGTAATAGCAGTATTCGTCAGGCGACAGATATTTAATAGCTAGATTTTTGTCGCCTGGCGATTGTAGCGGAGCGGAACTACCTGATCTCCATCCCGAACTCAGAAGTAAAACGTTCCAGCGCCGAAAATACTCGGACCTTTGGTCCCGGGAAAATAGGTCATTGCCAGGATTTTTAGAATTCGACAACCCCACTTGAAAGAGTGGGGTTTTTACTTTTATAGGATAGTTGCCCCTTTTTTAATAAAAATGTGTGTTTATGCAAATGTGCCTTAAGGGTTGGACATACAATGGTATGGTTCAATACGTAACATTTAATTGAAAAGCTAATATTTTAAATAGCCCTGACTCAGTTCCGTTTCGTACAAACATTTTTCCAGGAGCTTTCAGATATTTGTTCGAGGTTGTTATAGAGCTATATTATGCAGGGTAAGAAATTGGAACGTATGTTGAGGGCCTTGATACTGATGAATATACATTCCGAACTAAAATGATATGTGATATATTAAATTACGATTTTAAATTATAGGGTATGTTAAATTTATGTCAGAAATATTCTCTATTGATGTTGAAGGTGGTGATCAAGTTGGTAAAGGAGATGCCGTTGGTAATATTGCGAAAGAGCTTGCAAGTGAGGGATATGATGTCTGTATTGTTTCTTTTCCCTGTTATGCAACACCTGTTGGAAATGCTGTTAGAGAAGTTCTAAAAAATGACCATCTTAATCATATGGGATTGGATTCGCAAGAAGCTCTTTCTTCAAAAATGGCCCTATTTGCACTTAATCGTTTAGAGGTTTTAAACTTTTTAATCCAACAGAAGAGTGATTGTGTATATGTTTTTGATAGAGGACCATTTAGTAATGCTCTGACAATAGCGTATGCATATGCAAAAGGGCTTTCTCATATTAATTCTGAAAGTTTAGTAGAGGAGGCTCTTTCTTTTGATTCTTTTTTTAGACAAAAAATGCTAGTTGATAATTGTGTGATAAGGCTTTTTAACAACGCAAGCAATTGGTCAAAAGAAAGAGAAGATGGAGATTTGCATGAATCAAAAGATGTTCAAGATATTAGCGAGGGGATATACAGAGTGTTTGGGCAGAGGATTGGTGGTAATTGGGTAGATATTCCAAGTAAAGATGTTAATGGTTGGAGATCAAGAGTAGATATTTGTAATGAAAGTCTTGCGTTTATAAAAGAAAGGTTAAGATTGGCTCCTAAGACAGATTCTAAGCATCCGAAACATCTTTCGATGGGAGATATGCTAACTAGTTTGTATTCTGGCTCTAGAATTGATGTAGGGAGCTTGTATGCTTTTGTTGATTCAATTGCATGTAACGAGAAGGGGCGAATGTATGAATATTCTGATAAAATCGCACAAGATGTTGTTTCTTCTGTAGGAACTGTGGAGTGGTACAATGGAGAGATAAGGGGGGCAGTAAAGAATCTTGTAGACCAAAACCCTTCTATACTGACTCTTTTGGAGAATCTTTATGGTGAAATCTTCGTTGCTAAGTTTGTCAAATCTTTAGATTATGAAGAAGAGGGAACTGGCTAATCTTTTGCTTGGGGAAGTTGAAAAACTCTTTCCCCAAGCGTCTACAGAGCTTGAAAACTGGTCTACGCCCTTTCAATTTTTAGTATGCATTATGCTTTCTGCACAAACTACTGACAAGCAGGTTAACAAGATAACAGAGGGGCTTTTCAAAAAATATCCAGATTCTAAGGCACTTTCTTTAGCAAGTTTAGAGGAATTACAACATACCCTGGGGAGTATAAACTACTACAGAACAAAAGCTAAGCATTTAATAGAGATGTCTAAAATAGTTGAGGTTGTGTATAAAGGGCAACCCCCTGTAAGCCTTTCTAAGCTTCTAAAACTACCTGGAGTAGGGTACAAGACCGCAAATGTATTTCTAAATGATCTTTATAAATCAAATCAAGGAATTGCTGTAGATACTCATGTCGCAAGGGTTGCTCGTATGTATGGATTAACTAAAGAGACTGATTTAGAAAAGATATCTCATGATTTGGAGAAATTGTTTAAAAAGGAAGATTGGTACAAAGTTAATTCAACATTTGTACTCTATGGGAGATATATTCTACGAGCTAAAAAACCTGATTGGGAAAGGGTTGTTTTAAAAGAGTATTTGGTGATATAATTGCTTCGCAGTAATTAATTTTAGTGTATGTATGTAATACTGCTGATTCATACATCACCATAAGGTAATAAATATGGTTAAGACAATTAAAAAGAGTACAGATGTAAAAGATACCAACCTGTATTCTGAATTAGACCAATTTCTCGCAGATAGTTCACACAAGATAAAGCAACTCTCAAGGGGCGATATTGTTGAAGGTGAGGTAGTAGACATTAACAACGGCGTTGTAATCGTTGATGTCGGCTTCAAATCTGAGGGAGTTGTAGCAGGAAAGGAGCTCAAGAGCGATACACTAGATTGGACTACTCTTAAAAAGGGTGATGCAATCTTGGTATATGTTGTAAAACCTGAAGATGAGAAGGGACAATTAGTTCTTTCGATCAGAAGGACACAACAGGCAAGTGCTTGGTTAGCTTTAGAGAATGCTAGAAAGAACAACGATGTAGTAGAAGCTACAGTTGTAGAATCAAATAACGGTGGCCTTATCGTTGAGATTGGTAAAGGTATCAGAGGCTTTATCCCAACTTCACAATTAGATGCAACAAGAGTGTATGCTAATGGTGTAAGACAAGTAGGGAAGGATATTTCATCTAGAGTTCAAAAGAGACTTAACTCACTCATTGGAGAGAGTATAAAGACAAGAATCATTGAACTTGATAGAGAGAAGAACAGAATTATTCTCTCCGAGAAGATGGTAACTCAAGCAAGAGATTTAGAAAAGAGAGCTCAAACACTCAAGAAAGTAAAGGAAGGAGATGTATTAGAGGGTACTGTAAGTGGAATTACACCATTTGGTATCTTTGTTAATGCTCAAGGTCTTGAAGGTCTTGTTCACCTTTCAGAGCTATCATGGGACAAGGTTGAGGATATTGGAGCAATATATACTGTTGGAGATAAGGTAAACGTAATGGTTATCGGTCTAACCGATGGTGGTAAGAGAGTAGCTTACAGTGTAAAAAGATTACAGCAAGATCCATGGGCACAAGCAATATCTCAATTTAAGGTTGGTGATATTGTTGATGGTGAAGTTCAAAAGGTTGTACCATATGGTGCATTTGTAAGAATAGGGGAAGGTTTAAATGGTTTAATCCATATATCTGAACTTTCAGACAAGTTAGTAAAGAATCCTGAGGATATTGTAAAAACAGGTCAGAAGGTAAAGGTTAAGATTCTTTCCATATCTTCGACAGAAAGACACCTAGGTCTTAGTCTCAAAGCTGCAGATTCAAAGGCACCGAAACTTAACGAAGAGGAGCTTTCTGAAGCAATTGACAAAGCAATTGATGCTGAAATAGAGTAAGCAAAAGATTAATTTGTTCTTTAAAAGAGGGCGTAACTGCCCTCTTTTTGATATAATCGGATATGAAAAGAAATGTAAGAAACCATATATTCTCAAGACTAAGTAGAAATGCAAGACTCTCAATAAGGAATGCCTCTGTGATTGCAGAGCATTTGAAGAGTAGGTCTGTTGAACCAGAGCACTTAATCGTAGGTATCTTCTTAAACGAAAATGCACTTGCTACAAAGGCTATATTAGCAATGGGATTTAATACGAAAGAAATACTAAACCAAGTTCTAGGGGTTACGTCTCTAGATATTGTTTCTGATATTAATTTGCCAAGAGAGATTAGATTCTCTAAAAACTCCCAAACCATACTTAGAAAAGCTTTCGATTGGTCTCAAAGATATTCTCATGTATATGTTGGTACTGAGCACTTAATGTTAGCTATACTTGAATCCTCTGATATCTTTATCAAAGATTTAGAAAAGTATGGTTTAGATATTAAAAGATTCCAGAAACAAATTGGTGAATATGCAACATATCCCTTGGGTGTTCTTGCAAAACCTGAAGTTAGTGGAATGAACGCAAGGCAAGGAAGCCTACTTGAAGTTATTGGAAAAGATTTGGTACTGCTTGCAAGGGAAGGAAAGCTTGATCCCTTGGTAGGGAGAGAAGAAGAGCTAAATAATATGGTTAAGATTTTAAGCCGTAGGAAAAAGAACAATCCAGTTATTGTTGGGGATGCAGGTGTTGGTAAAACTGTTTTAGTAGAGGGGTTGGCACAAAAAATTGCAGATGGGAAAGTCCCTCCATCTCTTAGAGATATGAGAATAGTGTCTTTAGATGTTGCAAGTATTATGGCAGGCAGTAAAATGCGTGGGGATGTTGAAGAAAAGGTTTTAGAAATAGTGAGTGAAGTGGTGGAGTCGACGAATACTATTCTCTTTATCGACGAAATACATACAATATTAACTTCTGGTTTGCCCGGGGGTAATTCAGAAATTGCATCTATACTTAAGCCTGCACTACTTAGAGATGATTTTAGATGTATTGGTGCAACAACTACTGACGAGTACTCTGGATACTTTGAAACAGATAATGCTCTCGCAAGGAGATTCCAACCAATATTTCTTAAAGAGCCAACTTTGGATCAAACAGTTCAAATTCTTAAGAATCTAAGACCAATCCTTGAGGCACATCATAGTATAAAAATTAGTGATGAAGCAGTACTTCTGTCTGTAACACTTTCAGATAGGTATATTAGCGATAGATTTCTACCAGATAAGGCAATAGATCTTTTAGATGAAGCTAGTGCTACGAAAAGGTTGAGTATTGAAGGGGAATATGAGGAGCTTTCAGCTTTAGTATCAAAATTAAGAAGTATTCAAAATGCTAAAGAAGAATACATTATCAAAGGTAAAATGGAATCTGCCGCAAGTTTAAAACTAGAAGAGACATCCCTAAAAAGAAAGATATCTACACTAGAAACCAAAAGAGAAGAGAAAAAGAAACGAAAGAGTAGTGTAGTGAATTCCGATGATGTAAGAAGAGTAGTCTCTGAGTGGACTGGAATTCCTCTTAATACCTTAGGTGTAAAAGAAAAGAGTGCTCTGCTTAAGTTAGATGAGAAACTAAACTCCTTCGTTATTGGTCAAAAAGAGGCTGTACATGGAGTAGTTGATGCAATAAAGAGGGCAAGGACAGGTATATCTGATGTTGATAGGCCTTGGGCATCATTTCTTTTCTTAGGACCAACAGGGGTAGGTAAAACAGAATTAGCAAAGGTATTAGCAAGAGAGTTATTTGGTAAAGAGGACAAGTTAATACAAATAGATATGAGTGAGCTTATGGAAATGCATAGTGTATCAAAACTCATTGGTTCTCCTCCAGGATACGTAGGATACCAAGAAGGTGGTTGGTTAACTGAAAGAGTAAGAAGAAATCCTCATAGTGTAATTCTTTTCGATGAAATAGAGAAAGCTCATCCTGATGTATTAAATATATTACTTCAAATATTAGAGTATGGTCATTTAACTGATGGTAGAGGAAGGCGTGTGAACTTCAAGAACACAATAGTTATTCTTACATCAAATATTGGTGCGGAAGAGATAGGAAAAGATAGGGTTTTAGGTTTCTCAAAAGAGATAAATACAAGGAAGTCATCTAAGAGTTCTGAGCAGGCATATTCTGCAATGAAATCAGAACTATTAAAAGAATTAAGAAAAACTTTAAGACCAGAGCTACTCAATAGGTTGGATGATATTGTAATATTTAGAGCTCTAAATACCAGAGATGTAAGAAAAATAGTAGATATTCTTCTGGCTGAACTTAATGAGAGGCTTTCGGAGCACAATATTAAGGTTTCTTTAACAAAGAATCTTCTTACATATGTTGTAAAAGAGGGTTTTAGTGAAGAATATGGAGCAAGACCCTTAAGAAGAGTCTTACAAGAAACTGTTGAAAGTCAGGTTGCAGAGTATATTTTGAGAAATGGAGAGGGTGGTAATATACTTTTAGATGTTAAAAAAGGTAAAGTCTTTATTAATAAATAACTTTTATCTTCCTTAAATGAAATATCTTTGTAGTTCATGTGGTTCAGAATTTTTGAAATGGTCGGGTAAATGTCCATCTTGTGAGCAATGGGGAACATTAGAGGAAGTAGAAGAATCTCCTCTTGTTGTAGATTCTTTGTCTTCATCGGTAAAGGCCGACTATAAGGCTATTACAAAATATAAAGGCAAGTCCTCTAGTAAGGTGGTGTCAAAAGATAGAATTGATACTGGTTTTGAAGAGATGAATCGTGTATTAGGTGGTGGTATAGTTCCCGGGGAGATAGTGCTGTTAAGTGGTGAGCCTGGTGTAGGTAAATCTACATTACTTTTACAGGTCGCAATTAATCTTTCCTCTAAGATGAAAATCCTGTATGTATGTGGTGAGGAATCACCAACTCAGCTTCTTTCTAGATTAGAAAGGCTTAAGGTAAAGAACTCAAATGCAGAGAATATCTTCGTAACAAACGATGTTGTTGTTGAAAACATTTTTAATTTACTGAGTGATAATGGATTTGATTTGCTAATTGTAGATTCAATACAAAGTGTAACGTCAAATACTTCTAAAGGATATCCTGGTAGTATTAGTCAAGTAAGAGCTTCTGGCTCAATACTTACTCGTTTAGCAAAATTAACGGGAATACCAGTCATATTAGTTGGGCAAATAAATAAAGGTGGTGATATTGCTGGTCCTAAAATACTAGAGCATATTGTAGACTGCGTATTGTATATAGAGGGAGGGGAGTTTAATCAGTACAGAATTTTAAGGGGAATGAAAAACAGGTTTGGTTCTACTAATGAAATAGGGGTTTTTGAAATGGATTCTAGAGGATTAACGGAAGTTGGTAATCCATCCTTAATCTTTTTGGATAGTAAATCTGCAGTATCAGGAAGTGCGATTGGTGCAGTTATACAAGGTTCGAGAGTTGTTTTTGTTGAAGTTCAGGCATTGGTAGTAGAGAGATCCGGGGAGGTAGGTCCTTTAAGAAGGGTTGCTAATGGTATAAAGAAGCCTAGACTTGATATGCTGTGTGCAGTTCTTTCTAGGAGAGGTAGTGTATTCTTGGGTGATAAGGATGTGTTTGTAAATATTGTTGGTGGTTTAAATATCTCTGACCCTGCGGTAGATTTAGCGGTTTGTGCTGCAATAAAATCGGCAGTAAAGGATACAGTTTTGGACAAAAAGACTGTATATTTCGGAGAGGTTGGATTAACAGGTGAAGTAAGGGGAACATGGGGCTTGGAATCAGTTATTAAAGAAGCTTCTAGAGTAGGTTATAAAGCAATAAGTGTTGGAAACTCAAATTTTAAGGGAGAGTCTGGTATTCAGGTTTCTGTTGTAAAGGGTATAAGATCTCTATAATTTTTTTGCCACCAGATATCAACAAATTACGTAACTTATTGGTACACGTGAAGAATATCGTAACACCTTGTACATACAATCCAACAAAGCTCGCAGCAAGGCTATCTTAAAATAGCAATAAAGTTCTTCACACTGTGGAAGCTTCTTATAGGATTGACATTTAAGAGTGTCTGGGGTTATAATATACTGTTCTTTAGCATAGAGTGTGGATATCTTACATTTCTCCCTTTGTCTGGGGTGCCACGAACACATCTGGACAAAAGGAAAAGTGTAAGATGCAAGTCTTACTTTCCCTGGGTTTGGTTTAGGTATAATCCGCTCTGAGCCTAAGGAAAGGAAGATTTGGGAAGCATAGAAATATGCTCTCCGATATTATACTTCTATACTAGAAGCATAAGACCGGGGTCGGTTGGGGCAGTACCGATCCCTTTCTTCTTTTTTCTCATATTTGACTTCAGCGTTTTCTTTGAATATACTGAATTGTCATATGGGTTATATGCCCGTTTTTATGTAATTTCCCAATTTATATATATGGTAAACAAAACAAAGACTATTAAAGAGTACGAGGATATGACTCTTGCTCAGCTTCGTGCAGAAGCAAAGAAAATCGGAATGGAAGACTTTATGGAGCTTCAGAAAAGAGAATTAATTATTGAAATATTAAAAAAATCTACAGCAGATGAAGGTTTTGTATTTGTAGAAGGAGTATTGGAAGTACAAAAGGATGGATCTCATGGTGTATTGAGAACAGATGGACTTTTACCTGGTGATAATGATGTATATGTATCAGGATCTCAGATAAAGAAGTTTAGTCTCAGAAACGGAGATTTAGTTGCTGGACCTGCAAGGTTACCAAAGGAAAAAGAAAAATACCTAAGCTTACTTAGGGTTGATACTGTTTATGGTAGACCTGCAGCAGATGCTGCTGATAGACCTCAGTTCATGAAACTTACGCCAGTATTTCCTAACAAGCAGATCAAATTAGAGACTACACCAGAGGTTATTTCAACACGTATGATTGATTTACTTTCCCCAATTGGATTTGGTCAGAGATCTATGGTAGTTTCTCCTCCTAAAGCAGGTAAAACATGGTTGCTAAAGGATATTGCAGCAGGAATTGCTACAAATCACCCAGAAGCTAAACTCATGGTTGTATTAATAGGTGAGAGACCAGAAGAGGTAACTGATATGAAGAGATTTGTTAAGGGAGAGGTATATGCTTCTAACTTTGATGAATTACCTGAGCATAACTGTAGAGTTGCTGAGATGGCACTTCAAAAAGCTATGTGTATGGTAGAGTGGGGTGAGGATGTAATTATCCTTATGGATAGTATTACAAGGCTTGCTCGTGCTTACAATATTACAATGCCCACATCAGGTAAAACACTATCGGGTGGATTTGACCCTGTAGCATTGTATCCTCCAAAGAAATTCTTTGGTGCCGCTAGAAACTTTGAGGATGGTGGAAGTCTAACAATTATCGCAACTGCATTAGTTGAAACAGGTAGTAGAATGGACGACTTAGTATATGAAGAATTCAAGGGTACAGGAAATATGGAACTACATCTTGATAGGCAGCTAGCAAACAGAAGAATATATCCATCAATAGATGTTAATAAATCAGGAACTAGAAATGAAGAACTACTTCTTGGAAAAGAGGTTTTGAATCATTCATGGAGAATAAGGAGAATGTTAGAGATATTAGATCAAAACGAAAATCCTACAGATGTATTAGTAAGCCAGCTTAGAAAGACAAAATCTAACGAAGAATTCTTAGCAACACTTCACGAAGCATAATCTTTGGTATAATAGGTAGTGTAATTTTTCGACTAAATATCGATGAGTGATAATGGGGTAGGTAAAAATATATCAGGGCTAAGCTTTAGAGATCTTTCAGATGGTTCTGAATATTCTGATGAAGAATTTATTTTCCTTGATAAAGACATTGATGTCGAGAAAGACCTTTCTTGGATTTCTAGGCTTGGAAGGAATATTGCGAAGAAGTTTAATACAGAAAGAGGAGTTCTTGCCTTTATAGTAGACTTTTCAGAATATGCATTCTCTAGATTTAGAGTAGTGTGGGTATTAATGTCTGTAATTTTCGATATCCTTTATAAGCAGTTTGATACTGTAAAAGACAGTATTGTAAAAAGAATGTTCTGGGGAAGAGGGTCTTTTCTCAAATATGTTGTACAGATAGCAACTATTGTACTGGCATTCATTCTTAGCATCTCATATGTCTATAGGGCACCTGCTATAACTAGCGCAAACGATGAAGAACTTGACTATATTGCTGTAGCAGAGAGTGACTTAATAGCAATGAATGCTACAGTTAATACATTAGTACCTAAAGATAGAGAGAGAAGGGGCGTTGAGAAATATATAGTAATGAATGGTGATACATTAAGTCTCATTGCTCAAAAATATGATATATCCATAGAAACTGTTAAGTGGGCAAACAATCTTACCTCAGATTTAGTAAGGCCAGGTCAAGAACTTGATATTCCTCCTGCAGATGGTGTTCTAATTAAAGTAGCGAAGAATGAAACTCTGGCATCAATTTCTACAAAGTATAATGGTAACGAGCAGGCCATTGCTGATTTCAACTGGTTAGACTATCCATTTACCCTTTATGAAGGACAAGAGCTTTTCATACCAGACGGAAGAATGCCAACTGTTGCTCCTCCAAAGCCAACACTTGCTAGTGCTCCAAGAACATATACATCAGGTTCATACTCAGGTGCAGGATCGAGTGCGCCAGTAGATCCAAATGTTGGAAGATTCCTAGGATGGCCAGTTGCAGGTGGTACTGCAAAGATTTCCCAATACTATAAAGGAACAATTCATAGAGGGATTGACATTGCTGATAGGAATTTACCCAATGTTATCGCTCCTGCTGGAGGTACTGTAATCTTTGCAGGATGTGCAGGTACATGTCCGCCACTAGGTTCTACTTGGGGTGGTAGTGGATATGCATGGTCTATTCAAATTGATCATGGTAATGGATATACAACATGGTATGCACACTTAAAGAACATATATGTAAGGTCTGGTGAAAGTGTATCTAGAGGTCAAGCAATTGGACAAATGGGTTCTACTGGTAGATCTACAGGACCACACCTACACTTCGAACTAAGAAGAGGTTCTGGTTACAATTCTCAAATAAATCCTCTACCATATACTGCATGGTAATTGTGATATAATTCAAAGATTTTGGGCTCATAGTTCAGCTGGGAGAACGTCGCATTCGCATTGCGAAGGTCGCCGGTTCAAATCCGGCTGAGTCCAAGAAGTATAGGGGCCTGTAGCTCAGTTGGTTTAGAGCACATCGCTGGCAGTGATGGGGTCAGGGGTTCGAATCCCCTCAGGTCCACCAATCGTTTCAATATTTGATACGATTGCTTTGGGAGGTTAAGAAATTTTCACAGCCTTGTAAAACGCTTTTGTATCAATGCTTTGCAAAACATATCATTTAGAGTAAAATATCAAGCATATATCTAATATGAGTAGATCTTCAAATGTCTTACAAATACAATCCAAAGGAATTTGAGAGTAAGTGGCAAGAAAAGTGGTTCTCTGAAATGAATTACAGTGCAAAGGATCTTCTCTTAGATATGCCTAAATATTACCTTTTAGTAGAATTCCCATATCCATCTGGTCCAGGTATGCATATTGGGCATACTAGAAATTACTCAATGATGGACGCAGTTGCAAGATTAAAGCGTATGAAAGGCTTTAATGTAATGTATCCGATAGGGTGGGATGCTTTTGGCTTACCTACTGAAAACTACGCTATAAAGGTAAAAAGACCTCCCCAAGATATTACAAAAGAAAATATTGAAAACTTCAGAAGACAACTTAAAAGCTTAGGAATATCATTTGATTGGGATAGGGAGGTAAATACTACTGATCCAAGCTATTATAAATGGACTCAATGGATATTTTTAAAGCTTTTTGAGAAGGGTTTAGCCACTAAGTCCGAAATGCCAATTAACTGGTGTCCGAAATGTAAGGTGGGGTGTGCAAATGAGGAAGTTGTTGACTCAAAACATGAAAGATGCGGTGAAACAGTTGAAAAAAGAAATATTAGCCAGTGGGTGCTTAAAATAACTGAATATGCTGACAGATTAGATGATGAATTAGATTTAGTTAATTTCCCTGACAGTGTAAAAGCGTTGCAAAGAAACTGGATAGGAAGAAAAGTCTGGTATGATATCGAGTATAAGGTTGAAAATAGCGAGGAGATTATTAAAGTATCTACAACGAGGCCAGATACTCAATTTGGATCTACTTTTGTAGTTATTGCTCCAGAGCACGAGATATTAAAAAAGCTTTTACCTTTAATGAATGAAAGTGAGCGTAAGAATGTAGAAGAATACATTTCTGAAAGCATAAAGAAATCTGAACTAGAGAGGCTCTCTGAAACTAAAGAGAAAACAGGCGTATTTACAGGCTTATATTGCATCAATAGCATTTCCAATTCTCGATTGCCAATATATGTTGCAGACTTTGTTTTGACAACAGTTGGCACTGGAATGGTAGTAGGAGTACCTGCTCATGACAGTAGAGATTTTGAATTCGCTCAGAAATTTGGAATCTCTGTTAAAAGAGTAATTGAAGGTGAGAAAGGTGAAAGAGCAGAAATTTCATCTCTGGAACAAGTGTATGAGGGGGAAGGTAGAGTCTTTAATTCAGACTTCTTAGATGGATTAAGAAGTGAAGAGGCTAGAGAAAAAGTAGGAGAGTATATAAAGCAGAAAAATATTGGTGATGTTATAACCAGATACCACTTAAGAGATTGGATATTCTCAAGACAACATTACTGGGGCGAACCAATTCCAATTGTGCATTGTGAAAAATGTGGTATGGTACCAATTCCAGAGGAGGAATTACCTTTAGAACTACCAAAAGTTGAAAAATATGAACCCACCGACACAGGAGAATCTCCTTTGGCAAACATTGAAGAATGGGTAAATACAAAATGTCCGAAATGTAAGGGCCCAGGAAAGCGAGAAACAGATACTATGCCCAATTGGGCTGGTTCAAGCTGGTACTACCTTAGATATTGTGACCCTAAGAATGTAGAAGAATTTGTAAATAGAAAAAATAGTGACTATTGGATGCCGGTAGATCACTATGAGGGTGGTCAAGAACATATTACCTTACACCTCCTTTATTCCAGATTCTGGCATAAAGTACTCTTTGATTTAGGATATCTCAGAGACAAAGAGCCATATGCATCAAGATCTATACATGGAGTTGTGCTAGGAGAGGGTGGAGTGAAAATGTCTAAGTCTTTAGGAAATGTAATAGGGCCGGATGAGTTAGTAGAGAGATACGGAGCAGATGTAACTCGTGCATATATGATGTTTATGGGTCCATACGATGGAAATGTTGAGTGGAGTACAAGAACCATTGAAGGTGTAAAGAGATTTGTTTCAAAATACTTTGTGTTCTTGCTTTCAGCTTGGGACTCAAAGGTAGAAAAGAGTGAGGAACAGATAAAAGTCGCTATAAACAGACTTGTATACAAAATAGAGAAGGATATTACTGATTTCAAATTCAATACAGCAGTTGCAGCCCTTATGCAGTTCTATAACGAACACTCAAAAGAAAAATTCGATAAAGAAGATATAACCAAACTACTTATAGTAAGTGCTCCGATGCTACCACATATTGCAGAAGAAATTTGGGCCCTAACTATAGGGTTAAAATCTTCGGTCCATGATCAATTATGGCCAGAAGTAGATAAAAATACTTTGAAAGACGAAGAAATTGAAATTCCTGTACAAATACAAGGGAAAGTAAGGGGTAGATTGTTACTTTCTTCTCAAGAAACAGAGGAGAGTATTCGAGAAAAGCTTTTATCAGACAATACTCTAAGTACTTGGTTATCTGATAAAAATATTAAGAAAATAATATACGTTCCAAACAAGATTGTAAGTATTATTTTGTAGTAATTTTTGGCTTTACAATCTTTGACAAATGTATACATTTCTACTATCATTTTGCTATCGAAGTATATGCCCAAAAAGGCCTGTATTTCGAGATAAAACACTGCTCGTAAAACATGATAAAACTGAACTGCTCGAAAATAGCAAAATTTGTATTCATTTTGTTGATTACCCCTCTTTTTGTTGTCGCCTATTTTAGCTCTCAAAAGGCTCAAGCTCAGATGCCTTCGACTATAAATTTCCAAGGAAAAATAGTTAGAAATGATTCCGGATATGAGGGAATGAATGTTACTACAGGTAGTCCTGCATGTGTACAGGCAGGTGCTGATACCTGTGATTTCCAAGTAAAATACTATTCTGCTTCAAGCGGAGGTACACTCTTTCTAACAGAAACCTTTGCAGATAAAGAGATAGGGCAGTATGGAGGTGTATTTGAACTTTCTTTAGGTTCTGGCTCTATTACAGCGGGCTCTCATGCAACTTTGGACTCTATGATTCAAAATGAAAACACTATATATGTTGAAATAGGGTTTTCTCCTGCAGGAAATAGTACATTTACAGAAACTTTTACAAGAATGTATCTACAAGCTAATGCTTTTGCAATTAGATCTAAATACTCTGAAATGGCAAGAGGTGCATTCAAATTTGAAAATGCAGCAAATTCAAGTGGATATTCCGGTAGTGATGGTATGGTTTACTATGACACTACTACTGGGGGATTAAAACTGTATTCTGCTGGTGTGTGGTTAGATATCTCAACTGGTACTGCAAGTTCTCTTTGGGGTACAGATGATATTTCATCATATAGTCATAGTCCTTCACAATTTCTTGAAACAAGTGGTATTGCAACACTTTCAAATTTTGGCTTAGATACAACCCTTAATAGGGCATGGATACACGGTACATCATCTAGAACTGGATTTTCGGTATATTCAAACTATGGTGGAGCAACAGACTGGCCACTTGTTACATTTAAAGCTGATGCAAGCAATTTTGGTAATTCTATACTTCAATTAATTCAAGATGGGACAGGAAGTATTCTGGAAGGGTATAAGGGGAGCAACAAGGTCTTTGATGTAGATAACAGGGGAGATATGCATCTCTCTTCAGATGGTATTTTGTACATAGAACCATTCGCCGGATTACCCTCTTCAGGAAATCTTTTTCCTGCTTCTGGTGAGGGTTGTTTGTATAGTACCGGTGGAAATATATATTGGGATAGTGGGTGTGATGCTAGTGCCCCAACTATGCTTAATGCAGCATCTTCGTCTCTTTGGACGGATGCAGGATCATTCACATATCTAACATCTACAAGTGATAACTTAGTACTTGGTGGAAACAGTGTTGCTACCGCAACATTCTTTTTTGATATGACTGGTGCAAGTGGTAGATACTTTAGGGTAGATAACTACAACAATACAGAAACACTATTTACCATAGATAGTAGCGGTAATGTGGGTATAGGTACAGCTACTCCTAGTGCAAAATTAGATATAGGTGGTAGTAGTGCAAATATCTCCAATGCTATAGGAGATATAACTATAATTCCTGCCCAAAACCTAATTATAAGCCAAGGTAATGTAGGTATTGGAAATAGTAGTCCTACATCATTACTCTCTGTAGGCAGTTCAAGTCAGTTTCAAGTAAACAGTAGTGGTGATCTAGTAAGAATTAATAACCTTGCGTATACATGGCCAACGAGCCATGTAACAAATAGCTTGTTGGTAAATGATGGTACAGGCGAATTAAGGTGGAGAACCCCTGCAGATGCAGGTGTAGCAAGTGGTACTGGTGTTGCAGGACAAGTTACATTCTGGAGTGGTACTTCAACGATAGCAGGAGACAACAACCTCTGGTGGGATAACGTAAACAAAAGGCTTGGTATTGGTACTACTACTCCTCAGGCAACTATCGATATCGCAGGAGCATCTTCTGAAATAGCTAATACAAGTGGGAATATATCAATTATTCCTGCGCAGACACTTGTCCTAGATGGAGATGTTTTATTTACTGGGACTAGTAAAACAATATATATTAATAATTCAAGATCATACTCTGATGGGTTTATTACTGGTAGTTCATACTCTGGAATATATAGGACTACAAATGCGGCAGGAAATCCATATCCATTTGATACTGGAACACATGCAAATCTTGTTATACAAGCAAGATCAAGTGCATCTAAGGACATTGTTTTTGTTACTGGAACTACTCCTACTGTCCGGGTAGTAATGAAGGGAAATGGTAGGTTTGGTGTTGGTGTAGATACACCTGCCTCAAACTTCCATATGCGTTGGGCCGATAGTGGTGCTGGAGGAGGTATGGACGTAGGAGGCCAACTAATGAATGATGCCGCAGTTTTTGAGAATTCAGGTAATATCCATTTACAATTAATGCCTGGTGGAAGCTCATATTCAAGTAATATAAACTTTTCAATGCCAACTAATGCTGCACATGGTGCAATAAAATATAACTATACTGGTAGTCCTGGTGGTGTTGCTAATGGTTTCGGTTTTTGGACTAATGGAAATGTATTTAGAATGGCCTTGGATAGTAGTGGGAATTTAGGAATTGGAGTATCCTCTCCATCCTACAAATTGGATGTGGATGGGCATATGAGACTTGGGTCAACTATTACAGGGAATGTAAGTTTGCATGTAGGAGCTAACTCAACCCACAGATACCTACAAATTTTAAACGATGGGCAAGCTAGTGGTGTAAAACTAGGGGGTCTTCTAATCTCCGACTCATATGCATACGGAGACCCTGGTAGAAACGATTTAATAGTAAAGGGTAACGTTGGAATTGGAACTGCATCTCCAAGTTCGAAAGTTCAAATAGTTGGAGGTACTGGTTTATGTGTGGAAGTTACTGATACAAGTTGCGCCACTGGAATAACTGGTATCGGAGCAGGTGATATAGTTGTTGGTGACACATCTATGACTTTTATGGTAGATGCAAGTGCAAATATTGTTTATCAACAAAGATCTACAACAGATGTTTCGGCTCCAAGCTATGTATTGCGAAAATCGAGGGGTACTACAGCTGCTCCTACAACTATAGTTTCTGGTGATGATATTGCATATTTTAGGGGTTATGCATATGCAGGTAGCACCCCTGCTTGGACTGAATCAACAAGAATACATTTTGATACAGAAGGAACCATTGGAAATGGTATTGCTCCTGGTCTTATGCGCTTCTATACTTCAAACTCGTCTGGTACTGTGATCCAAAGAATGTATATAAATAGTAATGGTAATGTTGATATTGCAACTCCAACTGCTGGGTCAACATTAAGCCTTGGTAGACTAGGTGGTAATGCATCTATAAAGTCAACAGAATCATGGTTAATTATGGACTCAAATACTAATCCTGCAGCTTTAAACTATTTTGTAAGCCAACCTGTAATCTTAGGATATGGTAACAATACTCATGGTAATGTTGGACTTGGTGTATTGTCTCCTCCAGAGAACTTAACTGTAAAGTATTATGGAAGATTTAATCATATATCAAGTACTGCATGGTTCACCTTTAGACAATATTTTTCTGCGGGTACATATATTGAAATTGATACTCCAGGTGGATTCCGTGGTATATCAACATTTGCTTCGAGTCAGGTTTACAAAAAGAATATTACAGATTTAGAAATAGATAGTAGTCTAATTTACAACCTTAGACCAACTAGTTTTAACTGGAAAACAGATTCTGCAGGTACTCCAAAAACATTCGGTTTAATAGCCGAAGAGGTAGAGAAATATATTCCAGAGTTAGTAAGGTATAGGGAAAACGGAGAGATACTTTCTGTAGTATATGAGCTGATCAGCGTCCTAAACATGAAAGAACTCCAGAAACATGAAAAACAGATAAAAGAGATACAAGGGACCCTGGCATCAATTAATGCTCCTGTTGGAAATGCAGTGGGCACTATCACTGGTCAAGCAGGATGGTATCGTGTTGCAAAAGCTGATTCTGACCAAGCCTTTGGGAGAATTAGAATAAGTAATACAAGTCTGGGATCATCTCAAAATTCTGTATTAGAAGTAAATAGAATGGGGAGTGAATCTAATATAAACATTATCTCAAACTTCATTTCAGGAGGTAACAATTTCTCGAAAGTAAGGATAAACAATGTAAATGGAGTTACATATCTTGAAATGTACATAGAGAATACAAACAATAATATTGTGAAGGTGCTACCAGAAACGGGTAGTGGGTGGTCTGTTGTATCTTTTACATATGTAGGCTCTAATACTACAACGAAAGAGTACTCATTAAACAATATACTTTTAGGAGTTAGTGACAATTTTGCGGTAACAAAAGATGGTCTAACAACCTCAGGTACACTTTACACGTCTGGTATGTTCTCTGATATAGGAAATAGTGGTAATAGATGGAATGATATATATACAAAAGGCACCATTAGGCTTGGAAGTGGTAGTAGTGAGGGAGGAATAAGGTATAACGTTGAAAAGAAGAGGTTAGAATTTTCTAATGATGGAATAAATTGGGTAGAAATGGGAGATTTAACATCTAACGTAGTAATATCTCCTGAATATAGTGGAGCAATCCTATATGCTGATGGAAGTGATAATCATGGGAGAATGACCTCTGATGCTATAAATACGGGAGGAGTATTTAAGAATTACTACGAATGGAAATCAGACAGAGAAACACTTCAAGATTACGATATATTAGTAAGAATCACGCTACCAAGTGACTTTGTAAGTTGGAAAGAAGATGCAATAGCTTTGGACTTTATGACAGAGAATTCTGCATCAATTACAAACAATAAAGTAGAAATAGCCCTTATGGGAGATAGCGGTATAGATACAGAGACAAAGAACGGTATAAGTAAGATGCCTGGAGCATGGGAAAGAATGACCCTTAAAGCAGTAGATATTACGCAATGTAAGAAAGCAGGTGATTCATGTACATTACGACTCTCTATGTATTCGAAAGAGAATTATTATGTAAGGGTTGGTGACATCTCTCTAAACTATAACAGGGGGCTATAGTAAATGAAAAAGAAATATACTTTTAAGAAAGTACTCATATGTAGTGGGTACCTTTTAATAGGTATCTTTCTAATCTTCTCTATTTTCTTTTTAATACAGAAAACCTCTAGTAGGGAAAATGGCAATATTGTTAAAGCTCAAGAAGGAGGTACATATTTTAGAAATGTTAATCCAAAATTTAGTGTAGATTTCATAGATGGGGAATATATAAGGTTTGAAAGTGTAAAGTCCTACAAGAATCCTTTTGAAGAAACAAAAGGAAATATATGGGAGAAAATAAAGTATTACTTAGGACTTGAAAGAAAGAAATTAGGTTTAGAGCTTAGGCTTGAAACAATATCATATGATGAGACAATCTCTAGCATCGCAGGAAAAGAATTCGAAGATTTGGAACTTAGAAAGAGTATAGAGCTTGTTCAAAGTGGGAAAAATATATATGGGGACGATTCTCAAGCTGTTTCTAAGGATACAATTGTTTCAAGAGGCATATACAAAGGTATAGATATTGAATATCAAATAGTAGAAGGTAAAGGTCTTAAAGAAGAAATAATTTTAAATGAGCTACCTGAATATACTTCTGAGTGTAATGAAAAGGAATGCATATTACCTGCAAACAGGTATGTATTTAGGATTACACTAGATGAAGGACTTGAGCTCAAGAGAAGTATTACAAGTCTTCCAGGCTTTCCTTCGGGTACGCAGTATCTAACAGATGGGCAGGGTAACTATTTCGCACATTTTTTACCTGAATTTGCTGTAGATGCTTTGGGAAACAAGACAAGTAATGTATTCGTAGATATAAGGGCAACGGAGAAGGAGAATGAATATATATATGAGTTAATATTGGATGCCAATTGGCTACTAAGTGAGGAAAGAGTTTTCCCTATAAGGATAGATCCAAGTATAGTTCATGACAGTAGTTTATCATTCGATATGGGTGTATATGATAGAACCATCCAAGATCAAACATATTCAATTAGACTTAAGGAATTTCTTAGCGGAGAATATATCTCTGGAGTATTGCCTCTAGGGGGTAGTGCTATCTTAGAGAATATATATTGGAATGCTTTTGGGTCAGCAACAGGAGATAAGCATGTACCATTCTCTAAGTTGGGCATATTGGTAGAGGAAAAATTAGAAAAACTTCCTGTTGGAGTAGATAGCCAGTCTAAGACGTATAATATTAACTCTGCAAGTAGCTCATACTTCACTATTGAGCTTTGGAAATATCAGAGATACAGGGATGAAAATATACAAGAAAATATCTTTAGATCAAACCTTGGAAATTTAATAGTAAAGAATGGAAAATATTCTTTCCAAAATAGTAATGGAGAAACTTTCGATTCAAATATGATTGTTGAATATAACAAATGGAATCATGTTGCAGTAATATTTGATTTGAATAATAGTCAAATCCACCTTTATATCGATGGTAAGGAAGAAAAAATACCAGTTGTATTTGGTACTCAAAACACTCTAGGCTCAATTATACTTGGGGGGAATTCAAGCATTTTCGGATATATTGAAATGTTAAGGGCATACAATAGGCTTTTGACAAGCTATGAGGTTGTCTCTAATTCTCAATATGCAAATGTGTACCTAACATACAGAAGTAGTAATGAAGGAAATAAATGGGGGGAGTGGATATACAATTCTAAACTAACACCTCAAATTGAAGAGAAGGATGGTGGAATATATCTTACTACCGATAGTGGTTCTCTTGTTGGATATGATTTAATATCTTTCCTTTACAAAGGAGATAAAGAAGAAGAGATATATATAAGTAAGAATCCCATAGATGCAGGTTTGCAGTCTTTGAATACGACAATATTAGAGAATTCACAAGGGCATTATTCTTTAGAAAATCTAAAATATACAGATCTTTGGTTTAAACCTGAAACAAATTCATACTCATGTCTGTTAAGAATAGGTGATATATCTATGTACAGTACATTGGAGGGTAAGATATCGGTAGAAAATCAAAATAGGAAGATCCTCTCTGATGATTCATATATACAAAACATTGATAATCATGTTGCTTTAAAGGTAGAAGATGGATCTATATCTGTATATTTAAATGGAAACAAATCTACTGCCCAAATACCTAGTTCGTTGAATAATGTTGGTGATTACAATATTGGAATGGGGTGTAGTGATGAACAAGCAGCTAATAATAGTACTATAGAGAACTTTAGGATATCTGAAGATGAGAATGTAGACGTATACTCCGTATTTAGTGTCAGTAATAGGAGATATACATTTAAACCATCCTTTATTGCTAAATTACAAAATCCTTCAACATTCTCCTCACTTGAAAACAAGAGTATATATATAAGAGAGGAAGGTAGTATGTCTTCAAACTATATTCAAAACCTTTATGTTGGTGAAACTATTGTTCTAGAAGAGGAGATAGAGGGTAAGAAATACATATTAGAGGGAGAAGTTACTCAGATTAACAAAGTAACGGGTCTTTTGGAAATTAAAGATTGGATAGGAGAATTTCCTTTGGGAGGATTTAGTGAAAATGTAAAAATATATAAATGGCAAAGAGAGCATATACCAATACAGTTGTATATTGATAATGAAACAAACCTTGAAACACTTTTCCTTCTTAGCCAAGATTCTTCAAGAATTAAGGATATACATTTTATATCTCCTATAAAAGAAAATGAATATTCTGCATTTTCTGGTAGCGTAGAAAATCCATATCTTCAATACAAATTCATATTCACAACGAAGCTACCATACTTAACACCATATCTTTCAAGTGTTAATATAAACTATATTAGTGCTGGTCCAAGTATGGATCAAATAATGAGACATGGAAAATGGTTCAATGATGGCGAGAAACAGCCTTTCTGGTGGGCTAAATAATTTTTTAAATAAAATATATGGGAGTAAAAGAGGCATTGGGAGATAACAAAAAGTTTCTTTTTTTAGCATTTGCACTTCTTGTTGTAAGCGTAATAATAATGTTCTCTTTAAACTCAGGTTTGTATTCGCCTACAGGCCCCCTTACTAATAACAGGGGATCATATACTCAACCTAGGCAGTTTCTACAAGAGGGTGTTGATTACAGCATTACTATTAAAGTAGAAAACATTGGGGATATAAATATCGATTTGTACGAAGATAAAGCACCTCAAAATGTTAACAGTCTACTATTTCTAATAAGTGAAAGATACTACGAAGGATTAACATTTCATAAGGTAATAAAAGATTTTGTGATACAAACAGGTGATGCGAAGGGAGATGGTAATGGAGATCCGGGATATATAGTAGGCCTAGAGAATACGAGAGAAAACTTTTCTGATTACACAGTAGGAATGGCAAATGCATCGCAATTTTTCATAGTTCTTCCAAATTCCGACAAAAGTGAATTCAACGGAGAGTATTCTGTAATAGGAAGAGTCACAAGCGGGTTCTCTGTTGTTGATGCTATTTCGAAAGCAGAGACAAACGAAAGCTATAGGCCCTTAAACAAAATTGTAATCAATAGCATACAAATTACAGAATAGGCGCGCTAGAGGATATTAATATTCATTTTTACTTCATAAGTACCATTTACAATTGTGTAAATGGAATCCTCTGTTAAAACAAAAAACATCTTAGTCCTTTCCTCTTTTTTTCTTTTAGGTTTTCTTTGTGGTTTTGTAGTAGCATCCATGGGTAAGGAAGATATATTAGTAATATTAGAAGAAATAAAGGGGGAAAAGGTTGTAGATATAGGTATTGTAGAAGAAGAAAAAACGGAAATAGAACAACCATTAATAGAAAAGGATGAAGAGAGAGAACTATGTCCAATACGTGTAGATATATCAGGAGCTGTAAAGAAGCCAGGAGTATATTGTCTAGAAAAGGATAGCGCGGTAGTGGATCTTGTTAAGAAGGCAAACGGATTTGTTGACGGTTTTGCACAAAAGTATGTCTCTATGAGAGTGAATCTAGCAACATTACTTACAGATAACTCTAAGGTATATATACCATTCGAAGAGGATTCCATATGCCAGATAATAGACTTCAAATTACCTAAAGAGATTACTAATATAACTGAACCTAAACCTCCTGTAGAGCCTGGAGAAGAGGAGAGTGATTGTATAAGTATAAATAGTGCAAGTAAGACACAATTAGAGACCTTAAATGGTGTAGGACCCTCTACCGCACAGAAGATTATCGATGGTAGGCCATATGAAAAATTAGAAGACATTATGAATGTTAGTGGAATAGGGCAGGCTACATTTGACAAATTCAAAGACCAGATATGTTTATAAAGGCCATAAAGTACTTTTTACGAAGAATTCTTACCTTAATACTGTTTTGCAAGGACTTTGGAATACTAATATCCTGTTTTACAATTCTAACTGTCACCCTTTTATCTATTAAATCAGTTGAAGAGGGTATCTATCAGGGTATTTCCTCTCCAATTCTTAGTAAAGTCTGTATTCTATTCATACTCTTTGGAGCTTTCTTGGTTTCACAAGGGGCGGGAAGTACTGTTCAAAAATTATTATCAACCTTCCTAATATCTTCTATACTAGCCTTTTTGTTGTATTTCTCTCTATCGTACATTTCTTCTAAGAAGGTAAGGGAAGTTCAAAATATCCAAAGTTTCATTGGCAAAGAAGTCTCTTTGAGTGGCAGTATTATATCGCAAGAGGGGGAGGGTAGATATATTCTTCAACCAAAGCAAAGAAACCTGGGAAATGTATTACTAAAAAGTAAGGAGTATAGCGTGATACATCCTGGAGATTACTGCTTTATACAAGGAAAACTTGTGGAACCGAAGAGTTTTGAAGATTTTGATTACAAAAAATATCTTTATAGGAAAGGAATATATAGTATATTGGAAATAGGGAAGTATGATTGTTCAAACAAAAGATTAAACATATTAAATATAAGATCTAGAGTAGAAAGGATTGTAAACAAAAGCATCTCTGAACCAGAGAGTTCTCTTTTAGTTGGAATTCTCTTTGGAAGTAAAAGAGTATTTACAGAAAAATTCAATTCCTCATTACAAGCATCTGGTCTTTCTCATATAATTTCTGCTTCAGGATACAATGTCTCACTACTAGCATCCTTTGTAGATACGATTTTTGGAAAATTAAGGAGTAGGTTTGTATATTTTCTGAAGATTTTCATAATTTGGATCTTCGCAATCTTTGCGGGATTATCCTCATCAATAGTTAGAGCATCAACTATGAGTAGTATATATTTCTTTGCAATATTGCTTGGTAGAGATGTTTCTAAAGGCGTATTAATAATATTTTGTATAACTGTTCTTGTCATTCTTAACCCCTTTATTCTTTATGATATCGGTTTCTTATTATCATCCAGTGCTACCTTAGGACTCATCTTTTTACCAAAGTGTTTCAGTTATAAATCAAATTGGATCAAAGATAGTTTTATACCAACATTAACCTGTGCAATTTGTACTTTACCTGTTGTAATATATTTCTTCGGTAAGGTTTCTATAGTGTCGATAATAAGTAACCTTCTAGCAACACTAGTTATACGAAGTACAATCTATTTTGGACTCGTATCTATCTCCCTTAATATTCTTTCTTCTAAGTTTCAATTTTTCTTTTTTCTACCATATGTACAGCTCAATATATTTAAATATATTGTTGAAATATCTTCTAGAATAAGACCTTTAGAGGTACAATTTAATGCAACTAAGATTTCATTTCTCATATTGTTCCTCCTTATCCTTCTTTGTTTGTTAAAATATCCTATATCAGATGAAAATTACTACCTTAAAAAATCCAAAAGTATTATTAGGTAAATTCTTTGGGATACTGTTTTGGCTATTACTGTTTTCCCTATATTTTATAAACCAAAAGCCTCAAAATTTAGTTGTATTCTTAGATGTAGGGCAGGGAGATGCAACTTTAATACAGAATGGAAATGTTCAGGTACTAATAGATGGTGGCCCTGATAGATCAATTCTTTATGAATTGCCTAAATATATGCCTTTCTTTGATAGGAAAATAGAATACCTTGTATTAACTCATCCTCATGAAGACCATATTAAAGGATTTCTGTATGTTCTAGAAAATTACGAAGTGGGTCAAATTCTTTACTATCCTGTATGCTATGAAAACAATAGCTATAAGTCTTTGTTACAAAGTGGTGTGAATATTAGAGAAGTTTTCGCTGGTGATTCTATAAGTCTCGAATCGCTGAATATAAATATTATATGGCCTAGAGTTGAAAAATATAATAAGGGGGAATGTATAAAACCTTGGAATAACAACATAAACAATGACTCGTTAGTAATGGAATTTGAGTTTTTAGAGAAGAAATATCTTCTAATGGGTGATAGCGAAAAAGAAGTTGAGAAAATTCTTCTAAAGGAAAAAATAATCTCGAACAAATATCATGTCCTCAAAGCTGGACATCACTGTTCCAAAACTTCATCTAGTGAAACTTTCCTTGAATTTGTTTCCCCAACATATGTCATATGTTCTGCTGGAATAAAGAATAAATTCGGCCACCCAAGTAGTGAAACATTGAAAACTTTCGACTCTTTGGGTTCGATTCTGTCCGAGTACGTGGTGCACTCGTAGCTCAATTGGATAGAGCATCGGTCTTCGGAACCGAGGGTTGAGGGTTCGACTCCTTCCGAGTGCGTTTTTGTAGTATACTTTGTGAATATGATAAAGATAAAAGAAGAAATTACAGAAAATCTTCGAACAATATTAAATAATCTGGGTTTGGATATAGATAATATTGTTGTAGAAGAGCCACAAGATTTAAGCCGTGGGGACTTCACTTCGAATATTGCACTTCAGGTATCAAAGGATTTAAACCTATCTCCCAGAGAATTAGCTCAAAAAATTCAAGAAATATATCCATTAGGAGAGGATCTCGAGAAGGTCGAAGTTGCTGGTCCTGGCTTTATTAATTTCTACCTTTCAAAGAAGTTCCTTCTTAATCGAATACAAGAAATATCTCAGAAAGGCTCTGAATATTTTAAAATGAATACAAGGAGGGGTGAGAAATGCATGATTGAATACACAGACCCCAACCCCTTTAAAACACTTCATATTGGGCATTTGTATACCAATATGGTTGGAGAATCATTTGCAAGGCTACAAGAGGCTCTAGGAGCCCAAGTATATCGTGCCAACTATCAAGGGGATGTAGGATTACATGTTGCTAAAACAATGTATGGTTTAAAGTTGCTCTTGGAAAAGGATGGTATCTCCTTTGTTGATCTCAAAGAGAAAGAACTCTCAGAAAGAGTATCCTATCTTGGAGATGCATACATGCTCGGGTTTAATCATTATGATGATTTAAAAGAAGAAAAGGCAATAGCGGAGATAAGGGAGATTAATAGCTATATTTTCTCATTCTATATCCCTTCAATTGAGACTCAAGAACATTTTGATGATTTTGAATCTATAGGAATGCGAGAGTGGTATATGCTTGGGAAAGAGTGGTGTATGGAATACTTTGAAAGAATTTATGCTAGAACAGGAACCAAATTTGATAATTACTACCTAGAAAGCGCAATGAGTGATATTGGATTGAAAATAGTTGAAGAAAATACAAAGCCCAACGGTAAGAGTGTTTTCCAAGAGGATGATGGGTCAGTAATATTTAAGGGTGACGAATCAAAGGGACTTCACACCAGAGTGTTTATAAACAAAGAAGGACTTCCAACCTATGAAGCAAAGGAGCTTGCTTTGGCATTTAAGAAGTTTGAAGAGAGGGAGTTAGACGAATCCATAATGATAACTGCCGATGAACAATCGGCCTACTTTAAAGTGGTTTTAGAGGCTCTTTCGCAAATAGAACCTGAGGTTGCTAATAGGTCTAAGCACTTCCCTCATGGTATGGTTAAGCTCCCTGGGGCAGAAAAAATGTCAAGCAGGAAAGGTAAGATAATTGGAGGGGAATGGTTGTTAGATGAAACAAAAGAGAAGGTCTCTGAACTAATGAAGGAAACAGGAAAGTTTGCTCCAGAGGAAATAGAGGAAAAAAGCGATAGAATAGCAGTAGCGGCAATCAAATATGCATTTTTGAAAGTATCAGTAGGTAAAGATGTGGTTTTTGATTTCGACAAATCTATTAGCTTCGATGGTGATACAGGTCCATATCTTCTTTATGTATACGCAAGATCCAAATCTTTACTTGAGAGTCAGAATCTTTTGAGTTCATTCTCCACTGATTTCTCCCTAGCGGTTGAAACAGAGGGATTAATTAGGCAAATTGTCAGATATCAAAACACACTGCTAAGCTCGTCTGTAAACTATACTCCTAGTACACTTGCCTCATATCTGTTTGACTTAGCTCAAGCTTTTAATTCTTTCTATCAAAATGTAAGAATTTTAGATTCTGAAGATAAAGATAATCTTCTTTTAGTTGTTGATGCAACAGCAAAAACAATGCAGCATGGATTAAATATCTTAGGTATTAATGTAGTAGAAAGGATGTAATTCCGGGATGTAGTTCAGATGGCTAGAACGCTACGTTCGGGACGTAGAGGTCGCCTGTTCAAATCAGGTCATCCCGATATTAATTATTTATGCATCTAACTTTCCTTTGCTTCTTATTCTTCGTGTGCTATCTTTGACTAGTGCAAACCCTTGAGTATATAAGGTGAAGAAAAGAGAGTGAATGAATCAAGATCTACTGTCCAGATTCTCTCCAATAATAGTGAATATTAAACCTTCCAAGAAAGCTAAAGTTATAAGATATTTTGAATACAACGATAAAATACCAATTATCATTTCAGAGGGAGATATGCTTTTTGAACTGCAAGAAGCAATATTACAATCTTCAAGAGAAGGGTTAATTCCATTAATAATACTTGAACAATACCTTGGTAAACACTATTGTGTAGGAACTGATATCTTTATGAAAGCACTCGATTCTTCTGAAGTGAAAAGGGGAATTGTTCTTCCAGATGGAAATGGTTGTATTGATGGGCAAAGAGAAATATTAGAAAGTATTGTGGAAGGGAGTGATTGGTGCGTAGGGTGTGGAGCGCATCCAAATGATATAGAGGAAGTATGTAGTGAATACTTGATAGAGACAAATTTAGAATACAAACTAATACGGTAATTTCCAATTATTACTAGACTTTTCAAGTGGTAGAGATAAAAGAATTATGATATCCTATAATACTAATATCGATTACAAAAGATATGAATAAAGCTATTCTCCAAGAGAAATTGGCCTTTCTAATAGTAGATGATGATGAACATAAGGCTTGGGACTATGAACTCTTTGCAAGTAGGTTATCCCCTGCGAAAATATTAATGGTTACAGAGGGTGAAATGGAGGAAGAAGTACTTTTTGCTTTAGAACAAATATACTCTGAGGGCCTTATTCCTTTTGTAATATTAGACGAAAATCTTGGCAATGAAGTTTTGGGATCAAAGATATTAAAAGAAGTTATTTTAAGAGAGCATCCAAGTGAGGGAGGTATTCTTCTCGCAGGTTCTACGATGAGTGACGACCAAAATATTGTATTAGAAGAAATTCTTTCCAATCATGCAACAAATCATCAATGGATTTTAAGTAAATCAGATTTTACTTTGAAAGAAGAAGAAATCCTCTCTGATTTACAAAGATATTTTGATTTACAGAATGATGAGCCTAATGTAGAATTAAAGAACAATTAAATTGTTTTTTTTACTGCCCGTGGCTGTTCAGCTCGATTATCTAGCCCCTAAAGGTTGGAAACCAAAAAATCCTGACAAAGATTACTTAATTACATACCTAGATATTGAATTGGCAGATGGTATCTCTGATGATAAGTTTGAGGATGCTGCAGCAAGTTGTGCAGCTGAAAGCTCAACAGGTACATGGACTGAGGTATATGCAGGTAAAAACTCCGGTATAAAAATGGCTGACAAACTTAAAGCTATCGCATATGATTTAGATCCTAAAACAAAAACATTCAAGATAGCATATAAGAAGGAAATCTTTGAAGAGGGTAATATGTCAGGGATATTAGCAGGAATTGCAGGAAATATTGATAGTATGAAAATGCTTAAAGCATTTAGACTTATCGATGTAAGATTTCCTGAAAGTCTTGTCAAAAGCTTTCCTGGACCAATGTTTGGTATTAAGGGAGTTAGAGACTTTATGGAACTACCAAGTGGGCCAATGCTTTGTACAGTACCTAAACCTAAGGTAGGTAGGACAGCAAAAGAACAAGCAGAATTAGCGAAAGTTCTTTTTACTGCTGCAAATGGTGAATATCAAGGTATAAAGGATGATGAAAATTTAACAAGCCTTTACTTTAACAAGTTTGAGGATAGATGTAAGAGAGTTCATGCAGTACAAAGAGATATTGAAAAGAAATCTGGTAAAAAGAAATTCTATCTATGTAATGTTACTCACTCAGATTTAGATATTATGCTTGATAGGGCAGATATGATTAAGAAGGAAGGTGGTAGGTGGATGATGATAGATGTTGTTACCACTGGTTTTACAGCAGTACAAACCATGAGAAAACACAATCCTGGATTGGCTATACATGCTCACAGAGCAATGCATGGCTTACTTGATAGAGAATCTGGTCCTGGGGTACATGATAAGGGGGAGATATTAGATTTCTCTATGTCTATGGTCGTTATTGCAAAGATAATGAGACTACTTGGTGTAGATTCGTTACATGGTGGTGCTCCTAAAACAAAAATGGAAAACTATGGTGAACCAAAACTAATACAAGAAGCTCTACAGGCTGATATTACACCAGAATCGCATATTACCCTTGGTCAAAATTGGTTTGGTATGAAGGGTGTTTGGCATACTGCTTCAGGTGGTCTTCACGCTGGAACTATAGGGGAATCAATTACACAACTTGGTGAAGATTTAGTTATACAAGCAGGTGGTGGAACATTAGGACATCCATGGGGCATTGAAGCCGGTGTAGAGGCTGTGGTACAAGCTAGAGATATTGCTATGGAGAAAGGGGATATTAAGAAGTGGATTGTTGAACATCCCGAATCCGCACTTGCAAAGGCTGCTCAGCATTGGGGATTTGATCCAAGAATTGTGTATTAACATATAATTAGTGTAAAATACACGCATTATGTCAAACAAAGGTATTACACCAAGAAGTGAGAATTACTCTCAGTGGTACTTAGATGTCATTGAAAGAGCTGATTTAGCAGAAAATTCCTCTGTTCGTGGCTGTATGGTAATCAAACCATATGGTTTTGCTATATGGGAGAATATACAAAAAGAATTAGATAGGAGAATTAAAGAGAGTGGTGCTAAGAATGCGTATTTCCCAATCTTTATACCTAAATCATTCTTCTCTAAAGAAGCAAGTCATGTAAAAGGATTTGCCAAAGAGTGTGCAGTAGTAACTCACTACAGATTAAAGGAATCTGAAGATGGAAAGGGTGTAATAGTGGATCCTGAAGCGAAATTAGAAGAAGAATTGGTTGTAAGGCCAACTTCTGAAACTATCATGTATGATACATTCTCAAGATGGATATCCTCTTGGAGAGATTTACCACTTCGTATAAATCAATGGGCCAATATTGTCAGATGGGAGAAAAGAACAAGACCATTTTTAAGAACTACAGAATTTCTTTGGCAGGAAGGTCATACAGTTCATGCTACCCATGGGGAATCTGAAAAAGAAGTATTAAGAGCCCTTAAGATGTATTCTGACTTCGCTAAGGAAGTCTTAGCACTAGAGGTATACTCGGGTAGAAAGTCTGAATCTGAGAAATTTGCAGGAGCTTTAAACACCTATGGAGTAGAAGCACTTATGCAAGATGGTAAAGCATTACAATTTGGAACATCCCATGACTTAGGTCAGAATTTTGCAAAGGTATTTGGAATATCGTTTGCAGATGATGATGGTAAAACGAAGCATCCATGGCAAACAAGTTGGGGTGTAAGTACGAGGATGATGGGTGCGGTAATAATGTCTCATAGCGATGATTTGGGCTTGATTTTGCCTCCAAGAATTGCGCCTATAAAAATAGCTATAATCCCTATCTTCAATGATGAATCACAAAACGAAGTTTTGCAGTTCTCAGAAAATCTTTATGAAGAAATTTCAAAAGTAGTTGATGGTGTAGAATTAGATCAGAGAGAATTTTTATCACCCGGTTTCAAATTCAATGAGTGGGAGAAGAAGGGTGTCCCTATTAGAATTGAAATTGGGAAAAGAGATATAGAAAAAGATGAGGTAGTAATTGTTCGAAGAGATACAAATGAGAAAAACAGCGTTAATTCAAGAGAAATTGGAGTTAGAGTCCTTGCATTGCTAGAAGAAATTCAACAAAATTTACTAAAAAGATCTACCGAAATTCTTCAAAACAACACCCATGAAGTATCATCATATACAGAATTTAAGAAGATATTAAAAGGTAAAAAAGGCTTTGTAAAGGCATATTGGTGTGGTAGGGAAGAATGCGAGGAAAATATTAAGTACGAAACAAAGGCAACCACTAGATGCTTCTCAAAGGAAGGCGAGGGTAATTGTATATATTGTGGTAAGGAAACAGCGGACGAGTGGGTATTTGCTATCCCTTACTAGTGAAACTTGGCGAAATTATATCATCAATGTTAATTCTGATTTGTTCTCAATCCGTATACTTAGTATATCTAATATTTGAACATCGGTAAGAGGAAAGGTCTATCCAGTAACCTATTCTTAGATGTTTTCAATGTTTGAACTAGTGTCTTCTCGGGTATGCTGAATTCAAAGAGGGTCAAAATGGTGACGGAAGTTTCACCACTTAAGAAAATTTTCAAAAAGAGATATAATATACAAGTAAAATATTTGAGAGGTGAAGTATATGGAAGGGGAAAAAGTAGATACCAAGCTAATGACTAGAGGAGAAAGAGAGGCATTTGTATACAGTCTTGATGTGATAAGGGTTGCTTTACAAAATGGATGGAGAATTAAAATCTTTCAGAGAGATAACAATCTTGCATATTTAAGGTCCATTCTACTTGATATAGATATTCCACTTGATGAATTTTTCAACTTTAATCAATTTGTAGAGGAAAAGAAACCCAAAAGTGCATATGAATGGGCTAGGGAAGTTCAAAGGAAAGCTTTCGATACATATATGATAAACGGTCAAGAGAATGATTGGTTTCCTGAAGCATTAATGGAGTTAGACAAGGCCTACAACGAAGATGTTGAACCATGGGAAAGGCTTACAAAGGAGCAATTGGTTGATGTAAATACAAGATGTAAGTGGTTAACCGATTATGTATACAGTTTAGAGTAATTTTCTCTTAAGCCACATACCTGTCCAGCTCTTTGGGTTATTCATTATGTCTTCTAGGTTACCCTCTGCAACAATTTCTCCTCCTTTTTCACCTCCTTCAGGACCAAGATCTATTATCCAATCTGCATATCTAATTACATCCAGATTATGCTCGATAATGAGTACAGTATTTCCTTTCGAAACTAGTTTCTTTACCAATGTGAGAAGCTTGTCTACATCATAGAAGTGAAGACCTGTAGTTGGTTCGTCAAGAATGTATAGAGTATGCCCTCTAGTTTGTTTAGAAAGTTCTTTTGCTAGTTTAATTCTCTGTGATTCTCCCCCTGAGAGTGTAAGAGCTGACTGTCCTAATCTGAGATATCCAAGTCCAACCTCTTCTAAAATTTTCAGCTTATTTTTTAGAGATGGAATATCTTTGAAAAAATCTAAGGCATTGTCTACGGTCATCTCAAGAATATCTGCGATATTTTTTCCCTTGTAGTCAATACTCAAAGCATCATTATTATACCTTTTACCATTACATTCATCACAAAGGATATACATATCAGGTAGAAATTGCATTTCTACGCGTATTTGTCCGTCTCCTTTACATTTTTCGCATCTTCCTCCCTTAACATTGAAGCTAAATCTTCCTGCCTTGTATCCCCTTGTTCTGGCTTCTTGGGTTTGTGCAAATATTTCCCTAATATATGTAAACAAGCCTGTATATGTTGCAGGGTTAGATCTAGGTGTCTTTCCTATTGGCTTTTGATCAATTCCTATTACTTTATCAATGTTTTCTACGCCATTTAACTCGTTGTATTGTCCCTCTATTTGTTTACCATGCATCTTTATATTCATTAAGGCAGGATAAAGTGTGTCATTAATTAAAGAAGACTTACCACTTCCTGACACTCCTGTAATACAGGTTAAAGTTTTCAGTGGGATATCAATATTTACATCTTTAAGATTATGAGTACGAACACCTTTCAAAGAAAGCTTCTCTGATGTGCTATTTGTGAGTAGTAGGGGTCTCCCTATCTCTTGCCCTACCTGAAGCTCTTTTTTAAGGTATTTCGCAGTTAAAGAGTTAGACTGCTTGATATCTTTTATCTTACCTTCAGCTACAATTTCTCCTCCATGTTCACCTGCCTTTGGTCCAATATCGACTATCCAGTCAGCCCTTTCCATTGTTTCTTCATCATGTTCAACTACAACAACAGTATTACCAGTATCTCTAAGTGATTCAATCGAAGTTAGAAGTTTGTCTACATCTCTTGGATGTAACCCTATTGAAGGTTCGTCTAATACATACAAAACACCTGAGAGTCCAGTTCCAATTTGTGAAGCTAATCTAATTCTCTGTGATTCTCCACCAGAGAGGGTGTTCGCTTTTCTAGATAGGGTTATATATGTTAGCCCAACATTAGAGAGAAATTCCAATCTACTATTTATCTCTTTTAATATTGGTTTGGCAATTTCTTTACTACCTCCTTCTAGTTCGAGGTTCTTTAAATATTTTTTTAGTCTTTCTATTGTCAAATCTGTCATCTCAATTATATTCAACTTTCCAATTCTTACACCGAGAGAGTAAGGTTTGAGCCTATTTCCCTTACACATATCACAAGTTCTTTCTGTCATATATTTCTCTATTTCAGCCCTTCTGAATTCAGAATCTGTTTCCTTGTAAAGTCTTTCTAATTCACTTACAACTCCCTCATATTGAGTATCGTAAACTCTTTCTCTTCCGAATCTGTTTGTATAAAGGATTTTATAAGAATCTTTAGCTCCATATCCAAAAAATATTAAGTCAAAAATCTCTTTAGGATATTTCGCAATTGGAGTTTTAAGATCGAAATTATGCTCTTTCGCTACACTATCCAAGATTCTTTTTGTCCAAGAATCTTTTGTAGTCCTATTTCCCCATGGGAATATTCCTCCCTCGTTTATTGTTAAATTAGGATTATATGTTTTTGTAATATCTATCTCATTTATACTTCCTAAGCCAGCACACTTTGAACATGCACCTTCTGGTGAGTTAAAAGAAAATGATGCAGGTGAGATTTTTGGATATGATATTTGACAATTAAAACAGGTATTTTTCTCTGAGAAAAAGAATTCTTCTTCATCAATTTTCATTTTTACCTCTCCATCAGACATGGAAGTAGCTAACTCTAATGAGTCGTTAAGTCTTTTAGAGAACGAATCTTTGTCGTCTTTTAGCATTTGACTGTCCAGTCTGTCAACTACTAAATCAATTGTATGCTTTACATTAGATTCTAAATTTAGGTTCTCTACATCATCTAGGTGATACAAATTCCCATCGATAATTACTCTTGAGAAACCTTTTGTAAGAAGTTTTGATAGGAGTGCCTTGTACTCTCCTTTACGACCTTTAACTAATGGCGCTAATACTTGAAATCTTGCGTCTTCCTTTGAGACTTTTTTCAATATTTGTTCAGAAATTTCTTGTATACTTTGTGAAGAAATCAATGTTCCACAGTTTGGACAGTATGCTTTTCCTATATGACCAAACAACAATCTGAGATATCCATATATTTCTGTAATGGTTCCTACAGTTGACCTAGGATTGCTACTGGTAGTTTTTTGATCAATTGAGATTGCTGGGGAAAGACCCGTAATGGAATCTACATCTGGTTTGTGCATCAACCCCAAAAATTGTCTAGCGTAAGAGGAGAGGGATTCAACATATCTTCTTTGTCCTTCTGCATACAGAGTATCAAAAGCCAGGGATGATTTCCCACTTCCTGAAACACCTGTAAATACTATTAATTTGTTTTTAGGTATTTCAAGAGAAATGTTTTTAAGATTGTGTTCTCTTGCACCCTTTATTTTTATACTTTCTTCACTCATAGCAGCCTTTATTATACCATGAAATGTGATATAATTTGCCCCTATAGTGAACCAAGAAATATTAAGTAACAATATAGAAATAGCTTCAGAAGCAGAAAACAGAACACTTGAAATAATGAGTGAGATGTTTGGTAATCAAGTCGTATCAGAGTCATATGAGCTATCAAAGCCTTGGACTCAGAGCTTACTTGAGACTAATTTCGAGTTAGTTGGTATATATGCAGGAATAGGGGCTGTTGCGGGATTTGGTATTGGCCTTATCCTGACAAACATATATTACAATCTTGAAAGAAAAAATTTAGTGGCAGGTCAACATCCTGATCCTGCTCATGGATGTGGATGTACAATAGTGGGGTTTACTACAGGTATTGGAGTAGTTGCAGGTATTGTAATAGGATATCTTCAACAAAGATAGAATGGAAGAATTTCGAAGTATTCAAGAAAAGTTTGTTAATATACTTCTTGCTAGCGGTTTTTCTGAACAAGAAGCCCTTAGAGTATCCTCAACTTTTTTCTTTTCATGGTTTAAATCTCAAACAGAGGAGCACAAAACACCACAAGCTTACGAAACTTCAGTAAAAGAATTTCTTGTACGCTTAAAACAAAATCATTAGAAATGATATAATTATGCGCTTGCACCCGTAGCTCAATAGGATAGAGCAACGCACTCCTAACGCGTAGGTTACTGGTTCGATTCCGGTCGGGTGCGTTTGTAAAGATAATTTCTTTTAATATACAAATGAACGAGAAACCAAGACTTGAGGAATTAAAAGCTCCAGACAGGGTAGATGGGTATCCTGCTCAAACACCTAAATGGTTAAGAAGAACATTGGAAATTGTACCAGGGTTTTTAGTTTGGTTACTTGTTCTTTCACCAATTCTACTTGGCCTATTCGGTTTAGAACGGATATTTGTTTTCTATGTTTCCTTCTTAATCATATATTGGATGTATAGGGGAGTGAAGTTCGTAATTGGTATAGCCATTGGTGTAAGTAGAATGAAAAGAGATTTAAATACAGATTTTGTCGCAAAGATTAAGGAAGGGAACAAAGAAGGATTTGATGAATTAAGTTACATATATCTTTGTCCTGTATACAAGGAGGGTTTGGATGTTTTAGAACCATCTTTTGAAGCATGGAGTAAGAGTGATGTTGGTGCGGACAAGATACATGTAGTTGTTGCTATGGAGGAAAGAACAGCTGATGATATACAAATACCCAATTTCAAGATATTGAAAGAGAAATATGGAGATAAATTTGCAAGTATGCAGTATTATGTCCATCCCAAAGATATTGAGGGAGAAGCTACAGGAGTAAAGGGAGCAAATATTAACTGGGCAACAAGAAAGTTTGTACAGAAACTAGAATCAGAGGGAAAGGATATTTCAAAATATCTCTTAATTACTTGTGACTGTGACCTCAGGCCAGATCCAAAGTATCTATCTGCAATTACTTACAAATATCTAACAGTAGAAAATCCTGAAAAAAGATACTACACAAGTGCTGTATATACATTAAACAACAATATATGGAGAGTACCTACATTGATTAGGGTTCAATCTTCAATGCTCACATTAGTAATTTTACATACTTGGGTTACTGAAAAGTATGAACATATGCCTTTTGTAAAGAATGTTTTAAGTGCAAAAGAAACATTTTCTTCTTATGTTGTAAATTTAAAAACATTGAAAGAGGTTCACTATTGGGATCCACAGCTTGGTATTGATGATTCAACATTCTTTTGGAATGCCCTTATTCGTTTTAAGGGGGAATTTCAGGGTGAAGAGGTATATATTCCAACTCATAGTGATGCAGTTGAAAATGAAAGTACTATTAAATCATATAAATCTTTTTACAAACAGCAGCATAGATGGGGGTGGGGTGTTATTATATTTCCCACAACATTAGCATCTCTAATATATGAGAAGAGCATACCTGTATACAAGAAAATATTTATATTTTTTGCTATGTACAGAACATATATATTTTTTACAACTGTTGTATATCTTATGACATTTGGTTTAAATCTTTTGGGATTGATTAGTAAGGACTATTTGTTTAGTTCTGCTTCTTACAATCTTCCTAATGCAATGAGCTTTTTACTTACAACCTTACTTATATGTAATGTATTTATAGTGTACTATAGGAGAAAAATTACACCAATACCTTCAGATTGGAAATGGTGGAGACACCTTATAGATTTCGGAGAAGTCGCTTTAATTGCAGTACAGATGTTGTCCTTTGGATTCATACCGTATCTTCAGGCAGATACTGAAATGATGTTAGGTAGGGGGTTCAAGAAGAACTTCTATGCTACTGACAAGGTACAGATGAAGAAGTAAGACTTAGTGAACTAGATACCTGTCTATTGATATTATCTCTTGTCCATCTACCGGGTTTACTAAGATAGATATAGTAAAGAGGTAATCTCTAGAGGATGTCATTCCTAAGTGTAAATTTGTATCGACACTACTTAAAATTAATGTTTTGTTATCTCCGTCTTTATCAGCAATATACAAGCGATTATCTTCTACAAAGTAGATATATGAAGAATTTGATAGCCAACCAAGTATCTTTCCATTGCTCAGGGAGAGATTATCAATTCTTTTAGCTCCAATTTCTACATTAGGATTGCTTTCTTCTTTAAGGAAAGTAAAGATACTGTATTCATTCTCATCTTTGTAAATTAATTTACTATTATCTGGGGCAAAAGAAACAAATTCAGACTTGAATGGAGTAATCATATGATATCTCTTTGTTTTCATATTGTACCAGTAAGAAGCTACTGAGGTTTGAATATATATTCCCTGCGCACTTTGATTTACTCTAATGTGTTCAACCTTACCAACACTGCGTGTACTTGCAGTAGAATTGGTAAAAGCAGTAAATCTAAAAGGTGTTGTATCCTCTATATATCTGGTCAAGTAATCTTTATTCTTTTGAAAGAATAGGTCACTTACTAAAACCTTGGGATTAGAGCCATCCATTTCTTGTTGAGTTAAAACATATGCATATACTCTTTCGGTTTCATTTTCCAATGCACTCTCTAATATATAGAAGTATCCTTGTTCGTCGGTATTCCAGATATATTGGTTATCAGCTGTCTTCTTTATTAAAAGATATCTATTTTGTCTATCTATACTAAAGGAAATTAAATCTTGGTCTGATTCAAACATTAAATATTGATTGTTTCTAGCCCAACTAATTTCGTATGAGTCAAAAGGAGAGGTGTTTAGTACTACTAAGTTTTCTAAAGTAGTACTTTTAGAAGTATCTAATAGGTATGAAGTACTGATGCTATCTTGGGTATATTTAAGTAGCCAATATACTCCAGCTGGAGAGGAGAGTAGGTCAATTGTAGGTTCTTGTGCGGATTGAAATGAGAGTACAACTTTTGGATTAGAACTTAGGTCCCAAAAGGTTGTGTTCACTATGTATAGCCATAGTTCAAAATCAAAAAGTGTAGTCTCCTCATTCAATTTACTTGTAAGGATTAATATTCTATCGCTGTTTTCACTTTCCCAGCTTTGTAAATATTTTCTCCCTTCGATAGTAGAGAGATTCTGTTTTTCTATCCTCTCCCTTATAAGCCATGGGTATACATTAGTAGACTTCTCCTCCTTAATTTCAACTCTCTTTTGCCATTCTAAATATCCATCTCTTCGTACAGAAATATTGTATTCTCCAACATGAAGACTTGTGCTTCGTGGTGTTCTTCCTCTGCTTTCTCCCTCTATAAAAAGTGAGGCTAAGAAAGGATCTGATTCTACTGTAAGTACTCCTGTTTTGATAACTTGTTGATTAAAGGGATCTATTCTCCAACCATTTGCATACAGATATACTAAGACAGCTCCTATGTAAACAGAAACAGATGCAATTATTGATATTAAAGTAAGGATTTTTTTGTTCCTCTTTTCTTTTGTCATTGTGTCTAAGTATATCATATTTCTAATTTAACTAACTTTTCTAAAAACAGTATCTTAGTGATATAATCGAGTCATGTTAGGAAAGAAGTTAGGTATAGATTTAGGTACTGCTAATTCAATAGTATTTGTCCAAGGGGAAGGGATATCCTTTGTTGAGCCAACTGTTGTTGCAATAGATGTAAATAATTATAAGGTTATAGCAGTAGGTTCTGAAGCTAAAAGAATGATTGGTAAGACTCCTGAGAATATTGTTGCAAGAAGGCCAATGAGAAATGGTGTAATCGCAGACTCTAGAGTAACGGAAGCTTTGCTTAAGTATTTTTTGAATAAAGCTCTTGGTAAATCTAGATTTTTTAAACCAGAGGTTGTGATAAGTGTACCTGCAGGTATTACCACTGTTGAGCAAAGAGCAGTTATTAAAGCAGCAAGTAATGCAGGTGCAAGGCAAGTTACTATGTTACCAGAACCTCTTTTAGCAGCACTTGGTGCTGGTCTACCAATAGAGACTTCTTCAGGGAATATGATTGTGAATTTAGGAGGTGGTACTGCAGAGATAGCGGTTCTTTCTTTGGATGGTATTGTAGAGTATGACTCACTAAGGATTGCTGGAGATGCTATTAATGAGGCAATAATAAACTATATGCGTAAGAAGAAGGGTGTATTGATTGGAGAGCAAACTGCAGAGAATATTAAGATAAGGATTGGAAGTGCAATTGAAATAAAGAACCCGAAGAGTATGGAAGTTAGAGGAAGGGATGTAGGGGCTGGTCTTCCAAAAGCAATTAATATTGATTCCAATGATGTTGCATTTGCAGTGAAAAGACCATTGTTAAGTATTATTAATAGTATTAAGGGTGTATTGGAGAAAACTCCACCTGAGCTTTCAGCAGATATTATGGACAGGGGAATGGTTATGAGTGGTGGTACTTCAAAATTAAGAAACCTTGATAAGCTATTTACAAAGGCAATAGGTGTCCCTGCCCATGTTGCAGATGAACCTATGTATTGTGTTGTAAAGGGTACTGGTATAGCATTAGAATTAATGGTGACAGGAGAAAGAGTATTCTCTTTTAACAAGGGGTATAATTAATATTTTTTATTCTTGTAATGGTAAATATCTTCTCTAAAAAGGATAAATCAACAATGAAGCTCGAGGAGGTTACAAATCACCTCTCACAATTAAGAATTCCCATTGGCTTAGTGTTTACTCCTACTAATTTAGATGTAGAGAAAAAGAAATTTTTCGACTCAGATAACTATGAGCCGCAATTTACATATAGATTAATTAAAAACAAAAATGAAGAGATTTTTAAGAAACTTTCTTCATTGAAAGAAATTACTGATGTAGATCCTAGAATTTCCGACTTCTATATCCAACTTATCGAATCTAAAAAAGACTCTAGCGACCTTATGCATTCAGTAGGTAATAACGAATTAGTTACAGATCTCTCATACAAGAAATATTCCAAGCCATCTCCAAAGCTATTTAGAAATGCAACTAGAGTATTAAGGGGTAAGGTAGATGCATATAAGTTGGCAAATATGAAAAAGGCTAAACCTGAGGATATGCTAAGGTTTGATGATATACAAGAGGTTTTTGATATTGTGTTTAAGGAATTATATTTAGATGGATGGAGTGTTGCTAAATCTATGAATATTGCAAAAAATGGAGCTAAGGTTGGTATAAAGACAAAGCAGGTACTCTTAGATCCAAATATAGAGAGATCAAAGTTTAAACTAAGAAAAACAATTGTACATGAAGTTGGTACCCATGTTCTTAGGTCTACTAATGGTGCGAAGAGTGGTTTTGATGCTTTAGCAAAAGCCAATTTACCCAGTTATCTAGATGTCGAGGAGGGTTTGGCTACATGGAATGAATCTAATATGGATTTGTTAACTCTTAGATGGTTAAAAGAGAAAGCAGCACTTGTATGGGCAATATATATTGGAGAAGAACTAACGTTTAGAGAGTTGTATAACAGTGTATTAGGTGCACTTCCAAGGAGATCAGCTTTTGATGTTGTATATAGGGTAAAAAGAGGACTAGGGGATACTAGTTATCCAGGAATATATGCAAAGGATATTGTGTATTTCAGAGGATTTAGAAAGGTTATTAGGCAACTTGAAAAAGATCCTTCATTGTATGAAAAGCTCTATGCAGGAAAGATTGATTTTAATCAATGTGAATGGGTAGATGAAGGGTTAATTCCGAATGCTCACATAGTTCCTACCAAAGAACTTTGGAAATCAATATTTAAGAAAGCAGGTATTTAGTTACTCCTTAAATGCTGTTACTATTGCTTCTGCTATATTTACAGGTTCTCCCTCTATTTTTGTTTCGTATGCTTTGAAACCTGGGTGATAACTAATCTCCTGTAGTAAGGGTTTGTCTCCCATATACATAATATCTACTGCTACAAAATCTGCTGAGAGTTTTTGTGCAACATTTTCAGCAAATTCCTTTATTTCCTTCTCGGGTTCGTTGTACATAGTGTAATTTCCATCCTTTACAGTCATGAAACCATCCACTGCCTCTCTCTTCCATCCACCAATGACTTTGCCTAATTTTACGAAGATTCTCATATCCTTACCGCTATCAGAGAATTCCTGTATGAAAAACCTAGAGTGATCTAAATCCTTTAAATACTCCTGTCTATAATCATCTTCATTACTTATTTTAAAGACGTTCTTTTTAATTTTTTCCTTACCATCAATAATTTCAACTCTATTTGCTCCTGCATACTCCTTAATTATAAGAGGAAAAGCTTCGAGTATGTCCCTGTGTGCTAAATAATTTCCATCTGTTCTAAAATATGTATTGAAGTAAGGTATATCATTGATAGAGCAGAATAGGGCAAGAGCTATCTTATTGTAGTAAGGAAACCTTTTCATAGCTTCACTATTTTGTATTAATACCTTTTCATTTGGATTTTTTCTATTATGTTCATCTATATAGTCCACTATGTATCTCTTGAATTGATACTCCATTTCGTTATGTAAAGCATGCCCTCTAAGCAGTATATGAGTGTATTTTCGAATATCTTCACCTTTCGCTTTTATCACTGTTTCACCATCAATGAACTGAAATTCTAGTTCATCATTGTATGCAAGAGAGTGGGGTATACCTTTTTTATCCAACTCTTCCATGAGTCTTAGATTGGCAGTGGCGATTTTGTCCTCATTACCTGTTTCGACTCTTTGTCTTTTATCTATAATTAAGTAGTTCATATTTATATTATTTTAATATTATCTATTAACTTCATACCTTTATATTTCTTCATTAACTTCATGTACTCTTTCTCTCTAGCCATATCTTTTGTTATATACAGTGTATTAATATGGTCAAAACCCAAACCATCCTCTTTAACATTATTCCAATCTCTATGGTGTAATATTATTGTATCTAATGAAGCGTTACACTTAATTGCTTCAAATGCATGCCATCTTTCTAGTCCATCGTTAATCTGAAGGCCATTTACATAGTATCTGTCTTCAATTATCTCTCCAATATTTTGATTCTTGTCTTGTCTCCACCATTTCCTTAATGTTGTTGGTATGTCATTAATACTTTGTCCCACAACTACATACTTTTGACATTTATTTTCTGAAAGTAGTCCATCGACAAATCTGTCTGCAACGTATCCTCTTTCTTTACCCAATACAGGGAAAAGATTCAAATATGCCTCTGGCATAGTATTAATCTCTAGTATAGCGCCATTTTCTTTAGTAAGTGGTTTAGACGAATCCTTACACATTACATCTACTCCAAGTGTAAATGCATGTATTGATTGAGCAATACTCTCTACCAAAATTTTAATTTCCTTACTTACATTATCTGTAAAATCTTCTGTTATTCCACCTTGACTCATACTTGCGATATTTCTTACAAAGACTTTCATATCTTTCTCTGGGATAGATTCAAGAGTTAATTTGTTTTTTTCTAATAGATCTAACAGAGGCTCATCAATTACAATTGGTTTGAGTATGTGAGCTGGATTTGTGACATCTCTTCTTGGATCAGAATTTGTTTCTTCAATTAATTCCTTAATGTTTTTCTTCCCATCTCCAACAACAAATGCGGGTATTCTTTTTGTAGCTACTTCTAACTTACCATTTATAACTAAAAGCCTGTAATCTTCTCCTGCGACCTGTTCCTGAATCATAATTTTAGTTTGCCAAGGGGACCGAACTTTATTGCTTGTCTCTTTTTTTGCCCTATTAAAAGCTTTCTTTGCATTCTCAATATTCTCTATTCCTACTGTTACTCCTTTACCACCTGTTAAACCAGTGGGCTTAATAACGACTGGCTTCTCATACTCCTTCCAAACCTTTTCTATGTCACTCTCTTTATCCAATATCTGCCACTTTGGCATTGGTAATCCTAATCTTTCTATTATGGTATTTGTAGACCATTTATCTCTCTGTATTTTTTGTGCTATAGCGGCATCTTTACTTGAAGCAATAGAACCTGTTATTTGTGATCCTTTACCACAGCCTATTACATAGTATCTGTTAAAAGTATTGCTATATCCAAGTTCATATCCTTCCACAATGTTTCTATTTATAACTGCTAAGCTTGTTTCAATATTCTTATTATGAGCAGCATGTAGTAGGGGAATTGTAGACATGGACTTAACTCTTTTAGTAATTACTGTATTAACAACTCCTTCATATGCTTTCTCATATGTAATGTCTCCACTTGAGAGCTTTTGAATATATTCATCAGATTCTCTCCATATTGCAGGAAGCTTTGAACGAATGCTTAATTCTTCACTTGAGAGAATATATTCTTTAAAGAAAATAGGGTGAAAAGAGCTAATAGTGTCTAGAAGCTTTGTTATTTGCCCAATATCTTTACCTTTTAATTCTATCTTTACTGTTGTAAATTGTGATTCTAGATTTAAACCTTGTATAGTTTTTGACATGTTTTGGGCATTAAATATTATTTACTATATATTCCATTATTGGAACAGCAACCTTTACGGCCTCTCCTTCGTCTGCCTTATAGTGTAAACGAAGTCCAGGGTTGTAGTTTATTTCATTCACACCACATTTGGCAGGTTGTGTAATATCAGGAGTAATTATATCTACTCCACCAAACTGTGTACCAATTGCTTTTACAGCATTAATAGCTAAATCTTTATAGTACTGATGTGCCTCACTAGCACACTCTTGTGTAGTACCACCAGTTGTTAGGTTACAGTTATATCTTAATAAAACTTCCTCACCATCTTTTGGAATATATCTTAGATTTATTTTTAAATTTTCCAATCTCAGCTTTACCTCGTTATCTATGAGAATTGGTTTAAGCATATTTTGTTTTCTTAAAGTATTCTTCTCTTCAATCAATTTTTTAATATTATCCTTTCCATTACCTATGACAAATGCTGCCTTTCTTCTTACAATGCCTACAACAGAATCACCAACAACCAGAAGTCTATAATTTTCTCCTTCTATGAATTCTTCTCCTATTACTTTTGCTGTATCTCCTGATTTTGATTTTGAGAGAGCATGCTTAAAGGCTTTTTCTACCTGTCTCTTATCTTTGGGAAGTAGGGTAACGCCTATCCCTCCAAGTTGTTGAGATGGCTTTATGACAATATTTTTATATTCATCAAAAAACTTTACTGCATCTTTCTTATCTCTTAGTGGTACCTGTTTTGGTACTGCAATTCCTGCTTTCGCTAATACCTCATTAGTAAGATTTTTTCTTTTAGCTATAGTCGTACTTGTTGTATTAGTAAGAGGTGTTGCAGTATTAATGATAAACCAGTGTCTGTTGTTGTATTCAAATCTAGCCATTAAGGATTTCTTAACTATTTCGTATTTAATTCCTAAAATATCTGCAGCTTCAATATAGTAGGCAAGATGTACGTTTCCTGCTTCTTGTAAATATTGTTCGTAAGTTTTTTGCATATATTTTCCTAAAATATATTAGAAGGTATTGCTTGTATCAATCAAATATCCAGAAAGATCAGATCTACCAAGTACTACTTGATATGTACTATCTTCTGCGTCCGTAGATACAAATTCTGTTACTTTAACTGTATCAGAAATTTTTATTGGTATATCAAAAACAGGCCTTATCTTTATCTCACCATCTTCTAGGATTTTAGCTAATCTTTTTATATCAGGATGTTCACATATCTCTTTCTCATACTTATCAATATATTCCTGAGCCTCCTTAAAACTGGTAAATCTCTTAGGAATATCAAAGTTTTCGAAATCTTTAGTAGCTTTTAGATACCCTATTCTGTTTGCAAGGGTAGAGGAGATTCTTGATGTAAGTATTCCTGTATCCATGAATGCTTTAACTATTTCCTTTTTAATATTTTTTGTTCTTTTAATTTTTAATACATCAGTACCTTTGTTAAATACAGATATTCTTTCTGTAATATTTAGAACTTTTCTACCACTAATTGCTTCAATACTTTCCTCAATTTCACCACCAAAGAGATTTTTTGAAACTCTAATTCCATGCTTTATGCTCTTTATTTTCAAATCTTTAACCTTTTCTAATCTCCATCTTAGACCTGCTTGATTAGCGACTTGTATGCCAAGTCCTGGTCTTGCATTTATTTCAAATACTACTGGACCTTTTTCTGCATCTATTGCTATGTCTACCCCTATATACCCAAGTCTACTAGCTTTTTGACACTTAAGTGCAATCTCTAACATTTCATTCCAATATGGTATTTGTACTCCACTTAATTGTTTGTTTTCTTGTAAATCTAATGTTGAATCTATTAGTTTATATGAATCTGATCTAAAAGCTGATGCTTGCATATGCATAGAGTAGGTAGTTATTCCTGATTCCATATCTATACCTGTACATATTGCACCTGAATGTAAGTTTGCAGTACCATTTGACCTTTTAGTAGGTAATCTAAGCATTCCCATTACTGGGACCTGATTAAAACAGATTATTCTAATATCAGGAACACCTTTGTAAGAGTACTGCTTAAGGAGTGGATCGGTCTTTATTCTTTCTTCTATTATTGCAATGTCGTTTTTCGAACCCATTGAGAATCTTCCTTCGAGAATATTTTCAATGTGAAGAATGATATCTCTTTTACTCATAATGGTGCCATTAGGCCTAATCCAAGCCTCTTGGCCTTTCTTTTTTCCATAGAAGACTATTATTCCGTTTCCACCTGTTCCCTTGTTAGGCTTTATTACAAAACTCTTTGGAAGGCTATCCCAATCTAGAAACTGTAGTTGTTTTTTTGTTCTAATTAATTTGTATACATCAGGAGTCTGAATGAATTCTTTTTTGAGAATTCTCTTTGTAAGAATCTTGTTATCTGCAATAGCTTTCGCAGAGGGAGAATTATAAGGTCTTACATACTCTTGGTTCCTTCTGTTTAATCCTAAAACCTGTTTGTATTTGTTGTTAATTAGATGAATCATCTCTGTTTGATAGTTTGAATCTAAAGTAATCCTTGATTCTTAAACCTGTAAACTGACCGAGTAGTAAGTTTACTAATGTTAGCAAGGGGAGAACCCAAAGATTGTTTATCATATATTCAGAGATAATTTCCCTAGTTATTACAAACCATCCGATTGCAGCCACTAATATTGTTCCTGTTAAGGTTAATATTGAACCTGCAAAAGATTTTTTAACATACTGTTTGATGAAAAAGTCTGAGAGAGCTGCGATAGAGATGAAAGCTAGTGGTGGTATATTTGCCATATTCTCTAACCCCAATCCAAACATATCTATCAACACAAAGAAAAGAACTAATACCATTGCTAAAATTGTATAGTTTGTAGCAATACGAGTAATGTAGTGCATTCTAATTCTCTTGAGTACATTGTAAGAGAGTAGGGATGTTAGTATTACAATAATGGTAATAGCTAGGCCATATTTTAATCCAGTATATGAATATGCAATTGCCAAAAGTATTGGTGCATATATACCATATGTTTTAGAGCCAATAACGTATCTTGCTATACTGACAATAGTAGCTAAAACAGCTACTGCTATGAGTAACTCAAGTGCCATTTTTGATACTCCATGTTGTAATATCCATTCTGTTAAGCCTGAAGTTTCAAACATATATAATACATTGAAAAATTAGAATATTCCCGCATCATTATACTTTGTATTAGTATGTATTGTCGAATATATATAAAGAAAAAAGAGGTCATAAAGACCTCTTTAATTTCTTAATTTGATATGCAATTATGCTAACTCTACAGTTGCACCTGCTTCTTCAAATTTAGCTTTAATAGCTTCTGCATCTTCCTTCTTAACAGATTCTTTTACTGTTTGAGGAGCTGCTTCTACAAGATCTTTAGCTTCTTTTAATCCAAGCTCTGTAATCTCTCTTACTACCTTGATTACACCAATCTTGTTTGCTCCTGCATCTTTAAGAACAATGTTGAATGAAGATTTCTCTTCTTCTACTGGAGCTGCTTCTGCTGGAGCTGCTGCTACTGCTACTGGAGCAGCTGCACTTACTCCAAACTTGTCTTCCATAACCTTAACAAGGTCTGCAAGTTCTAAAACGGTCATTTTTTCAACCATTTCGATTACTTTCTGTGCATTCTCTGTTAATGTTGGAAGTGTTTTTGCTTCGTCTGACATTTGGGTAAATAAATAAATTAAATTAAAATATATTACGATTTACTTTCAGCAATACCTTTTAGTACTACTGTTAAACCTCTTACGTTACCTGTAACTGCATTCATAAAGCCAGTTAAAGGAGCATTCATAGTTCCAACAAGTCTTGATAATAGAACTTCTCTTGATGGAATTTCTGCTAATTGCATAACTCTTTCTGCACTTAAGAACTCTCCCTCATATACACCGCTTCTTGGCTCTAAGAGTTCTGTTTCTTTTTGCATCTTCTTTACTAGCTTTGCTGGTGCTGTTGGATCTTCTTCAAATGAAATGATAGCTGTTGGACCATCAAATTCCTGTACTTGTAATGGTTGATCTGTTTCTTGCAAAGCTACTTTAAAAATACTGTTTTTTACAACTGTAAAGTTTGCATCTACATCCTTTAGTTGTATTTTAAGACCTGTTACTGTTGCAGTATCAATCTTATCGGAGTTTACTAAAAGGTATCCAGATTTAGATTCTATTAAATCTTTATACTTTTTAAGTAACTCTTCCTTTTGGGTACGACTTTTAGACATCGTATGTATTACTTAATTAATATGTTGAATTATCAATTTCCTCGCATGGATTTATTTTTGTACCATGTTTCTTAGGATAATTACTGAGGTGATTATATATGATATACTTAGGATTGGTCAAGAGAGAACGGCAATATGATGCGATGTAGAAAGCAATCTACCGTTCTCTCTTGTCAAACCAACCTAATTACCAATATTAAAACAATTATATCGGCTTTAAATCCTCCGTTTCCAAGATATTCTCATAAAATTCTGCCAATTCCTCAATTGACATCCCCTCTGTGTAGACCCCTATGAGGTCAGCGGCAGTCAATCCATCGGTTTTACAACCTTCGCACTCAGCGCCTTCGCGAGTGCAATCAACACAATTAACGTTACCGTTCGTACGTGCTGTTGGGGTCATGATTTCTCCTTGTAATGTTTTTGTCGGATTTTTCGAGAGCTAACAATACCGGTTGGTTTGTTGCGACGAATTATACTTGAAAAAAGCCCTTTGGTAAAGGATATTTAGCATATCAAACAAAAAGACCTCTTAAAAGAGGTCTTTAATACTTATTTTTTTGAATATGCTATTCTGGTTTGCTGTACTCAATCTTGAAGCTAGGCCCCATTGTTGGTGCTAAATGCATCCTGTCTATTGCTTGGGTATATACTTTTCCTAATACTTCTTCTAAAGCAATTACACATGCGTGTACATTTTCTACCAATTTTTCATCATCCAAATCTAGTTTTCCTGCTGTCATATGAATAACCCCTGAGGTATCACATGCGAATGTCTGTTTACCTTTTTTGTATTCACTTACTGCTTGAGCAATATCATCTGTTACAGTCCCGTTTTTGGGATTAGGCATTAATCCTTTTGGACCTAATTCTTTACCTAATATTGCAATCTTTGGCATTACAGATGGAGTAGCAATTGCGACATCAAATTCAATCTTACCTGCTTTAATATCTTTAATTAGACTATCTAATCCAACAAAATCTGCACCAGCATCTGTAGCTATTTTATCCATATCAGGTGTTGCAAATACTGCAACTTTTACATTCTTACTTCCACTAGAGTGGGGGAGTGCTAATGCTCCTTTGATAGATTTTGGATCTTTGTCCTTTGGAATCTTAATATCAAAGTGAACCTCTAATGTACCAACAAAGCTACTGTAAGAAGTCTTTTTAGCCTCCTTAACAGCAGACTCTACTGTATATGCTACTGTCCTATCTAGGTTCTTTACTACTTTTGTATATTTTTTACCTCTTTTCATTCTATTTTTATTAATACGTTATATTTCTGTTTCTACACCCATCTGTCTTGCAGTTCCCGCTACAATCTTTGCTGCTTGCTCAGGGTCTGAAGTGTTTAAGTCGGGCATCTTTACCTCTACAATTTTTAGAATTTGCTCCTTAGAAAGTTTTCCAACTTTATCTAAGTTAGGTCTTGCAGAACCTTTCTTTATCTTTATCTCTCTTCTAATCAATTCTGATGTAGGAGGAGTCTTAGTTATGAAATCAAACGATCTATCTTCATAGATTGTAATTATTACAGGTGTAAGAATACCATTTCCCTCTCTTGTTTTTTCGTTAAATTGAGTACAAAATTCCTGAGTTGAGATTCCATATGGTGCCAATGTTGGACCAATTGGAGGTGCAGGTGTTGCTTGTCCTGCTGGAATTGTAATCTTTATTATCTTTTTTATTTCCTTTGCCATATTAGTACTAATCAAATATATATTTTAAAGCTTGTTGACTTGTGAGAAATCAAGTTCAACAGGTGCTTCTCTACCAAGGAAAGATATGAGGACTTTTATCTTACCTTTTGTATTATCAATTGCTTGAACACTACCAATGAAACCTGCAAATGCTCCATCTGTAATCTTAACTGCTTCGCCAACGCTAAATGAGCTTTGGTATGAAGGTTGTTCTACTTCCATGAATTTCATAATGGCTTTTACTTCTGCTTCGGGTAGTGGTTTTGGATATTTATCTGTCTTTACAAAACCTCTTACTCCTTCAGTATTCTTAACTATGTCCCAAGTATTCTCATTTAATTCCATTTTTATTAATACATATCCAGGGAATAGCTTATCTTCCTTAACATCCTGTTTACCTTTTTTAACAAAAATTTTCTTTTGAACAGGTACTAAAATTTCTTCAATTTTGTTCTGTAATCCTGTTGCTTCAATTCTTTGTTGTAATTCCTTCTTAATACTATTTTCATATCCAGTTCTAATATTTAGAACGTACCACTTAGCTTTAGGATTTACTTTTTTTACTTCGTCTGCCATTCCTAATTTTATAGATTTAATATTAAATTACTTATTGTTGCATCTTGTTCACCAAACCAAAGGTCTCTTAACCAGAAAAGAACAAGATCAATACCGAGTATTAGCAAAGCGATTATACCACAAAGAATCAGTGTATATATCGTTAATTTTGCCAATTGGTCCATACTGGGCCACTCTGTCTGTTTTAATTCTGTTATTATATTTCTTATTATATTCATATTTTTTAAGCAGGCCCACTCCGACTCGAACGGAGAACTATGGTTTTGGAGACCACTGTTTTACCATTGAAACTATGGGCCCTTGTCTGTAAAACAGCTAAATTATTTAACCTTAGTCTCCTTATGTGAAGTATGTTTTTGACATACAGGACAATATTTTTTCTTTTCAATTTTTTCCTTAATATTCTTTGTTTTGTAAGATGTATAGTTTCTACTATCGCATTCTGTACACTTCAAAGCTATTATATCTCTCTTAACCTTTGCCATCTTTTTACGCGTCAAAATTAATAATTAGGATTTTATGGGAAATACAGAGTATTATATGTAAATATAAGGGTTAGGTCAAATGTTTTTCCTCTTTTTTTATGATACTATTTAGTATGTAACTTTGGTAAGTAGTTTAATGCCATACGATTAACGAAAACCTAAAGTAAAATACTTTTAAAAAGACCTTTTTAAAAGGTTGAGTGTGTTTTTGTTTGCTTTCTAACTTCTGAAAAAATGGAGCTGGATCTGAGAGTCGAACTCAGGACCTCATTCTTACCATGAATGTGCTCTAACCAACTGAGCTAATCCAGCGTATGGAAATGATTATACTACAAATTTAAAACTTTTCTAAAGACCTAATCCTCTTCCTTAATATCTGAAGTCTTCTTAAGAAAATATATCCAGAGAGGTACAGATAGGATTGCTACTCCTAAAACCATTGCAGGAGCCTCTGGAGTAGATTGAACATATTTCTCAGGCTCGGCTAAAAGGAAATTAGTAAGTTGATATATAGAGGTTGGAATTGAGACTAATCCAATGATGCTATACAGTATTAACGATGCAAAGGTATATAGTTTGTAAAGCCATTGTAGCTTCTCTTTACCTTTGATTCTTGTTATTGCAAATTGATGTATAGCAAAGAGTATAACCATTGATACAAATATGGTGAGACCATTAATTAAATCTGTCTTTTGTAGTTGTGTATTAAAACAGTATTCGTTTGAACCAAAGACCATAGGGTCTCCTTCGTAGCAAGGAGTGAAGTTTTCTCTGGCAAGGTAAGGATCATACATTTTAGCTTCTGTGAAATCATTTGCCTTATAAAGTGTATATGAAAAGGGTATTCCAAATTGATATGAAAGTGCAGCTTTAATTGCTGTTGCACCACCAATTACTGCAATTATTAAAGTTAAGAAAGATATCAAGAAAAGGTAGATTTGAAAGAGTGTTTTCGCAGATATTTTAAATTTAGCATCCTTGTTTTTAGCTGATTGAACTATCATATATACAACTGTTCCTACTATTGCTATAGGGACAATTACAAATACAATACCTATGATAAAGCCCATCATATCGTTCATATACGAAAAGCTAAATTTATATACTAAAAAGTATATATTAGATATGAAAAAATACAATAGGGGAATATGCAGAGGACTGGATTTGAACCAGTGAATCCCGAAGGAGTCGGATTTACAGTCCGATGCGTTTGACCACTCCGCCACCTCTGCACAATGGAGCCGAAGGAGAGATTCGAACTCTCGACCTATTGTTTACAAAACAATTGCTCTGACCAACTGAGCTACTTCGGCAATTTACAAGGCAAGTTTAATATATACAGGGGATATAGTCAATAAAAACGCCCGGTCGGAGAGGGATCATAGAGCCCTTACCGAATAGGTGGGTTTCCTCAACTTAAACCCAAGGGTTTAAGAGATTTTGGAAACCCGAGCTCTTGCTTGTAGAGCTATGAACCTCTTTTCCCAACCGGGACAGTATATTTTATAATATTTTGCTAGCTATATCAAAGGATATTAAAATCCAAGCAAGGTAAGGATTGCTGTAAGAGTTCTTCCTATGAATGGGAATACAATTTTTGAAAGGGGCGAAAATGGTAATATCAAAAGAAGTATTAGAAATATTGCATATCTTTCTAAATATTCCCAATAGTATCGAAGTTTGGCTGGTAATAAAGCTCTCACTATTTTGTGGCCATCAAGTGGTGGGATAGGGATAAGGTTGAATACAGCTAAAGCGATATTTATAGTGGCAAAGGAATATAGTAGAAACACTATAAGAAAATGAGTATCTTCTGGAAGAATTCTAAATACTAATCCAGTAATAAATGCGAGTAGTAGGTTTGAAAGTGGACCAGCAAAAGCAACGATAGCTGTATATAATTCTCTCTTTTCAAAGTTGTATTCATTGATAGGAACGGGTTTACTCCATCCGAATCTGAAGAGAATCATAAATATTGCTCCAATTGGATCTATATGTTTTAATGGATTAAGTGTAAGCCTACCTTCGGCCTTGGCTGTTGCGTCTCCAAGTCTGAATGCAGTATATGCGTGAGCGTATTCATGTACAGTCGCAGCAACCAAAATAGAGGGTATAGCTACCAATATCCAATATATATATTCTTGTATTAGTGAAGTTTCTGTCATGATAAGCTTGATAAATAGAAATCTTTTTGATAATATCATCTAGCTTATAAATGTTCAATTAAGAAAGAAATGGCAAAAGTTTGTGAATTGTGTGGAAAATCTACAGCTGCTGGGAGAAGAATCCAACATCATCACTCGATTGGTTGGAAATACAAGGCTCCAAGAAGTACACGTACCTTTAAACCAAACCTTAGAAAGATTAAGGTTGATATAGAAGGTGATGTTCAGAGTATATATACCTGTATGAAGTGTTACAAAAGGCTTCAGAAAGAAGCACAGGAATAAGTGTATATAATTTCCTCGTCTTGAGTAAATTTTAGTGATAAAATCATTCAATTAAGGTGATTACATTTTTTAATGTCTCTTTTTGATTCTGTTTGGGAAATATTTACATATGATCTAGGAATAGATTTAGGTACTGCAAACACGATGGTATATCTTCGTGGTGAAGGTATTGTTGTATCAGAACCTTCTGTTGTTGCTATAGATAAAAGATCAAAGCTTGTATTGGCTGTTGGACAACAGGCAAGGGAGATGATTGGTAGAACACCTGCAAACATTGTTGCAGTTAGGCCATTAAAAGATGGAGTAATCTCAGATTTTGATACTACTCAGGCTATGATTCACCATTTTATTAATAGTGCACACAAAAACTATGTAAAAGGTTTCAAAATACCAAAGCCAAGAGTAGTAGTAGGAGTGCCATCGTCTGTTACAGAAGTGGAAAGGCAAGCCGTAATTGATGCCGCAAAAACTGCTGGAGCAAGAGATGTCTTTATTGTAGAAGAATCTATGGCTGCCGCAATTGGAGTAGGATTGCCAATAGAGGAAGCATCAGGAAGTATGATAGTGGATATTGGAGGTGGTACAACTGGTATAGCTGTGCTTTCTTTAGGAGATATTGTTGTAGATAATACTGTAAGAATAGCTGGGGATGAGATGAACCAAGATGTAGTGAACTATGTAAGAGATAAATACAACATCCTTATCGGAGAAAGAACTGCTGAAGATGTAAAGATAGAGATAGGCTCAGCATCTCCTATGAAAGAGGAAAAGGAGATTACTCTTCAAGGAAGGGATTTGTTAACAGGTCTTCCAAAATCAATCAAGTTTAGTAGTACAGAGGTTAGAGAAGCTATTATGGTTTCTTTGGGTCAAATAACTGAAGCAGTAAAGGATGCAATAGAAGATACTCCACCAGAACTTCTTAAGGATATATACAATGATGGAATACATGTTGCTGGTGGTGGAGCATTAATCAAAGGTTTGGATGAATTTTGGATGGAAGAATTAAATATACCCGTTAAAATAGTAGATGATCCACTCTCTGCAGTTGCAAGAGGAACAGCATCGATGTTAGATCACATTGATTTGCTCGAAAAAGTACAAAAATCTTGGGAAGAACTTATTTAACCTAATTCTTTTCAAATGAAAAAAACGATATTAAAGATAAAATCTCTTCAACCAATTCTGCTTTTACTCTTAGGACTATTATTACTACTCGTAGGTAGGTTGCCATTTTCATCATATCTAAGAATTCCATTTGCATATGTATTTGAGCCAGTATCTTTTGTAGCAAGGGACATTAGCTCCTCCGTTTCTAATTGGAGTAAAGCTCTGTTTGACGCATCAACATACATAGAGGAATACAAAGCATTGAAGGAGGAAATTATTGAGCTTAAATCTACAAAAGAAATATTAATAGACTATGAAGAGTTCAAAGCTTTAAAAGAAAATTCCTCGATAGTTATACCTGAGTACAAATATGTAGTTTCAAAGGTATTAGGTATGTCTGAGAAAGGCGATCTTTATATAAATACAGGAATAAAAGATGGTCTTAAAGAGGGAGATGTTGTTTCTGTTGGAAATACTTTTGTTGGAGTTATATCAAGTTTAGATAGGGCAGGTTCTCTTGTTAGATTACCTATTAACAGAATGAGTACATATGAAGTAGTCATTGTACCAGCCAATTTGCAAGAAATTAGTAACTTAGATGGGTATATTAAGTCCAGAGCAGTTATTACAGGTAGTTTAGATGGTATTAGGATAGAGAACATAGGTGCAAATGCTGATGTTTCTGATGGTGATATTGTAGTTATAAGAGATGAGAGAATAGGGGATTTACTGATAGTAGGTAGGGTAGTTGCACTCTCAAAAAATCCTGCTGCTACGTCAAAATCGGGTTTTGTCTCTCCATCTTTTGATTACGCCAATTTATTAACTGTATTTGTTAGAATAGATTAATATGATAGGAGTACTTTTAGGTATAATTGCGGTTTTCTTAGTTGTTTTCTTAGAGCATATGTTTCTTTCGCTCTTCGCCTTTTCTGTTGCCCTGTTAGTAATAATCAATATTTGGGGTAGGATTGATTTTAAGCTTTCTTCATTAATTGTAATATTAACTGGGCTTGCACTAGACGTAACTTTGCATCTACCACTAGGTTTTAATATACTAGTTTTAGGAACTGTTCTTTTTGTATTCTTTTTAATTAGCTTAATGGTTCCACTTGATCGAACAAGTTCTAGATACTCAGTAATATTTTTTGTATTTCTCTTCGGATATATACTTAACCCATTTCTAGCATCAATTTTACAAGATAGCGTAGTCCCTTCCTTTAGCTGGTCAGATATATTTAAATTTGTTTTTAACAGCCTAATTTCAGTATTAATTTGTATTCTCATAGATAGAATACTGTTCTCATTTAGAGATAGTAATAATTTTGAGAAAATTAGGCTTAGATAGGTATGGCTTCATCATTTAGTATTGATAAAAAATTAGAGAACAAGAAACTTTCAAAACCTTCTAGCGTATGGAATGATTCTAAGGCGCAGGGATTCAAAGATATTGTTAAACGTGGTCTTTTCAAGGGTTCTCCAGATTCAGATGTTTCTCCTTGGAACTTCATATATGCCTTCATCTTCTTCTTCCTTAGCTTTGGCCTTTTGATAACAAGTATTGCAAAACTTCAAATTGTTGAAGGGGCTAAGATGGCACAAAGGTCAGAGATAAATAAGGTAAGGATATCAAAGATACCCGCTGAAAGAGGAATAATATTCGATGCTGATGGTGTAAAATTAGTCGAAAATGTTGCATCTATGAATGTATACCTCTCTATTGAGTCATATATAGAGAAAGATGGTCAACTAGACAATGAAAAACTTGGAGCAAGTATGGATACCCTCGGGGGTATGCTTGGTGATAATTGGAGGCAAGTTGCTGTTAACTCTGAAGAGGTCTATGACTCCCTTTCTGATAGGGTTTACTCTATATATATGTCTAGTCCATATTTCAGTAAGATTCTACTAGCTTCGGATATAGATAATGATGTTGCAATAAAAATCAAAGCAAGAATGCAAGAAATTCCTGGTATTACAATAGATAATGGTAATAAAAGAAAATATCTTTACAACGAATACTTCACTCATATATTAGGATATACAGGTGAAGCATCTGCTAGAGATATTGAGATTCTTGAAGGCATTGGAATGGGTGATACCGTAGGTAAGATAGGGGTTGAGAGATATTACAACGAAGAATTTAGAGGGATAGGTGGTCAATTAGCAGAGGAAATAGATGCATTGGGAAGATCTGTCTCAAAGGAGCCATATATTTTGAAAACACCACAGGCAGGAAAAACTCTTTACCTTACGATAAAGAAAGATATTCAAATTAAGATGTATGAACTGTTAGCAGATGCTGTTACAAAACATGATGCAGCTGGAGGAGCAGGCATAATACAGGATGTTAATACAGGAGAGATATTGGCAATTGTAAGCTATCCAAGTTACAACGGTAATCTCTTTGTAGGAGGAATATCCCAAAGTGAATATTCACAAATTATCAATGACAAAAGAAATCCTTTACTTAACAGAGCAATCGCTGCACAAATGCCACCAGGTTCAACATTTAAAACCGTCATTGCTACTGCAGGATTAGATTCAAAGGTGATAACTAGAAATACAGTATATGTAAGTAGAGCAGGTTACTCCTTCTCTAATGGAGCGCCTTTTCAAGAGTATAGGAAGAATGTATATGGTTCTTTAACTGTTGTTGATGCATTAGCAGTCTCTTCAAATATATTTTTTTGTGAGTTGATAAGGGATTGGGATATGAATAAATTAGTACCATACCTAGAGAAATTCGGTATAGGGGCGTATACAAAAATTGATATTCCAGGAGAAGCTCCAGGGAGATTGCCTTCTCCTGAGAACAAGATAAAGCTTGCTAAGACAACAAGTCCATGGCTTGAACCAATATGGTACCCAGAAGGAGATTCATGTAACTCAGTAATAGGTCAGGGTATTACTTTAGTAACCCCTATACAGATGTCTAATTGGATGGCAGCAATAGCAAATGGTGGAACGTTGTATACCCCTCATGTTGCAAAAAAGTTTGTTGATGAGAAAGGATTTGAATATCCTGTTAAGTTTGAGCCTTTGCAAGAAAACATTGCATCTCAAAGCTCTTTGGAAATCGTAAGAAAAGGTATGTGGGAGACTGTAAATGGTTCAAGAGGTATAGTAGGGTCACTTTCTAACACTGGTACCAAAGTAGCTGCAAAAACAGGTACTGCAGAATTCGGTAAGGTAAATGAGAAGGGAATATATGAGGATACACATGCTTGGGTTGCTGGATTTTTCCCATTTGATAAGCCAAAATACTCATTTACAGTATTTCTAGAAGATGGAGGATCAAGTTCTAATGCATCTGCCGTTATGAGAGAAATGATTACTTGGATGGTTCAAAATGGTTTTGTTGAGTAAGTGAAATTTCATAAAAATAATGTAATATATGTAAAGGCAAGTTTGACATAATTAGAAACATTGTGTATTTTTAGCTCGCAATATGGCAAAACAAACAAAATACAAAAACCTTTTAATAGTAGAGTCACCTGCAAAGGCAAAGACAATAAATAAGTATTTAGGTCCTGATTATAAAGTCATGGCCACTGTTGGTCACGTTATCGATTTACCTAAAAGTAAATTAGGGGTGGATGTTGAAAATAAATATGAACCACTCTTTGAAACAATATATGGTAAAGGAAAAATACTAAAAGATTTAAAAAAGGCAATTCCTAAAGAAGGGAATGTATATCTTGCAATGGACCCTGATAGAGAAGGAGAAGCTATTGCGTGGCATGTTAAGACATCTCTTTCAATTAAAGGTGCGAAAAGAGTAACCTTCCATGAAATAACGAAGGATGCAATAACAGAAGCCTTAAAAACACCAAATGAGGTAAACGAGAATCTTGTAGAAGCTCAAAAAGCACGAAGAGTTCTTGATAGGCTCTTTGGCTACAAACTTTCAGAATTACTTTGGAAAAAAATATGGTATGGACTCTCTGCGGGTAGAGTGCAGTCAGTAGCTCTTCGGTTGATTGTAGAGAGAGAGGAGGAAAGAGAGGCATTTAAACCAGATGAATACTGGGAGTTTTTTGTAGATGTGACAAAAGAGAGTGAAAAATTAAGGATAAAGTTAATAAAGAAAGATTCTAAAAAATATATACCTAAAACACAGGAAGAAGTAACAAAATTACAAGAGGAGCTAGGTGAATCAAAATATAAAGTAGTTGATCTTGTAAAAAAGGAATTAAAGAAGAGTCCATATCCTCCATATACAACATCCACACTTCAACAAGCAGCAAACAATGTTTTGGGATATTCTGCAAAAAAGACCATGGCTACAGCTCAAATCCTGTATCAAGCAGGTTACATTACATACATGAGAACAGACTCAGTATCTCTTTCTCAAAAAGCAATAAATGAAATTCGAAACCTCATACCATCTAGATATGGAAAAGAATATCTTCCAGAATCAGCAAGATATTACAAAAACAGAAGCAAGAATGCACAAGAAGCACATGAAGCAATAAGGCCATCAGACTTTGGTATAACAAGAGAATATATCAAGGGTAAATTCGGAGAATCTGAAGCAAGACTTTACGATTTAATTTGGAAAAGAGCTGTATCTTCACAGATGAAAGAGAAGAGAGTGGAGAATATTACTCTCTATTTTGAGCCTACAAACAAGCTAAAAAATATATATACCTTCTCTGTTGGTGCTCAAAAAACACTTTTTGATGGATTTAGAGTAGTATATGGTGGAAATGGAGATGAAGAAGAGCTATTACAAGAGATTAATAATGTTAAGAAAGAAGATATCTTTGATAAGAAAGATTTCGTTACAGAACAAAAATTCACACAACCGAAACCAAGATATACGGAAGCATCCTTGGTGAAAAAATTAGAATCTCTTGGAATTGGTAGACCTTCCACATATGCAACAATTATTAGTACTATACAAGCCAGAGAATATGTCGAAAAAGAAGGAAAATATCTTCTACCAAAGGATATCGGTAGAGTCGTTACTCACTTTCTAAAAAACAATTTTAAAGAATTAGTAGATTACAAATATACAGCAGGAGTAGAAGAAAAATTAGATGGTATTGCGCAGGGTAAAGTTCAGTATGTTCCTTTCATCGACAAAGAGTACAAACCCCTTATCGAGGACATCGAGAAGGCAGATATTAATGTTTCTAAAGATGATGTTGTAATTCTTTCCAAGTCAGAGGAAAAGTGTAGCGAATGTGGAAGTGAAATGATTGTAAGACTTGGTAGGTATGGGAAATTCCTCAGTTGTAGTAGATTCCCCGAGTGTAAGGGTATGAAAGATTTAAGTGGTGGAGAAGAGAATTTGGATTTGAAGAAGTATGCCAAACCCGAGAAATGTCCAAAATGTGAATCTAAACTTGTATTGAAGAACAGTAAATACGGTAAATTCTGGGCATGTGAAAGATATCCTGAGTGCAAAGGAACAGTACCCCTTCTGCTAAATGAAATATGTCCTGAATGTGGGAAAAATCTTGTAGAAAGAAGAAGTAAGTGGGGTAGAGCATTTGTTGGCTGTAGTGGATATCCCGATTGCAAATACATCAAAAAGAGTGTTAAGAAGAAAGTAAGTAAAAAGTAAGTACTACTTCATCTTTGTAGTATATATTTAGTATATGCTACCAAGAGAAAAACTTTTCCTTAAAGGCGTTGACTCTCTTTCCGACTCAGAATTAATTCAATTACTGGTTGGTAGTGGTATAAAAGGTAGTAATTTCCAAAAAATATCTAAATGTACTCTGTCTTTTGTAAGAAAATCTTTAAAGGATGGGGGAGATATTAATGTAAAAGAAATGGTGAAAGTAAGGGGAGTAGGTATTGTTACAGCAACAAGGATAGTTGCAGGAATAGAGTTAGGAAGAAGGGTCTATGGGATATTTGATTCTCAAAAAGTAAGAATTACACAATCAAAAGATGCCTACGAAATCTTTAAAGATATGGAAAATTTAAAGAAAGAAAAAGTTGATATCCTTTGTCTTAATTCGAGATTTGAGTATATCTCAAGAGAAACAGTTGCTGTTGGTAGCATTAACTGTGCAAATGTTCTTCCAAGGGAGGTGCTGTATCCAGCAATAGTTAACAATTCTTCATTCATATTAATAGCACATAATCATCCCTCTGGAGATAGTACTCCAAGTAATGAGGATGTACTTTTTACAAAGAGAATACTAGAGTCCTTGGAATTAGTTGGAATTCAACTCTTAGATCACCTAATTATTGGAAAAAATAGATGGGATACTGTTAATGTAATGGGTTGAAAAATATGTACTTAGAGTATATAATCAGGGTCGTATTTAATTAATCTCACATATCTCTGATATTTCCTGGATAGAGAAAATTCTACCCACAAGAGATAGGTGTAAAAAGGAAAAACAAATGGAAAAAACAAAAGAAGTCTCAAAAAAGGCTGTAACACCTAAGGCAGAGACAGAAAAGAAAAGCCTAAAAGTTCAAATCCCAGAATTAATTACATTCCTTCAAGCAGGATCTCACTTCGGACACAAAGGAAGTGCTTGGAATCCAAAGATGAAGAAATTCATATATGAAACCAGAAATGGTGTACATATCATTGACCTTGTAAAAACAAGAAAGCTTCTTGAAGTAGCATTAACAGATTTAAACAATATTGTTGATAAAGGTAATGTATTAATTGTAGGAACTAAAGGTCAAGCTGCAGGATTGATTGAAAAGAGTGCAAAAGAATCTGGCGCCTTCTATATAACCAAAAGATGGCCAGGTGGACTTTTCACAAACTTCGATCATATGAGAAAGAGTATTCAAGGATTAGTAAGAATGGAAGAAAATCTTGCATCAGGTGGTGAAGATCTTGTTAAAAAAGAAATTCTTTTAATGGAAAGACAGGTTCAAAGAATGAACAAGGTATATGAAGGTATAAAGTTCATGGATGAATTGCCAAAGATGTTGATAGTAATAGATAGTAAGGTAGAAAAGAATGCTATCAATGAGGCTAAAATCGCAGGTATCCCTGTATTAGCATTAATAGATACGAACTGTGATCCTGATTTAGTAGATTATCCAATTCCGGCAAATGATGACTCTATAAAGAGTATTTCACTTTTCGTTTCACTCTTTGAAGAGGTAATAAAAGATGGTAAAAAATCAGAATCTCTTAGAGCTTTAAGAACAAACCATGAAGCAAACTTAAGAAATCTTCAAACAAGATATATTGAAGAAAAAGAAAGACAAGAAAAAATGGAAGAAGAAGAAAGATTAAGAATGAAAGCTATGAGAGAGGGAAAGACCGATGTACAAACTTCAGGAGTTGTAAGAGTAGTAAAGAGAGAGAAGAATATAGAAGAGGAAATAGCAGCAGCAGAAGCAGTAAAAGCAGAATCTAATTCTAGAAAAATTGAAGACTTAGGTCTTTCAGTAAGAATAGAGAAGGCATTAAAAGAATCAGGAATCGAAACAGTTGAAGACTTGGCAGGAAAAACAAAAGATGACCTTAAAGGTATCAAAGGTGTAGGAGAGAAGGCGGTAGAAGAAATTCTTAAAGCTATTAAATAACTTAAGACAATACTGAAAATGGGAGCAACAATAGAGGATATAAAGTTACTTAGAGCAAAAACTTCTGCTGGTATGGCACTTTGTAAAGAGGCATTAGCTAAAAGTGGAGGAGATATGAACAAGGCAATAGAGTACATCAATAGTAGAAGTGATGTAATTAACAGATTACATAATCTTACAGGGGCAAAGATTGGTCTTTGTAAGCTTGCATTCGAAGAGGCAGAGAAAGATTTTGAAAAAGCAGTATCAATAATAAAAGAAAGAGGATGGGATGAACCTATTGAACCAGATACTGTAGCCGAAGTAGGTGAGGGCCTTATAGAAACATATGTACATGGTAAAGAACAAAAATTAGTAGCACTCGTAGAAGCAACATGTAAGACAGATTTTGTTGCAAGAAACGAGGATTTTAGAACATTTGTACATGAGGTAGCACTTCAAGTAGCTGCAATGAAACCAACATATGTATCACAAGAGAGTATTCCTGCTGAAAAATTGGAAGAATTAAAAGGAATATTTACAAAAGAAGCAGAAGCAGAAGGCAAACCTGCAAACATTGCAGAGAAAATAGTAGAAGGGAAATTAAACAAATATCTCGAAGAGAAATGTCTTTTAGAACAGAAATGGTTTAAAGACGAGAGTAAGACTATAAAAAATCTCTTGGATGAGGCAATATCAAAATTGGGAGAACCAATTGAGATAAGAAGAATACTCATCTGGGAATTTGGTAAGTAGTATTTAAGTATTCTAAACTAAAAGAAAGATTCTTTGTCCACTGTTATTTTCATAAGGATAGATTGATTTGCTTTTTCCCCATTGAATAGGTTTAGAATTACTTTTTATTTTGTTAATTTTCTCAGGACTATATAAAATTCTATTTGTAGACTCTGAATTTAACAAAGGATCAAAGCATGTAATCTCACCGTCTTTCCCGATCGGCTCCCCATTTCTAATTTTTGGGATTTTACTAATCCTTTGTGTATCGTTTGGAATATTTAGAGAATCTTTTCTAAGCAAAAAATCTTCTTTTATTTTTTGAAGTAGGGTACTTGGATATTTAAGTAATCTTATTGTAGCAACATTTCCCTCCTTATCAAAAGAAGGATATATTAATATTTTGTTCTCTTCATTTTCAGGATCTACAAGAGAATTTCTAATTCCGTGTACAAAAAGTTCTGCTCTGTAATGCCCACCCTTATCTCCAAAAGGATTAACAAATGTTTCACCATCTCCCTTCTGTTGAAACTGGTGATTCTCACTATCAGGACCATAAGATTGGGTATAGTCAAGAAATTTAATATGAGCATTTGGATATCCTTCTTCTAATACTGCCATTAAGTCATTAATTCCTGTAGAATCTCTTGTATCTTTAATTTCTAGGTCTGACATAAAAAAACCAATAAATTTATTCTCCTATTATTCTTCTTCATCTCTTCTAAGTCAATAAAGGCTTTCACATATTGTGATTCTAATCAATATAGAATATCATATGATATAAGTTTTTAAGCTTCTTTTATGGATATTGAAAGTTTTAAAACAGATATTCAAAAGTGTGTAGAGAATCTTGTTGAAGATCTCTCTCAAATAAGGACAGGGAGGGCAACTCCTGAATTAGTTCAAGATATAAATGTAAAAGCATATGGAACAGAGGCTCCATTAAAAAATTACGCAACTATTAATGCTTCAGATACAAGATCTCTTTTAGTTATACCTTGGGATAAATCCATTATGGATGGTATTGTAAGTGGTATAACTTCTGCGAATTTAGGCTTTAGTGCAATATCAGAAGGTGATCATATAAGAGTAACTATTCCTGAACTCACAGAGGAAAGAAGAAAAGACTATGTAAAAGTTATGAAAGAAAGAGTAGAAGATGCTCGTATTGCAGTAAGACAAGTAAGACAAAAATTTATGAAAGATATAGATGAATCATTAGGCTCAGGTTTTTCTGAAGACGATGCAGATAGATTAAGAACGGAAGTTGAAAAGATAGTAAAAGACAGTAATACAAAAATTGAGGAATTAAAAGAAAATAAAGAAAAAGAACTAATGTCATTTTAATCTCATATATCTAGAATATGTCGGTAATAATAAATATACTTCTCCTTCTTCTTGTAATTAGCATCCTAACATTCGTACACGAATTAGGACATTTTCTTGCTGCAAAGCTTGTTAAAGCAAAGGTCTTTGATTTCTCAATAGGTTTTGGACCAAAAATATTCTCTAAAAAAATTAAAGAAACTACTTACAATATTAGAATCTTGCCATTTGGAGGATTTGTAAAAATATTAGGAGATGGAGATCCTACTACAGAAAAAGAAACCTTAGAAGACAAGGGAAATCTTAAAAACAAAAGCAAGTTAGCACAAATCTTTGTAATGTTTGCAGGTGTGACAATGAATATTGTCCTTGCAGTAATCTTCTATACAATCTTTCTTGCAGGAAGTGATTGGAGATTAAATATCGGTAGAGAATATTCAAACTTTAATCCTGTAGGAGCAACAATTACTCAAGAAAGGGTTTCTGATTTACCATATGAATTAACAGAAGATAGTCCTGCAATAGAAAGTGGTCTCTTCAAAAGGGGATATATAAGGAGTATTAATGATGAAAAGATAGATGACTACGATCAGTTCAGAGAATATCTTAAAGATATAAAAAGTGTTGATATAGAAATCTTTGCCTGTGAATTTGAAACAGAGGAATGTAGTATATTCTTAGTTCCAGTGGATGAAGAGGGGAAGATAGGGATGTATGTAGGAGACAACTATGCTGTATATCTTGACTATAATGACAACAAAATTTTCGGAGGTTTTACCCATGTAATAAATGTATTGAAACTGACAGGAATTGTCCTAGGAAGTCTTTTCTCTGAGGCTCAGAAAACAGGTGATTACTCAACACTTTCTAATACAGTCAGTGGACCAGTAGGAATATACTTTGTAATAGATTACTTTAAAAACTTAGGAATATTCATCTTCCTTGGTATCATAGCAGACCTTTCTGTATCTTTAGCAATTATAAATTTGTTACCAATACCTGCATTGGATGGTGGTAGGGTAATGATTCTAACAATAGAATCAATATTAAGAAAAGATTTGAACGAGAAATTAGAAACTATAATTATCAATATTAGCTTCATATTTCTCATACTCCTAATTATAGGTATCATGCTCAAGGATATAATCAATATAGACCAGTTGCAGAGTTGGTTTAGATAGTATATCTTTAAATAGAAAAATTTATTTACTGCTCTAAATGGCTGTTAGATTAACAAAGACTAGTAAGATTGTATTTGCAATAGCGATAATAGTTCTTTCTGTTGCACTAGGTTTTTTAATATGGAGAGTAAATGAAGAGAGTAGATTAGATCCTACTGATAGTGATGCTGGTGCCACAGTACCTGGTGGATGTTCTTCATCCGCAACGGTTGCACTTTCTGCAAATTGTTTGGATTGGTATGCGGAGCCTGGTAAAGCTCAAGCTTGTAGAGATAATAGGTCTAATTGCTGTGGTAACAAAGTTCAAAATGGTTGCGTAAGATGCCAGTGTTGTAATGGGCAATGGGTGGTTGGAAGCGCATCTACAGGGTGTGAGTCTTTGTGTTCCAATAATGGGGGATATGGAAGCTGTGAAGATGTTCCAGTTGTAAAATGTACATGTCAGTCATGGAGCAATGGTTGTGGAGTAAATTGTAAATTTCCTTCAGATACTCAAAGCAAAGTAGATGCGAAAGCAAGAGGAACATGTAAGGAATGGATAGCTATGTGTAATATCAGCGATGGCTCTGTCTCAATAGAGGAATACAAACCAGGACATATCTGTTACGGTAAGAAAGATGAGTGTAAGAATCCATATGCGAAAGATGATTGTACACCAGCCAATGTTTGTGATGGTGGTAGTTGGGTAACAAGACCAACTGGTAATATCGCATATGAGAACAATATTACCTTTAGTGCTAAAGCTAAAGATACGGATGGTATCGACAAAGCATCAATATCTGTAAAAAAAGGAAATGACAATATACCGGTATGTACAACAGGACAAACTGTAGGTTGTATAACTCTTGCAGAAGCTACAACAGAGACAACTATCTCTGGTACATTAAGTACTGCAAATAGTAGGTTGGCACCAGGAACATACACACTCTCTATGTCTTGGAAAGACAAAAAGGGTGCTGCAAGTGCTGCATGTGCTTTGACAACAACTTTTACTGTACTACCTCAACAAACAAATCCTAACTGGAGTATTACAAAGGGAGTTGTAGAGCAGTGTATCGATGCCGGTACTACAAATCCTAAATCAGAACTAACATATACAATTACAGTTAGAAACACTGGTGATGGAGCTGGAACAATTTCTAAGATTGAAGATGTAATGGATAGTAAAGTTCAAGATAGCTTTGTACAAACATCTTCAATAACGGCGCCTGGTACGTATGCTGCAAAGAAGATTACATGGACCTTTAGTCCAGCTCTTTCTGTTGCTGCAGGAGCAACAAAAACGTATACATATAAAGTGGTAATTGATAAAGATAACTTTGATACATATGCTAACACAGTAACCTTAACTCCTGTCGGTTCTGCTGCAGTTGTCGCCACAGCAAATATAACGGCAGATTGTGAAATAGGGGAAGAACCTGAACAACCAGAGCAACCAGGTGAACCAGGAGAAGTACCACAAACAGGTATATTTGATACTACAATATCAAGGATAATTGCAGGATTTGCATTAGTATTCTTTGGAGTGTTAATTTACAATGCCCCAAACGGAGTTTTCACAATGCAAAAGAAAGCACCAAACTACAAGTATAGGGACAATTTTGAAAAGAAAGTAGCAAACAAGTAAAAATGTGTGATATAATCCAATCGCTTTAATTTAAAGTATAGACCTAATGGCTGTAATAGTTCATGCCAACGAAAATATAGATAGTGCACTCAAAAGACTCCACAGAGAAGTCATGAGAGAGAAGATTTTGGAGACATACAGAGAGAAAGTATTCAGAATCAAGGAGTCTGACTTAGACATCCAGAAAAGAAGAGAGTGGGCTAAAATGAAGAGAAGAAGAAGAACTGCAAGAAGAAGAGCTAAGTAATTTTTTACTTTTTTAATATGCCTCTTTTAGATGATATCCGTAAAGATATGTTCTCTGCTAGTAAAGCAGGTAATACTTCAGAATCTGAAATCCTCAAAATGGTCTTGGCTGTAGTGAAGAATGAAGAAATTTCCAAGGGAGATAAACTTTCCGAGGATGAGATTGTTAAAGTACTGAGAAAAGAAAGTAAGAAAATCCAAGACTCCATAAATGAATTCACCAAAATGAACAGAAATGATTTAGTTGAGAAAGAAAAGTCTCAACTAGAAGTACTTGAAAAATACCTACCAGCACTCTTAGATGAATCTAAAGTTAGGGAGATTGTAAAGAAGGCTGTAGAAACATCAAACGCTCAAGATATGAGAGATATGGGAAAAGTAATGGGAATTGCTATGAAAGAATTAAATGGAAAGGCAGATGGGAATAAGGTGAGAGAAATAGTTCAAGAATTACTTTCTTAATGAAAGAAATATCATTACAAATATTTAATAAAGAATTGGTCTCAGAAATAGAGCCTACATTTAGTATCTCTTTTGAAGATATACAAAAGGCATATGAGAGAATATTCTCTGAATATCCATTAGAAGAAATCAACATTGTATTTGTAGAACCTGAATATATCCAAGATTTAAACAAGAGATATAGGGAGATTGATGCTCCAACAGATGTACTTTCTTTTAATATTGAAGACGGAAGGAAAGGAGAAATATATATATCTCCAGAGTATGTATACAAATCTTTCCAAGAAGATGCCTTTGAAGAAGAAATCCTTAGATTGATAATTCATGGTACACTACATATATTAGGACAAGATCATACAGAAAGTATGAATGATTCTCCTAATGAGAAAATGTTTCTTCAACAAGAAGAATTACTTGTAAGATTTAAAAAAATATGTTGCTAATTACAGGTTTAGGAAATCCAGGAAAAGAATATGAGAATACACCTCACAATGCAGGTTTTCTTTGTTTAGAATCCCTGAAATGGAATCTTTCTGAAAAAGGATATCAAGTATCAGATTGGGAGAATGAAGAAAAACTCTTTCATTCGGAGATATCAAAAGTTAAAGAGGGAGGAGAACTAGTCTGTATATTACAAAAACCTCTTACATATATGAATAGGTCAGGGAGTGCAGTAAAAGCCATTATTAAAAAATTCAATGTTGATCAATTTGTACTTCTACATGATGATTTAGATATTCAATTAGGTAAATACAAAATACAAAGAGAAAAATCACCAAAAGGTCACAACGGAGTATTAAGTGTAGAACAATCCCTTGGTTCTACAGATTTCTGGAGAGTTCGAATAGGGATTGAGAATAGAGGAGACAGAAACATTCCCGGCGAAGAGTACGTGATAAGGAAATACTCAAAGAAGGATTATGAAGAGCTTCTCTTTGTTACAGAAACTGCAGCTCAAGAGCTACTCTCCACTATCTTTCCACTAAAATAGTATATTTAGAATACTCTTCCTTAATTGATACCAATGTATGTAACCTTGTTCTTGTGTCTTGCTCAAGCACAATACCAACCATATTGTTGTCCAATACAATTCCCATATTCACAACTGTATCATCATCAACTACAAAAAATATACTTCCACTTTCAACATTAACATTAAAATCTTTCAAAAGATTGTTCTGTTTAAAATACCCATAAAGTAAATCTGAATAGGAGTAGGGTATATCATACTCCCTAATATTGTATTCTCTAAGTGCAAACTCTCTTAAAACTGGCTCTATTGGTCTGTTCTGTTCAAAGAATGCTTGTGATATTAATCTGTAAGAATTTAATCCCCCATGCAAATGAATATATCTACTCCAAATGGAGTCACCACTGGAGGTTAAGTACTTACCTTCTAAAATTTCCCTAACATCAAAAGCTAGTTTGCTTCTTTGTATACTTTCGATATTGTTTACTCCATCATTGTCGGTATCAGAATCCTGATAATCAATTATCGTGTCAAAATCCTGATCATATACCACTATTCCATCTTGAAAATGTATTGCCTTGTTGTAAGTATTAAGTGAGATATACATATTTAAGAACAGAATGATTGTGGAGAAACCTGCGAGTATAAATAGGAAATATTCAAAAAGTTTGATTTGTTTAAAAAATATTTTGTAAAGAAGATATGTGAAAAATATTACAATAAGAATCTCTAATGTCATACTTACAGTAAAGAAGTGTCCACTAAAGTAATTCTTACTAAATATTTCCCCTAGGATTGTTACTTCCATCTGCAAAGGAAGTAATATTTGAGAATGAGAGAACAATATATCACCAAAAAGATGTGACATTGTCCCTATCAGAAATGTTTTGTGTAATACACTCAAAAAGGTATCACTTAAAACCTTTTTGTACTTACCTTTAGTAATATTTTTGAAAAGATATATTAAAAATCTGAAAAGTAACCAAAGTAGAATCCAAAACAATATACTGTGTGTAAATACCTGATGATGCTGGAAAGGAGGATATTTTGTCATACTCAACAGTAGTAAATCAAAATCTGGTAATATTCCAAAAAACAAACTAAAAAGAGCAATACCAATATGTTCTCCTGGTGTTAATTTCTCAATCTCCTTTTTCTGAATCTTTTCATTCAAAATGAATGAGAGGGGTCCATGTGCAATAAACATTGGATTTTGTATTTAAATTAAACTCCTTTCTAATTATACACTTCCTTGATAGAATTACCTGTCATGATTAAAACATTTCTTTCAGATTTTGAAAAGAAATTTAAAATACCTCAACTAACAACTCAATCTACAGTATATATACCAAACGAATATGAGGAATTAGTGGCAGAGTTAATAGGGCTTAAACTTAAGAGAGCGGTTTGTATACTACCCCTCGATAGCGAATACAGCCCTAAGTTTCGTTCACTTAAAGTAGGCGATAGGTGGGACATTAACCAATATATTGATTTGGGATATATAAATGTAGAGAGAGTATGGAATACAGGAGAGATATCTGTATTGGGTGAGACAGTAATCATTTGGCCTTTTAGCTCTAAAAATATATTTAGAGTAATTCTTTTTGGAAATGAGATAGAAAGTATAGAAAAACTTGAACCAGAGAGTAGAAAGAGAGTCGGAGGAGTTGAGTTTGTAAGAATTGTAGATGAGAATCATGGTGTAGTTGCCAATGAAAGTAGTAAGGATATGTTACTTTTAAGAAATGCAAAAGATGCTTTCGGGGAGGATTGTGTAGATATTGGTATAGGGAGATTGCCAAATCTAAGTATCTACTCTGGTAAGAAAACAAGTATAAATATTCTTAATGATTACAAAAAGAGAGGATATGAAGTATGGTACATATCTAAAAACATTTTCAAGTACGAGACAAGTATAGAGGGGATAGATAGGGTATATGAGGTAGATAACTCTGTAGAGGCCTCTCTCAACTCTGGATTTGTGTATGAACCAAGTAAGATACTGTTTCTTACAGATAGAGAAATATTAGGAGAGTTTGATTTAGGGAATGTATACAAGAGTAAGAAAATTGATCCATCATCTGTAGAAATCTTAAAGAAAATAATTCCGGGGGATTTTGTTGTACACGAAGATCATGGAATCGGGAAATTTGTTGATGTCATTGATAGGGATGGTGGCCAATATATTGAGATAGCATATGCGGGAAATGATAGGCTGTATATACCCTTGTCTGCATCCTCCAAGGTTATGAAATATATCTCTAGTGGTAAATATCAACCTAGATTAACTGGTCTAAACAGTGGTCTTTGGAGTAGGATATCCTCCAAAGCAAAAGAAGATGTAGAGAACATTGCTAAAGAACTTTTACAAATATATGCACTAAGAGAAATATCTAAAGGAACTAAGATTCTTAAAGACGAAGAAAGTAGTGATGAATATTGGAAATTTGCGAATGAATTTGAATTTACAGATACTGAGGATCAATATATAGCGACGAAGAAAATTTCCTTAGATTTACAAAAAGAAAAACCAATGGATAGGTTGCTTGTAGGGGATGTAGGTTTCGGTAAAACAGAAATTGCCATGAGAGCAGCCTTTGCAGTAGCCAATGCAGGAATGCAGGTTGCAGTGTTAGCACCAACAACTGTACTCGCGAATCAGCACTTAAGAGTTTTTAAGGAAAGATTTAAAAAATATCCATTTAACATATCCTTGATATCAAGATTGCAAGATTTTAAAGAAAGAGAAAAAACAATATCTGAGCTTTGGAAAGGTAAAGTCGATGTATTGATAGGGACACATGCAATACTTTCTGAAAATGTTAAATTTAAAAATTTAGGATTAATTATCGTTGATGAGGAGCAGAAGTTCGGAGTAAAGCAGAAAGAGAAACTTAAAAGCAGTAGGGTAGATACACATGTTCTCTCTATGACAGCAACTCCAATACCAAGAACACTAAACCTTTCCTTGCTTGGTGTAAGAGATATTTCAGTATTAGCAATAGCACCACAAGGAAGAGTAGAGATACGAAATGAATTTTCTCCATTTAGTTTTGAGAAGATAAAGGGGTGTATAGAAAGGGAAGTGCAAAGAGGAGGCCAGGTCTACTATCTTCATAACAGTATCGAAAATATTCAATTTGTAGCACAAAGAATAAAAGAAATGATTCCAAAGGTAAGAATAGAGGTCGCTCATGGTAGACTTTCTGGAGAGAAATTAATAAAGGTAATGGATTCATTTTTAGGTGGAGAGATAGATGTTCTTTTGTGTACAACAATAATTGAAAATGGTTTAGATATCTCAAATGCCAACACCTTAATAGTAGATGATGTAAATAGGTTAGGGCTTTCACAAATGTATCAAATCAGGGGAAGGGTAGGTAGGGGACAAAGACAGGCCTACGCTTGTTTCTTCTATGAATCTCTCAAAGGAGATAGTGCACTGAGACTTGAAGCAATTAAAGAATCTCAAGCACTTGGTTCCGGCTTTCTGCTTTCTAATAGGGATTTGGAAATTAGAGGAGCTGGAGATATATTAGGTAAAAAACAGAGTGGTACCATTAACTCAATTGGTTACGGTTTGTATACACAGCTTCTTTCAGAAGCAGTAGAAAAATTAAAAAGTAAGTAAAAGAAAGGAGAAAGTTAGTGTATAAATAATTTTCACTTGTTAGGTTTTAAACTCTAGTTTAATATGTAGTCACTATGTCCACTGTCTTGTATAGAAAATATCGCTCTCAGAATTTTGACGAACTCGTTGGTCAAGATCACATCACCAAAATACTTAAGAATGCAATAAAGAAAGATCAACTTTCTCATGCATACCTTTTGGTTGGTTCAAGGGGTACTGGTAAAACAAGCACAGCAAGAATACTGGCTAAAGCTGTAAATTGTGGTTCTCCACTAAAGGATGGTAATCCTTGTAATAAGTGTGAAATATGTAATTCGATTTCTAATGGTAACTTTTTAGATCTGATAGAAATTGATGCAGCTTCTAATAGAGGTATTGATCAGATAAGGGAGCTTAAGGAAAGAATAGAGTTCTCTCCCTCTGAGGGACGTTTTAAGGTATACATAATCGATGAGGTGCATATGTTAACCAATGAGGCATTCAATGCACTTCTAAAGACATTAGAGGAGCCTCCTGCACACATAATATTCATACTTGCTACAACGGATGTACATAAATTACCAGCTACGATACTTTCCAGGTGTCAAAGATATGATTTTAGGCTTGGAAGTGATGAAGAGATAAGAAAGACTCTTAAGGAAATAGTGAAGAAAGAAAAATTAAAGATAGAGGAAGGAGCTATGGATATATTAGTTAGAAATTCCAAAGGAAGCTACCGAGATGCCCTTTCTTTGTTGGATGTGGTTGTAAATGGACAACCAAAAGAGGGTAGCTCTAAAGAGATAACAGAGGAAGAAACAAGGCAAGTTTTAGGATTACCAGAATTGAATATAGTTAATAATCTTCTTGGAGCACTAATCGAGGGAGATGCAAAAATAGCATTGGATAGTATAAAAGAGTTGGAGGTTAAAGGTACTAATCTTAGTCAGTTCGTCTCATATACATTGGAAATATTAAGAGAGATTCTAGTAGCGAAACTTTCAGGATTTAGTACTCCTCAATATCCATTCTCTAAAGATATGGACCAAAAAACTTTAGTTTCTCTGATTAATGCATTCATTAATGCTGAAAGAGATTTAAAGAGTACTTCTAGCCCGATATTAGTTGTTCAAATGCTTATCCCAACCTTTTGCTCTGAGGAAAAAATCGTTGAAGAAAAACCAAAAGAAAAGAAAACCAAAAAGAAAGACACTCATAAAACAGGCACTATTCTAGAAAAGAAAAGTGAAAAGGTAGAGGTTATAAATTCCGACGCAAATGTACTTAATGTAAATGATATTCAGAAGAAATGGAAAGATATTGTAGATAGGGTGAAACCACAAAACAATACACTTTCAGCATTCCTAAGCGTATCTAAAGCAGTAGAGGTTAATGGTGATTTATTAAATATTGAAGTACCATTTAAGTTCTACAAGGACCAAATAGAGGACTATGCTAGTAAGCAGATAATATGTACAACGATAAATGAGGTACTTGGTGTTAGTTGTAGAGTAAGCTGTACTGTAAATGATACTGTAAAGCCCAAATTACAATCTAGTGCAGATGTAGTATTGAAAAATATTCCTGTAATTGAAAAAAAGGAACCGGAGGAGAAAAAAGAAGATAAATCTAAGCCTGAATTTAAGAAAAAGAACCTTGGTGCAGATGTAGAAGCAATCTTTGCTGGAATGTAATCATCTCCTTTTTAGGGTATAATCCTTTAGATATTAAATTTTTACATTTTTGTAATGTTAAATCCTATTGAGATAATAAAGATGCAACAAGAGGCTAAAAAGATTCAAAACAAAATGAGAGAAAAGAAAATCTCAGGGGAATCTAAAGATGGAATGTTAAAACTATTCATGAATGGAGCTCAAGAGTTTGAAGATATATGGGTAGATGATCAATTAATGGATATCGATATGGTGGATAGGTTTAAAAAGGATATGAAAGAGGCATTCAAAGACTATCAAAAGAATTTACAAAAGGAAATGGCAAAAGATATGGACTTAGATCAACTCAAAAATATATTAGGATAATATGTCTGTACTTCCTTTGTCTGTTGAAAAAGTAATCAATGAACTTAGTAAATTACCTGGAGTGGGTCCTAAATCTGCAGCTAGAATGACTTACCACTATCTTCGTTCTCCTAACAAGGAAGCTTCAAAGCTTGGTCAAGCTCTCTTGGATATGGACAAAAACACTATGTTCTGTTCCCAATGTTTCAATGTCTCTGACAAGGGAGTTTGTGATATCTGTGGTAGTGAAAAAAGAGATAAAACAAAACTATGTATTGTAGAAGAACCACTCGATGTAGTTGCATTTGAGAATTCTGCAATATATGAAGGTCTTTACTTTGTTCTTGGTGGTGTAATATCTCCAGCAGAGGGAATAGGAGCAGAAGAACTAAGATTCAAAGATTTAGAAAGAAGAGTTAAGGAATTACTTAAAGAAGAATCTCTAGAAATCATAGTTGCAACTAATCCAAGCTTAGAGGGAGAGGCTACGGCAAGTTACATCCTAGATATGTTTGATATGCAATTAAAAGAGGGTAAAATAAAGGTAACTAGATTAGCGATGGGACTACCCACAGGCGCAGATTTAGAGTATGCAGACAGGTTAACTCTTAAGAGAGCATTAGAAGGTAGAAGAGATATTTAATATATTCATATATACAAATGAAACTGTATTCCACATTAGATAGGAAAGTAGTTGAGATAGAGCCTATTAAATCAGGTGAAATTTCGATGTATAACTGTGGTCCTACAGTTTACAGTAGAATGCATGTAGGTAATATTCGTGCGTATGTAAGTTGGGATGTATTACATAGAGCATTGCTTTACCTTGGTTACAAAGTAAACAGGGTTATGAACTTTACAGATGTTGGCCATATGACAGAGGATGAAGATTTTGGTGAGGACAAGATAGAGAGAGCTGCTTCTCAAACAGGTAAAGACCCTCTTGATATATCTAATCAATATATAAAGACGGTATTGGAGGATTTCCATAACTTAAATATTCTTTCCCCAAGTGGTGATAAGGTAGATCCAAATTGGGAGGTTAATCAATTACATAACTATGGATGGTTAAGAGCTACTTCATATGTGGAGCAAATGATAGGGAAAATAAAAGAGATGGAAGCAAAGGGATACACATATGAAACAGGCTTGGCTGTATATTTTGATATTACAAAAATAGAAGACTATACAATATTTACAGGACAGAATTTAGATGAGAAGAATATAGCCTCAAGAGAAGATGTAGAAGTAGACCCTGAAAAGAAAAACCCTGCAGACTTTGTCCTTTGGATGAAAAGAGCAGGTAAATATGCAAACCATTTAATGCATTGGGAATCTCCATGGGGAGATGGTTTCCCTGGATGGCATATTGAGTGTTCAGCAATGGGTATAGAGAAATTAGGAGAGCATTTTGATATACATACAGGTGGAGTAGACCATATATCTGTTCATCACCCAAATGAAAGAGCACAAAATATTGGTGCTTGTGGTCATCCTGTTGTTAAGTATTGGATACATAATGAGTTCATAGTAGATAGTGATGATGGAAAACTTTCTAAGAGTAAAGGGGGAGCGCTAACTCTTCCTGAGCTAATATCTCAAGGTTACGACCCTCTTGATTTAAGATATTTGTTTGTATCAGTAAACTACAGAGTTCAACTTAGGTTCTCAAAAGAAGCTCTAGATGGTGCAAGGAATGCAAGATTAAAAATCTTTAACAAAGTATTAAGTCTAAAAGAGAGTAGTAATTCTCATGGTAATGTATTACCTGAATACAGAGTCAGATTTGAGAAAGCATTAAACGACAATTTAAATATGTCAGAAGCATTTGCAATTTTAAATGACCTATTAAAATCAAACAACAAATCAGAAGATATTCTAGCAACAGTATATGATTTTGATAGGGTATTGGGTTTTAATCTAGAAAACATCCAAAAGGAAGAAGAGAGTTTGCCTTTAGAGGTACAGTCTCTTTTAGAAGAGAGAAGGAAAGCAAGAGAGGAGAAAAACTTCCTAGAATCAGACAGGATAAGGGACTTAATATCAGAGAAGGGGTATAAGGTATTAGATACTCCTCAAGGTCAAACTATAGAAAAGGTCTAATATGGGTAGTCAAAATACATTTACAATATCATTAAGCAAAGAAGAACAAGAAAGAGCAAGAGAGGTTCTTTTAGCTAATAACTGGATGGAGGAATCAGATAGTAATCTGTATGTTAAATATCGCTTAAAAAGCCCTCAGGGCTCTGTAGCAATAATATATTCTAGTGGTAAGTTAGTGTTCCAAGGAAGGGAAGACTTCACTTCTGTAATTGCTAATATCAAGGAAGAAGTAGAGGAGAATACAGAAGAGTTTCTTCCTCATATTGGTGTAGATGAAGTAGGTAAGGGAGACTACTTTGGTCCATTAGTTGTAGTGGCTTGTTTTGTGGATGAAGAGTTCGCAAAAAAGATTAGACTTTTAGGTTTTGGTGATTCTAAAAAGTTTAGTGATGTAAAAATACAGAAATTTTTCCAAGCTGTTAAAGAGTATCCTTACTATTACAGTAGTATTGTTCAACCGGAGGAGTACAATGAACTTTCATCAAAGTATGGTAATGCCTCTATACTCCTCGCAAAACAACATAGCCTGGTTATAGAGGATGCCCTTTTGGATTTACAAAACAAAAATGTAGAGTGTAAACATGTTGTAATTGATCAGTTCTCCTCATCAAAGAGTAGGGTACTAAATGAATTAGGAGAACTAGGTAAGAAGGTTGAATTAGAACAGTATCACAAAGGAGAGGCAGATATAGCTGTTGCTGCAGCCTCTATAATTGCAAGAGGCATATTTTTAGAAGAGTGGGAGAAAATGAACAGAGAATATGATTTTGTATTTCCTAAGGGTGCATCAAATGTATTGTATGAAGCTAAACAGTTTGTATCAAAATACGGTGCTGAAGAATTAAGAAAAGTTTCTAAGATAGGGTTTAGAACCACTCAGGATGTTATGAAGATGTTTTAGATTTCTTTTTAGTATCTTCCTTTAGGGATTTTATTAGTAAGATTGTAACTATACCAATTGTTAATACTCCAAGTATCTCATATACATAGCTATTTATAGTCGTCTGTACAGTTTTAACACTACTGTCTAAACCACTACTAATATTTCCAATTACAATCCTCTCAGAAAAAAGATCAGAAAAATTCCAATTTTTTACTGAAACTTTTTTCTCTATCTTTTCTCCTGGATAAAGTCTTGTCTTTTCTTGATTAACATATATATATTCTGGTTTGTAATTACTTCTTTTGTTGAATATCTCTAATCTCCCTCCTGGAGTTATTACATACTTCGAATTATTTACAATCGTATATCTTAGCTCTACTGGTGTTAAAAATGGTATCCCTTTCTGTACGACATCTATCCTTACAGAGTAGTCACTTGTCGTTACACCCTGCACCTCTCCATACGGATCTACAACATGTAAAACAACTAGTTGTGATATCCCTTTATCTATATATACATCCTTTGTACTACTTACTTCTGTTAGTACCAATATATTGAAATATGTTCCTAATTGTAGGTTAGAAACAGGCACTATTTCATATGGTATCTCCTTCTTTTCCTTAGCTTTTACTACAAATGTGTCTGTATCTACTTTAAGAAAGTTATTTCTACTATCTTTAATGATTTCATCAGTTTTTGGATTGTATTCATATACAGAAAGTAATATCTCTGTATCTCTCTCCTCTTTGTTTTCAAAGGTGACCATAGCAATAGCTCTTTGTCCTTGAGGTAGTTTAACTTCGTTTATTGCAGGATAAAGGCTATTAGCAAAGGAGTAGGGTATACCTAAAAGGGTATACAAAAATATTAATGTAAAGAATATTTTAATCAGTTTCATTATCTTCTTTGAATTTTCTTCTTACTTACAAATATGATTATACCAGTAAGAAGAACCACACAGATAGCGATGATTAATTTCCATGGAATAATCCAAAAGGTTGTTTCTGCAGAGAGGGTTGCAAAGCCTGGTTGCATACTTCTGTATGTTACTAACAATTTGGCTTTCATAGGGCCGATTGTTAGCATTTTTGCAGGTGAAATATATCCTGATTGACTCCAGTTATCGATATAGTTACCTAGATTATCTCTTAGTAAGCTTTGTCTGTTTCTGTTAAAGGGTATTCTAGCAACTTCCTGTTTAAAAATATTCTCAATAACTATTTCTCCTGCTGGTGTAATGTGTGTATCACCTAAGTTTTTAATTTGTGTAAGAAAGTCTACATTTACTCTTTCATAGGTCTTTTTGTCTGCCATAAAGCGAAGAAGTTCTGCATTTTCTACAAACTCATCTCCTACTTGAAGTAAGATAGGGGTTCCTGCTGCAAGATTTGCAAAGGTCATAGTTCCTTGGGCTCCACCTTCTGACTCGGAAATGAGAAATATTTGAGCATTATATTCACCATTTGTAATATCTCTTGGTACATTAATTGTATATCTTAGTTTGGTATTTTTATTTGGTTCAAGATACATAGATTCCTTGTCTACAGTTATCCATTTAGAAGCAGAATACAAAGCTTTGGATTCTTCTTCATCAGTTAGTATAATTGCAGTTCCCGGTTGATTCTCAATCTGTCTAAATCCTCTTATATATATGTAATATGTATCTGCAGTTTCAGAAAGATTCCAAAATACAATTTCATCAGAAAAAACATCTCCAGGACTTACTTTTATTACTTTAGAAGTAGGGGAAACTCCGATAGACAAAGCACTCTGCGCTAATATAGGGGTTGCACCTAAACAGAGTAGAATTATGGGCAGTAAAAATATTCTGTTATATTCCTTAAGTATTTTTAATATCATTATCAAAGTACTAGTAGTAACCACCACATATAAAGGTGACTGTTTCCTGGTATGAACCTGCAGGTGCAGATGCTCCTGCTCTAGCTCCGTAAGTTACTGTAGCTGCCTCTGCACTAGCTTGTGCACCATTCTGGTAAAGAATTAGCTTTGCTCCTGCATATAATCGATCAAGAGTACCAAATGTTCCAGCTGAAGCATCAGAGAAATTTGAAGGTACAACGGCAGAACCTCCAGCATCTGGGTCAGATACTGTCATTCCGAAACCTTCACTTCCTGGGACTGTTAAATCAAGAGTTGCTCCTGGACCTGATTGAATAAGGTGAGTCGTTGCTGCTGATTTCCATAAACCAGCATCACTAGAACCATCCCCTGTACCATACGCAGCCCAATAATATCCTGCTACTGAAGTATTTGTTGTTATTGTATGTGAACCTACGGCATATGCACCCCCTGGGTAAAGAGTTCCTAAGTTTACAGAGTTGCTACTAATAGAACATGTAACACTTGGGGCATCTGAAACAGTAGCACTAACTACTACTTGATCATTTGATACTAATTGAACTTTGAATGTTTTTGAGTCAATTGTAGCTCCACTAGAAACGGTTACTGTTAATTCGTGTTGTCCTGGGGTACCATTTGTTCCCAATCTACCAGTACTGGTTGTAATCTGTACACCATATGTTTCATTTGCAGTTAAAGCGCCAACTCCTGTTATTGTAATTGTATCAACAGAGCCTGCACCAGAACCTTGTGAGCATGAAGCCGAAAGGGTGCCAGGAAGAGCGCTATCTATTGTCCAGTTTGTTGCAGACATATCAGCAGCTGATGAGGTAACTCCAGTTGCAGTCATAGTACCTGCAGCTCTACACCATGTTGTATCTCCTGCATCTGGAAATTCTATTGTTACTGTACCTCCAGAACCCATACTTTGTGCTGGGGCTACTGCTAGGATTAATTGAACTGCATTTGCGCCTGAACCATCTAATCCAGCTTGAATTCTACTAAAGAATACATATACAGCTGTTAATGAAGCTGCTTGTGATGAAAAGTATATGAAGAAAGAACCAAAAGCTACTATTAATAATGTGGGAATTCCTATTCTTAAGAGGGTTTTCAAGCTTCTCACATTGGGCAGAGTAAAAAATTATTAAAACTACTATCTTTATTCTGATTACAGATTACCTATACTTTATTTCCATGTCAATAGGTATTTTTAATATCTAGGTACAAATATTAAGGTTATAGTTTCTTGATAGTCATTGGATGGAGTATATGAAGTTCCTGGCTTAGCTATAACCTTTAGAGCCATTCTTCCTGCCACTGTTGGTCCATCTCCATCATATATCTTGTTAGGGGTGGTACTAATTATTCCTACACTATTAATACTCCCACTGTAATCGGTAGTAGCTGTAATCTCTCCATACAAAGGAGAACTGTCATCATAGTCGATGTATTCACTTTGTAATCCGAAACCTGAAGGAACTGAGTCTAGATTTGCAGTAGCAGATGTAATTGTTTGTGTTGTAGTAGGACTGTAAAGACCTCCATATTGTCCATTCATGATAATGGCAAAACCTCCTTCTGAGTTAGTTTCAGCATCCATCCATATTCTGTTACCATTAGTTATTGCTGCTGAACCACCAATTAATTGGTATGCCCCTGTAAAGGATATGGAGTAGGGAGGTGAACTTTCTGCTGTATATCCAGTTTCTCCAGCAATATCAATATCAAAGAAAACATTACCTAGTGCAGTAGTTGCATTTGCACTTGGTCCTGCATCTGATTGAGTAAAGTCTCCTTTAAGAGCAAATATTTTAATATAGTAGGTAGTTCCTGCTGCCAAGCCTTGGATATTAAATGTTTCTGTTTCCCAATCTGTTTTAGTCATAAAGTCACTTAAGTTATGTGTAGAACTACTCTCTGGCCAAAAGGTAGAAGCATCAACATATCTAATATCAGAAGAAAAGTTGTCCTCCGAAATCATTACAGCATAAAGGGTGTCTGTTGGATTGTTCTGTGTATCTATCTCAAACCTTGCTCTGTTGTAGCAACCTCCTGCTCCACATATTGCAACCATTCCACCTGTTGTTAACTCTGTTGGTCCGGTTGTACAATTAGAAGATCCATCTGTTGTTGTTTCAAAACAGGATGTAGTTGGTACTGCTGGGACAAAAGCTTTTTCTGGACTAGTATATAGTCTGTAATTTGTTGAATATATTCTTGGATTTGATGAAATACCTCCAATCCCTATTAAAGCAGAGTAATCTCCACTAGCTGTACCTAGTATTCCTCCTCCTTGCGTTGTAGCTCCGACAATTTTGAAATTTGTAGAATCTAACTCTGATGCTAATACTGATAGGGGAGCTACAAAGAGAGATAGCAGTAAAAGGAGTATAAATATCTTTTTGTTTTTTATCTGGACAGTCATATATATGATGATATTGAAGATATTAATGGTAGTCAAATAAAAGAAAAAAGTTGTTAGGCATGATATAATGGGCGAGTTTATGGAGAGATGCTGGAGTGGCCGAACAGGCTAGTCTTGAAAACTAGTATGGTGGTAACACCATCGTGGGTTCGAATCCCACTCTCTCCGTTTTTTAATTTCTGAATATCCAAAAATGGCAAAAAGAAAGTCTAAGGAGAAAGAGCTTTTTAATGGCTTTAATATATTCGAAAGACACTATTTTGATGAATTTGTAGAGAATTTAGTACAGGAGTTAAACAAGAATTTTGATATTGATGTAAGGGATATTGTTCAGAAGTTAAAGGTAGAATACAAAAGAGACAAGCAAGATGCTATTAATACAGGAATTACTGCATACCCAGAGGAGAGGATAAAGGAGTGGGTATGTCCAAGAATACCGAAATGGATTAATTCTGATCATCTAACAGCACTTGGAGTCTTTGCAATTATACTTGTAGCATTTGGTTTCATTTTGGGTTTCCAAGACAGAATATATCTACTACTTGTTGTTGTTGGGTTGTTTCTTCATTGGTTTGGAGACTCCTTTGATGGAAGTTTGGCAAGATACAGAAAGAAAACAAGACCTAACTATGGCTACTATATAGATCATATGGTAGATGCAATAGCTGTAATAATTTTTTCTTTGGGACTTGGTATTTCTGGTTTTGTAAGAATAGATTTAGCATTACTATTTGCAATTATGTATATGGCCTTAATGATACATGTAGAGTTGGTTACTTTTATACAAAACAAATTCAAATACTCTTTCGGATTGATTGGACCAACAGAGATGAGAATACTTGGAGTATTCATTACTATATATATGTATCTTGCACCAGTGAAGTATTACAATGTAGTAGGTTACTATATTTCTCAGTATGATATTGCCTTTTTGATAATGTCTATATTAATGGGTGTTGTATTACTCTTTGGTATCTTGCAAAAGGCAGTTGAGTTGGACAAGAAAGACAGAGCAAAGTGGAATAGCTAAAAGTAAGTACTTTGTAATTTTATTTCCTTAAGCTTAAGTATCTAAATTTAATAGATACTGTATGCTTAAAAAAGCTTTTCTAATATTCCTTTGTTTTCTATTCCCAAGTTACATATTTGCTGATGGTTTTACCTCTAGTGGAGATTTGTCCGAGAATCAGTTCTTTGATACTTTAGGTTTTGGAGTAGGAAGTTTGCCTAAAAAAGGAGATTGTCCTAATTGTATTGAGTATGACTCTGTTGTTGGGCAAGATACACAATACCTATTGAGTAATACTTCCATTTCAGATATTACTAGTATTGACCCAAGCTATGCCCTTATTCGTAATCCAAATCTATATGCTTCCTTATCAGTTCCCCCATATACACATGTTGATTTCATATATTGGTACAAAAATAGTACGGGCCATAGCGTAGAGATTGATGAAATAAAGGTGTATCTAACAAGATATTATTCATCTCAGGGGGATTTGAGGAATGTATTAGATATTACAGGCATATATGAGAGTACTCACTTACAAATTTTTACTTGGATTTATCCTAGAGGAGGGTATTTTAAAAGTTACGATGGTTTAGGGATGGTTAATAATGATGCTAGTGGTGTTTTCGTTTTAGATACCATTATGGTTAAGTCTCCAATTGTTTTTGATAAATGGGAAGCCTCTGTGAGTGAGGATGTGGTAAATATGAAAATTTTTGTAAGAAACATAACGAATATTTTAGAAAAGGATATTGTTTTTAGTCATGGGCAATATTTCTTTAAAAGAGATTTTCAACCTAATCAGGAATATGTATATGAATATGAATTACCTTTTGAAGATATTGGAAGCTTTGGATATGCAACAATATACAACCCTAACTCTAGAAAGGAATGCACTTCTCTTGGAGAGCATCTTGAATCCTACTTTATTGGTGATTCAGCACCAATGTCTGGTGTAAGAGGTGAGGGTTTCAACTATATCGGTTCTCGTGTGAAGCCGTGGAGTGAGGCATTTTGTATAACGAGAACTCCGTATGCCATTCATTCTTCTGAGATGATATATATGAATGAGGTGGAGGAAGAAATTGTAGAGGATGGTTTAGCGGAAATTTCTAATTCTGAGGTACTTGGAATATCAAAACTTCCTCAAACTAATTATCCATTTCTATATATACCAATATTTCTTTTCCTTGTTGTTGTAGTTGTAGTTTGGTACTATCATAAAAGGAAAATACAAAGATGAGAATACGATACAAAATACCTTCCTATGTATTAAAAGTAGGAAGAATGCTAACAAAAGAGGGATATGAGGTATATCTTGTTGGTGGTGCACTAAGAGATATTGTCATGGGGAAGGTTCCTCATGATTACGATTTGGCAACTGATGCTTTGCCAGATGAGATGTTAGAAATTTTTCCTAAATCAGTTTCAACTGGCGCAAAATTTGGTACTGTACTAGCTTTGGTTCCAGACTTGGAAGGGGAGAACAAACAAGTGGAAGTAACAACTTTTAGAAGTGAATCTGACTATATTGATGGTAGATGGCCAAGTAAGGTTGAGTTTGTAAATGACCTAAATCAAGATTTGGGTAGGAGAGATTTCACTATAAATGCTATGGCTTTAGATCTTTCAAGTGGAAATTTAGAAGAGGATGTTGAGCAGGAGTGGGAGATACAAGACCCATTCGGAGGTATTACAGATATTAATCTTAAATTAATTAGGGCTGTTGGTACTCCTATAGAAAGATTTAAGGAGGATGGTTTAAGAGCATTTAAAGCATGTAGGTTGGCATCTCAATTGGATTTTGAAATCGAAGAAGAAACATTTGAAGCAATTAAACAATCTATTCCTGTTGCAAAACAGGTCTCTATGGAAAGAATACGGGATGAATTTATGAAATTACTTCTTAATTCTCCTAAACCTTCAAAGGGTATAGAGTTAATGAGACAAACTGGTTTGCTTAATATATTCCTACCTGAACTTCTCGAAGGATATGGGGTAGAGCAAAAGTTGTACCATTCTCATGATGTATATTGGCATAGTCTAAGAACATGTGATGCTGCAGAGGATAGTGTAAAGTTGGCTGCTCTATTTCATGATATTGCTAAGCCAAGAACTGATATGGGCAATGGCCATTTCTATGGTCATGACAGTGTAGGGACTCAAATGGTTGAGGAGATAATGAAGAGATTGAAATTTTCTAAAACTGAAATTGAGAGAACAAAAGCTCTTGTTAGAAATCATATGTTCTACTATCCTCATACAGAAGGCGAAGTAGATAGAGAGAAGATGGATAAGTTGATGTTAACTCAATGGAGTGATTCTGCAGTAAGAAGATTTTTAAAGAGGGTTGGTGAAGAGAATGTAGAAGATTTGTTTAAATTACGAATTGCTGATGCTTCCTCAAACCCAAATACAGCATTTAAACCAGAAGAAATAACTGAATTACAAAAACATATCTCTAAAGTAAGACAAGAGGATATGGCATTAAAAATTACAGACTTAGATATCAATGGGGAAGATTTGAAGAGTATTGGGGTAGAGCCTGGTAAGAAAATGGGAGATATACTAAACAAGCTCTTAGATATGGTTATTGAAGATCCTCTTTTGAATACGAAAGAAAAACTCTTGGAGGAAGCAAGGCGTATGCTGTAATATCTAAATATATTATTTTAATTCTACTGCCCGAGATGAATATTAAATTTTGTGGTGCGACAAGAACAGTTACAGGGTCATGTTCATATATTGATACTGGAAAGTTCAAATTCTTAGTTGATTGTGGTGCATTTCAAGGAAAGGATGATATTGAGAAACTTAATTACGAACCATTTCCATTCAATCCTACTGAAATAGATGCAATATTTCTTACTCATGCACACTTTGATCACTGTGGGAGGATACCGATACTTGTAAAGCAAGGTTTTAGAGGAAGGATAATATCTACACAACCTACTAGAGACTTGGCAATGATAGTCCTATTAGATGCTGCAAAACTCCAACAAGAGTCATATGAGAGATGGTCTGTAAAAGGAAAGGAGGTAGGGCAATACAGGGATGCAAGTTCAGAAGGTACTCTGTATGAACAAAGAAAACCTCTCTTTTCAGAAGAGGATGTAGAAGAAATGTTTAGACTCTTTGAAGTATATCCATATGGAGCATCAGTAGACTTACACAATGGAGTAGAATTTAGATTAAGAGATGCGGGTCATATTTTAGGTTCTGCAATGGTTGAGTTTTGGGTTACAACAGAAGCTGGTAGAGAGAGAAAGATTGTTTTCTCTGGGGACTTAGGACAACCAGGTGCAAGAATAATTAGAGATCCAGACATGGTAAGAGAAGCAGACTATGTTATTTGTGAGGCTACATATGGTAACAGATTACATAAAAATAAAGATGAAACTGTATTAGAATTACTCTCTATCTTGAAGCAGGCTCAAGAGGAGGGTGGCAATATCCTCATACCTTCATTTGCAATTGAGAGAACTCAAGAGCTTTTGTATGAAATTAACCTTTTTGTTGAAAACAAGCTCTTAGATCCAATCCCTATTTACTTAGATAGCCCTATGGCATCAAAGGCTACTGCTGTGTTTAGACAGTATCCCACCTTCTATGATGAAGATGCTAGAAGGTTATTGGATAAGGGAGATGATCCATTCAATTTCCCAGGGTTACATACAATTGAATCTGCAGAAGAGTCTAAGAGACTGATCAACAAGAGTGGGGTGGTCATTATTGCTGGAAGTGGAATGTGTACTGGAGGAAGGATTGTGCATCATATAAAGAATCATATATCTAAACCTAATACACATATGATTTTTGTTGGGTACCAAGTAGATGGGACATTGGGTAGAAGATTGGTAAATGGAGAAAAGAATGTCCGAGTTATGAACCAGGATGTAGAAGTTAGAGGTCAGATACACACATTAGGAGGATTTTCTGCACATGCTGACCAAAGAGACTTGAGATATTGGCTAAGAGGTTTTGGTCATACACCTAAAAAGATATTTGTTACCCATGCAGATGAAGAAATAGCTATTGGTTTTGCAACTAATGTTAAAACAGAGTTAAATATAGAGACTGATGTACCTAAGTTAAATGAAGAATTCGAATTGAAGTAATGGAAGTAAAAAAGATATTAGAAATAGAAAAAGATATAAAAGACTTGAACATCCAGGGTGCTACTAATGTTGCTATCGCAACTCTCGAAGGAATGAAGACTTTCATAGAAGAATCAGAAGTTACTGATTTGGACGTGTTTTACAAAGATTTGGTAGAAGTAGGTAATAGATTGGCGAATGCAAGATTGAATGAGCCTTTAGCTAGAAATGGTGTTAGATTTGTAGAACATATGTACAAAAAGAAGGTCTCTGATTTACATACTATTGATGGTATGAAACAGACACTTGAGGATTACTGTGATAACTATCTCTTTATGATTTCTGATAGTAAGAGAGCAATAATAGAAAATTGTGTTCCTCATGTTAGATTTTTAGAAAATATACTAACCCATTGTCACTCTTCTACCGCTGTTGCTGTTATAAAAGGAATTGCGCAAGGAAAAGACTCATTTGATGCTGTTTGTACTGAAACTAGACCTCTATTTCAAGGGCACAAGACTGCAAAAAGCCTTTTAGAAGGGGGAATATCTACTACTTTGATAGCAGATAGTGCAGCCGAGTCTTTTGTAATTGGCAGGGGTTCTGTACCAATAGATGGTGTCTTTATTGGGTGTGATCAAATCACGATGAAAGGACACTGTATAAACAAGATAGGGAGTTGGGGTATTGGTATGTCTTCGTATCATGCGAGTAAACCTCTTTATGTTGTTTCACCACTTTTAAAGGTAGATCCTGTTATCGGAGTAGACGAACTAACTATTGAAGTAAGAGAAGATAGGGAGTTGTGGCATGACGCACCAAAGGAACTACAAATATACAATCCTGCTTTTGAGATTGTAGACAATTATCTCATTACAGGTTTCTTGACCGAATTTGGTATATTAAAACCTAAAGAAATAGCAGATGTAGTTAGAGCAAAATACTCATGGCTTTTCGAGTCTTAAATTAAATAGTACAGAAATATGGCCCTATACCTTAAGAGTAAAAAAATTGACCTAGGAGCAGGTAAAGATCTATTCATAATCGTCCATCAGAAGGATGCTGATGACCTTGGTATACATGAAGGGGAGATAGTTTTGCTTGGATATAGGGATATTGAGCTTTACGTAAAAGTTATAATAACAGATACCAAGGTAAGTGTAGGAGAAGTGGGTCTGTATGAGGAAATTCCTGATGAATATCATATACCTGAGCATGCCAAGGTACTCATAGATTTACCTAAATCAAGTAAATCACTTGAAGCTATCAAGAAAAAGATGTCAGGTCAGAGGCTAAACGAGGAAGAACTCCTCTCAATTATGGTAGATATTGGATCTAGAAAGCTTAAAGAGACTGAAGTAGCATTTTTTGTTTCTACATTTTTTAACCCCGGTTTTAACGAAGATGAAATACGATGGATGACCAAGGGTATGGCCGAATCGGGAGATATATTAGATTTTAAATTCATCAAAAACAACAAAGACTTAGTAGTAGATAAACATTCCATCGGTGGTACCGCAGGTAAAGGTATAACCCCTATACTTGTTCCAATCTTAGCAGCTAACGACCTTGTAGTACCTAATAGTTCCACAAGGGCAATTACATCTCCAGCTGGTACAACAGACATATTAGAGACTGTAATGCCTGTAGCTTTACCTAAAAAGAAAGTATACAAGGTTGTTGAGAGTACTGGAGCATGTATGATATGGGGAGGTTCATTGTATTTAGCCCCTGCGGATGATGAGATTATCAATGTAGAGAGATCTTTAAAGATTCAAGAATTTCAGAAGGTACTAGTAAGTATTGTTGCTAAGAAGATAGCTGTTGGAGTGACATCAGTATTAATTGATCTTCCATATGGTAAAGGAACTAAATTGGAGAGACCCGATGATTTAGAATTTTTAGTAAGAGAGTTTGAGAAACTCTTTGCTCAGTTTGGTATAAAGTGTGTAACTTTCAAAAGAGTTGTGAAAGGACCAGATGGTAATGGTGTTGGTCCTGTATTAGAAATGAGAGATTGTTTGAGAGTTTTAGAAAGAAGTGAGAAACGTCCACAGGGTATGGAAGAGGTCGTTCTTGGTATGGCAGCAGAAATCTTTGAACATAATGATAAGGCAAAGAAGGGGGAGGGTAGAAAAGTTGCTCAAGAACTATTGGATTCTGGAATGGCACTTGAGAAATTTTGGGAAATAGCCAAAGCACAAGGAGCAAAGAAGGTTGTTAAATCAGAAGAATTAATACCTGGAGAATTGACATATGAAGTAAAAGCTCCTAAGGATTTTGAGATTAAATACTTATGTACGAGAGAGATAGTAGAGATAGCAAGAGCTCTTGGAACTCCAAAGATTAAGGATGCAGGTATATATATTGAGAAAATGCCAGGGGATAAGGTAAAGAAAGGAGAAACATTGATGACCCTTTATGCAACTACGCAAGATAGGATGGAGGATGGTGTTAAGGCAATTAATATTAAGAAACTTTACGAGATTTAAGTCTCCTAATACTGTAAGTAACAAAAGAGAGAGCGAGAACCAAGACAAGTAGGATTGAGAGGATAGGTAGTAATATTACTAATGATTTCCCCAGTGCTGTTGTTTTTACAAAAGTATTAAGTGTATCGATAGCAGTAATATTCTTTTCTTGAACAGATTGTATATCTGAATAATCTAATAGTTCTTCAATATTTGGTACTTCGTAAACTGCAAAGACTTTAACTGAATAGTCAGAGAAGTCTGTACTACTTGTTCTATCCGCAGAATATATCTTTATATTACTCAATTCCTCATTGTAAAAGGTCTCCCACAATATTTTCTCTATATTTTGTCCAATTAGCATATTGTTACTCTCATATGTTGGATCTACACTCAACCAGCCGTAGCCAGGAACCCAGATATGTACCCATTGATGCCTTGTACTTCCTTCTTCATTAGTTTTAGAAAGGGTATTTAAGTTTGAATAACCTAATGCTGCCCTTGCGGGGATACCTTGTGCTCTTAGTATTGCTATCATAGAGTCTGCATATTCCATACAAACAGAGCCACCTCCCATTAATGCTGCTTTTGCTCCTATTCTTTCGTTATCACTGTTTGCTTTACTCTCATCATATTCAAGCCTGTCATTTATATATTTGTAATCATTCTTAACAAGTTCCAAAAAGGTTTTACTCTCTGTAAGCATCTTGTTAGCTTCTTGCTGAACATATGAATCATTCACCTCCCAGTATTTTGTATGAGTAAGGTATTTCTTAAGACCATTGTCCTTTGATATGAGGTCAAAATACTCTGCTAATGGAAAATCAGGTATGACTCTTTGGTTTTGTAATGTATCCTGTTGTACAAAGATATACCCTGTAATGAATATCTCACTGCTTTTGTTTGCAGGTACTTCGAACTTAGCTAATATATTCCCCTCTATATCTTTGTATATTTGACTCGGTTGTGGAAATATACCCTCTATTTTTACTCTCTGACTTGTTTCTTCAAATTCTCTTGGTAAAGAAAGTTCATATATATTGGTTGAGAGAGCTTTAAGCATAGAGGAATACTTCTCTGGAATAATAGTATCTGTTTTTGGTGTTTTGTATCTTAACTCAAATCTGTAAATTTGACTTGTACCAAATTCTAAATATGGAGAATTACCAATCCTCTCTTGTGAACTGAAGGAATATATTGTGGTATCTTTTCCTTCTTGAGTTGTATATTTTGTAGGAAAGACTTTAACAATATCCGAAATATTCTTGTCTACTATGACTTTTAAATCATATGAAAAAGATGTTCTTGTTCCACTTGAGCTATCAACCTGTTGAAACTCTGTATCTTCATGTAAAGCTGGAGCAATGAGAACCACATGATTGTAAATCTTTTTTACTAAATCATGAGTCTTGTATTCAACAAATATTTTGTAAGGATTACCATATGTTGTTTGTTTGTAATTAGGAACCTTTACATATATACCTTCTCCGAAATTCAACTCTTCTACAGAGTATGAGATACTCCTCCCATTGCTATCTGTTACCTTAAGAGAATCTCTCTTGTATTGTCTCTCCAATTCCAATTCATACTGTTTTGCTTTAGGTAAATCAGGAATATGAAAAACTTTTTCTCCTTGAGTAGAGTAGTAATATGAGCTATTTCTTACTTCTCTAATATATTCTGTTTTAACAGTTACATGTTCATCTCCTGTTGTATATTGAATTGTTGTGTTGTTTGATATTGAAAAATCGTAGGATTGTGCACTGACAATTCCATAGCTTAGGCTAAAGATTGTTAAAAAGAGGAATATTTTTAATATGTTTAATCTCATGTGAATATATTACTTTAGAATTTCTCTCATTGAAAGAGTTAATATTACCTTTAAAGATGGTATAATCCTGGGGTTAATATATATGTATACAATATGAGTGAGGTAACTAGGTCACATACATTGTCGTTAGGAATAGTTGGTTTACCAAATGCAGGTAAGTCATCCCTTTTTAATGCACTAACAAAAAAATCTGTTCCTGCAGAGAACTTCCCTTTTTGTACAATAGACAAGAATATCGGTGTGGTAGAGATACCCGATGAAAGGTTAAGAAAGCTTTCTGAATTTTTTAATGCAGAGAAAGTTGTTCCATCTGTTATGACATTTGTAGATATTGCAGGATTAGTTAAAGGTGCTTCTAAGGGAGAAGGCTTAGGTAATCAATTCCTTGCCCATATTAAAGAGGTCGATGTAATTGTATATGTTCTTAGGGCTTTCACTAGTAATGAGATTGTTCATGTATACAACAGGGTTAATCCTGTAGAGGATTTTGAGATTGTTCAAGCAGAGTTAATATTTAAAGATTTAGAAGCAGTTGAGAAAAAACTAGCTTCAGTTATTAGGAATTCTAAATCAGGTATTACAAGTGAGTCTCAATTACAAAGATCAGTGTTAGAAAAGTTAAAACAGGGTTTAAATGAAGGTATTCCAGTTATAGATATGATCTTTAATGATGAAGAGAAAGAATTTGTAAAAGAGCTTTGGTTACTTACTGCTAAACAAAGACTTTTCTTACTTAATTGTAAAGAGGGTTTAGATGAGGAGAAGATAGGGGAATGGGAGAGTAAGCTAATGGAAATATCAAAAGATGTTAAGAAAGAATACATTGTAAGAGTAGATGTAAAACTTCTTTCTGATTTGGCTGGAATGAGTGATGATGAATTAAATGAATATGTAGAATTACTTGGTAGTAAGCCAATAACTGTAGAAGATGTAATTATGTATGCTTACAAGAGATTAAAACTTCTTACTTTTTATACGGGTTCCAAAAAGGAGTGTAATGCATGGACTATTGAAAGTGGTGCCAATGTAAAGAGTGCTGCTGGTGTTATTCATACGGATTTATCCAAAAACTTTATTACAGCAGATGTTGTGAATGTAGAAGAAATGATTAATGTGGGTGGATGGAATAGGGCTAAAGAGGAAGGTTTGGTGAAAAATCATGGTAAAGAGTATATAGTTAGGGATGGAGACTATATTGTAATTTTGGCAAATGCTTAAATAGAATTGTAATTGGTTGTTTTTTCTGATAAAATTCCATTCGCATTGATATTAATTTAATAGATAGTTGTTGATGTCTACAGATAGAGTAAAAAAGATGAGGAACTATGAGATGATGGTTGTATTAAAGCCATTACTTCCGGATGATTTAAGAAAGAGTATTCATAAGGAATTTATGGATATGATGGAACAGGATAAAGGAGAGGTATTAGATGTTGATGTATGGGGAAAGAGGTATTTGGCATACAAAATTGCAGGTCATAACGAGGGATATTACATTGTATATGATTTCAAATCATCTCCAAAAATCATTAATGAAATGAAGAGATTACTTCAATTGAGACAAGAGATTTTGAGATTTATGATTGTTGAGGTTGATCATCCAGAGGAAATAGGGACTAGAATTAAGAAAAAAGAAATTGAAGTATAGTTAAGTATTTTTTTATTTTTGGCTGGTAATATTTTAGGTAAGTTAAATTTATATATATACACAAAATGTCAGCAAGGTCTTTAAACAAAGTTCAGTTAATAGGTAATTTAACAAGAGAACCTGAGCTAAGATATACAACTGGTGGTACACCTGTTGTTACATTTGGTTTAGCAACTAACAAGTCTTGGAAAGATCAAGATGGGAATATGAAGGAGGTTGCAGAATTCCATAATATTGTAGCTTGGAACAAAATGGCTGAGATATGTCAGCAATTACTTGCAAAAGGAATGAAAGTTTACATTGAAGGTTCACTTACAACAAGATCATGGGAAGCAGAAGATGGTTCTACAAGATACAAGACTGAAGTAAGAGTAAATGATATGATTCTCTTAGATAGTAAGGGAAAGCAAGGTAATGGAGCAGGAGAACCTGCACATGAGCAAGAAGTTGAAGAAGAAATGCCTTTGGAGGAATCATCTACAGATGAAGATCCTTTAGAGGATTCAGATTTACCATTTTAATTTAGGTTTAAGTAAGTAATGAGTGGAGAAGAAGAGAAAAAAGTAGTAGTGCCAACATTGGAAGATGTCTTTGATGAGAAGAGTGTTACTGAAGAGGAAACAGATGATTCATATGGTGGGAAGAAAAAGATAAGGAAGAGAAGAAAGATTGTACAAAATCTTTCATGTCCTCTTTGTGATTCTGGAGTAAAAAATATTTCCTACAAAGATGTATACCAGCTCAAGAAATTTACATCTGTAAGGGGAAAGATTATTTCTACAGAAAAATCTGGAGCATGTCACAAACATCAGAAGCAATTAAAAAGAGCAATTAAAAGAGCTAGATTTATGTCTCTTCTTCCATACGTTGCAAGAGAAGCATAACTTAAATATGATTTAATAAAGAAAGGGGGCTTAATGGCCCCCTTTTTACTCCCCCATTGTTTCCAAAATATCCTTTTACTGGTAAACTGTTTACGTAATGAGTACACTGCCCATATTAAAACAAAATGCTTACTTAAGTGTCTTTGTTAAGGATAATCATATATTTGCTAATCTTGCATATACTGATTTTTTAGCACAAAAAACATATATGCTCTCTGATGTTACAGATCTTTCACCCTTGAAGTTTAGAATGGATGATATTGTATTTAACAAGCAATTTTGGTTTGAATATTTCGATTCCTTAGAAAAAGTCTTCGATTGGGATATTGTTGATAGAAGATGGGATGGAATATTTAAGATAGTTGATTTTCAATCGGAAGGAGTAGGGGTTAGTGGTTTAAAGGTTATGGTTGATGATAATCAACCATTCTTTAACAAGATATATCTTTCATTGAAGGATTTTTCTAAGGATATTTCCTTGAGGGTAGTTGACGATAAATACATGAAAGGATTGATAGAGGGGTTAAGAGAAAGACTTGAATATGAGGATATACTTTGGATAGATTTAGATCTTTCACACTTTACTGTGTATAGGTCAAGGTTTAAGACTGTATCTACAGGAATTTTTGGGAAAGAAAAAAGGATAGGGTTGGATTTTTCTACAAGTAAGATATCATGGAATAGTGAGATAGGGTTGATTGACTCTATAAAGAATTCAAGATTACAGGCATTCTTGTCTGTTGAATCAAGTGCCCAAGAGGTTACAGATAGATGGGCTAATTTTGTTGCAAATACACCTGACTACGTATCAGATCAGATAGTAGATGATGTTATGAGGTCATATGTAACAATACAAAATCTCTCTATCAAAGAGAGTAACAAAGAGAAGTTAAATGGTTTTGGAAGAACGAGTAGTGCTGTATTTGTTACGGGTAAATTAGCAAAATTACTAAAGAAGAGAGATCTCTTACTTTCAATTATTGATGGTTTTGAATTAGATGGGATATTTGATTTGTATATGGATAGTGATAACAGGATGATTTGCTATGGGAAAAATTTAATAAAGGCATCCGAGTCAGAAGATATTGTTGTAATAAAGGGGGATATTCTTCCAAGAGCTTGTAAAGTTGTTATACCAGAGGTTCCATCAAGAGCAAAAGGAAAGATTGTATTTACGGGAAAGATGCTTTCTCAAGAATTTGAGCAGAAAGAGATATATGCTCTTAATCCAAATTTAGAGTTATTTAATATCCCAAATGGTAGAAACAAGGTAGTAGTCGAAGGAGTATTGAAAAATGGTACAGTTTTAACTCACTACCCAAATACAGATATTTCCTTTATCTCAAATCATGGTGGAGTATTGTATGACTCCTTTGTTATTGATTGTAGAATACGACCAGTAATATATGGACCTAAAGCTAAGGATAACAAGATAAAATTACAGAATTGGAGCAATGGAAATAAGGAGTAGGATTTTTGAAAAATATACAGATTACAAATTTAGTATACCTTTAAAGGGTAACGAAAAAGTTTTTGTTAAACAGGGAAGCTATGTAAAGATAGGAGACAAGCTATTTGAGGGATACAATAGTGGGATAAAGAAATCAATTTATCTACCAAAGATAATCAATTGTAAGGTGGAAGACTCGTTTAAATATATTTCTAGAATAAATGGTGAATATGTAGACGAGGGAGATATTTTAGCACAGAAAGTTTCTAGTGGAGGTTTAACCGTTACTGAAGCAGTAGCAAGTGTTTCTGGAATATTGGATTTAAGCAGAATATCAAAGGGATATATGGATATTCTTGGAGAGGAAACTAGCACTATATTCGAAAGTGACTTTGATGGATATATCAATACAATAAATCCTAATGATGGTATGGTTGTAACTGCAGATGCAACTTGTATAGATGCTGTTGCTACAACAAAGACAGAAAGTAAATATTTCGGGAAATTGGAAATATTAGCAGATGGAAATAGTATAGTAACAGAGAAGATATTAGATACAGATTATAGTGGAAAGATTGTCTGGGTGGGACCTGTTCTTTATGATAGGGTTGCATTTGAGCTTTTTGAAAGAGGAGCAGTAGCCATACTTACATATGCAATATCATATTCAGAGTTTAGAAATATTGGTCTTCCGGTTGCTGTTCTTGGTGGTTTTGGTTCAGTTCATTGTGATCCGAAATTTATTGACCGATTGATTACACTAAAAGGTCGATTAACAATATTAGATGGAATCGAAAATCAGCTCTTCATCATATCTGGAGATATTAAAGAAAATAGGGGGTGGTTTGTAGATCAGTATATTAATCAAACCGTTATTTCAAGAGCTCAATCAAGCTATGGATATATTGGTAAAATTGTAGATATGCAGGGTGATTCAGGATATGTCTTTGTAGATTTTGACAAAAAAGGTAAATCTCTACTACATATTGGTAGTTTAGATTTTATCGATTTGTAATACATTCCTTGGGATAATATAATTTCAAGATATACTTTATTTTATCTTTCTTCTAACGTGGAAAACAGATTAACAAGAAATTTCTGGATAACAGTAATAGTTGTAGTAGCATTCTCATTTGGAATAATGGTTGGTAGAAACTTTGATGTTCCAACTGCATCTTTTCTACTTAAAAAACCTGATGTAAGTCAAGATTTGTTCTGGGAAGTATGGAACATAATGGAGAGTAAGTATGTAGAAAAAGAGAAGGTTACAGAGGATGAAAGAATGTTTGGTGCAATAAAAGGAATGGTTGATTCATATGGTGACCCTGCTACAGTATTTTTGACTCCTGAAGAGACAAGAAAGTTTAATGAGGCAAATCAGGGTAAATACTTTGAAGGAATTGGTGCAGAACTAGGATATGAAAATGGTGCAATAATAATAGTATCGCCCCTTGATGGTTCTCCAGCAAAAGATGCTGGTATTAGACCCGGAGACTACATACTTGCAGTAGATGATTATGAAATAAAGAGTGGAGACAATATATATGAAATAGTGCAGAAAATTCGTGGTAAATCTGGTACAAAAGTTGTATTGAAAGTTTTACATAAAGGTGATTTAGAAGCTGTGGATATTGAGATAACTAGAGGACAGGTTACAGTACCAAGTATGACATTAACCTATGTAGGGAAAAATGAAAGTGTAGCTATGATTGATATTGCAAGATTTACAGAATCTTCATACTTGGAGTGGAATGGAAAATGGGATGAACTAGTAAATAAGGTTGTTGCAAAAGGGACAAAGAAAGCTATCGTTGATTTAAGGGGTAATCCTGGAGGGTATTTTGATGCTGCTGTATATGCAGCTGGTGATTTCCTACCAGAGGGCACATTAATAGCAAAACAAGAAGATGGTAGTGGCAATGTACAAGAGTTCTTGGCCAAAAAAGGTGGTAAATTACAAAATATTGAGGTTATTATTCTTGTAGATGCGGGTAGTGCATCAGCTTCAGAGATTTTTGCAGGGGCGTTACAACAGAATGGTAGAGCAAAGGTATTGGGGACTGAAACATATGGTAAGGGTACAGCACAGAGTGTTTTGGACTTAAGAGGAGGTTCTAGCTTACATATTACGATATTAAAATGGTTGCTTCCTGATGGTAACTGGTTAAACAGAGAGAATCCTGTAACTCCAGATTATGAAGTAGAGAATACTACTGAAGATTTTCTTAAAGGTCTTGATAGGCAATTAGAAGATGCACTGAAGTTACTTAATAGCTAAATTATTAATAACAACTGATATGGAAAAAGAAACAAAGAAAGTAGAAGAAAAAAGGAAAATTAAGGTAGATTTGAGTAAATTTAAATATCTCAAAGTTATCGGCATCTCAGTTGTTGTCTTAGCTATGTTTGTACTTCTTTTAGTTACAACAATACTTGTACTTCGAGTATCTCCAGAGTTGAGAAATATACTTTTGGGTAATGATAATGTCGCAGAAGAAAGAGTATCACCAAATATCACAGTTACTCCAGAGGAGAATGTAATTATTAACGTTGTAAAAGAATCTTCTGACTCTGTTGTAAGTATTGCTGTCTCTCAGGTCTCCTTACAAAGAGGGGGAGGTGTAGTTGATAGTGTAAGTAAGATTGGGACAGGTTTTATTGTTGATCCTAATGGAATAATTATCACAAATCAACATGTAGTATCTGAAACAACAGCATCATATATAGTAATTACTGAAGATGGAAAACAGCATACTGTTGCAGAGATAATGAGAGATGATAGTAATGATATTGCAGTATTAAAGATAGACGCAAAAGATTTAAAAGCTCTTGAACTTGGAGATTCGGACAATCTTTTAGTTGGTCAAACTGTTATTGCTATTGGAACACCACTAGGAGAGTATGCTGGTAGTGTTACAACTGGAGTAATAAGTGGACTTAGTAGATCTGTAAGAACATCTTCTGGATGGTTCGGTTCTACAACGAAAGTATATGAAGATGTTATACAAACAGATGCCGCCGTAAATCCTGGTAATTCTGGTGGTCCATTGATAAGTACTGAGGGGAAAGTAATAGGGGTTAACTTTGCTACTAGTTCTGGAGCAGATAATATATCTTTCGCTTTACCGATTAATATAGTAAAGCAGAGATTAAATGAGTATCGAACATATGGAAAATTTATTAAACCATATCTTGGAATCTCATATCAAATGATTTCAGAGTATGAAGCCCTCTACTACAGGGACATTGTTGCTGGTGCACTAGTTATCAGTACAGATTCACAAGGACCCGCTGTGAAAGCTGGTATTGAAAGAGGGGACATAATTACAAAGATAAATGGAGAATCTGTTAGAGGAGCTTTTGCATCCCTTATACAATCATTCAAGGTAGGTGAACAGGTAGAGATAGAGCTTTGGAATGCAGGAAAAACAAGAACTGTAAAAGTAACTCTAGAGGAAGCTAATTAACAAAAATCTTTCTCTTTCAAAGGAGTCTTTTAGTACCTGTATTTTTGCTTTTCTAAAATATCTTTCTGCTAATTCTTTAGTTTGAGAAATGATACTTGTTTCTGTTTCAAGTACTATGTACTTAACATTAATCTTTTTAGTATCAAGATTTTTGAAAAATTTCTCATAAATTTCATATCCTTTTTCTCCTCCTAATAGGGCAATTCTAGGTTCAAAAAGCTTTACACTGTCATCTAATTTCTCGTATTGATTCTTAGGAATATATGGAAGGTTGGCAGTAATTAGAGTAGGGGAGGAAAGTTGTATACTTTCTGTTAAATCCGTTCTTACCCATTTAATATATTCTTTACCAAGAATATTTTTCTCATTTTCTTTTGCCACTTTAAGAGCTTCGTTTGAGATATCCGTGGCAACAATATTAAGGTAGCTATTTATCTGTTTTGCAACAGAGATTGGTATACAACCTGTTCCTGTTCCAATATCTAAAAAGTCTTTTACCTTACTATCACTCTTTAATATCTTAATTGCTTCATATACAAGTTGTTCTGTTTCAATTCTAGGTATTAATGTACCACTAGTTACCTTAAAATTATTATCACAAAAGTCTGTATATCCTTTAATATATTCCCAAGGTTCTCCTGATTTTAATCTTTCTATGAGACTGTTTTGATTAAGTTTTTTATCATTAATAAAGTCTATTACTTCTGGGGAAATTCTTTTGTAATCAGGATATCCTAAATCCTGAAGTAAAGTTTGTATTTGGAAAAGAGACTTTAGATTACTCTGCATCTTTTAGTAGTTCTAATTGTATTCCCTCTTTTATATCTTCGACCATATCATCTATCTCTCCTGCTAATACCGCCTCTATATTATGCCAGGATTTTTTTATTCTATGATCAGTTATCCTGTTTTGAGGGAAATTGTATGTCCTAATTTTTTCTGCTCTCATTGCTGTCCCTATTTGTGAAGATCTCATGCTGGATCTTTTGTCTGCTTCTTCCTGTCTTTTCTTTTCATAGAGTCTTGATCTTAGTAGTGCCATAGCTTTTTCTTTGTTTTGGCTTTGGTGTTTAGTTTCTTGGCAGCTTACTACAATACCACTTGGGAAATGAGTAATTCTGACTGCAGAGTCTGTTCTGTTTACACACTGTCCACCTGCTCCAGAGGCTCTCATTACATCAATTCTAATATCTTCAGGATTTATATCTATATCTATATTCTTTGCTTCAGGAAGGATTGCAACTGATGCAGTAGAAGTATGAATTCTTCCGGAGGATTCTGTAACAGGTACTCTTTGTACACGGTGTACACCACTTTCATATTTAAGTTTTTTGTAAACATTTTTTCCATTAATTTGTGCAATTATTTCCTTGTATCCACCACCTTCTGTTACATTGCTATCAAGGATCTGCATTTCCCAACCGTTCTTTAATGCATAGTTTTTGTACATTCTAAATAGGTCTGCTGCAAAGAGACTTGCTTCGTCACCACCTGCCCCTGCCCTTATCTCTAATATTGCCGATCTATTATCGTCCTCATCATGAAATTCTCTTTCGATTTTTAATTTCGCGATTTCTTTTTCTAGCTCTTGTATTTTAACTTCAGTTTCCTCAATTTCACTTTGTGCCATTTCGATTAATTCTTTTTCGGTTTCCTCTCTGAGCATGACAGAGGCTTCCTCATATCTTTTAATCTGATGTAAAATTTGTTCAATATATATTGAAAGTTGAGTGTAGTAGTTTAAATCTATACTTATCTGTGAAATATTTTCATTGGTTTGATGAGCATTCATCATCTTTTGTTCAAGAGATTCTTTCTCTTTCTTAGCGTTATTCTCGGAATATTTTTGTTTTAGCAATTGTATGTCCATCTCTATGGATATTAACATTAAAATGAATATTGTGGGAGTGTGTTACTTAGAGATGTTTGCGTTGGAAAGCATATCTTTGAGTGTAAGAGTAGAGGAGCTCTTGATTGTTGTATCCTTCTTGTTCTTTCTAGCCTCCATCTTTTCTCTCTTACTTCTGAAAGACATAGCAGCAGCTTTTTGTGCTCTCTCTTCAAACTTCTTAACTACGTTGTCTGTGTCTACTATCTTTTGTTCTCCAGTATAGAAAGGATGACATTTAGAACAAAGTTCTACATTTAAGGTGTCAGTTTCTAGTGTAGAGCCTGTTTCAAATGTGTTACCACATGAACATACTACTTTCAAACTCTTATTGTATTTAGGATGAATATCTCTTTTCATAACGGGTAGAATTATAACAGATGGATAGTGGTGTGTCTAGAGATTTTGCTCTAGTAACTTTTCTTCTCCTCCGAGTCTCCAATATGATACTCCTGCTAGGTTATATTTGTTAGCAATATTGATTCTTTCTTTTACACCCTCAGGGGTTTGATAGAAGAGAATACACCTAGAACCATCTGAGCATTTGTATTCTGCATATCCTTCTCCTATCTCTGCATTGTGTTCACCCTTTACATTTTTAAGGATATTTAATACCGCAGAGTAGGTGAGTGCAGATGCTTTTTCTTCTTTCCAAAGGTATGCATAAAGGTGTATTCCTAGAATGGTTTTTTCCTTAGGAATCTTTCCCTCTGCATATGCTAAGACCTCTTCTATCCAATCAATTGGACCAATTGGTCCTGGTATAGTGGAGGTTTGCAGTGTGTAATCATATGCCATTATTCTTACTTTATCTGCGATCTTTCCAATCTCAATCCAATCCTGCGCATAGAGAGTATCTTGAGTGTTGTCTCTTGTTTTTGCAAACACAGTTACAGAAAGCTCTTTGTTTATCTTTTCTAGTTCAGTTTTTAGTTTTCTTAAGAATGCTAGGTATCCGTCTCTTTCCGAGGTCCTAATCCTTTCATAGTCAATATCTATGCCATCATATCCATATTTATTTATCTCATTTATTATCTCTTGAACATGCTTATCTATATATACATCTGATTGCATTACGCTTCCCATTATTCTGAAATCATATGATCCTACTGTTGGTAGAACTTTTATGCCCTCTAATTCACAGTATTGTAGAAAATTCTTTAGAGCTTCTTCTGTAGGTTTTCTGTTTAGTAATGTTCCATCATTGTTAACTCCATACAGAACAGGATTTACTTCTCTAATTATATCTTTACGTGCTTCAAGACTTTTTAGACCATTTTCAAAGTCAAAAGAGGGTATCCATGCTGATTGTGAGAAAGAAATTCCTTCCACTTCTTCTGTATCTTCTTCTTGCTCTTCTTTTATTTCCTCTTCTTGTTCCTCTTGTACAGTATTTTGTTGTTCTACATTTGTATTAGTCGCTTTTTTACTTTGCAAGGTAAGAACAATATATACAGAAAAAGAGATGATTATTATTGAGAGTAAAACACTTATTATTAATAAAATATTTTCTTTAGACATTAGAAAATTATACTACATTATTAAAAAGAAAAAGGGGGCTTCTTACCCCCTTCTTCTTATTTAATTTCAATCTGTTTACTTTGAGACTCTTTTGCTTTCGGAAGTTGTACTGTTAGGACACCATCTTTAAACTCTGCCTCAACTTTGTCTGCATCAATAGGTGAGGGGAGGTTAAATCTTTGAGAGTAGGAGTAAGAACTGAAGTTCTTAAGGTAGTATTTTTTATCTTCTTTTTCTTCCTTTGTTTCTTTAGAAGATCCTTCAATACTTATCGTATCGCCTGTCACTGTTATCTTTATATCCTCTTTCTGTACTCCTGGCATTGCCATTTTTACAAATATTTTGTTGTCCTCCTCCCATATATCAGCAGAGAGAGACTCGAATGGAGAGAGCATGTCATCCCATCTACTCAGTGGAGAGTAATTGAAAAACTCATCCATAAGGGAGCGTAGTGGTGTGTAATATGTCTCTTGAGGTTTTTGATTTATTTTTACTATTTTCATATGTATTTAAATTAAAAATTTAAATAGATACTTATTAGCAAAGTATAGCCTCGAGTGCTAATTTGTGTCAAGGGGGTAATTACTTTATCTCATTTAATTGTGTATGAGGCATTTGTAACTTCCTTGGTGTAAAGAGAATAAGTAGTATTGCACTTATTACTAATATTCCTCCAAGTATGGAAAAGGCATTATAGAAGCCAACAAAATCAGAGATTAGTCCCATTAATATTGGGCATACAATATATGCAGCTGAGTAACCTGCATTGGAAAGACCCATTAAATGTACACCTTTTTCTTCTAATCGTTTCTGTAAGTCACTGTATACTGCGTCATTTAATGGCCATGCAAATGAAAGCATAAAGCTTGCAAAGAATATGATGAGAAGAATAGGGGAGATTTCTCCTTCAAATATTGTAAGGGGTACTAAAATTAATCCCCCGATTAACAAACTTATTTGTGAAAGTCTCTTCTTTCTTCTCTTTATTCCTAATCTTGAGATAATGATGGAACCAATTAAGGTCGGAATTATTGATACTACTAGTACTCCCCAGTCTAGTCCTGGGATACCAATGAGTTCTCTTCCAAAGAGTCCTCCAAATACCCAGAAAGAAGCTGATACTAATTCCAAAAGAAATGCCATTATTAAAAGGGGTACAATTCTTTTAGTTAGAGTTCCCCAATATCTTAAACCTTTTATAAAGGAAATATATTCTTTGACTTTACTTTTGTTCTTGCTTTCATGACCACTGGTGGTAATTAATATTATGGCGAAAGACAATGCTAGGATATTCATTAAGATAGCTGTGGAGGAATATGCTAATACTCCATATATTAAGAGGAAGGATCCAATAATCGGGGCAATTAGGCCTGTGATATCAATCATTATTCCAAGAATTCCCCATGTTTTTGAATATTCCTCTTTTTTAAATTCATTCACAACAAAATTTTGTTCTGTAAAGAGGATGAATTCGTAGTATATTCCCCATATGACTACAGCAATCACAAACATTGATATTAATCCAAAAATATCTCCTAATGCTGTGGCTACTGGAAAGAGTAGGGATGTAAGAATTCCTACAACTAAGAGAAATTTCCATGACTTGTTTGGAAATATCTGTGGTAATACAAAATCGCAAATTAATCCAACAATTGAGGAAAGTGCCATTATTACTCCTATTGCAATGTTAGAGTTAACATGCCCCTCCAGTACTATTGGAAATATATATGAAAGTATAGAGTCTGAAAGTCTAAATATTGCTAGAGGTAAAAGAAACACAAATACGGATGAAAATCTTTTTTTGTACAGAGTCCTTTTTGGTAATATATTCTCTTCTATCATTCTAATGTTGGTATATATTGGATGAAAATATACTAGCACTTCTACTTAGAACATTCTATACAGTTTCATCTTGATTTCCTTAGATTAAAAAAATATACTTGATTTAATTATGAAATATTCAAAGAAGATACAAAACAGGGTAAGTAGGATAGAAGGACAAGTAGGAGGGATAAAGAAAATGATACTGTCTAATACACAGGAAGAAAAATTGATGATACAGCTTCAAGCAGTTATATCATCTCTTGAGAGTTTGAAGTTAGAATTGGTAAAAAAACAAATGAAGGAAACTTTGGTTGAAGATGTTCGAAAATCCCTAGGTTTATCAGATTCATAATTTGGTATACTTGAGTGTTTACTGCCCCAGAAATAATATGAGTTAGTGTATATATGAAGATTAGAAATATCGGATGGTCTACGTTTCAATTGAATGTAGGGGATATTACATTACTTACAGATCCAAATGCATTGAAGGAAAGTGGTCTGAGTTTTAGTAAAGTCAGATCAGATGTAGTCCTTTTTACAGACAAGGATTTGGTAGGTAAGGAAAATATTTTACAGGAGACAGATTTACTTAAGAAAATAGAGCCTGATAACAGAGATACGATAATTGAGATATCATCTCCTGGTGAGTTTGAAATAGGTGGGGTAATGGTAAGAAGAGATGTTGATTCTTCGTTTTATATAATAGATGAAACTACTCTACGTGTTGTATATATGGGATTACTAGATAACAATTTTGATATTTCTCTAACTAAGGATTTGGGTGATGTAGATGTCCTTATACTTCCAATTGGTAATGGCTCCTTGTTTATAGACTACGATAAAATAGAAAAAATATTAAACAATGTTGATCCAACTATTCTTCTTCCATGTGCATACAAAAAAGAGGGCCTAAAGCTAGGTAAAGATATTAAGGGTAGAGAGGACTTTATCAAATACTTCGGTTTTACAAATGTTAGAGATGAATCATATGTAAATGTTTCTCCTTCTGCAGAGCAGGAGCAGAAGAATATGGAAGTAATATTTCTTAATTAAAAATATATGGAGAGAATACCTCCACAAAATATAGAGGCCGAGAAATCAGTACTGGGTTCAGTACTTTTAGATAAAGATGCTTTAATTAATGTATCTGGTTGGTTACAACCTGGTCATTTCTATGATGATAGGCATGCCCTTATATATCAAAATATATTAGAACTTTTTGAGCATGGTCTCCCAATAGATTTAGTAACTATATCTGACAAATTAAAAAAGAAAAAGATACTTTCTAAGGTAGGTGGTAGAGCATATTTAACAGAGTTGGCATCATTTGTACCAACATCTGCACATGCAGAAGAGTATGCAAATATTGTAAAAGAGAACGCTACAAGAAGAGGCTTAATATCCTCGGCTGCTGAAGTAACTACTTTGGCTATGGACGAGACAATTGAGATTGCAGAGGTAGTAGATAAATCGGAGACTTTACTTTTCAATGTTGCTCAAGAAGGAGTAAGAAGTAACTTTGTACATGTTAAAGAGTTACTTAAGGATGCGTATGAAAGAGCTGCTCATGCAAAATCAGATGATGACTATGCGGGTATTTCTACTGGTTTCAGAGAGTTAGACATATTACTTGGTGGTTTTCAGAAGTCAGATTTGATAATTCTTGCTGCAAGACCATCTGTTGGTAAAACTTCTCTTGCACTTGATATGATGAGGCATGCTGCATTGATAGAAAAGAAAAATATAGCATTCTTTTCATTAGAAATGTCCAATATGCAAATTATGGATAGACTTTTAGGTATGCAATCAGGAATTCCTTTCTGGGAGATTAGAACAAACAAATTAAATGATGAAAAGATTGTTAAGCTAGCAAATACAATGGGTGAGCTTGGTGATGCAAATATCTTTATTGATGATATGGCAGGTCAACATATTAATCAGGTTAGAACTAAGGCTCGAAGACTTGCTTTAGAACATGGTGTAGACATCATCTTTGTTGACTACCTACAACTTATGCATGGAAGTAGTAAGGAAAGTAGAACCTTAGAGGTATCTGAAGTATCACAAGGTCTAAAGAACTTAGCTAAAGAGTTAAATGTTCCTGTAATTGCTCTCTCTCAGCTTTCTCGTGCTATTGAGCAAAGGCAGGGTAGGAGACCACAGCTTTCAGATTTAAGAGAATCAGGATCCATAGAGCAAGATGCAGATGTAGTTCTTTTCATTGATAGGGAGGAGACATGGAATCCAGATACAGAGAGAAAAGGTACTGCAGATCTTTTCCTCGCAAAGCATAGAAATGGACCAACTGGTAGGGTTGAGTTGGCATTTGTCAAAGAGATTGCAAGTTACAGAAATCTGTATAAAGAGGGGAAATAGTGTACATAATGTACTCCTTAGGGGTATAATACACGAAATCGGTCGAGTGGTGGAACTGGCAGACACGCGGGACTCAAAATCCCGTGCTAGCAATAGCATGAGGGTTCGATTCCCTCCTCGACCAATTGTTTTAATTCTTGAAAAATAAAAATATGAATCTTGAGAATTTCGTACTAGGTTTTTTTGATTTTGTAGGTGGAATAGATTTTAATATTTTTGGAACCCTCCTTTTTGTTCTTTTAATAGTATTTTGGTTGGTTCTCATAGGATGGGTATGGATAGACTCAGGGGAGAGGACTTCTAATATTAGTATAAGGATAATATATCTTTTACTAGTAGTTTTTCTTAATATACCAGGGTTAATTATATATTTAATAATTAGACCTAGTGAGACCATAGAGCAGATATATTGGGCTGATTTGGAAAGAAGGTATCTAAAATATGAAACTTCTGAGTTAGGAGATTGCTCAAAATGTGGTAACCAGTTGTTACCTGGGTATGTATATTGTTCAAATTGCGGTAATGAAATTAAGAAGAAATGTCCTAGTTGTGGAGTTATGATTGGTAAAAGTACAAAGTTCTGTGCATATTGTGGTACACAGGTAGCCTCAAGGTCTACTCAGGAGGAATATCCCACAATAGAGGTAATGGAACAGCAAATACTTGCTACTAGGGAAGAAGCTACAGAGACTGTAGAATCAAAGAGGCTCAAATACAAACAAAGTGGGGGATTTGTTGTAAAACTTGGTGGAATGATTATCTCAAGTTGGAAAAGACTCTTTGATATAGTAAGTGAGAAATTAGAAAAAAATCAAGAAGAAAAAGTTGAGCAAAAACAACAGGAAGTAGTTGAATCAAATACTAAAAAGAAAAAGAAAAAGAAAAGAAAGAAGAAGTAATTTCTGGTAGAATGATATCAATAACGTGTTAGGCATACTTATGTGTTTGATTGGTTAATAAATATAAGAGATATTCTTGCAGGTATAAATCCCCTTGTAGTTTTATCAGTAATCTTTATCTTTGGTTTGTATGTATTCTGGAGGGGAAGTGCAGAATCAAGAAAGAACAGATCTTCTGTGTTTGATATGTTTTTAATTTCTGGGTTACTCAGTACTATAGTTGGAAGAGTTGTATATGTAATCTTGGAGTGGGAAAGCTTTATATCTTTCATTTGGTACTGGTTACCTTACGAAAAATATGGAGATCAGATATATCTTTTTAGATTACTACCATGGAGATTTCTCAGTATATGGGATGGTGGGTTAGTAATATTTAGTATGTTTGTTTCAATTCTCATCTTTATGACTTTCTATGCATTGGTTGTTAAAAAATGGAGATGGAAACATATGTTTTTTCCTGTGTACTTCTCTGCTACAACGATGTTGGGAGCTTCCTTTGTAGTTACAGGTATATTGGGAAATTTCACTGATTGGATTTACAAAGGAGTAATACTTCTTTGTATCATTGGAGTCTTTTTTGTAATTTACAAATTCATCTATGCGGTTGTTTCAAGCCCACTAAGGGAGAAGTATCTCTTTGGAAATATTGGACTTGCTATCGTATGGATTTCTTCAATATATATCTCATATATTTATCTACTTGATGAATTAACAATATTGGAAGATATTGGAGTATTAATATTCATTCTTTGGTCCTTTGTTATGGGTATTGTGTTCATTCTCGATTTAAGAAAAGCCAATGTAACGATAAAGACAAGGTCTTCAGTTCGTTCAGTTTCAGTAACTTAGATGAAATATATATATCTTTCCTTTTTACTTCTTCTTGCAAATATTGTTTTGTCATTCTTTGTTGTTGAGAGTTGTATAGAAAATAGAGGTGTTGCATTCGGTATTGAGATTGGGTATGTGTCTTTGATAAATACAGTGTTGATAATAGGGATTTCATTTCTTGCATTGAGGGTAAAAGAAGATTTGAGATATATTCTTTTTAGTATTGTAATACTTGGAAGTGGAAATCTCCTTGAAAGGATATTAAGAGGCTACGTATGTGACTATATACCTTTTCTTCACCTATCCATAAACATCTTAGATATTGGTATAGTAGTGTTAACAATAATAGGAGTTTTAATTTGTATATTTAAAAAGGAATGAGAGTACAAGTAGAGGGGGAGAATGTAGGAAAAAGGATTGACATGTTTGTAATGGAGCATATCAAAAAGCTTTCTCTTCCATTAACAAGGAATATTGTTCAAAATAATTTACATAATGGTTGTAAAGTAAATAACTCCATATGTAAGAAATCATATAGATTGAGAGAGGGTGATGAAATATTTCTTGATATGAAGTATTGGGAAAACATCAAAATTGATTTAAGTGAAGATGTGATATCCCAAAGTGGTGACCTTGATGTTAGATATGAAGATGAAAATATTCTTGTTCTTTTTAAACCAAAAGGTATTTCTGTTCATCCAGGAGTTGGACATAGAGAGGGTACACTCGCAAATTTTGTAAGAGAATATCTTGAGAAGAAAGGAGAGTATGATTCTTTGGTAGATAGAGGAGGTATAGTGCATAGGCTTGATAAAGGAGTAAGTGGTTTTCTAGTTATTGCAAAAAACAAAAAAACACAAGAGTATTTGAAAAAGGAATTTCAAAGTAGAAATGTAATCAAAATTTACCATGCACAAGTAGAGAGAGTAGGTGAATCGAAGCTTAATATGTTTAAAGAAAGTGAACAAGAATTAGAATTAAAAAAATATCTTTCAGAAATGGACATCTCTTTTGAACCTTGGAAAGAGTGGTTTAACATGAGAGGATATATAGGGAGGTCAAGTAAAAATAGGTATAAGATGGAGTTTAGATTACATGAATTTGGTGGCTCAAAATTTGCAGAGAGCTATTTATTAATGTCAGGTGATGAAGTGCTTGTTAAAATTGAGACAGGAAGAATGCACCAAATAAGGGCATCGCTTGAGTATCTTGGACTTCGAATAGTAGGGGATGAATTATATGGATCAAACAGATCTATGTTAAATAGTGAGAGCATAATGTTGGAAGCTGTGCTACTTAGTTTTGTTAATATTAATGGTGAAAGATTAACTTTTAGAATATAGCAATGATAAGGGGAAGAGAGCGATACAAATCAGCAAAAAAGGGTGGAATAAAACTGAATATCAATCTAAAAAAGATATTTCTATTTCTTCTACTACTTTCATTTGTAGGATACCTTGTCTATGTATATATTGGATTTGTTAATGTAAAAAGTGTAAATCCTCTCAAGGAGGGAAATGCAACCCATTATCTCCTCTCTAGGTATCCTAGTTCATTTAAGAAGACATTGATTGTCTTAGAGAATAAGTATAATGAGCAGGATAGAATAGAAAAGGTATTCCTTTATGCAGAAAACAAGGAAAAAGATGTTGCAGTGATGATATATCTCCCCAATTGGGTTTTGTATACTGGATTAGAAAGTGATTTTGGAAATGCGGTTGCGATTTCTGGATTTAGGTATGCTGGTGACTTTAAGCAACCTGGGAAAGGTATTGAATTCGCAATTTGGCAATTCGAAGAGCTCTTTGGAATGAAAGTAGATGAATATATCTGGTTAGACTCAGATGCATACCTTCTTTTACAGGAAAATCTAGGAGAGTTTTCTAGTGATACAGTATATGCCCAGTACTATCAAAATGGTTGGGAGGTGTCAGAGGAAGTATTTTTCTTTAATGGATTTGTATCGAGGTTAAGCTGGTTAAATTTAATATTTTCTGCTAACAAATTTAGAGATAGGGAAGCAGTAATATATTCATCCTTAGAATCCTTACCTGGAGTTGTTGTTGAATTGAAAAATATTCATTCAAGACTGTTAAAACTTAGACCGTATGTGATTGATTTGAGTAGTTCAAAATATCTTGATCAAAAGGAATTTGATGGAGTGGGAGGGATGCAAAACTATCTCAAATTGTCAGCATTTGATACCGTTTGGAGAGAAAATACTGAAAAAATGATAGAAAGAGAATTGGAAAGAGAAAGGGTAAGAGTAGAAGTATACAATGCAAGTGGAATTGCAGGTAAAGCTTCTTCATATGCAAGAAAGGTCGCAAACTCAGGTTGTGATGTAGTTAGGTTTGATAATGCTCCCAGTAGAGTAGAGAATACTAAATTCTATGTTCCTAACCCACAAGATTTCAAAAGGTCTTTGGAAATTATTACAGAGCTGTTTCCTGGGCAATATGAAATTGTTAATGGTCGTCCTGATTTTATGACAACAGGGGATATTGTCATTATTCTTGGAGAGGATATTTCAGGAATATATTCTTTCTAGAATATTTCATATTTACTTGTTCTAATGTAGAATATTGATGTTATGATAATGGTCACAGTAATAGGTTTACTTTTAATACTCGCATTAGCCTTTGTTCTTTTTTTGTTTGTTTTTGTGAATAACAAAGGTGAACAGAAACTTGAAATATTACAAGAGGTTCGTAACCCCTTAGTAATGCAGATATTAGTACCTAGAGAAAATGATAGGACTCCGCTTGCTGCGGAACAAATGTTCGCCTCTATACACGGAATCTTAGGAGATTCTGTAAAATCTTTTGATATTATTAGTTTTGAGATAGCTTCAAGTGGAGAGGATGGTATAAAGTTTTTTGTTGTAATACCTCAACACTTAGCAAAGTTTGTTGAGGGACAAATATATGCACAGTATCCTAATGCTGATATTAGGTATGTACCTGACTATACCCAGAAAAAAAACAGTGATATGAAGCTCTTTGTAACAACAGGAGAGGTAGAGTTCGAAAAAGATTGTATATTCCCCATCAAAACATTTAGAAATTTTGAAGTAGACCCTCTTGCTGCTATTACTGGTGCAATTTCTGATTTAAAAATTGGTCAGTATGCATGGGTACAAATTATTGTTAGACCAGTTTCAAACTATTGGCAAAGTAGTTCAAAGAAATATATTACTGCGATAAGGGAGGGAAAAAATCCATATGGTGAGAGTTTCTTGGATAAGCTTGCTGCTCTTCTCTCAGATATAGGTTCTAATCTCTCAAATATGGGTAGTGAGAGTGAACCTCAGAGAAAGGAAGTTGTTAAGTTAGAGCCTGGGCAGGAAGAAGAGCTGTCTGAGATAGAGAACAAAATGCTTAAATTAGGTTTTGAGTTCGGTATTAGGGTTGTTACCAAAGCACCAACTCAAATAGAGTCAGAGCAGATTTTAAGAGATATAGTGGCGAGTTTTAAACAGTTTACAACTGCACACCTAAATACATTTATACATTCTACTCCTACAAAATCAGGTCAGGATATTTACAATGATTACCTTAAAAGATATCTCTCATCAGAGATTATAGATATTCTTAATATTGAAGAGTTAGCATCTTTGTATCATATGCCAAATATCTCAGTTGAAACACCTAATATTGCATGGAGTAGGTCAAAAAAACTTGAACCACCTATGAATATTCCTAAATCAGGTACTGATGGTGTTACTGTATTTGCTGAAACTGATTATCGTGGTAATAGGATAGATTTTGGTATAAAGAGAGAAGATAGGAGAAAGCATTTCTATATCCTTGGTAAGACTGGTGTAGGTAAGTCTACAGTATTTAAGAATATGTTCATTTCAGATATCTTACGTGGAGATGGAGCATGTTTAGTTGACCCTCACGGGGAAACAGTTGATGAGCTTTTAGACTTTATACCCCCTGAGAGAATAGAGGATGTAATATACTTTAATCCTACTGACACTTCATATCCAATAGGGTTTAATCTTTTGGAACTTAAAGATAAGTCTCAAAGAGATCTGATTGCCGATGGTGTTGTAGAGGTATTTAAGAAGCAATTTGGTAATTCATGGGGACCAAGATTACAATATATTCTTACAAATACAGTTGCTACAGCATTAGAAGCGCAAGGGACAACATTACTTTCTGTTCCTAGGATGCTTTTAGACAGAAACTATCGAAAATTCATACTAAAACAGGTAGATGATCCAATATTGATAAAGTTCTGGGAAGAAGAATATGCTCAAATGGCTCAAAACAGTAAATTGCTGGCAGAGTCAGTTTCTCCAATACAGAACAAGGTAGGTAGGTTCATATCTTCCGCTGTAACTAGAAATATAGTAGGGCAGGTTAAATCAACAATCGATTTAAGAGAGATAATGGATAGTCGAAAAATTCTTTTGGTAAATCTTGCACAGGGAAAATTGGGAGAAGAGACAGCATCTCTACTTGGAGGCATGATAATTACAAGATTACAATCTACTGCATTAGAAAGAGTAGATATGCCGGCCGATGAAAGAAAGGACTTCTTCTTGTTTGTAGATGAGTTCCAGAATTTTGCTACGGATTCTTTTGCTAAGATTCTTTCTGAAGCAAGGAAGTTTAAATTAGATTTGTGTATGACTAATCAATATATAGATCAATTACCTTTAACTGTAAGACAAGCTATCTTTGGTAATGTCGGTACACTAGGATCATTTGTTGTAAGTCAGGCAGATGCCTCTATACTAGAAAAGGAATTTGCTCCGAATGTTACATCTGCAGATTTGGTTTCGTTAGATGCTCACTCTATGTATATTAAACTGTGTATTGATGGAATGACATCAAACACATTTAGTGCTAGATCTCTTCCTCCTAGGTTTGAACCATTTGGATTAAAAGAAAAAGTTGTTGCTCGTTCTAGAGAAAAATATGGTACTCCAAAGGAGGTCATCGAAGAAAAGATTACAAGATGGAGTAATCAAGCATACAGTGAGAAGGGTAATAGGTCTGATACGAAAAATACAAAAGAAGAGGTAAAGAAGGAGCATAAGTATAAGGTAGAGATAGAAGAAAAGTAATCTTCCATATGTATTGTCAAAGTGGTAAAATCCTTTTAGGATATATATTTTGTAAAACATTTTTCATATGTCAGGACATTCTAAGTGGTCTACTATAAAACATAAAAAAGCAGCAAATGATGCTAAGAAAGGTAAGGTCTTTTCTAAGCTTTCTACTCAAATTACACATGCCGCTAGGCAGGGAGGGGGAGACCCTGAAATGAATCCTAATCTAAGGCTATATATTGATAAAGCAAAGAGTGTTGGTTTTCCTATTGATAGAATTGAGAAAGCTATATCTAAAGGAACTGGAGAGGGGAGTGATGGTACAACATTCGAAGAGGCAACATATGAGGGATTTGGTCCTGGAGGTATACAAATAGTTGTTGATACACTTACAGATAACAAGAATAGAACGGTATCAGATTTAAGAAAGCTTTTTGAAGAAATCGGTGGAAGAATGGGGGATAGTGGATCTGTATCATGGAATTTTGATACAAAAGGTTTAATCGTTTTGAGGGCAGGGCATATGAAAAAGGCAGAGAAATTCGGACAAGAAGATACTTATGAATCAGAGAATAGAGAAGAAGTTATGATGTCTTTAATGGAAGTAGATGGGATATTAGATATCTATGAAACAGAATTAGATGGTATGGAAGGTTTAGAAGTGTATACAGAGTATAACAACTTAGCAAAAGTTAGAGATTCAATATCTTCCTTGGGTTATGTGATTGAAGATGCCTCTATCATCAAAGAACCAAAAAATCTAAAAAGTTTAAGTGGTACTGAACTAGAAAAAGCAAAGGATGCCCTTGAAAGATTAGAAGACAACGATGATGTCCAAAATGTTTGGAGTGACTTAGCCTAAATTAATAGTTTAATAGTATGAGAGTTCTTGGAATAGATCCAGGTCTTGCTATTACCGGTTGGTCAATTGTGGATTTTGATGAAAATGGTCAACCCCATGCTGTTGACTATGGCGCTATTCTTACTGAAAAAGGATTGTCTGTATCACAACGCCTTGAAGAAATACATACAGATATGAGGGAGATTTTAGAAAAGTATAATCCTGATATATGTGGTATAGAGACATTACTGTTTTACAACAATGCTAAAACAGCAATAGTGGTAGGAGAGGCTAGGGGAGTAATTCTGTTGGCAATTGAAGAATCCAATCTCCCAATACATGAATTTACTCCACTACAAGTAAAAAGTAGTATATCTGGATATGGTAAGGCAGACAAAAAGCAGGTACAGGAGAATGTAAAGATGATATGCAGGTTAGAAGAAATCCCCAAACCTGATGATGTAGCAGACGCAATTGCAATTGCCATTGCTTGTTTTGATAGACAGAGAATGGATAATCTTGTTAATTAATATGGTAAGATTGTTTTAATATGATTTCATATATATCAGGTAAAGTATTAAAGAACAGTATTGGGAAAAATCCATATGTGGATGTATTACTTGATAGTGGTATTGCATATAGAGTATTTGTAACTTCAAAATTTAATTTTGTTGAAAGGGATTTAGATATTACATTGTATACAAGCTTTCAAGTAAGAGAGGATAGTCAATCCCTTTATGGTTTTAATAACGAAGAAGAAAGGGATTTCTTTGAACAGCTTCTCACTATCTCAGGAATTGGTCCTAAGGTTGCAATATCAATACTCTCAACATATGAGATAGAGAAGATAAAGGAGATAGTATTGGATGGTAACAGTAAATTGCTAAGTAAAGTTCCTGGGCTTGGTCTTAAGGGTGCTCAAAAGATAATATTGGAGTTGAGAGGAAAGATAGATTTTGATAAGGAAGATTCAATTAAGGAAAGTGATTTGAGGATTAAGGAATTAAAAGAAGCTCTTAAGTCTCTTGGATACTCAGGTAAGTCTTTGGAGGATTCACTACAGAAGGGTAGTAGTCTTTTAGAAGAGGAAGATATTGATATTGAAGACTTAATACGTAAAGTACTTGCTCAGTAATATGATTAAATCTAGTAAGAAAACAGAAGAAAAGAATGCTTTAAAGAATACCAAAGTTGCTGTGAGCAGTAGTATTACAGACGAATCAGAGCAGAAGATACGGCCAAATAAAATAGATGAAATGATTGGTCGAAAAAAAGAGAAAGAAACTATCAAGATGATGATAGAATCTGCAAAGCAAAGAGATGAGGTAATTGATCACATTCTTTTCTATGGTCCTCCTGGTTTAGGAAAAACGACATTCGCATTAGCAATAGCTAATGAAGTAGGTAGTTCAATTCGTATCACTTCTGGACCTGCAATAGAGAGGCAGGGAGATTTAGCTGCTATACTAACAAATCTTAAGAAGAATGATGTCCTCTTTATCGATGAAATACATAGACTTTCAAGGGTAGTTGAGGAAATATTGTACCCAGCGATGGAAGATAGAGCGCTAGATATTGTAATGGGTAAAGGAGCTTCTGCAAAAACAATCAGATTGAGTCTTGAGCCATTTACCCTAATAGGGGCTACAACACAAATAGGGAAGATAAGTTCACCAATGAGAGATAGATTCGGATTGATTCAAAGATTAGATTTCTTTGAAGATGAAGATATGATTGAGATATTAAGAAGAGCAAGTAAATTATGGAATATAGAGATAGAGGAGGGGGCATTAAAGGTTGTATCTATGGGCTCTCGTGGTACAGCAAGAGTAGGTTTAAGGTTGCTTAGAAGGGTAAGAGACTATGCTCAAAACAGTAAATCCAAAATAATAAGTGAAGATATTGTATACAAAACAATGACCTTGCTTGGAATTGATGATATGGGATTAGAGAGAATCGATAGGGAAATTCTTCGAGTAATGTTTTTTAATTTTGAGGGTGGTCCTGTAGGACTTTCTACCCTTGCAGCTTCGATTTCTGAAGATATTTCCACTATAATGGAGGTACATGAGCCTTTCCTTATGAAGTGTGGGTTAATAAAAAGAACTTCTAGGGGTAGAGTATTAACTCCTAAAGGTATAAAGTATGTAGAAAAGATATGGCAATAGAGAAGGTCGTCAATACAAATGAAGATGCAGTAAAAAGAGGTAAGTTACTAACGCTTTCTCTTTTAATAGCACTATCAATCTTCATTCAAACAATTCTTAAGGTAAATGAGGGGGATGTTGTTAGAACAATTCTTACAGCTTTAGTATATTTCGGAGTCTCTGCAGTTGGTTTAATATGGGCATTCAATTTTCAAGTTAGATTTAAATCTATTCCCTTTCTTGTACAATCAGCCCTTTTTGTTGCTTCGGAGTATCTCTTTGTTCAACTCTTCTTTGTACAGAAGTTTAGTCGTATATATGAAGGTCTCTTACTTTTAATACTAATAGGTATTGTATTTGTTGGAACTTATGTTTCCTTCCTAATGTCAAATGTTTTCAATGTCAATCTTTACAAGAATATTCCACTTGTTAATGTAGGTAGGACTACTTCATATATAATTTCGTCTTTTACACTTTTCTTTTTCCTTTTTAGTCTTCTTGCTCTACAATTACCTATATATTTTCTTCTTCCATTAGTAATAGTTGTTTCAGTGTTTCTTTCATATATTCATTTAAAAAACTTGGGATATGAAGGTATCTTGTTAACTAGGAAAACACTTTTAGTATCCTTTCTTGTACTCTTTATGTTCTTAGGATCTTTTCTATCAGGTGTAACCCATGAGGTTTCAGTTTTAGGCCCAGTAGTAGGGTACTTTGTGGGTATAGGAGTAGCCAATATGAAGAGTACAAAAGCTAACAAAAATCTAGAATTGTTAATGTATATTTCTATATTAATAGCAATAACTTTCATTATTTTACGACTCAATATTTTTGCATAGCTATATGAGAGTAGGGGGTAGGGGCCTGTAGTCACAAAGAGCCCATAGTTTCACATGTCCCATAGTTTTAACAGTGTGGATAAGTAAGTGCTAAAACATTCTTCTGTATGTTAGTAATAAATAGGGAATATATGAATGAATCTTAAAGTCTGTTTTCATTGAGCATTTAGGTGGAGGAGTATACTGCTATACCCCGTTGCAATATGTTATGATTATCTGTAATATATAACCGAGTATAATCGTCCTTATATGCGGTACTCTGTATGTAAGGCCCAGGGGAGTAGCTTTAAGGCTTATGATTTGTAATTAATATTAGATGTTAAATATATTTATTATGACAATGCGTATTCCTATTAATATTTCCTTACTTTTTTCTTTTTTACCCCTATCTATTCATACCTCAAAAAAATTTTAAAACCCCTACTTTGATTTATATATTTTTTAAGCTTAATATATACAAATATGGATATTAAAAGAAGAAAAGAAATACTTGAGAAGATACCTAAACTACCTGATCAGGACAAGTTTCTGTTGGATTTGCAAAACAACAATTACAGTATGCAAACCATTATTAATTACGCAAGGGATTTAGCGATATTTGGTGTATATTTACATTTCAACAATATTGAATTTCTTAAAGTATCTAAAGAAGACATTTCAAACTACAAAGGATACCTTAGAAGTGGAAATCACCTTAAAGATTTGGATAGGATAAGGAAGGAATATGCAATTAGTGGCTTAGATAAAGGGTTAGTTGCAGGCGAGGCCGCCAGAGGCTCTGTAAGCCCTCAGAAAATTTCAAAGGGTATGAATACACCTTCTGAGGAATCTAAAAATCTGGATGAGTACCTCAAAGAGACTGACGAGGTATATGAGGATGACTTCCTAACCAAAATCTACAGTAAGGTATACGGCTCATTGGGTATACTTGATAGACCTCTAAATTCTAGAGCTCGAAGTGAAAATGGTTTAGATGTTAGAAGTGTAAACAGAATGCTTTCAGCACTAAGATCATATCTTAAGTTTAGAATCTCATGGGACTATGAAATACCTTTACCTCCAGATGCGATAAGTATGGTTAAGGGTGAAAAGAAAATAAAAAAGGTAGCATCTTTTGAAGATTTGGTTAGATTAATAGAAAGCCCAATGGAATTTGAGAAGGATGAAAAGGTAGCACTTAGAAACAGATGTATGTTAGAGCTTCTTTTTGCAACAGGAATGCGTATTTCAGAGCTCATTAGTCTTGATTTAGAGCAATTAAATGTTGAGGGTAAGATGTATATTACTGGTAAGGGTAAAAAAGAAAGAACAATATTTGTAACTCCAAGGGCACTGGGATGGATAAATAAGTATTTGAAGTTAAGGCTAGAGTATGCCTTTTCTGATAGGGTTAAAGATGAACAACCAGGTATTGTAGATAGTTTGTATCATGATCTGGGTTTAGAAAAAAAGGATAAAGATATGAAACATCGTGAAACAAATACAGAGAATGTTTCTGAAGGTTTAAATTTAGAAGTTTTTGATTCAGAGAATAGGAAGTATATATCTCTAGTTGAAAACTATCGTAAAAATGGATTCTTAAAAAAATTCGACTCCCCTGCCCTATTCATACCTCTGTCTGGTTTAAGAAGTAGAAAATCAAATGCAAGAATATCAACTAACTATTTTCAAGAAAAGATTGCTGAGTACAGAAGAAGATTAGGAATTCAGATACCTACATCTGCACATAGTCTTAGGCATGGATATGCTACATACTTAGCTCAGCAAGGAGCAAGTCCAGCTGCACTGCAGGTCCTTCTTGGGCATGAAAGCTTAGATACTACAACAAGGTATGTACATGCTAGTGAGCAATTTGCAGAGGAAACTGTAAAGAAGAATCATCCACTACAATAGGGTTATTCTAGTTTTGATGCTGCTTCTACAGCAGCTTTCGCTGCTTCAAAGTCAGGGTCTTGTTGTGCTGCAATTACTTGTTTTAGTGCCTCTGGATCATCGTTTTTTAATTTGGCTAGGAAGTCCTGAATTGCGGCTCCTTCCTCAACACATTGGTCAAGATACCCAAGTAGAAATGTATTCCATTTGTTCTCAGCATTTATACCGTATACTTTTCTAAGCATATCACGAAGTACAATTGCAGCTTCCTCTGATTTCATATCTTCAGATTTTGCGTTTTCTAATTCAGAAAGAAGTAAATCAAGGTCTGATTGGCTTGCTTCAATTAAATCCTGCTCAACCTCATCAAGGAAATCCTCAAAACCGAGCATAATTAATGCATGTAATCTCTTTTCATCCATACCCATTTCTTTTAGCTTTTCTATTTTGTTTTTTATCTCTTTATCCATATCTATTTAGTACCAATATTAAATGGTTGCCTTATTCTGTTTATATCAATATTTACATCCATACTATTCCATGCACCTTCTAACCATGACTTTATCTCAATACCAGCACTAGTAATCTCTGGTGCCATAAGAGCAGTTAAACCTGATGATATTGCTAGTGGAGTTGTTAACCAAGCTATTGTACCAATACGCTCTCTCCATCTTCTTGCACTTTCCATTTTCTTCTCCAATTCTTGACGTTTTTGTGTGTCTTCTTCTGTATTTGCCACCTGATCATACTGTTTTTTAAGTGAGGATTCTCTCCATTTTGTAATGCCTTTCCCTATCGAAGTTCCAAGAGATGCTGCTGTAGCTGCTAATGCAACTGGGCCTCCTATGCCTGCTAATCCTGCTGCTATACCTCCACCTATCCCTACTACAAGAAGGGCTGCTTTAAGAAGTTTTCTTCCTTTCTTTTCAGGTTTCTCCTGTTCTTTCTTCTCTGTAGTTTTCTCTGCTTGTTCTGTATTTGTTTGGGCAGAAGCTTCAAGAGATCCTAAGCTTACAATATTTGAAGAAAGCTCTTGGTCTGAAAGTACTTTGTTGTTTGAAGGATTCTCTTTATCATTTCCTTTCCATACTAACTCTCCACCTTTTCCTTTAATTCTTGTATATGTCGTAGTTCCAATAACTAATTTATCAGCTCTCTTACCTGGAGTTGTACCATCTTCTTGTAGTCTTTGTAGCATCACTGTTACATCTTTTTCAAGATTCTTTACTCCATCCTTTTTGTTTTTATCAAAGTTTGCAATATATGCAGAGAGTACTTCTTCTCTTGTTAGATCCTTTCTTGCTTTCTTGTCTTTACTATCCAATTGCCATAACTTTGTTGGTTTCTGGAAGCGATAGTCTAGTCCATTGAGGATAATTTGAGTATCTCTGGTTTGAAGCATAGTCATGATTTTTCCAATTACTGTTGTAAATTGGTTCTTTTCAACTTTCTTCTCGGCTTCTTTGCCTTCTGCACTCTCTGTTTCTACCTTTGCACTTGCTTCTATCCCTTGTTTTGCACCCTCTTTAGCTTTCTTTCCTTCCTGTTCTGTTTGTTGAGTAGTAGCTCCTGCTTGTGTTGCAGGGTTCTTTGTAGTTTGTTCACCCTGTTGATTGGTAGATGATACTTGAGATTCAGCAGTCTTTGCTGTTGGTGGTACTATACTACCTACTATCTGTTTCTGTTCGTCTCTTTGTATGAGAAGTATTCTGTCTGCTAGTTGTCCTGCCGTTATTATTTCTCTAGATTCTGGAGTTCCAGGATTTCTCTGCTCATTTTCCAAAGCATTAAACTCTTGCCATTTACCATTTCTTAATTTTCTAAATACAATACTACCTTCTTTGTTTTCTCCATCAGAGAGCATTACTCTTCTACCACTTCCCTTTATTACAGTCATCTTTTCAAGTATATTTGTTAAGACTTTTGCTTGTTCTTCTCTTTCTAGTTTAAGGAATTCAGTAATAATTTCGTCTATTTCTTTAGGATCGTTACCGATAGGTTTATCATTTAGTAACCATCCACTATCAGTTGCAATAAGTTTAGAGCTACCAATTGTGTAAGTACCATTGCTTACTTTTAATTTTCCTTCTTTGGTGTATGAGAAGATTTGAGTTCTTAAAATTTGAGAGATATATTCCTTTTCTTTTTCAGGAGTTATTGGAGGTGTAACGGGTTTTGGTGTTGGGTCTGGCTCTTTAGTTTCTCCTTCTTTTTCAAATATATCTACCTTAGCAGTTTTGATAATGCCACCAACTTGCTGATGAGCAAAAGCTCCAAGTGCTGCACCTGCAAGAGTTGCAAAGTGCGTAGTGGTAATATCATATGCACCTTCAACATATAATGGAGAGAGGCCATCAAGAGAAATACCGTTTACATTTGGACCATTAAAGGCAAAATTAATACCACTTGTTCCAGGAGCTCCTGGTGTTCCAGAACCAACGCCTGGAAGGTTTACTGGTCCACCATTAAGTCCTTCTAACCATCCTAATATTGTTTGTGAGTTCCTTAAACTGTATTCTTGATTTGGTTGTACAGGGTTTGTGAACCCTAATTCTGATCTAATCATGGAGTCGTTTCCAAGCCTATCTCCTCTGTAAAGAGATCTTTGTAGTTCATAGTCATCATATTGAGAGAGATTTGGATTGTATTCTTTAGCTTGTTGCATAATTTTTGTAAGAATACTTGGTACTGAATCTCCTGCTGCAACCTTACTCATTAATGGATCCATACCAATACTGCCTTCAGTACCTGTTGCGCCAGGTATATTACTTAGTTCTGCAAGATTTGTAGTATATGTTTGTCCACCAATATTTAGGTTAGTAACACCATTTGGTTGAATATTTGTAATACTTAAGCCCGTAGCAGCTCCACCAGAAGTTGCTCCAAGTGCTTGTCCTAATTGAGCATTAGTAAGAACCCCAATACTTCCACTTGGATCATTGTATATTACTCCAACAACCTCACCTGTATCTGTAACCATTGTTCCAGTTATTCCAGTAGAGGTTGATGCAAATTCTGTTACTGTAACGTTTCCAACTTCAGGATTTTGTAATTCAAAGAGTTTCTCTGCTCCCAATGGTGTGACTGCAGTATATTCGTTTGTACTTGTATCGTGAATTAAATCAGGAGTATCGTCTCTATCCAAATCGATTGTATTAACTTTTGTTCCATCTTCTCTTACATATGTGTCAACATCTGCATCACTGTCTCCCAGATTATCTCTGTACTCTTGTTCTACTTGCCTATGTTCCGCAGATGAAGATTGTATTTCAGCATTAACTGTATTGTAAATCAACGCAGCTCCCGAACCGATTAGGATTGCAGAGTTTGCAACTGCTGCACCTGTTCTAAATCCTGTTAAGAATGAAACGGATTGTAGATATTGCTCTCTTTCTGCAGAGAGGAGATTTTCTACATCTACTGTTTCTAAACCTACAAAGTATCCAACTATTTCGTTTGTTAATCCTTTCCTATCAGTTAATGAGCTATGAGTTGATGCTTCTAATGTTAATGTCTTTAGTTCTTCTAAATCTAATTTATCTACCATAGATTCAAAGTTTATACCCTCAAGCTCTAGCATTGGGTTTGTAGGAGAATCTCCCTTTACTTTGCTTACACCAATTCCAGCAATGTCAATTTGCTTTTTAACTTCCTGATCGTTTTCTGTAGTGGTGTAATGAAGATATCTGTATTTTTCATCCTTAGTTTGATTGTAAAGATATGCTAAAGCTGCAATAGCTGTCTTTTGAGCAGTTTTTTGTTCATCTGCAGAAATATTCTTGTCTGTCATATCTGCAACAATCTTTTGAAGGTTAACACCTTCTCTTGCAAGATATCCTGCCTCTTTCAACTTAGAGTATCTTCTAGCTTCATATGTATTGAGATATTTCTCTACTAATTCTTGTTGTTGTTTGTTTAATCTGGTTTCAGCTACACCTGAAATTGCTATTTCAGTAGCCATACCTAGGAATGGTAATATTGGTCCTACACCCGGTACGATTGCAGGAAGACCTAATCTTGTTGTTGCTGAAATTGCACTACCAAGTGCAAAACTCAGTGCAAATTTCTTGTCTCTAGAAACAAACTCGCTAACAGTCATTCCTTGTGCTTCAGAAACATTTTTTAAGTTTGTCCATGTTTTTCGAAGAGCAATTGCTCCTAATACAGCCATACCAGCACCGACAAGTCCAATACCTACGGGTCCTGTTGTTGCTATTACTGCACCTGCAATTTTACTTACAGCTAATGCTGATGCTGTTGAAAGGCCTGCATTTGCTAAGAATCCCTTCCATTTACCGCCTTTAAACATTCTTGTTATTGTCGCTAAGAATCCACCACTCTTTTTACCAGCTTCATCTATCTCCTTCTTATCTTCCTGTGTTAATTGTGTTACTTTCTCTGCTGCCTGTTGTTGTTCAATCTTTATAACTGCTTCAGTTTTTGCAATTACTTCTTCAATTTCTGTAATTGATTTTTGTATCTTTTCCTTCTCTTCAGGTGTTGTGTTAGGATCATTTAATTTCTTTTCTAATTCTTCTTTTTCTTTGTTTAGTTTCTCTAGTTCGTCTAATTTAGTTGTTTTTTCTTCCCCTTCCTTTTTCTTTTCAGCAGGTGGTGTTTCTGTTGAGGTGGTTCCAGTAGTAGGTTGATCCCCTACTCCAAGGTTTAGTTCATTCTTAATAGAGCCATCTCCTGTTGTAATTGTACTTTGTCCTTCAGCATTAACAATATTACCTACTCCAATTAGCAGATTTTTAATTATTAATTGCATTTGAGGATCGTTAGCACTTGTAGTTTTAAGATCTTCTAATGTCTTTATCAGTTTGTTAACTGCTTCTACAAGTTCTTTGTTTGCATTAATTAATTCAATATTAGGGTCTGTTGGTTTTTCTTCTGGTTTAGAATCTGCCTTCTTGTCTTCGATAACGACCTGCTTTTTTGAATTATCATCTGGTATTTTTACTTCAACGAGAGTTTCATCTTTTACACTGCCTATCTCTTCAATTTTTCCTCCTTGTCCAATTAAGACCCCATTAGGAAATTCCTGGCTAGGTCTTTTTTCTGGAAATTTCCCATTTAAAGCTATATCTTGGGCACTTCTTAAAGGAGTTGTCTCCTGAGTAGAGTCACTTGGAGTTGGTTTAGTTTCCTCTTTCTTTTCTAATTCTTCACTATTGCTCTTTTCTTCTTGTTGTTGGCCAAGGAGTACTCCATTTGGATTTTCTAAACCAGCTCTTTTTTCGGGAGAACTAGAAGTCATAGCTATCTCTGCTGCACTCTTGAGAGGTGTACTTTCCTGATCTTGTCCCTTCGCAACTTCCTGATTTTGATATGCGTTATCAATCGCAGCAGTTACATCTAAATCAGCCTGTTGTCTTGGTGTTAAGGTGGAATCTTCTTCTTGTATTGCTTGTAAGTCTTTTTGTAGGTTTGCTATTACCTGTGCACCGGTACTCTCTTTAGTATTTAAAGAAGGGGGATTGGGACTATTTTCAGGATTACTATTTTTAATTGCTTCTTCCATCCAATCACTTTTTGGAATTAGTTCTTGTTCACTTATTCCTGTTGCAGGGTTTACTGTATCAGTGGAAGTTCCTGTGGAATTTCCAAATCCTTGCCTTTCTGCATTCTCCAAACTAGCCCTAAGTCTTTCTGCAGTTGGTTTCTCACTTCCGGTGTTTAGGTCACTCATTTCAGTATATGTATATAAATAATATTATTCCTCTTTATTTATAATCTTATCAGCTCCTTCATAATCTCCATCATCTAGTAGTTGTTTTGCTTTTTCTACTTCTTCTGGAGAAAGGTTTGATATTTTTAGATTTAAATCTTTTATATTTGCAATATCACTCAATGTATTCTTTATCAATCCATCTACAATTTCCATATGTATGGTATCTAAATCTTTGTCTGTTTTGTTGAGTAAAAGCCTGTTTAAAACGACCAATTGTTGTGCAGTATTAGCACCTGTATCAACAAAATTTTTCCAATTTTCAAATTCTTCATCGTCCATTAAAGAACTAATCTTTGCCATTGTTTGTTTTGTTGCAGTAGCAGTAAGACTTGTAATAATGGTCTCTATCTGTTCGGCAGTTAAACCAAGACCTTGAAGTTCTTTAACAAAAGAATCTAATTTCTCCTGAAGTAAATCTCCATCATTTTGTATTAATGAAGACATATTTTGTGGGGCAGCATCCATGCGTAATATACGTAAATTTACACCTGTTTATATATTAGACAGAGAGTCAATGTATGTCAACAAAATTAGAACTTTCTTTTTACTCTTTTACCATTAAAATACTCTTCTACAGTAAACTGTGTTGAATTAAAGTAAAAAATTTCTAAAAGAGCTTCTACTCCATGCTTAAACCATCTCATTTTCTTTCCCTGAGATATTGTTCTAGGTACATATGAAATATCAATTTGCTTGTAGTTTAATTTTTTACCATTAGGTTTTCTATATCTTGCAAGTTTTGCAGTTATTTCAGGTTCTAATCCGAAGTTACTCTCTGATTCTAAACCTTTAAAAATTGATCTCATGATATCCCCTCTTACCATCTTGTAGCATGTTTCCATATCTTTTGGTGCAAAACCTCTTGGTTTTGTAAAGATATTAGAAGCCATTGTTACAAATCTGTTTCCTAAGCTATGTATACTTCCTGTAAATTTGTTTCTCTGGTTAAACCTATTACCATATATGAAATCAATATTGTGGTTTGTAATAAATTCATTGACAAAAGTAACTAAATCCTCAGGTTCATACTCTAAATCTGCATCTTGAACTACAACAAGTTCTCCAGTTGAAGCAAGTACACCCTTCTTTACAGTTTGTGACTTTCCTTTGTTACGAGTGTTTTTAAGTAAGATATATTTGTTGTTATTCTCATCTTTTTCAACAAATTTCTCAACTAAGTTCCTACTATTATCCTTGGAAGCATCATCAACGAGAATGATTTCTTTTGATATTCCACTAGGCAATTGAATCGCGGAGACTTTCTTAAGCAATTCAGTTATTAAGTTTTCTTCATTGTAAAAAGGAATTACTATCGAAAGGATTTTCATTTGAGCAGTTTCATAGTGTCTTGGAAGCAATCTTTTGTAATATGTTTCAACCATCTGTTCGCTTGAGAAGGCTTCCTTGTTTTTAGAGACTATAGCTGAAATCTTTTTTGCATCCTTTGAAAGATAGATTCCTTTCTTGAGGATTTTTACTAAATCATTAGTATTACCCTTTTGAAAAGTAAAATCTTTTGTTTTTAAAATCTCTGCAATTTCAATATTACTCTTTGCATTAGAGAGAATAGGGATATTTCCTAGAGAAACAGCTTCAATGATACCTAGCGCTAAACCTTCACTAAGAGAAGAGTTAATATATATTTTAGATTTACTTAATATCTCAAAAAGCTCTTCCTGAGTTAGTAATTTTTCTAGAATCTCAATATTGGCTGGTAAGCTTTTCCTTTCAAATTGTAGATTACTGCCCTCCCCTATCATCATGAATTTCCAATCAGGGAAATTGTTCGCTATTTTAGTATATGCATCTAAGGTTGTTTGAGGATCTTTAACCTTTATCCATTTGCTAGCAAAGACTACAATATTTTCTTTCTCTTTTACTCTGTTTGCATAGTATGCAGTATTAAAGGAGTTGTATATTACTCCTATTCTCTGTTTTGATATTCCAAAATTTTTGTGAATCCAAAGTCTTGATGTTTTAGAAACAGCCAAGATATCTTCAGCAAATTGAAGTACTAATCCAAAAACATTCCTATCAACCCAGTTTATTAACCTTGTAACTAACTCTGACTTAAAGAATACTGGCCCTCCATTGTGTTCAATTACAGTATATGGATGTTTCAAAAGTAAGCATGCAATTGCTGTTAAGATACTGCTTGTGAGGTGTCTGCTATGGATAATTACCTTTGAATTGGGATTCTCTTTTAATGTTCTAAATATATTAAGAAAGAATCTTAATCCAAAGAGAGGATATGTGCCTCCAAAGGTACTAAATACTTTAAATATTTGGTAGTCAAGGTTATCGCCTTTTACATACTCTCTTTTGTTACTACCAAAGAGAGCTAAACATTTTACGTTCCTTTGTGAAAGACCCTTTAAAAGATTGTAAGCCATATTCTCTAATCCACCAACTCTAGGCGGAAAAAAGTGTGATACCGATATTAGGTCGTATTTTTCTTTTCTAGTACTTTCCATTTATACCTATCTAAAAAGAATGAAATTAGGAGAAACATATACTGGATACCTACCTGTTCTTGCCATTTCCTTTATCAACTGCTCATTCAAATCCTCAATATCTTCAGAGTTATTTATACTCAGAGAGTAAAGGTTGTAAATCCATGAATCATCTTGATTGTTTATTGCCCTATACATTCTTGATGTATACAAAACATCAAAGTTATCATTTTTTGGTATGCCTGGTGAGGTGATTAATTTTTCGTATGTTTCAATCGATGGCTTATTGATATACCCTAGTAAGCTCTTTCTTGTATCAAGATTCATATATTGTGCTTGTACTGTTTCTGTATTTGTAAATGCAGCAACAATTAACTGTGTATACGGATCTGAAAGTATTGTAGAAAAGGTTCTTTCTCTGTTTAGGTAGTTCACTATAGCCATATCTTCATCATTAATGGCAGAAACTCTACCATTTTCTTGTGTATAGAAGGCGAGATATCTATTGTATTGAACAAAAAAATTTGTAGAAAAGACTACTATCATTGCAGTAACAACAAAACTCTTAAAGAAGATATTCATGTTTAAAGTAGAAAGGAATTTCACAAGCAAAAGTGCAGAAAAGAACCCTATCCCAATTGTAAATTTACTTGCATATGTAGGGCCTAAAAAGTAAACAACTGTTATCATTGCAATATATGTTATCCCTTCTAAGTATACCTTTGAGACTTTTCTTTCTAAGAAGTTCGTAACAAATATTATTAATACAAAGAGCCATATTGGTCCTAGTATCTGCCAAAAGACATTTAGATTGTTTGGATAGTAGGGATTAGTCAAACTCCCTATTACTTTCACTTCATCTACTTGTACAAGTTTTTCAAAACTAAACCCTGCAATATTCGTAAGTATGAAAAATATTACAGATGTAAGAAGGATTACATAATATATTTTTACTTCCTTCCTCCTATCTATATGTTTTAGTATCAACTCTCTACCCCACAAGAATGCACTAAGATATGTTCCAATGATAAAGTGAGTTAACATTAAAAGTATTGATGCTAGGAGTAACTTCTTTTTTGAAAGATTCTTCTCTCGATAGAACATTAGGAAGAGGAATAATGCAAATGTTTGAGGGATGAAAAATACAAAGTCATATCCTCCCATTACAAATACTAGTAGTGAAAGTAAGACACCAACTTGAGACCAGAGGGTACTTTTTGTTACATCTTTAAAAATGTAAAAGAGTGGAATACTTACAATTATCGGATATATAACGTCAATAACGAAAATTGTTTTAACAGGATCTGTACCTAAAAAGGAAACCATATTTCCTAAAAGAATGTGATAGAAAGTTGTATATCCATGTTGTAGGAAAAGGTTTGAGCACTGTCCAGGTAGGATGCAAAGCATATCACTAAAATACATCCTGTTTGGTACAACAAGATGCTGCAAATAGTCTAGGGCTACGATAGAGTCTGTTTGCCTAATAAATAACGAAGCAAATATTGTAAAAAGAATACCTGGTAAGATTGCAGAATATACTCTTTTTAATACTTTCTCAGAGTAATCGCCACTCCTTTCATCTGAGAGAATAAAATATATGAAAAGAATATTCCAAAGAACAATATTGAAAAGTGTATAGAAAGGAAGTAGCTCTCCTAAAGAGAAACCAGTTATTCTAGATACAAGATAAGTGAATAGAAATTGCAAAGGGAAATATACAAAAGAAAATGCTGTAGTAAATGATACTAATCTTTGTCTAAAAATGTTCTTTGATATTAAAAAAGGTAACGTTAAAGTTGTAAATACAACATAGCCAATAAAGATGTAGTTCGAACTAAAAGAGTCTAATCCTCCAGTAAAAAGAGAAAATATTAAATATATTATCACTCCTAAATTTGCAATTATTGCTATTACATCAAACATACTAATTGTTACAGTCAATATTTAAATTGAATTTGAAAGTCATTTTCGGCTCATATGGCTTACTCAGAATTACTGATTGTCCATTGTCTGTAAATGAGTATTTTACGTCCTCCCCTACTATACTTACCTTACATCCTTTATCAGTAAATTCAATTCTGTTTTCGCCCAAGGTAAATTCTGTTTTGTTTGTGTAATCTATTTGTAAATTGTAAAAGAGACTCTCCTGAAACATATACTTAGTTTCAGTATCTACTTGTACTCTAATATATTGATTACTAATTGGGGTTAGAGTTAAGAATCGAACAAGGTCTCCATTTTCAACATATTCTGTATGAGAATTTGTACTTGCTATTGAGTTCTCTAAGTTAGTATTTTTTATTATTTTTGTGTTTGAGGAGAAAGGTCTTTGTAAGAAGTTATTACCACTTACATGATCATTTCTTGATACCAGTTCTAAATATTCTGCATTTGGTAGTTGAATAATTAGACTGTGTCTTTGATTTAATATTTTGAAATTCTTGTTTTGTATATATGTATAGTATGTTTCTACCGATAGATAGGCAGATATTATGATTAGGAGGAATACGATTATTTTTAAATAGAAGTTTTTCATTCTATATTAAATATATATTTAAAAGGGATATTTGTAAAAATTTTCTTTAAAATACCAAATGGTGCTTTCGGTGGTCTTCGTCTTTTTTCTCTTTTGGGGAGAACTCTATAAATAGAGAACGAAGACCACCTAAGCGGTGAAATTATTTGATGTATGTTTTTGACTCCTTTTCGAAGTATTGAATTTGTGCCTCAAGGCATTTGGAATCTCCAACATACTGCCATAAGGTACCAGACCCTTTCCAGCTATTTCCAGGATAAATGATCACGATATGATCCTTATTGATTTTAACAATCGCAGGACCAGCTATCGTTCCAGTTACCTTTATCCCCTTATCTGCTAGGCGATTATCGAATTCATCTACCCCGATAGGCATGATGTTGTAATCGTAATCGCAAATACGAAGGGGTACCGGAGTGGGATTTTGTACAATCGTGGGTCTCGTTGGCTCAACTTGTTGAGTATGGATAACCACTGCGGGATTTTCCATCTTTTGCTCGTTGATAACCAACTCGCTACTTCCAATTCTCATGCTAAAGCCATTGAGTCCAAGGACAAAAAGGCTTAAAAAGCAACATGATATTAGGAGTAAAATGCCCAGAATTGTCCAAATTATTGTTCCGACGCTATTCTTTTCCATCTTCAATCTCCTTATTAGAAAAATCCTCTTGCGAGGTTTTAAATTTTACCCAAATGGGTACTGCATTAAATCTTTAAAGAGAGAATTAAAAACTTAATGCAGCCCACTTGGTAGGAGATATATATTTCACCGCTACTTGTATATATATGGATTACCTAAGTAATCACATAATACAAGGTATTTTAAAGAGCATTATCTCTATAAAAGAGATATACAAAGAATTAGGGTTAATCCCTTATACACATCTTTTATATTTATTGAATAAAATCCTTTTAAAGAGCAGATTCTTTAATGTTTAATATACCTACATTATACCATTTTTTAATCAAATATTAAAGTACTATGGGGTATATAATGGAAAAGAGCCTGGTTCGAGAGTTGTGCGCGTTAGAAACGGCGATCTCGAGCCAGGCTCAGTTCTTTTTACGGGGTGGGGAAAGCGTAGCAGGCGTGTACGTCCTGGAACTGGGAAGGCACCCAAAGATTCATGTTGAACCGCGGTCCGGTTGTAATGGACATAGCGTAAGCGTGAATCTCGGCGTAGCCGTTGAAGTCCAGGATTTCACCCGGGAAGAACACTTTGAACGTCTCGCACCCATGGGGGTAAGCGACGATAAAGATATCCTCCGGCACTAACCGCATTGGGCAGGTATTCAGGTCCGAACAGCTGTACTCTGGAAAGTAAGTGTTTGACTGAATATCCAGGCTTTCTTCGGTTTCAACCTCTTCGGCATCTTCCTCAACCACGATTTCGGTTTCGACCTCTTCAGTCTCGACACCCAGCGGCCAAACGCATACCTTCACGAACGAGAAGGAGAAGCACTCGGGCTGGGAACCGCCATCTGCCTTCGCAATCGTGGGGGCTGCGAAAACCGAGCCTACCAGAATGAGAGCAACAGCGACGGTGGCAAAGAACAGGACTTTCAAGAACTTTTTCATCAGATTTTCTCCTTAAGGAAAATTGTTATATGCATTTCTGCACGGATTTTCTTTGGCCTTGCGGTTGCACCTCTGTTGGAGGATTTAACCAATTATTTTTAATTGACTAAATTTACCAACAGAGGGAAGGAGAATATCCACCACCCTATTTAACTAAGATATATATCTAAGATATAAATATCATTAAAATATATATTTAGTTATGTTAAAGAACTTCTCTTTTAATTAAAAAAGAGATAGATAAAGTAAGAACTTACTCTATTTATCTTTCTTTTAATAACTATGTGTGAAATTTTTAAGGTGCAGTTTCAAATGATCTATTACATTATACCAAATACTAGCCAAGTATACAATACTATAGGGTGGGAACATAAAGTCCCCTACCCTATATGTATAGATCTTGGTTAAGCTATCTTACTAGATAGAATCTTAGCTATTCCAATGGAAGCAATACCTGAAAGGTATGAGATTACAGCAACAATGTTGAATACCATACCATCTATCAAACCAGTAGGTTCTGGAATGTGAGGTTCGTATGGACTGTAACCATCTGCTAATACTGGAGTATTAAAAAGTGCAAGAAATCCAATAGCAAGAATAGATACCAAGAAGAAGTTTATCTTCTTGTTCATTTGAATTTGTAAAGAACAAATTAAATTACAAACATCATTATATCTTATAATGGGCAAACATGCAATACTATGGGGTGATTAGTTGACTCTGTTCAAATATCTAAAAACTCTAATTGGGGAATTGTACATTCTACATGTATAGAGGATTAAATCTGCTTCATAGTCTGTAATCTGTGTATTATCTTCTGTTTTATAAACTTCATACTCATACAGTCTTTGTTCCCATATTATTTGTACCCTATCTCCATCTTTTGTTTTTGGTAGGTTATAGAATGAACTTGTATATCTGAATTGACTAGACCAACTTGTATATCCATATCTATGAGCAGCAATTATTATTGGTAGTTCATTTGAAGAAGGTATTCCATAGTTTGGTACTATCCATATTCCCTTTAGTAAACCTTTGTATGGGTCTTCATTCTCTATTATTTGAGAATCAACTCCAATGGAAGTTATCTTTATCTGATTCTCCTTCGGTAGATTCTCATCTAGTGGGGGAAGTGGTCTCTCTTTCTTTTCCTCTACTTCGGTATCAATCCTTTCTACTACTTGTGCTATTGAATTCGTATCTTCATCTGAGGCCTCCTCTCTTAATGCGTACCAGATATTTGGATAGAAGGAGACAGAAAGGGCTGCAAAAGCAAAGATGATAAGGACTATTCCCCCTATTAGGTATATCCTTGAGAGTGTTTTTAATATTTTCTTCTTATTCATATTTATAGATTGTACTAAATAGCTAAAGGAACAGGTTGCGGTGCCGGTTGTGGCAATCTCTTTTTTAGAGCCTTTTCAGCTTCTCTATAATATTCGTCTACATATCTCCAAGTATTAGGTTGGTATATATCTAAAATATTCTTATGTGTTCTCCTGTCTGCAACGAAACCATTTGCAACCATTAAATCTGAGGCTATCTTTTGAGAGAATCTTGCTTCGGTTTCGCTTTTCCATACTTTTAAGAAAGCTTTTCCGACATCTGTACTAGGATCTCTCGACATCTTGTGTAATATTCTATCAATAGTAACTAATCCTCCTGTAAACAATAGAGTCCAAGGAAAAGCTGTACCCATTATTGCACTCAGAGTTGTAACTGATGCTGCTAGTGGTAAATATTTATCAATCATATATGCGCTTAGATATACTCTGTGCTCATCTTGAGAAAAGGATCTTTTATGTACATCTTTTACATGTGACATCTCATGAAAGTATAGAGGGATGTCTATATAGTAAGGATGGACAGAGGAATCCGTTGGATGTTCTTGATATAACTGATGAATATTTATTCGGTTCTTACCATTAACGACCCCAGCACTACCTCTAGTAGTTTTTCGCAACAGTTTACTCCACCAGCGAACAAACATATATTGTTCTTTGAATCTTACTTCAATGTCTTCTCTCTCAAATATCTTTGTTGGAGATAATGTCCCATTCTGTCCTGACTGAAGGAAATTGACGATTCTAAAACCATCATTTTCTGTTCCATTTCTTAAATCCATAACCATAGTACCATTGTTTTTTAGGCCTTCTTCAGTTCTCATCTCCATGTCGATTATCGCTAAGCCTTTGGCAAAAGAAATCTTTGCATCCCTTGGTAAAGTAGTTAAAAGATGCTCCCAGTGTCTTTTTGTTCCGTTCTCTTCTACCTCTCTTGGGACATTTACTTTGTCAGGAGTGTATGAATTAATCTCTCTTGCTTGCATTATTGATACAACATCCTCTGTAGTAAGGGGATTATCATGTAGCGCATAATCTATACTTTCATAAAGCGGTGTTTCCTCAAGAAATTCTTCTTGAACTTGTCTTGCACTTTTTGTTCCCTCATAGAAGGTTTGTGTATCATCAAAACCCTTTGGGGGTGCAGTGACTTCTGGAAGCAAACGATCATATCCATCAAGAACGTCTGGTCTAAAACCATATAACCTATTACCTTGTGAATCAGAAGGATCTCTTTGCACTTAATTTTTACTTCTTAAGTAATTCTCTAATATCATACCACTATTTTTCATTTCTAATGCATTCTCTTTTCCTATATATCTGTAATGCCAACTCTCATACTTATATCCTGTTACACTCTCATATCCTTTGGGGTATGAAATTACAAAACCATATTTGTATGCATTTTCTATTAACCACTTACTTGCATTAGTATTGCTAAAACTATCTCCTAAAACATCCCCTATCTCACTACTGCTGAAATCTATAGCAGTTCCTAATTGATGCTGACTATGTCCTGGACGTGCTGAGAAGGTATCAACATATTCAACGTTATTATTGTTTTTTGATAGCCAGTAGTTATATGTGCTTACCTGTGTTTGATATGACCTATATCCACTTACGATACTTAAGTCTATACCTTCACTGTTTGCACTGTTTATCATATCCGTTAAATCTGTAATAAGAATATTTCTAAGGTAGTAGTTTTCTCCTCTTCTGATACCTGAGTTACTTGCTCTTACAAGATCTGAGGGTGCATATGTGCTTGGTAATTTGTACTGTTTGTTAACTAATACTAACAAATCATTACCATTTCTTTTTGTTTCATATATTACATCTGGATACTTCCACCAATCATTTGTAGTTGGTGTGTTTACATTATTTTTTACCTGTTCTATTGGAGTACTATCAATTGGTTCTTTAATGACAAATGGTTTCTTAACTACTACCTCATTCTCATCATTCACCCACTTCATATCTTCTGTTTTCTGAGGAAGAAAAAAGAAAAAGAACAGTATTAAAATGATAACTAATATTTTTATCATAATAGATATTTTACAAGATATTTACTACGTGTATATAGGTCAGGAAGTATAAATATGAACCTGATATATTTAGATATCCAAACCTACGTCTCCTGTCTCCAGAAAGTATATAAATTTTAATGTTAAGATTATGTCTTTAACAAAGGAAGATTTAAAAAATATATCAAACCTTTTCTCTGTACATATTCAAAAGATAGAAAAGAGATTGGAGAAATTAGAAAAGAATGGAGAGCTATATGAACTGTCATTTCGAAATATTGACAGAAAATTGGAATCTATAGAGAGAAATCTATTAGAGCTTAGGGCGAGGGAGAATTTGAATAGGGATAGATTAGATAGGGCTGAAATATATATTGATGATTTAAGAAGGCTATATATGGATTCATATCCAAAAGTTTGTGAGAAAAAATAAGTCTATGAAAAAACAAAGAAATAAATTTATTAATTAAAATTATGGTTTACACAGAAACACAAATAAAGGAGATAGTAGAAAGATTAGATCAGTATGAAAAGATAGTGAAGAAAATGCAATTAGAGATTGCAAAGCGGGATAAAAGAAAGCTTAGGACTTATGTTTCAAGAAAGACCCAAAAGAGAGAAGAATGTATAATACATCTTAGTTTTGCAGGATTAAGCAAAGCTCTTTCTCTTCCTAGTGATAATGAATCTAAAGTATTGCCATCGTAGCTACCCTATCTCCATCTTCTATCTTCATAACTTTAACACCACTAGTTTGTCTACCAAGAGTTGGTATAGCATCTACTGAAGATCTTATCACTTTAGATTTCTCGGAAATAACAACTATCTCAGCCTTAGGATGATCCATTACTCTTGCTACCGATACAGGACCTGTCTTTGGTGTTACTCTAAATGTAAAGATTCCAGTTCCTCCTCTTTTCTGTCTAGTATATTCCTTTAGAAGTGTCATCTTACCAAAACCTTTCTCAGAAAGAGTAAACAACCTATTCTCATTTGCTCTTACAACTCCCATACCAACGATAAAGTCGGTTTCTGATTTAAACTTCATAGCTGTTACACCTCTGGTACTCCTACCCATAGGTCTAACATCTTTCTCTGAGAATCTAATAGATTTTCCCTCTGCAGTAACAAGTATTACTTCATCTTCTCCTGTTGTAGGTTTGACCCATATAAGTTCATCATTTATCTCCAACTTAATGGCAGTTAAACCATTAGACCTAATCTTACTAAATTGTTCTAAATCAGTCTTTTTAACTACTCCTCCCTTGGTTACCATTAAGAAATATTTAAAGTCTCTCTTCTCAACAATAACTTCATCTTGTCCTTCTTGTATCTCTTCAGAACCCATAACTCCACCCTTTGGATCGCGAGTAAGAATGGAAGTAATTATTTCATTTTGATCTAGTTGAACTAGGTTAATCAAAGGAATGCCCTTTGCTGTTCTACCATACTCAGGAATTTCAAAAATTCTAGTATTAAATACCCGACCTTTGTTTGTAAAGAGTAGAAGCTCATCGTGTGTATTACACAACAAAACATGCTCAATGAAATCTCCTTCTTTAGTTTCTCCTCCTGAGATTCCCTTCCCACCTCTCTTTTGTGTTTGATATGTTGAAGGAGGAACCCTTTTTACATATCCTGAATGAGTAATTGTAATCAACGTCTCTTCGTTAGCTATTAAATCTTCCTCAGATATTTCATCAATTTTTCCTTTTACAACTCTAGTTCTTCTCTTATCTCCATATTTTTCCTTTATTTCGGCCAAGTCGGAACTAATAATTTCAAGTATCCTATCCTGACTATCTAAGATTTCGTTGTACTCAATGATTTTAGCTTTTGTTTCTTTGTAATCATTTTGTAATTTCATTCTCTCAAGTGCAGCTAACCTTCTTAGTTGCATATCTAATATTGCCTGTGCTTGAACATCAGTAAACTTAAATTTATCCATTAAGTTTGTTTTTGCAGTTTCCTGAGTCTTTGATCCACGAATAGTAGCGATAACCTCATCTAGTACGTCTAATGCTTTAAGAAGTCCTTCTAAGATATGTGCATGATATCTTGCCTCTGCTAAATCATATTCATATCTTCTAATGGTTACCGTTAATCTAAAGGAAAGGAACAATTCTAACATCCTCTTTAGGGAAAGTGTAATTGGTTCTTGATCTACCAATGCAATCATATTTGCATTGAAGGTCTTTTGCATTTCTGTATATTTAAACAGTTTGTTTAGAACTGTTTTAGGTTGTGCATCCTTTTTTAGTATTACTACAACTCTAATACCATCTTTATTAGACTCATCCCTGATATCTGCAATACCAGTAATCTTTTTATCCCTAACCAATTCGGCAATCTTTTCAATCATGTATGCCTTGTTAACCTGGTAAGGAATCTCGGTTATTACAATTTGATATCTTCCACTCTTACCTTCCACAATTGAAGCTTGAGCTCTTTGTAAGATCTTTCCTCTACCTGTTGCATATGCATTGAGTATTTCATCTCTGTCATATATTGTTCCTCCTGTTGGAAAATCTGGTCCAGGTATTATCTTTATTAATTCCTCTGGAGAAATTTCTGATTTAAAATCAGGATATATTACTTCTCCCTTCTCCTCTATTCTGCTCTTTATCTCATCTATTGATTTTTGATAGTCTAAGTCGTTTGTATCTACATAGTTTTCTAGATAGTCTTCAGGTTTGGAGTTAAGGGTTCTTGGAATTATCTCTTTACTTTCCTTAATCTTTCTCAGTTCATTGTAAATTGCTACCCCTTCCCACCTATTCTTTCCCTTAATCATTTCTTGAAGAGCATCTATTAGCTCTCCAAGGTTATGCGGAGGAATTTGAGTTGCCATACCAACAGCAATACCCTGACTACCATTTGCTAAAAGATTTGGAAAAAGTGCTGGTAATACAGTAGGTTCTAATCTTGTACCATCATAGTTTGGTAAGAATGTAACAGTACCTTTGTTCAAATCCTTCAGAAGTTCTGGTGTAATCTTACCCATTCTTGCCTCTGTATATCTCATTGCTGCTGCAGGGTCTCCATCAATACTTCCAAAGTTACCCTGCCCATCAACTAGAAGATATCTAGTCGAAAAATCCTGGGCGAGTTTTACTAATGTAGGATATACAACACTCTCACCGTGAGGATGGTAGTTACCAGATGTATCACCAGCAATCTTTGCACATTTTCTATAATGAGCTGTTGGTGATAGAGCAAGGTCATTCATTGCAACAAGTATTCTTCTTTGGGATGGTTTAAGACCATCTTTTACCTCAGGAAGAGCACGAGCAACGATTACAGACATAGAGTAGTCGATATAGTTTGACTTCATTTCATCAATAATAGATCTTGGCATAACCTCTCCAGGTTTAAAAGAAAGGTTAAAATCTATATCAGAATCATCTTGTAGAATAGAGGTATCCGCAGTTGAATCTGCATTCTGTGTCTCTACTTTTTCTTCGGCTTTCTTTATTAATTCTTCTTTGTCTGACATCTCTATCTATTTATTATTTTATCTTGCATCTGATAGTGAATTCTTTACATCTGCTTCAATTAAATCAATATCTAAACATTGATTTTTAAGATATTCATATGTCTCTTGGGATACCGTTTCTGTTGTAGAATCATTTGGATCTACCCCTATTCCGATTGTTGTTACAAATTGACCATCAGAATCAAAGACATGTGCTTCAAGATACTGTTCTAAATCCTCAAGATGGATTCCAGCATTGGATTTTTTAAAATAATCAAAAAGAAGATTGTACGGAATCTGATTTGAATCACCCTTTAAAACTTCTAGAATTTGTCCAGTTTTCTCTATTTTTCTTTCAAAGACCTTTTTTTCAAAAAGCTTTTTTAACTCTTCCCTATCTACTGACTGTGGTAATTCGTTAAACATCTTTAAAATAATAATAAATTAAATATCCAAATTAGCTCTACGGGCATATTTTTGTATAAATCTTCTTCTTGGTGGTACTTCTGCACCCATTAACATTTCAAATACCTTTTCTGCTTCTTCACCATCTTCTATGTTTACCTGTTTTAAGGCTCTTGTTTCAGGACTCATTGTTGTTTCCCATAACTGTTCTGGATTCATTTCTCCTAAACCTTTAAATCTATTAGCAACAGGCGCTTTTCCTGCAGCCTTTGCTTTTTTAACAAAAGCGTCTTTCTCAATATCATTTAAAAAGTAATATTTCTTTTTTCCAATTTCTACTTTATGTAAAGGAGGCTGAGCTACATATATATACCCACCTTCAATCAATGGTTTAAAGAATCTATAAAGAAGAGTTAATACAAGGGTAGTAATATGTAAACCATCGACATCTGCGTCACTCATTATTATTACTTTATGGTATCTTAATTTTGAAACATCCAATGTATCTCCAATTCCTACTCCCAATGCAGTAGTTATATCCTTGAATTCATTGTTGCCCAAAACTCTATCAACCCTATACTTGTGGGTATTAATAATCTTACCTCTTAAAGGTAATACTGCTTGTGTATGCCTATCTCTACCCTGTTTTGCACTTCCACCTGCAGAGTCTCCCTCTACGATGTAAAGTTCACTATCTGCTGGATTATTACTAATACAATCTGCAAGTTTACCAGGTAAAGTTGTACTCTCAAGTGCACTCTTTCTAATAACAGCATCTCTTGCAGCTTTTGCAGCAGCCTTTGCTTTGTAAGCAAGAACGGCCTTATCAATTATAGCTTTCGCTTCTTTAGGATGCTCTTCAAAGTAAACAAGTAATTCATCTCTAATAATTTTCGCAACTGCAGTCTTTACCTCTGGGTTATTTAGCTTAATCTTTGTTTGTCCTTCAAATTGAGGATTTGCTACTTTTACAGAAATAACTGCTGTTAATCCTTCCCTAACATCATCTCCACTAAGTGAAGTTGTTAAACCTTTAAGTAGTTCTGCCTTTTGAGCATAGGTATTAATCGCACTTGTTAATGCTGTTCTAAAACCTGCGAGATGTGTACCACCTTCGGGATTGATAATGTTGTTTGTGTAACATTTAACATTTTCATCCATTGCATTTGTATACTGAATTGCTGATTCTACAAGAATTCCATCAACCTCTTTTTTAACATAGAAAGGTTGCTCATTAACAAATTTCTCATCTATGTTCATAAAGAGAACATATGATTTAATACCATCTTCGAAATACAACTCAAAAAGTTTTGGTTCTTTTCCTTCTTCTACTCTTTCATCCTTAACTGTAATTCTTAAGCCTGCAGTCAAATATGCATGTTGTCTACATTTTTTAACAATTTCCTTAAAATCAAACTCAACCTCTGTAAAAATTTCATCATCAGGTAAGAATCTATGCTCTGTCCCTGTGAGCTCTGATTTGCTAATCTTCTTCACGGGATATTGAGGTATACCCCTTTTATACTCCTGCTGATACATACCACCATCTCTTTGCACAGTTGTAACCATCCACTCAGAAAGAGCATTTGTACACTTCATACCTACTCCGTGTAAACCACCGGAAACTTTGTAAGCTCCCTCTTCAAACTTTCCTCCTGCGTGAAGATTTGTCATTACGGTTTCTAGTGTTGAGACCTTTGTTTGAGCATGAATTTCTACAGGAATACCTCTACCGTTATCTCTAACAGAGAGAGATCCATCATTATGTAAAGTTACCCATATTCTTGAACAGTAACCTGCAATAGCTTCATCAACGGAGTTATCTAATATCTCTGTAAAAATATGGTGTAAACCATTTCTATCTGTAGAACCAATGTACATCGCTGGTCTTTTTCTTACTGCTTCCAGACCTTGTAGTACTTGTATATTTGATGCTTGGTAATCACTCTTTTTTGGCATTCTAATTATCTATTAAATTACAATATTCATATACATCCAAAACAATCGCAGTCCTATTCTATATATTATAGGGCGAAATGTTAAGGGGGTAATTTCTACCTTACCAAATGTAAAAGCAGGTTCTCTAAAATGAGCCTTTTATTCCCATTTGCTTTGATTCTCTTTTGGGCAATCATCACCTGCTTAATATTCGATGATACCCCTATTATACTATTTTTCTCAACTAATTTCCTCTCTAATTCCGCTTGAAAGTACCTTTCTAACTCCCTTAAAAAGGATTCTGTAGAGCTCTTCTCCTTCGCTATTTCCTCTATCTTTACAAATGCTTCAACCGTATCTATTTCAAGAATATTAATATATTTACTTTCAATATCCTCTTGAAGATTAATGTTTGTGTATAGCTTTAAACAACGTGAAAGAACAGTTGGTAACAAAGATTTATCATTTTTCGTAATTAATATGTATGCAGTATTACCACTGCTTTCTTCCAAGGTCTTTAACAATGAATTTTGGGCTTGTGGTGTCAATTTCTCTGCATCAAGAATATATGCAATTTGAACTCTTTCTTTAAATGGAGAAAACATCATTTCCTTTTGTAACCTTTTTATATCTTCAATCCCAAGACTATTCGATTCTCTTCCATCGAGTATATGAATATCGGGATTCTTCTCTGAAAAAATTTCTTCGTCCCTTACTTCCCTATTCCAAAGCTTCTCAAGAAGATTCTTTAATAAAGGTTGAACACTTTCCCTGGTTTTACCTACAATTAAATATGTCATTGTGGTAGATTGTAACATATATATATATGATTACTAATTAAAGATATGGATAAAGACATTAAGATTTCTGAAATACAAGACCCTATACTTTGGGATGAATTTGTTAAAGCATCTCCAAATTGTAACTTTATGCAATCTTGGAATTGGAGTTTGTATCAGGAAATTGGTCTAGGTAAAAAAACATACCGATTGGGATTTTGGAGAAACAATGAATTAATAGCTGTATGTGCAGGATATGAAATGAATCAAACATTTGGCAAATATGTATATTGCTCTCGTGGACCAATACTCAAAGAATTGAGTCAACATCTTTACAAGGAAGTTCTTTCTTCGTTAAAGAAGTATTTTGAAAAAACAGAATATGTATTTGTAAAGATAGATCCATCTATAGAGGTTCAAAACAGAGTATCACTTGTACCCTTCGATTTGGGATTTAAGAAATGTATTAACTATGTGCAACCTGAAACACCTTGGATGAGTGATTTGGTAGGTAGTACTGAGGAGGAGCTCTTAGAGTGGTGCCAAGAGCATGGTATGAACAAAAACTATCCTACATATATTAGAAAAGCAAAAAGAATGGGTGTTGAGGTAAGATTCTCTAAGGAGCTACCTGATTGGAAGCTTTTTACTCACTACTTAAGCAAAAGCTCAGAACAGAAAGAGTTTGTAATAAAGGGGGCAGACTATTACCTAAAACAATTGAAATATCTAGGTGAAAAAGACGAAATACGTTTAGCAATAGTGTCATTTGAGGGTGAACCAGTAGCAATGCTAATACTTTCATTCTTTGGTGATGAGGTCTCCTGTTTGTACAGCTGTCAGACAGGGATGCATAGAAAAATTAGAGGTCCAATGTACTTGAGATGGCAGTGTATGTTACAAGGGCAGAAGGAAGGATTTAAGTATTTTAACTCTTGGGATGTTTTACCTGATGAAAAGTATTCTAAAAGGAGTAAAAGATATGGATATTCAAACTTCAAAAGAGGTTTTGGAGGATATTTAGTAAGATATCAAAGAACTGCAGATTTACCTTTAAAGAAAAAGAAATATATCCTTGTGCAGCTTTTGGATTTGTATAGGGCAATAAGATTTTATTCAGATAGGTAAGACTTCTTGTCTTTTTTCTTTCATTTCTATACACTGTATGTAACTGTAAATTCTATAGCTGCCCAAGTGTCTAAGGAAACTTTACTACATTATCTACAACAGAAAGGTGTAATCAGTGATGCTGATGCAACTCGTGTACAAATTGAAAGAACACGTACCCCCAAAAGTGAAGAAACGTTAATTAGAGAGTTAGGTCTTGCAGATAATGTAACCATTGCACAGGCAAAGTCTGAAATATTTAAAATTCCATTTGTTGATTTAACTGCTATATCTGTACCTGAAAGCGTTATCGCAGAAGTCCCTATTGATAATCTTAAGAAGTACAGTGCTGTTCCATTTGAGAGAGGAACAAATTCCGTAAAACTAGCTATGCTAGATCCTTTTGATGTTCAGGCTACTCAAGCATTACAAAGGAGATACCCCCCTAACACTCAAATTCAAGTTCATATAACTACAGAAGAGAGTATAAACTTCATACTAGATAGAAGAATTGGAGATGTAATGAGTACTGAGGTAACTGAAGCTTTGGAAGATGTTGACGTTCCAGTGCAAGATATCTCAGCTGAAGATCCTAACCTTATCAACAGTAGTGATTTAAAGAATGCTCCTGTTGCAAGGATTGTAAATTCAATAATGCAATATGCTGTTACATCAAAGAGCTCTGACGTTCATGTTGAACCGATGGAGAATAGATTAAGGGTTAGATTTAGAATTCACGGTATTATGACAGAGCGTCTTACTTTGCCAAAAACTTTAGGGCCTGCTGTTGTTTCTCGTATCAAGATTATGTCCAACCTTAAAATTGACGAAAAACGTGTACCACAAGATGGTAGATTCCAAGTTAAGATGAGTAACAACAAGGTGGACATCCGTGTTTCTGTAATGCCAACGATATTTGGAGAAAAAGTCGTTATGCGTTTGCTTGAATCTGACACTACTGGTATTACTCTCGAATCTACAGGATTAAGAGGTAATGCATACAAAGTCTTTCTTGATGCTCTAAGTGTTACTAACGGAATAGTATTGGTTACTGGACCAACTGGTAGTGGTAAGACAAGAACACTAGCTTGCTCCCTTATCAAAGTAAATGATCCAAAGGTAAATATAATATCATTAGAAAATCCTGTTGAAATTAGAATCCCAGGAGTCACACAGGTACAGATTAATCCTGATGTAGGTCTTACTTTTGCAACAGGACTTAGATCTGTTCTTAGACAAGACCCTGATGTAGTAATGGTTGGAGAAATCCGTGATGAAGAAACGGCAGATTTAGCAGTCCAAGCTTCCCTTACTGGTCACTTAGTACTTTCTACTCTCCACACCAACAGTGCACCAGCGGCTATACCAAGACTTCTAGATATGGGTATAGAATCGTATCTTTTAGCTTCAACTATTAGAGCTATAGCTGCTCAACGTTTACCAAGAAGAGTTTGTCCTTACTGTATTCAAGCATACCCTGCAGTTCCGGAGGTAGTAGAAAATATAAACTCAATTCTTGGCGAAATAAAGGGATTCAACCTAGTTCAATATCTTACAAAAATTGTTAATTCAAAGAAACAGAAAGCAGAGGATGGTTCTGCAGTATTAAAGGCTCCAGAAGTGGGACCTACTGGAGAACAAATAATATACCTTTATAAAGGAGCTGGGTGTGATAGATGCGGAGGTTCTGGATATTCAGGGCGTATAGGTATATTTGAAGTACTTGATGTAAATGAAAGAATAAGTAGAATGGTAATGGATAATGTAACAGCACAGGATATTGAGAAAGAAGCGAAGGAAAACGGGATGATTACTATGATTCAAGATGGATATCTAAAGGTACTTGAAGGTATGACTAGCATTGAAGAAGTACTTAGGGTTTCCAAAGAATAATTTTTGGATATATAATGGAATATGGATAACAATACTGCCCCAAATGATGGATTAACATATCCTGATTTTGCACAGAATAATAGTAATCAGCAGACAGCTGTTTCGCCTTCTGTTCAACCAAACGACGATCAGATGTTAAGTGATTTGGCATCTCAACTTCAACAAATACAAACAAGTGAGGCTTCAAGTGTTGTTCCAACTCCTCCACCTGTCGTAGAGGCACCATCTCCTGTTCAACCTTCTACTCCTCCAGAACCAGTAGTTGAGATTTCACAAACACCTACTCCCTCGCCAACAGTTGATGAGCACAAATTCGAACTTCCACAACAACCGGCTCCTGCACCAACAAACATTATGACAGAGAATAGTATTGGTGTTGTTAGAACTACATTGGATGAAATTATGCCTGGGGAAAAGAAGCCAAAGGCATTACAAAGAACACCTAAGGAGAAGAATTTGGCAAAACCTCTTGAAATACCAAAAGATTTGCCAACTGTAAGGAAAGATGTTATGGCTTCAAATAGTGCACCAGTAGTATCAACAAATGAAGTTGTTGTTCCAAAACATAATGGTATTGATGAATATCTTAAATATGCAGTTGAGAATAACGCATCTGATGTACATATAAGTGTTGGATATCCTCCAATGGTAAGAATTGATGGAACATTGAAGAATATAAATGATAATATTGTTACCCCAGAAGATGCCGAAGAATTGATACTCCCTATACTCTCTGATGAAAAAAAAGAGCTTTTGGAAGTAAATAGAGAAATTGATTTAGCCTATTTCTATCAGGGAGATCATACTGCAAGGTTTAGAGTAAATGCATACTTCTCAATGAAAAATCTTGCAGCAGCATTTAGATTGATTCCAAGCAGAGTAAAAACAATTGAAGAACTTTTATTACCACAGATATATCATAGGTTTGCACAACTGAAGCAAGGACTAATCCTTATTACAGGTCCAACTGGACACGGAAAAAGTACAACACTTGCCGCAATATTAGAAGATATTAATGTAACTAGATATGCGCATATTGTTACAATAGAAGATCCTATTGAGTATGTATTCCAAGGTAAAAAAGCCCTTATAGACCAAAGAGAAATGAATGATGATACTCACTCTTGGAACATTGCACTTAGAAGTGCATTAAGACAAGACCCTGATGTCATACTTGTTGGTGAAATGAGAGACTACGAAACAATCGCTGCAGCTATTACACTAGCTGAAACAGGTCATCTTGTATTTGCTACTCTTCATACAAACAACTCTGCGCAAACAATAGATAGAATCATTGATGTGTTCCCAGAAAATCAACAACCACAGATTAGGTCACAGCTTTCAAACATTTTAGAAGCAGTCGTAGCACAAAGGCTTGTACCACTTGACCAAGGAGGAAGGAGAGCAGTATCAGAAATCCTTATAGCAAATCCTGCCGTTAGAAATCTAATCAGAGAAGGAAAGACACATCAAATAGATAACGTAATAAGGACAAGTTCTGATGTAGGAATGGTCTCACTAGAGAGATCTCTTGTAAATCTTGTAAGAGAAGGAGTAATTTCTGTACAAAAAGCTCAGGAATACTCAATATATCCTGAAGAAGTTTTAAGATTATTAAAAAGTTAAGTAGATGAAAAAATTTAGATATTCAGCAAGAGATAGTTCTGGAAAAGAAATAAGTGGAAAAATAGAAGCAAGAGACAGAGATGCTGTTACAGAAATTCTTCATGATAAAGGATTAATTGTTGTATTTGTTAAGGATGAATTTTCAATAGATTTAGAAGAATTGTCTCAGATAAATATTGGTGGGGTACCAATGAAAGACAAAGTTGTCTTTATGAGACAGATGGCAACTATGGTTAGTGCAGGTCTTCCACTTACAAGAGCTCTAGAGATTATGGAACAGCAGGTAGAAAATCCTGCATTTAGAAAAGTAATTACTCAAGTAAAAGCATCTGTTGAGTCTGGAACAAGTCTGTCCGATTCTTTCAGACAAGCAGGTGAAGTCTTTGATGACATTACTTTAAACCTTATTGAAGCGGGAGAATCTAGTGGTAATTTAGATATAATTCTTACAAAATTAGCAGTGGAATTAGAAGAGAGTAAAAAATTGAATGACAAACTTAGGGGAGCCCTAATATACCCAGTTATTATCTTAGTAGTTATTGTTGCAGTTGTAGCATTACTCATGTTTGTTCTTGTACCATCAATGGCAGAAATATATTCTGAATTCGGAGCAGATCTTCCTTGGGTAACAACATTTCTTATAAATCTTAGTAACTTCACGCTTGCATATTGGTGGGCATTACTACTAATTATTGCAATCCTTATCTTCGGTGGTAAAGCATACTTTGATACACCAACAGGTAAAAGAAACAAAGACAAAGTAATGCTTAAGCTACCGATTGTAGGAAATATTGTTACAAAGATGCAATTAGCACAATTTACAAGAATACTTGCCCTACTTCTAAGTAGTGGTCTGTCAATTATTAGAGCGCTAGAATTAACAGCCCAATCTTTAAGCAATCAAATGTTTAAAGAAGTAGTACTAGAATCTAGAAATGATGTAGAGAAAGGAGGCTCCCTTGCGATACCAGTTGCAAGAAGTGAGTACTTTCCATTAATTGTAAGTAGCATGATTGCAGTAGGAGAAGAAACAGGAGAGTTAGACAATGTATTAAACAAAGTAGCAGAATATTACAAAGATGAAGTAGATGTTGCAACATCAAATATGTCTACTACATTAGAACCAGTATTTCTTATAGTAATGGGACTAGTTATCGCATTTATAGCTCTCGCAGTATATATGCCTATGTTCCAATTGTCAGATGTTATGACAATGGTTGTTGACATTGTTACAACCATTGTGTAATTTTTATTTAGATAAATTACATTTAATTTATATAAATTATTTATACTTTTTAACCTAATATGGATAGAAAATATTCAGCATTTACACTCGTAGAAATGCTTATCGTCATGGGTATCCTTATAATCCTTATGGCTGTAGGTATTACTGCAGGTAGATTTGCTATCAATAGAGCTAATGATGTAGCACATCAAAATGCTGCGGACCAGATATATACTGCACTCCAAGCATACTATACAGATAATAGAGAGTTCCCTACTATTGCAAGCTTTGGTGACTCGATGGCAAGAAACTGTACTCCAGGACCATCCCTTAACTGTATAAATACATATATGGGAGACGGTGAATTTACTGGTGGAACAGATGCAACCTTCTATTACTATGTAGAACCTAATAGGCAACAGGAAGTAATGATTTGTGTATCAAAAGGTGGACATGCTGATGCGACTAGAAGAGGCTTCTACTGTACAGGAAATGCATTTGGATTAGCTGCTTCAGGACCAGGTTCCATCACAACAAAAGATGTTGAAAATAGTACTACCTTGAATCATGACAATCCAGGAGCTGTGGGAAGTTGGTCACTTACTCAAAACTGGGTAGGTAGCTCAAAATCATGGAGCGCACCATCCTAAGCTGATTTCTTAGTAATCTTAACCCCCTCCTTTGAGGGGGTTTTCTTTTAGAGAGTTATATATATAATGGAGTATGCATTTATATATAACAGTTGTAATATTTTTTCTTGGATTAGCAGTAGCGAGTTTTTTGAATGCCCTACTATATAGAATAGATAACGGATATAAATATCCAGAGATATTTTTAAAGGGTTCTCATTGTGAAAAATGTAATAAACAGCTACATTGGTATGAACTAATACCAATACTCTCCTTTTTCATATTTAAGGCAAAATGCACCCAATGTGGTTACAAAGTACCACTTTATTACCCTATTACAGAATTTTTCCTAGGACTATCTATCGCTTCAATTTACTATTTCTCTCTTCCTATTACCTTCTACATATTGATACTATTTTTCTTTTCTATGTCATATTTTGACAGGATATACAAAGGAATTCCAAAAGATATTGTACATATATTCCTACTATACTCTTTTGTATCTTTTGTAATATATACAGTTGTTTATAAAGAAATACAGGAGAATTCAATTATATTTGCAACAATTTTTGCATCTTTTGTTTTTCTCCTGAGTAAGACTCTTAAGAAAAAATTTGGCTTAGGAGATCTTCTTGTAATGTTTTCTCTTGGCTTTTTACTTTCTCTACCCTTCTACCTTTCCTTCTTGTATGTATTCCTATTTATAGCTCTAATATATTCTTTAATTTTAATAGCTCTTAAGAAAGCCACTATAAGAACCTCTATACCCCTACTTCCCCTTATGTTCATTTCCTTCTCATTAGTGTTAATATTTAAAGAGCAATTATTCCTTATCTTAGAAAAAATTCTATTTATATGAGATACAAAGGTTTTACATTGATTGAAGTATTGATTGTAATGGGGATCTTAATTATTCTCATGGCAATAGGGATTGCTGTTGGAAGATATGCATTAGAGAGGGCAGATAGAATACAACATCAAGATGCAGCAGAACAGCTATACAATGCACTAGTCAAATACAAGTTGGATAATAAGGAATACCCAAGAATGGGGAGTTGTTCGGGCTGTATTCAGGAACAATTTTTTGCAGAAGCCTTGGGATTCAAAGGAACAATTCCAGCCATAAAAGGGTATTTTGAAAAAGATGTATTCGATGGTGGTACAGACGCGACCTACTATTACTATGTAGAACCAATCTCCGCTCAATTTGTTGTTGTATGTGTATCTTTGGGTGGTATAGATGATGAGAATAATAAAGGACACTACTGTACTGGTGATGGAATTGGTAATCAACCTGTAGGAAATCCGATAAAGAAAAAGTATGTTGGATCAGTAAACAGTGGGGATGTTGCCGATGTTAATATAATCAGGGGCTTTGATGCTTCTGACTGGTATTTAAAGAGAGGTTTTGCTGTTAACAAGTAACACATTTTTTGTTAATCTGTATGTAACTTAGTTATAAACAGTATAAGATGAGAAAAAAGTCTGCCCAGTATCAAGGCTATACTCTCGCCGAGGTCTTGGTTGTTCTCATGATAGTAATCATATTAGGAGGTATTGGTGCATATTCCTTTAGTGGATTGAGGGATTCTGTTCTAGTAAAACAGAACATTGAAGAAATAAAGCAGGATTTACAATTGGTACAACAAAAGGCAATGCTTTTAGAAAAGAGAGATGGTGAAGGATGGATATATGGTATAGGTATTGATTTTACAGAAATCTCTGATGGCAAATACACTTTCTTTAAATGGTGTTCTCCATTTACAGCATATGGGGATATAAGGACAAGATCTGAAATCCTTGCATATGACTCAGGACAGATTATCGGAGTCCCTACTCCATATGGACCCAATGCCAAATTACCACTAGATGAGTGGGAGCCAAGTAGTCTTTGTAATAGAAATGCTGGATTTCCTGATATTCCAATCTCTTCATACCTAACGATTATGCCAGGTATAGAAGAGGGTAAAATACATGCAGGATTTAATATCGCCCTTATCGGAGATGCTTCATATATAGTTTTTGAAACAGTAACTGGTAGAGTCTTTCTGTATGATAGTGATGGTATGCCTGTTAGCTATAGTCCAAACGGTGTATATATACCCAACAAGCTATTTGCAGTAGAAATATTAAGAAATAGAGGAATGATAGCGGATGTAATTAAAGTATATCCTCTCTCTGGTGCAGTATCTCATGATATTGAAGAAAGATGAAAAAAGTAGAACTAAATACAAAATATGAAGCTTTAGGATTTGTAGAAGCGCTAATCGCCATTATGGTTTCCGGTATCGTTGCTACAGTACTAATTAATATCTCAGTTGTAGCTATGAGAGAATTAGTAAGACTAGATATTGAAGACGCACAGGCTCATCAAGCAAGATCTGCTGCAGTAATTGTTCAGAATATTGCAAATAGAGAAAGGCTAAAGGAAGATAGTGAGTATTTTGCACCGACTCAGCTTCAAAAAGATAGATGCTACATATTAAGAAAATCAGAGGATAACTATGAAATAGATAAAACTCAATCATATCAAATTGGTGAAAGAGAGACATACAAAGTAGATGCGGTAATTGATGATGGTGTTAATGATAACGAAGAAGATTACTTTAGGATAATCTGTATAGCTTCTAACCAACCGAGTGGGACCAAAAAAATGTTAATAAAAGTTATAGTAGGATTCAACAAAGTAGAAGGAATGTTTAGTACTACTACTGATATTAGGGACTATCAATACTTTGCGATAATAAATCTATGATTCTTACAAAAAATAAAAAATACGAAGGATTTAGCTTGGTTGAGATGTTGCTAACAATAGCAATCTTAGGAATTATTACCTTACTTGTTGCTACAACATTAACAACATTGATAAAAGTATCTCTTGTTGCAAATAACAAAAATCAAGCAAGAAATGATGTTAACTTCATGATGGAACTCATGAACAGATCTCTTGGAAATTCTAATGTCGGTGATATAACCTTATACAATTCAAATACAGTAAGAGCGTTCAATAAGGAAACAATGAAAGTCGAGGATATACAAAGTGTAGGAAATGTATATGATAACCCTACTCTCTTAATTGGTACTCCAGCAAATGAAATGCATGTTAGATCATATGGCTACAATGTTTGGAGTTGTATAGGTTTTTTTAAAGACAAAGATGATCCAACGATTGGATACCTATTGAAAACAACAAATTACAATATGAGTGACCCTTATGAATGTTTTAACTCAGAAAGAGCAAATTCATATGTAGCAGTACTACACAGTTATACAGTCAATGTTGTGGATTTCAGTGTAGAGTATCTAGTTGTTGGAGATGACGCTGACAACATGTTTATAATCAATTCTGTCGTTACACCCGTAAATTGGCCTACAGGGTTTAGTGTCCCTGTTAATAAAGAAATAACAAGGCAAATTACTGTTTCATCGCAGGGTTTGACTTGGTATTAGTTAATTGTTAATTTTTATATATGGGAAATAGTTTTAAAAGAATGTATCCTGCACAAGCTATCGCTATTATTATGGTTATACTTGTTGTAGCTACTGTACTGGGGGCATCTTTGTATTCAAGAACATTAAAAAACAAAGAAGCTGCTATAAATACCAAAGATTCTATGATGGCAATTGAGCAAGCAGATAGTCTACTAGACTTGTTTGTCAGAGCAGAGTTTCAATTCCTTCAAGATTTATCGGTAAAAGTTCAACAAGAGGGAACAAAAGAATACACAAGTATTGCAGATATTAAATCAATATTAGATGAATATGGAGTCGATTCTAGTATTTTAGAACAACAAAATTGGTGTCAGTATCATATTGAGAACAACCCAAGTTCAAATTTGAAATTAACAATAGCAGAAGCTGAACCAACTGATTTTGTAGATGTAAGAGTAGGATCAACGAGAGTGTTCAATTTAAAAGATAATTCATATACTGTAAACCCATGTAATATGGTTTTACAATTCGAAGCAAGGGATAATGCACCAACAATATTTGCAATAAAGGAAATATATGGAAATAGCAGTGATGAAATTGCAGAATATCAAAATGACGGAACAACAGACGATATAAAGGCGTACTGTTTTAAACCAAATGGGGATTCCTGTAGTGCTGGCGATCTAACTGGTATTGCTGCACCAATAGGTTCTTTTAATGGACTTGAAGCGGGGAAAAAATTAACAATTAATCTTAATAGATCTAGGGGTGGATATCCTTTGTATCAAATAAGGATAATTCCATTAAATCTTACATTAGGTGTTGCACATAGCTTCCCAACAAATCCTATTTGTTCAGCAAAGAAATTTACATATATGAAAGTGAATGCCGCAGTTAACTGTTATGGTTCCTTTAGAGAGAAACAAATTATGGTTCCAGGTGTAGATAGCCTTGGATACTCATCTCTTTTCGACTATACTATTTACAATATAGGTACACTAAGACCAAATAATTAATTTAAATAAATATAGAAATGGCTGATCAAGTTAGAAAGATTTTAATAGTTGAGGATGAGGCTCCCTTACTAGATTCATATGCAGAGTTGGTACAAGCAGCTGGTTTTACACCATTAAAAGCGCTTGATGGATATCAAGGATTGGATATATTGGCTAATAACGTAGGACAGATAGATCTTGTTCTACTCGACCTTATGATGCCAGGAGTAGATGGTTTGGAAGTGCTAAAAACAGTTAAAGGGAATGAAGAAAAATACGGTACAATGCCAATCATTATTCTTACCAATATGACCAGTGAATCAGTAGTAAAAGAAGCCTTTAACATTGGAGCATCCTCATATCTTGTAAAGACAGACCTAGACTATGAGGGATTAATGAAGGAATTAGATAAATTCCTAGGTTAAGAAAACAGTAACTTCAAACAGAATATTTAAATGACTGCCTTAAAGAAAATATTGATAACTATACCAATTGTAATACTTGTATTCTTTATCGGCTTTTTGTCATACACCTTCTACCTTATGAAAACATCAAATGGGAGTCATTTGACAATGTTTGTTAATCTAGAAGAGGATATTTTAGCAAACAATGTTAGAAATGATTTTCCTGAAAGAGATGGTAACAAGATAATATACTCCTTCCCCATTAGGGTTGAAAATATACGTGAGACAGGAGATTCAATGGTAATGACTCTATTCCCAGCTTTTTCTGTAAGTGGTAATACAGATTCTTTCGAATACTCTTTACCTAAGGGTAAGTATGAAGGAAGAGTTGCCCTTAACGAAATCGAAAGTGGCACTTCTGCAATATTAAAACTTGAATACAATATACCTCAGAATATAAGGTATTTTACCGAATATTCTGTATGTACAGTAAAGAAGATATATTCAGATATGTTTAAGTTAGATTTATCATGTGGTAGAGGAAATTGTGAAGTAAACAGGAATGTATATCTTTGGACAATGGAAATTCCATCTACGGAAGTATCTGAGAAAGTTGAATATTTTGAAGGCTTTGATAAAGAAGAATTGATTAACAAATTAACCTACTTCTTTATGACGGATGATTTTGGATACTTCAATCCAACAAGCTTTAGATTCATCTCAGGTCAAATATCAAGAAGTGATGGAACATTTAGCTTTGCATCAAACTTTGTTACCAATGCTCAAGAATCACAAATGAATCTTCCAGTGGTATTTACTCTACTCTCTGGAGTTTCTGCAATTTATGATTCTCAGGTAATAGATATCCCTGAGTATATTGGAAATATTTCAAACTATATCTCTGGTGACAACTATGGAGAAGCATATTTTCAGAATTGTAAAGTCGCTTCATATACAATATCAAATCTCAAAGAGTGTAATACAAACGAATGTATTAGTGTAAAAAATCATGCCTATGAATATTGTAAACAAACATTAAATAAGGGTATACAGAAATATGATTCTACTGCTAACACCTTTTCAGGATACACAAAAAACTCCATATTAAGGGGGTATCTTTTTGGGATATCATCAGAAATGATTGAATTTAACAAAATTGCGGATTTAATGGAATCAAACGATACAAGATTTACGGATACAGAAATCCTCTCTTATTACCAAAAAGGAAAGGTAATTCTTGCAGAAAAAGGTGGAATATTACCTCAGTGCTATCAAATGAGATCTGCCAAGGATATATATTCTGAATATCCAAATGATTCTCTTCTATCAGACATGGAGCTTCTTTATCCTGAAATTCAAAAAATACCTAGCATATGTGATACAGACCCATCAAATCCATATTGTGAAGTAACTATGGCTGAGAAACTCATATGTGCAGAATCTCTTCTTGGGTACAGAACTAATGAAGCAAAAAATCTTTTGGCAGATATCTTTTATAGGCATTACTTTGAGAGTCCTGGTTCCAGTAAAATTGTAACCTATGAAAATTGGAGATTCTCACCATTTAGTAACAACAATCCAAAGTCTTTACAAAAGCTAAGTGAATATGGATATTTTACAATCATTGATACACAGGAAGAATATACAACTCATTCTGCAAATATATCTGATTCCTACCACTTTATAAATTTACTAAAGAAGTTCTCGAATGAATAAAGGGAGTATTTACTTTAAAATATTAGTCTTTTCATTGATAACTGTATTTAGTGTGGTCTTTTTTGCAAAGAATGTTGAAGCATGGAATGGCTGCTGTTCACCATCTTCTCAATGGAGTGGTACCCTATGGAATGGATGTTGTTACTCTGGTGGAGGTGGAAATAACTGCTGTTCGTTAGGGGATGCAATCGCGTCTGGATGTGAAGGTCTTATCCCATGTCCAAACTGTGTACCTGATGATCCTCCTTGTGAAGAGTGTACACTTGGTAATTGCCCTGCTCCTCTTACTAATACTGGAGACCCAGCCTACAGATTGTCTAATTACAGAAGCTGTCAAAATGGGCAATACTGTGATGATGGTTGGAAGTATGGAGATTGCTATGAAACCCCTAGCCCACAACCAACTTCATCAATTCAGATATTTCCAACAGGAAACCCTACCCAACTAGGATGTACATCTTCTACTCACACAGGTATTGAAGTAAACAACCCTATTAGAATGGTTAGTACTCATACAGATCCTGATGGTTCAAGTGATATTGAGGCAATATATATTTGGTTAAAAATTGATGGAGCTATTCCTAACACTCCACAATACATCGATTTAGATAGTTCATCTGGTCAAACTGGAAGAACGTATACAAGAAATAGCTATGGCTTTATGATGCATCGAGAAGGTGCTAATTGGGTACCATATATTCCTAGTTTAGTTGGTGGTGGAAATGATAAGTGGATAAAGGCTACATATGGTGGAGGACGATTCGCAATTAAAGGTCCTAGTTCTCAAGATATGGTATTTGTACAAGTTAATGGAGTGTCAGAAGCAGGAAACAGTGTGAACTTTGATTTTAACTTAGATTTTAGAAATATTTCTGAAGTAAACAGAGTTATCGAAGGTAGTTACAATATATTTGTAATGGCAAATGACGTCTTTGGATTTACACCATACGATAACTATGGTCCAGGAGTAACTAAAATCGGTGATTACTTCAACCCTGAACAGATTCGTTTCTATCAAAACTGGACAGACAGTAACAGGGATTGGGTTAAAGATTTTACCCCACCTGTTGTTAATGCTGTCAATTCAGAGGTAACAGGTCCAACAAAGATTAAGTTCTCATGGAATATTGGTGATTTGCTAGGAATATTTGGATTGGTAGGAAATACCTATCTATCTGATGGAGTAACAGAATCAGAAAACATTACTCAGGTAGTTCTTACAAGTGATGGTAACAAAACAGTTGTAACTCCCTACTTACCTCAGCCACAGGGTAATAGCACAATTGGACACATGTCTAATGGGTATATAGCTAGAGCTGTGAATGTTGGAGGAGTCTCAAAGAATGGTAGCTTAGAAATGAATGTAGGTGGAAACAGAGAAGGAAGCTTACTCTACTATGTTACAGCCTTTGACAATGCATGTAACTACAATCAGTCCTACTCTCTTTACAACCTTGAAGGTTGGATTATCACATATGGAGGGCTAATGTACTCTTCAACAGGAGTAGATTTTGCAGTTAAAAATGTAGAAGATCCTGCCCTGTGGAACCCAGTAGCATTGTTGAACAAGATAAGTCCTGCTATGGCAGACCTCTCTACCGAACTGTATGGAACCGGTTTAAGTAACCCTACAGTTCTTACAAAGAGTAATACTACAAAATCATTTAGTGTAAGTCCTTTTAAAGCATACAGAACGGTGGATTTTTACTCTGATGTAAAGAATACATTCGAGAGAAGAGAAGTAGGAATCTCTGGTGTACAGAGATTAAACCCAAACACTTCAACACTTACAGGTAGTTTGGGAGCAGGAGGAATAAAAGTATTGGATAGGAGTGGTAATTTGACAGTTGGTGATGCTAATCCATTTGTATGTAATGGTAAGGGTCTTTTCTTTGTATCTGGAAATTTGGTTGTAAACAATAAGATACTCAATAGTAACTACAATCATGATGCATGTATATTTGTAGTAGCAGGCAATGTTGTAATCAATCCAGGGGCAAATTCCTCTGGTGGTTCTGTAGGATATGATGAAATTAATGCATATATACTGACTAATGGTAGTGTAACTTTAAATACTGATCCTACATTTGACGGATTGTATGTAAGTGGTGGAATCCAAAGTCTTGGTGGAATATTTGTTGATAGATATTTAGGTCTTAATTATAGAAATACTCACCCACTACTTGTAGTAAATCATCATTCCAAATATGGAATCTTTAGTAGTACACTGATAGGGAATCCAATAGACATGGTAAAGGTAGAAGTAGGATTTAAGCCATTTTAATAACTAAAAAGAATGAAAATTAAAATAAAGAAGAGTAATTTAATAGTTCCTGGAATAATATTACTACTAGTAATTGTTTTTTCAGTATTTTTCTTTTCTGAAAGATATAACCAAGTTAATGGTTCTTTCTCTTTGAATAAATTCCAAGATATTGCAGAAAATTGTGAACAAACAAATTCATTTGGGAAAATCTCTTTCAAATGTAGTGCGCTTTTAGAAAGATATGAGGAGAGAGAGGAGAATACAGAATGTTTTTTCATGGCTTTAGTTGATAAAGATTACAAATTACAACCAATTACTATTTGTGAAGAAAAAGGAGTTGTAGAGTTTGATAGGGAGGAAATGATTACAGAGCAAATGGTACCCATAGAATTGAACTTTTATTATACAAGAATCCTGTTTGGTGAATATAACCTTCAAAAATTTGAATTAAGCCTACTTATGGATGAAGAAATATTTGAACTATTAGATAAGGTATATCCTAATGGTGCTCCTCAAATGAACATAAGGAGAAACGCTCTAGAGGAAGTGAAAAAAGCAGGATATTATCCTGCAAATGATTTAATTATTGCTGATGGAAAAACAGTTAAAAGAGTATTCTTTTACTTAGGCGAGATTATGGATGCAAAGATTGAAGAGTCTGAAATGGTATTTGATCTTAAACTTAACATAAATAGAGAGGAATTTTTAACTACTCTTTCTGCACAAAAATTATCTTATGAAAAAGAAATGGATAGGAGTACAAGGGAACTTTCTTTATCGAACTTTAAAGATTATGACATGGATGGCATTACACAGGTAATGTTCTTTTATTTAGATGAAAAAAGCAATATTACAAATGCTGATATTTTAGAATATTGTAGTAAAGAGGAAACAGATTTCGATTCTATAGCACTGTGTACAATAGCTGAAACTAGAAATATCAGTGAATTTAAAGTAAAAGATATAGATAAATATATTGAAGATGTAAGAAAAAGCTCAGAAGATGGTGTTGTTAATTTTGATAAACTAATATTTGCATTTTTGATGTTAAGACCGTGAGTAAAAATTTTAAATATTTAAAACTTTTCTTTCTTCTGTTAACACCTTTTTTAAGTCTATTTTTTCTTGATTATGGGAAAGAAGATGTTAATGCAATAATTTGTGCATCAGGATACTACTGTAGTAATAATAATGTAAATTTTTCTCCTTCTGAAAGAGGTACTACTGGAAGTAATGGTACCTGTAGATGGTTAAGCGGATATTCATGTAATGGTCAGAACAATAACTGTAGGGAAGACTATGTTAATACCTGGTCAGGTTTTAACTGTGATGGGACCCGTTTACGTATAAATCACGGATGTTGTCAAAGAGAAACTACTCCTCCTCCACCATCATGTAATGATTGTACTCCTACATGTCCTTCTGGTACTGCAACATCTCCCAATACTGGATATTCAACAACTGCTAGTTGTTACAGAGGAGATGGGTGTAGCCCAAGCCATAACTATCTTACCTGTTACTATCAAAGACAAAATTACTGTTCAAGTGCTACTACCTCTAAAAGATATCTGAAGAGTGGAGAGTCTGCAACCATTACATCTACTTCTAATACTCCAGTAAATCAATTTGCATATAACTTTTATAATAGGGATAACGGAAATGCTATTGTTTGTTCAACACTGTATATCGCAGGATGGGCAACAAACCAAGGAACATGTCCGAGTGGTTCATATCAACTTGTAAGAGTAAATACATATGCTACAACTAGGACTACAGATACTACTACTTTCCCAGCAAATACTATCTTTGTAAATGATGCAAACTGGGGAGGCCAAAGAGTAAAAAGTTTGCAGATAAATGCGTACTATGCCTTAAATGATCGTCCATGGTCTTTGCCTGAAGTACCATGTGTCTTCTACCAAGATCACTGTACTCCTCTTTGTACTCCGACTGCTTGTGTAGGTCCGACATATACTAGTACTCCAACAGGATACGGAACACAGGTATATACATGTAGCAATAGCCCTTCACAGTGTGGCTCTGAAAGTAGGACTTGTTACTGTGCAAATCCTTGTGTACCAAGCTGTACACCTACATACAGTGATACAAATTACGGATTTGGTTCGGTTACCTTAGCATGTAATAATGCGTGTGGTGTTACAGGAACGAGAACCTGTTATGTAGATAGATGTTCTAACTGTACTCCTCCAAGCTGTCCATCTCCACTTACTGCAACTTCACCGGGTAATCCTAATATGATACTTTCAAACTTTACTTCATGTACAAGAACATCACCTTGTGGTGGTCCTCCCAACTATCGTTCCTGTTATGAACCTATCAGTCCACAGCCAACAACAAGCTTGCAGGTACATCCTGATGCAGAAAATACATATGGATTCTCTAGTAGTACGCACTCAGGTACTAGAACTACGCTTTACAACTTAAACGATCCAATTCGTATGACTGCAACATATACTGACGTAAATGGTGCAACAGATATTGAAGCTGTCTCTGTATGGTTTAGAGAAAATACTCTTACTGGAGAGGTTGCAACTCCCCTATGGATAGATACTGCAACCAATCCTTCTCAACCTCCTCAAGCACCAAGTGCTAATAGCTGGGGCTTTATGATGAGATGGGAAAGCTCTGCATGGAGACCATATGTACCAAGCTATACAGGAGCAACGGCAAAATGGGTAAGAGCAGTATTTTCAAGTAATTCATTTGTAATTTCTGGTCCTGGAGGCTTACAAATGGTTAGAGTAACCATAGGGCATAACCTACAAGCAAGTATTACTAGGTCGGGAAATAATGTCGTAATGCCATTCCAGTTAAGTTTCAACTTCGCAAGTGGTTATGAGAATGTAGCACAGGTAACATACAACACTTTCCTCATGGGTAATGACATATTTAGTTTTACACCATATGACAACTATACTGCATATCCAGATATTAACTCTAAAATTGGTGATTACTGGTCACCAGGTCAATTAAGATACAGAACTACTCCTACAGTTGCTCAGCTGTATGCAAGGCAGTGGGCTACAACAGGATATCCATGGACTATAGATAAAGGATTGCCAGAAGTAGGAACTCTTAATATGACTGTAATTGGGGATACAAACCTAAGACTTAGTTGGACTGTCGCTGATACAAAGGAAATATATGCTATTGTAGGAAATATATATGCCTCTATTACAATGCCACCTAACCCACCTGCAATCACTATGACAGGTACAGGGTTAGAAATTAATTCACCTTTCAACTTAATAACGGATGATACTAATTTAGGAAAATTAAACACAGGATATGCATTTAGGAAATTAAATGTTGGTGGAACAACATATAGTGGAAGTGTTGATATTAATATTGGAGAAAACAAAGAAGGAAGCCTAATTGTATACTTAACTGTTTTTGATAAGGCGGGAAATATGCATATTAGAAGTCTTACCTTCTCTCTTGGGGATTGGATAATAACACACGGAGGTTTAGCCTACTCTTCCAATGGTCGAGACTATGAAATGAAAGTAATTGGAAGTCCTACAGCATGGAATGCCGTGCCTGTTCTTGCAGGAATGAATCCATTGCATGCGGATGTCTCTACTGAAGTATTTGGTGATAACGTTGGAGGAACTAACCCTTCTGCACTTAATACAAGTGTATTACTCAAATCTTTCCATATGCGTCCATTTAGTATGAACACTAATATTAAGAGTCTGTATGAAGAACTAAGAAAAGCATACAATGATAGGGAAATAGAAGGAAAAGTGGATATGACGAAGGCCCTTCCACAAGTAACAAGCTTAAATGGTAGTTTAAGAAATATTGGTGGTTGCAATTTAAGCTCAAGCGTCTGTATTCTAAAGCATTCTGGGGATTTTCAAGTAGGAAATATTAGTAATTTTGTATGTGATGGTTGGGGAGTATTCTTCATAGATGGTGATTTAACAATACATAGGGAAATTAGAACATCGAATGCTAACAAAGATGCATGTATATTTGTAGTAAGTGGAAATGTAAACATAAAAGAAGGGGCAAAAGCATCCACAGCAGGACAATTACAATATGATCAAGTAAGATCATATATATTAGCCGATGGCCATATTACAATTGATCCAGAACTGGGTCTCTCTCCAAAGTATGATGGACTTTTTGTAGAAGGAGGATTACACTCTCTTGGAGGTTTACAAATGAACAGAAGCTTAAAACTAGTAGATAGAAACATATATCCTGCTTTAGTAGTAAAATACCACTCCAAATATTCAGTACTAAGTAATCTTGTATTTGGAAGTCAGGTTGATATACTAAAGACAGAATTAGGTTTCAAACCTTACTAGATTCTGATATTATAAAGTAGTCATAATTTAACCGTCCAAAGAATATGGCTAAACTGCCTGACCATGTAGGAATAGACTTCGGTACACATTCAGTAAAAGCTGTTGAATTAAAAAACGTTAGCTCTACTCCTGAATTAATCAACTTAGGAAGCCAACTTACTCCTAAAGGAGTAATTAATAGTGAAGAAAAGCAAGATCAGAAGAAACTTGCTGATGTGCTAAAGAAACTTTACGATGATTCTAAGATAAAGAATAGGAATGTTGTGATGGCTCTACCAGAGTTTTCTGTTTTCACTAGATTCTTAGAATTCCCTGGAGTAAAAAAAGAGGAACTTAAAGATGCAGTATTCTTTGAAGCAAAGCAGTATATCCCTATGTCTATTAACGATGTACATATGAGTTTTGTTACAATAGGCTTTAATGAAGAAAAGAACGCACCTAGAGTATTACTTGTTGCTGCTCCAAAAAAGATTATTTCAATATATACAGAAATAGCAAACTTAGCAGATTTAGATTTAATAGCTATCGAAACAGAGTCAGTCGCTATGGGAAGAGCAATGTTTAAGGCTACCCAAAAGAGAGACTTAGTTATGTTAGACTTTGGGGCAAACAGTACAGACATGAGTATTATGTCTAATGGATATCTTGTATTCTCACAAAGTATTGCCATTGGTTCAGACTCTCTAACACAGGCTATTGTTAACAAATTCAGTTTTGAATATAGTCGTGCTGAAGAATTTAAGAGAAACTATGGTCTAGTACCAAATGTATTGGAAGGAAAAATTTATGGAGCTCTCTCTCCGATTGTTGAATCTATATTAATGGAGGTACAAAGAGGTATAGAGTTTTATAAAAACAAAACTGCAAGTGCATCTCCATCAGACTACCTATTAAATGGTGATGGTGCTCTACTCCCAGGTTTGGGAGAGTTTGTCTCAAAATATTTAGGTGTGAATGCACAAATAGCTAATCCTTGGACAGGTATAACTGTTGATAATAAGTTTAAAGACATTATTGCCAAGGGAGGACCATCCTACTCTGTTGCAATAGGTTTAGCACTAAAAGATGAATAACGAAACGACACAGCCACAAGTAGCAAAAGAGGAAGTAAAAGTAGTACCAACTCCGACTACTCCTCCACCACCACCCTCCCCACAACCTGATATAAGTGAAGGGTTCAATCTAATACCTTCAATGTCTGAAGAGGAAAAAGTTGTTGAGAAGACAAAGAGCAGAGTAAGTATAGGTTCTGTTGTAAGTCTAATTATCCTTGTTGTTGTAATTTTGGTAATTGTTGGTTTCAATATTATCTCTAGACAGATCCTAAATGTAAAAAAAGCAGAACTTTTTAGGATAGAGAATAAGATAACTCAACAAGAAGATACTTTAATATCAAATGATGAAATTGTAGATAGGGCAGTTCTCTATACTAATGTAAGAAATGGTGCTTTCTCTCACAAAGAGATAATTGAATTTTTGAGCAGAATGGGTACAAAGATTGGTGATATACAAATGAGAAGTGTAATGATATCTGAAAATCTAGATTTCACATATTCTGGATATTCAGTAAGCTTAGAACAGGTTTCTAAGTTATGGTATTTACTAGGAACAGATGAAAATATTGAAAGAATTAATTTACAATCTGTTGGAAAAGGTGATAACAGGGTAACTTTTTCTTTTGAAGGGAAATTAAATGGTAAAAATTTTTTTAATAAATAGATATGTCTAGATTAGCAACCAATACACAAAAAACAAGTAAAGAAATTGCAGCAATAAGTGAGAAGATGAAAAAAACGCGATTGAATTTGAATGATTTGATAATACCTATTTCTGTTGCTGTAATACTTCTTCTACTCTCAATTTTCGTCTTTATTCCAATGGTTAATGCAGCACTAGATTATCAGGAGGAAATTAAAGAAACAGATCAAAAGATAGAACAATTAAACGAACTAGATAGAAAGCTTTCCCTACTAGATGAGAATCAATTAAGTGATGATATAGTACTTGCAAAGAGTGTAATACCAAAAGTACTTAAGGTATCTGATTTCATCTACTATGTAGATAATTTAGCCAAAGAGAAGAGTTTAATCATTAGAGAGCTTTCGGCTGGAGATATGGGAGGAAGGATTTCTCCATCAGAAAACAGTGGAGCAGGAGTCTCTGGTCCTATTTCATATCAAGGGGAATACAGTAATGTTGTTTCCTTCCTTGATGAAGTACAAAGTATTTCTCCATATATAATTAGAATACAAAATGTTGAAGTAGCACAATCTATTACTGGACAATGGACAATATCATTAGTAGTAAGCGGTTATTATATGGCAGATAGAACAGGGAATTTAAACATATACAAACCATTTAAGGCATATACCGATTATCGAGACATACTGGATATATTTGAAGAAAAAGCTAAAAATCTTTAAATTTCGTCTCTTAACATATCCTCATCTTCAGAGTGATGTTCACCCCTATCATCCTTTAGCAATACTCTTACTCTCTTGTTATTTCTTATTGCACTAATGGTAACTATATCTCTTATTGAATTGATAGTTCTTCCTTTTCTTCCAATTATTACCCCTTTATCTGATTCGTTCACATCTATTGTAAGAATTGTTAATCCAGGAAAATCTACACTATCTCTCTCTTCTACAGAAACATCATCGGGATAGTTAACTATTGATTTAATGATGTGTACTAGTAATTCTTTCATTTTTTAGGGTTATGAATTTAAAATATGATTACATAAATTATACTCCTACAGTATGAATTTTACCAGAAGCGTGGATAAAACAAAACAGACCTTGTAAAAGGTCTATTCGAAGGGTTAAATTGAATTATTTGTTCTCCTCAGTTTTCTTTTCGGTACTTGGTTTTTTTGAACCTCTTTTTAGAGATTTAAGTAAACCGATTTTTACAAAGTATTGTGCAATAGTGTCTGTAGGTTTTGCTCCATTCTCTAACCATTTCTTTGCAGCCTCTTTATCAACTTCAAATGTGGATGGTTTTGTTCTTGGATTATAAATACCAATCTCCTCTACAGTCTTACCACTTCTTGGGGAAGCAGATTCCATTACAACGATTCTGTAATGAGGTTGACCTCTTTTACCTATTCTTTTTAATCTAATCTTTAACATAGCGCTGTTATTTTAACAGATGAGAAATTAATATTCAAGCTATTTCTTGCTTTCTATATACTCTATTCCAACCTCTGCAGCCCTTTCCTCTGCCTTCTGCTTACTACTGCCTGTTCCCTCCCCAATTATTTTGTCATCAATCTTTACTACTACAGTGAAAGTCTTGTCATGATCTGGTCCCTGTTCATTTATTACCTCATATGTTGGAGTTGTCTTATACTCTGATTGTGCTAATTCCTGTATCTTAGTTTTGTTATCAATATCAAGCCTATACTCTACAATTTCTCCTAACTTTGGAATGAGGGTTCTATATACAAAATTCTTCGCCTCTTCATATCCTTTATCTAAATATATCGCTCCTAATACTGCTTCAAAAGCGTTAGCTAAAAGGTAATCTTTTTCTCTTCCTCCACTATCTTCTTCTCCTCTAGATAAGCGAAGAAATTCTCCAATTCTTAAATTTTTTGCACTCTCTGCAAGACTGTCTGTTCTTACAAGGGCAGATCTAAAACTCGTTAGTTCTCCTTCAGCCCTATCTAAAAATTCTTTGTAAAGATAGTCAGAAACTATTAATTCTAATACAGCATCTCCAAGAAATTCTAATCTTTCATTATGTTCAGGAATTTCTCTGTGTTCATTTAAATATGACCTATGTGTAACAGATGTTTCAAGTAATACCTTATCTGTAAACTCAATCTCAATATTTTGTTCCAAACTATTTATCTGATTTATCATCTTCTTGTTTGTTTATTTCATATATAGCTCCAAGGACACCATTTACAAATTTACTACTAGTGTCACCTCCGAACTCTTTTGCAATTTCAATTGCCTCGTCTATTGCTACTTTTGGAGGAGTAATTTTTGCTAAAAAACCTTCATATATTGCAATCCGAAGAATTTGTAAATCAACTAATTTCATTTGAGAAATAGGCCATTGAGGTGCAAATTGAGTAATAACTTGGTCAATTTCTTCCTTTTTTTGAGGAACACCATTTACAATATCATTGTATAAATCTTTGTTGTAATCCTCTATTTCATCTATCTCTGAAAGATCTGAAACTTCAAAATCTATTACACCATCCTTTGTACCATTAAAGTCTTTAGAGAAAAGTGTTTGTAAAGCTAATTCTCTGGATAAATGCCTAGGGTCAGTTGCTTTTTTCATTATTTAAAGAGTACTTATTTATTTTTCTTTAAATCTTTACCATCACCATAGTAACCACAAAATTCGCATACGAAGTGTGGTCTTTTTGTCTTTCCACATTTTGGACATTTAGACATCTTTGGTGCTTTTAAGGAATCATTTGCTCTCCTTCTATTCTTTCTTCCTTTTGATATTTTTCTTTTTGGTAATGCTCCCATATCTTTTTAAACTATTTTATGACCTTGTATTATATTTTAATATTCGTATTCTTGCAACATAAATTGCTATATTATCCAGCTTTCCTTTATCTCTATCTCTTCTCCGGGTTGAATTTGACCTTCTATCATCTCTTTTGCGATATTTCCCTCTATATTTTCTTGAATATATCTTTTGATTGGTCTGGCTCCTAAGCCTGGTTCATGAGCCTTACTTGCGATGAGTTGTGGAATTAAAGCATTCCAAGTAAGCGTTATACTTTTCTCACCTAATCGTTTTGATAGTTCTGTTAGAAGTATTGTTGATATTTCCGAAAGATGATCAATATCGTGAGGATGGAATACTATTACCTTATCAAATCTATTTAGTAATTCAGGCCTTATAGATTGTCTTAACTCTATTAAAGCTCTATCTTTTGCTTCTCCCCATGTTGTTTTTCCATCACTTAGAGATTCAAGAAGAATTAAACTTCCAATATTACTTGTACAAACAATTATACTGTGTGTGAAATCTATAACCTCGCCCAAATTACTTGTTAATCTTCCTTCATCAAACATCTGAAGAAACAAATCTAATACCTGGGGATGAGCTTTCTCTATTTCATCAAAAAGTATAACGGTATATGGGTTTAATTTAACTTTATCAATCAAGGAAACAGCAGTCTGTCCCATTGTATTAGTCTTTCCTGTCTCTCCTAAAAATTTTTCAATACTAGCTATATCCTGATACTCTGACATATCAACTCTAATCATCTCATTCTCTCCTCCGAAATATTCCTCTGAAACAACCTTTGCCAAGTATGTCTTACCTACTCCTGTGGGTCCCATAAAGAGGAACGTACCTATTGGTTTTTGAGGATTTCTAATATCTGTATGTGCTCTTCTTAATGATTCAACAATTGCTTTAATTGCATCATCTTGCCCTATTACTCTGTTTTTAATATTTTCCTCTAGTTGCATTAATTTTGTACTTTCTTCCGCATTTACTCCAGCTATTGAAACACCCTTTTGATTGGAAAGAACCTTTGCAACATGTTCCTCGGTCAAAAGTTGTACGCCACTACTTTGTGCCCATGAACACGAACTCTCAAGTAGTTGTACAGAACTACTTGGTAATTTTCTGTCTTTAACATATCTTTGTGCTAATTCCACTGCGCTAATTAACGCAGGGAGAGTTATATATATTCCAAAATTCTTTTCAAGTTGAGATATTTTTGTTTCAAGTATTACTAATGCATCATCTGCAGATATCTCACTTACTTCAATATTAGTAAAGGTTTGCCTTAAAGATTCTGAGCTATAGAAGTATTTTTTGTAATCTGCATGATTAACTGTTCCAATTATTGGGAATTTACTATTTAAAATATATGGAAGCAAAATACCTGCAAGAGAATGCCCAGAATCTTGGGCTTTTGCAGGAATTAACTCTTGCATCTCATCAATATACAAAATTGTATCACCAGCATTTTCTAATTCCTGAATAGCTTTTGCAACTAACTCTTCAACAGATTTTTCTCTAGCCGCAAATGCTATTAATCCATTAATATCCAATTGAAGTATTCTCTTATCTTTAATCTGTATTGGAACATCTCCCCTATTAATTCTTTGGGCTATACCAAGTATTAGGCTAGATTTACCAACACCAGGTTCTCCAATTAGCAAGGCATTTTTGTTCGAAACTTTTCCTAATACAGAGACTAAAGTCTCTATTTCCTCTTCGTGTCCGATACCAAAGATATCATCATATCTTGCTACATATTCATTTACATTCTTACTAAATTTGTTAAGAATAAAGGTGTGGCCATATATCCATGATTCCGCTATTCCCCCTCGTTTGTAATATGGAGCATTTAGGTTAAGAGGATTTGTTTGTAGTGCTTTCTCTTGCTCATATGATTGATATCTAACAACCTCTCGTAAAATATCTATTGAGCTATTCTGCGTAAGAAGGAATTTCTTTAGTGTTGGAAATACATTAAAAAGCGCTAGTAGTATATGTTCAGGTCTTATCTCTTTTGAGGATGTAAGTAATGCTTCGTTTAGTGCATAAATAACGAAGCTTCTTATAGCAGTAGAAGGATATTTTGGTAAAGAATCTTTTGTAACTTCACTACTAGAGAGAGTTTCCTCATTTACGGATATATTAGCTCTTCTGAAGATTTCAACTGCCTGAGGATATTGGATTAACTCTGTAAAGAGAGTTAAAGTATTTATTTCATCATTAGCAGTATTACCACATATTACATCTAGAGAAAGATCATTCATGTAGTTAATTGCTTCTAAATGTGCATATCTACCAAACTTAAAACCTGTTGCCTTAATTTCTTCTAAATCGTTTAGTGGAATTGTTTCTGCAGTAGGAAGTCTAACAGGGTGACTCTTGTCTTTGTAATAGTCGTGCCAAAGTATAAAGACACTAAAGAGAGATATCCCAAAAAGAGTATCTGAGATTCCACTCGATAGGAAATCTTTCACTATTGTAATGCTCTCTAATACCCCTATTTGTCTTAACAAATACCCTATTGCTATTACTAAACCTGGAACTAGTAATACGTTAGCCAGAAGTCTCACATTGTCATAGTATTTTTGATATCTAAGGTAATTTGTTAGTACATTACTTATCTGTGGTGTAGATACTGTAAAAAATTGATCCCTAGTCAACAAAAACAAGGCATCTGATTCTTTTGCTAATATTGGATACTCCTTTTGTACAACACTGAATATATTACTATCTTTAGAGTGCGATCCTATTAGTGTTCTGTTTTGCCATCCGTAATCTATTGCCATTATATGCTCAATATTGATCTAAGAATAAAAAGAATTGTTGCTGGTGGTAGTAGTAACCATACTAGTATTACAAGTAAATACAAGGAACATATGAATATGTAAGCGAAAATTGCAATCGGTAAATATATGATTTTAATAATTATTCCAAATGTATAACCAATGAAAGAGAAATCCCTATGCCAAGGTATGAAGAAATTTTTTAAAAGTAAGGACATTGAGAAGTTGTCATCTACAAAGGTAGATATTCTTGAAAGCATCCTTAAATGCCACAGAGGCATTCTTATATACCACCAATAAAGGAATTCTTTAAATGTATATGTGAAAATAACAAGGAGGTTATCAACCTGGGATTCATTTAGGACCTTTTGTCCGCCATTGCTTGTTAGTATATTCTTTTGTTCCATACCTTAGGGCAGTAATACATTGTAAGTTTATTGTAATTTCAAGATAAATTCAAGTAATCGGGTTGGACCCTAGTCCAATTTTGGACTATTTGATAACCAAAAAAAGGAGACCTGGGTCAAATATGTTAAAATCGTATTTATGAACATATACGATGAGATTAAAAAACCTATCATAGCTCTTTCCCCTATGGAAGATGTTACAGATACAGTCTTTAGACAGATAGTGATGTCTGTAGGAAGACCAGATGTTTTCTTTACAGAATTTGTAAACGTAGAAGGATTAAACAGTAAGGGAAAAGAAAAGGTAATACATAGATTACAATATACAAAAGAGGAAAAACCAATAGTTGCACAGCTTTGGGGAGTAAAACCAGAAAACTTCTTGTATGGAGCTAAATTAGTTAAGGAAATGGGTTTTGAGGGTGTAGATATAAATATGGGTTGCTCTGTAAAGAATGTTGTAAAGAATAATGCTGGAAGTGGATTGATAAATGCAGATAGGCAATTAGTTGTAGATATAATTAAGGCTACCAAGGAAGGGGCTCAAGATATCCCGGTATCTGTTAAGACAAGATTGGGGTTTGAATATCCTGATATAGAGGGATGGATAGGATTTCTTTTGGAACAACAATTGGATTTACTTACTGTTCATATGAGAACTGCAAAGGGAGAAGGAGCAATACATGCTAATTGGGAATATACGGAGGAGATTGTAAAATTAAGAAATCAGAAAAATTCCTCTACTCTACTCTTTGGAAATGGGGATATTAAAAGTATAAAACAGGGCAAAGAGTTATCTGAAAAATACAAGATTGATGGTGTAATGATAGGAAGAGAAGCTATTTATAACCCTTGGGTATTCTCCGAAAGGGAAGAAATTTCTCAAAAGGAGAAATTCATTTTATTCGAGAAACATTTACAACTCTTTGAAAAGACATGGGGAGAAAGTAAGGACTTTCATTCTTTAAAGAAATTCTTTAAGGCATATGTAAATGATTTTGGAGGTAGTGCTCTCTTACGAAGCAGATTAATGAGCTGTAATGATTTTGGGGAGGTCTCGAATATTATCGACGAAGAATTAAAAAATATTTAATTCTAATCCTATCTAAGGCCTAGCTTAGAGAACATATCTCGAGTTCCCTCTTCGATTTTATGTTCCTGTTGATTAGTATACTTTGCAAAACTTGCTGTGAATGTACTTCCCTTCCCAATCTCACTCTCTATATTAATCTTTCCTCCCATTTTCTCTAATAAACCAAAAGTCACATATAGTCCTAACCCTGTACCTCCTGGTCTTACAATGTCAAAGTCATCTCTTATTTCTGAATCAATGTATGTTTTAGTTCTAAAGAATTTTGTTCCAAGATTTTTTTGATCCTCTTTAGATATTCCTCTTCCAGTGTCTTGGACTTCAATATGAACATATTTTTCATCCTCACTTCCACTTACAGTTACACTTCCCTTCTCAGTATATTTTACTGCGTTACTTATTAAGTTATTTAATATTTCAGCCACTCTTGTGCGGTCAGCATAAATGTTAGAGATATTTTCTGGTATTAAATTTGTAAATTCTAAGCCCTTCTCTTTTGCTAAATCTTCCTCTGCATGCATAGACATTTCTACCTCCTTGTATATATCAATTCTTTCCATATTTAGTTCAACCTTATCTCCCTCTAGTTTCGCACTACTTAGCAAGGTATTTATTAATGTGATTTCAGTCTCAACTGCATGCTTTATTCTTGATACATATTTCTTATATGTTTCTTCGTTTTCTACAGAATTATTTTCAGAAAATTGGCTGAGTAAATCTGTATTTAACTTCACTATTGTTGCTGGTGTTCTTAATTCATGCCCCATTATATCTATCATGTCAGCTTCCTTTTTTCTCGCCTCTTCCAAGAGTTTTACTTTTTCTTGTAATTCTGCTGTTTGAGAATCAACCTTTTTCTGCAAGGTCTTATTAAAATCCTGTAATTCTTCGTAAAGAAGTGCCCTATTTAGAGAAACAGAAAGAGTACTGGAGAGTAAAGACAAATTATTATACTGTGTTTCATCAAGAACATCGTTTGTATTATATATATTTATTAATGCTATTAATGAGTCCTTGTTTGTGAGAGGAATCATTACACTAATTTTCTCTTTCTGAAGGTATTCGTACAATTCTTTTGTTATTTCTTTGTTATTTTCTCTATCGAAATATGATTCTATAAGGGTCTCTTTATTAATGATTATAGTTTTAGATCTTAATGACCACCATTTGGTAAATTGGGTTTGTATCGGAGTAAGATTTTCATTATGAAAAAACTCAAATTCTATTCTTTCAGGTTTTAGAATACTGTATATACTTTCCTTTGTTAGCTTAACCAATTCCTCTCTGTTAATTATCTTTGTAGTAATATCAATAAAATTGAGTACTTCTCCCTGGGCTTGTATTCTCTTATTGTTATAAACTCTTTGAAAGTAGCTATAGATACCATTGATGAGTATGACTATAGAAAGGGATGCCAAGAACTTTCCAACAATATTAAGATCAAGAGTTACACTTCCGGTGAGGGTCCATAGGGAAAAGATTACAAAAGCAGAAGCAAACATTCCTAACAATTTGTTAATCTCTTCTACAATATCTACTACCGCTATTTTTATCCATAAGCTCTTGTTTATTACAAAGGCTAACAAAGATAGCGACAGGAACATAAAGGGACTGTAAATAGAGAGACCTAATAAGGGGAAAATGATTAGTCCAAAGGTCATTGAAATATAAACAAAGATAAGAGTAAACGAAATTGTGGCTACTTGTTTTCTTTGTGTAGGCGTATACAGGGGCATTCTCTTTCTCCAGTGTCTAATAATGAGAATTAGGAACAATACCGCAATTAAGATTAATAGGTAGTATAAATGTCCGGGAGTGAAGTCCGAAGGTGCATTCTCACTGATTGAGAAAAAGGAGATATTAAATCTCGATTTCAATAGAAAAACTGAAACAATAGAAAAAATAACTGTTAAAAAGGAGCTAATTTTAAAAGAAATGTTTCGAATATCCTTCGTGATTACTCTCGGGAAATTACTCACAATATTTATTAGTGCATTAAGAATGTTAAGAGGAAAGAGTATAGACAGTTGGGCGGATAGTAAAGCTATGTTATCAATTTTAATGAGGTCTGCCAGGGCATTTGTAATTGCCCAACCGAAAATAGATATCAAAAGATACAAATACTGTATTTTCTCCCTCTTAGTTAACTTCTCTCTTAGTTTAAAAAAAATCCAGAAGTTGGAAAGAAGAGTACTAAAGATGAAGATATAGATTATATATAGATTCAGCATTTTTAATTAACCAATAATTTCAGGATACTTCCTCATATGGAAGTTTTCATAGACGAAACTGTATGCTCCTGCATTCGGTATAATTAGATAGTCACCTATCTTCAAATCTGCGGGCAGCAAACATCTCCTGTTTATAATATCATATCCATCACATGATAAACCTACTATTTTATAAAATCTCTTTTTTTCAACATTTTTACAGCTAAATTTACCATATTTGTATACAGGATATTCAAAATGTTCTAATGGTTCTATTAATCCATTAAAAACACTTAAATCAGTTACTACTATCTGTGGACTTTTATATGTTTTTATATTTATTACCTTAGTAAGTAATACCATTGTATTGGCAGAAAGAGATCTCCCTGGTTCAATAATGAATTCTTCAATATCTGTTCTTCTACGAATAGATCTCACAAAGTTAATTATATTTTCTATATAGAATTCAACAGATTTAACCCCATTCTCATACTTAACAGGAATACCGCCACCTAGATTAATACACTTTATATCTATCCCAAGTTGTTGGGCATCATTAATATCTGCCTCTATGTTTTGTAGTGCAGTTCTCCATGAATTAATAGATTTGTTTTGAGAGCCTACGTGGAAAGTTATTCCATGGAGTGGCCATTTCTCTTTCTTGGCTACAGTGAAAATGTATCTTAAGTATGTGTCTGTCATACCAAATTTATCCGAGAGGTTGAATTCTGCATCCTTGTTCTTTGCCACTGTTCTTGCAATTAATAAAGGATTTTTAGTATTTGCAAGTATCTTTCTGGCCTCGGATTCTGTATCAAAAGCATAATATCTGACTCCAACAGATGAAGCATACCTTAAATCTTCAACTAGTTTGGTAGGCGCTGAAAAGGATGTTTTTGTAGGATCTGCACCAAGGGAAACTAAATATTCCAATTCCTGTCTTGAGGCTATATCAAAACCATAATCAGCCTCAATGAATTTCCTTATCATTGGTTCATAATTATTTGCTTTCAAGGCATAGAATATTTTTATGTCACTATATTGGAGGGATTTAAATATTTTGATATTTTTTTCGGTATTTTGAGGTAGGTAGTGGTAGGATGGAGTTCTTTTATGACTAGTTTTGAAGTTGGTCATTTTTTACTTGATAAATATTAACGAAAACATTCTTTCCATTGTCATCCAAATACTGTTTTCTCTGAAGTGTAAGCTCCTTTCCTAAATACAGTACTTTAGAGAAGAGAGCAAGCAGCCTGTCTTCTTCCTCTGCAGTTCTAATAGTTGCAGAACCCTCTTTCGTGAACATAACAAATTGATCAGGTAGCGGAGCGAATTTCTTTGCGGCTCTCTTAATAGACTCAAACATAAATCCGCCTTCTGTTATTGTAGCGATTTCTCCTAGGTAAGCTGTTGGAGTTTCTTTAAGTAATAACCTAATTTCCTCTTCCCCACCTTCAGGAAGATAGTATCCTATTTCTTCTATAATCTTATCCCCTATTTGGCTTTCCATATGCCTTACTCTTGTTACACTCTTTGGTTTCGCAAAATCAGTTGGTGACTGCTCAGTAATATCAATTATATGTTGCTTTTCGTTTGTATCGTAATATCCTATTAAAACCATTGAATTAGGGTCTTTTGCCTCTCTACTGTATGCATGCAAAATACTTGTAAAGGGATATATTGTTCTAATTGAACTAAATTCTCCTGTAGGTGTTTCTATTTCTAATATTTCTTCTTCTCCCTGTTGTTCTGTACTTACTTTGTCTGGATTCATTAACATGTATTTTATTGCTCTGTACAAATGTGTTTCATCATCAGGGTTAAAGTTCTCTATTTCATTATCAGTTAAAAAAGCAAGAGAATCTCCCCCCTGTTCAATAGTCCAGTTTTCACTAAATGGGGGTCTTGAAAAAACTTTTACATATACAGAAATTGCGCACGAAAGACCTTCTATTTCCGGTTCAGTGAAGTCATTTCTGTCAAACACTTCCGCAATAGTGGACTTCTCTTTTATTGGATCGTGTGGGTCCATTTGTTTATGTTTTAACAAATAATCATTATTCTATACCAAAATTAATGAAAAGCCAAACCAAAGGTTAATACGGAAGTTAATTGACACTCATAATCCATGCTTGTATATTTTAGGTATATATAAATTTATATTTAATATAAATGGTTAGAGATCAAAGAAAGTACCAAGGATTCTCTCTTATAGAAATCCTAGTCGTAGTAGCCTTGATTATCATTTTGGCTACAATAACCTTGGTTGCTATCAACCCAGGAAAGAACTTCAGAGATACCAGAAATGCTCAAAGAAGTGCTGATGTAACACAGATTCTTAATGCTGTAACACAGTATACTTCTGAGGAAGGAAACTCTGTAGCAGGATTGTCAGCCCTTGCTGGAACAATTGCAACATGCGATTCTGCAAATGCATATGCAGGTACAGAGATTGGAACTGGTACAGGAATGGTAAATCTGTCTACAGTATTAGTAGATGAATTTATCGTTGCAATCCCTCGAGATCCAAGTAGAGCAGCTTCTGCTGAAGGTACAGGATACAATATCTGTGTAACAACAGGTGGTAGAGTACAAGTAAGCGCTCCACTTAGAGAGAACAACAAAGAGATTGTTGTAAAGAGATAACCTTGGTTATTTCGGTCTTAATATATTAATCTATTCGACATAGTATTACTGTCCTACTATTATGGTTGAACTTCTAAAAGCTATAGATGATGTGTCTAAAAGAAAGCTGAATGTATCAGAACTACTAGACATAATTGTTCAGGAAGCATTCGAAAGAAAGGCCTCTGATATTCATCTTGAAGCTCGAGAAGGAAACAATCTTTTGGTTAGATACAGAATAGATGGAATGTTAAGGGACATTGTTACCATAGGTAATAATCTAGAGGAGAGTATTCTTTTCATTATAAAAGTAAGAGCAAAGCTTAGAACGGACATTCACTTTGCTCCTCAAGATGGAAAGATACTCTTCTCTTTTAAGGTTCCCCAGAAACCAGTACCACCAGTCGAAGAGAAAGAGGTAGAGAAGAAAAAGGACGAAAAAGAAGAAAAGAAGGTTGAGAAAAAGGAGGAGGAAATTAAAAAAGGAGATGCATGTCCAGTACCCTCTGTGTTAGATGATGGTGTATGTAAAATAGATGCTAGAATCTCTATACTTCCAGTAACTTTTGGAGAGAAGGTTGTAATTAGACTTTTATCTCAAAACAACAGGGCTTTTGGTCTTGCTGATTTGGGATTTGAGCCTGATGATTTGGCAAAAGTAGAAGCAAGTTATAGAGAGCCATATGGATTGATTCTTGCAACTGGTCCTACAGGAAGTGGAAAAACTACTACACTTTACTCCATTCTTAAAATCCTCAATACAAGAAATGTAAATATTACTACTATTGAAGATCCAGTAGAATACAATATTGAGGGAGTAAATCATATACAGATTAATACTAAAAGTGATTTGACCTTCGCTAATGGATTAAGGTCAATATTAAGGCAAGATCCTAACATCATCATGGTAGGAGAAATTAGAGATACAGAAACAGCAAGAATTACTGTTAATTCTGCTCTTACTGGTCACTTAGTACTCTCTACTATTCATGCAAATGATGCAATTAGTGCTATTCCAAGACTCATTGATATGGGTATTGAACCATTTTTGGTCGCTTCTACTGTTAATATTATCATAAGCCAAAGATTAGCAAGAAGACTTTGTGATAACTGTAAGAGTGAATATGTATTAGCAAAGGATGAGGAACATCGTGAAATGCTAAAACTTAGACCTGATATTGCAAAACATATGAACTCTACAGACAAGCTCTTCAAAGCAAATGGTTGTAGTAAATGTGATAACACAGGATATTCAGGAAGAATTGGTATATATGAAATACTAAGAACAAACAAAGAGATAAGGGATGTCATAATTAGTGAACCAACAACAGACAATATATATGCGATTGCTAAAAAACAAGGATTTAAGTTAATGATGGAGGATGGAATTCTCAAATTAAAGAAAGGTGTTGTCTCTATGGAGGAATTAATGAGAGTTGTAGCTATTAAAGAATAATGAAGAAAGCAGAATTATCACAACAGGATACATTGAAGCAGAAGGAATTAAAAAAACTTCAAAGAATTAGAGTATCAACATCTAATCTATTGATATCAATTAAGTCCCTTGCGGCACTTTTAAGAGCAAGTATTTCTCTCTCAGACTCTATTAAAACAATGTCTGAGCAATCTAATGACAAAAATCTTAATATGATTTATGCATACTTACATAGAGAGATAGAACAAGGATCAAGCCTTTCTGAGGCAATGAGACTATTTCCAAAGATATTCCCAGAAACTATGGTATCAGTTGTAGAAGCTGGTGAACGAGGAGCCTCTTTAGAGAACAATCTCCTCTTTATTGCTGAATCAATAAAGAAATCATACGAATTAAACAGAAAGATGAAAGGTGCAGTTATATATCCAGCAATTATTGTATCTCTGACCATTGCAGAATTTATAGGTATGATTTTTATTGTTCTTCCAAAAATGGAAGATTTGTATTCATCATTCCCAAATGTTCCAGCTTTTACAATATTCATTATGAATACTGCTCAAGCTATTAGGGATAACTGGATATTAATATTTGGTATTATAGTGCTACTAATCATTGGTTTTATTCTCTTTCTTAATACAAAACCAGGTAAAAAGTTTACTAGCTTACTTTCCATTAGATTCCCAATATTAAAGAATCTCTTTATCAGTAATATACTTGCTACATTCTCAAGAACCTTGGGGGTTCTTTTAGCAAGTGGTTTACCTCTTTCTAAGGCAATGCTTATCTCCTCTTCAACCATGAGTAACTACATATATGCTGAAATATTAAAAGATGTACATGGAAGAATTGATAGAGGGGAGAATTTAGCTTCATCTCTCGCTATACATGACCAATACTTTAACAAATCCTTTGTAAAAATGGTTGAGATAGGAGAAATGAGTGGTACATTAGAAGAAAATATGATGTATCTTCATGACTATTACTCCGATGATGTAACTGAGATGAGCAACAATATTGTTACTTTAGTAGAACCATTACTTTTAATTCTCGTCGGGGTAATAATTGGCTTACTAGGTGTAACTATCCTTATGCCAATTTATCAATTGATGGGAAGTATAAATGAATAGAGATATATCTAAAAACAATCCTAAAGGTTTTTCCCTCTTTGAAATACTTGTTGTCATGGGTATTCTTTTAATATTGTCCGTATTAGTCTTCCCTATTACACTACAAAAAGCACAAAAAACTAAACTAGAGTCATATGCTAATCAATTAAAAACGGACATCTACTATCAACAACAAAGAAGTGCGTACAAAGAAATTCCCGGAGGTGTGTATATTAGAAATAACGGGTATACAATTTTTGATGGAGAGTCATTCTCTGTAGCTTCTGAGACTCAATCAAAGAATCTACCAGCGAATATGTATATTACATCAATAAATTTGACTTTAGGCAATGAAATACTTTTTCCTGCAGGTAAATTTAAACCATCTGTATACGGATCATTAGTGTTAACAGATGGAACATTTTCAGTGCTGTTGTATATAAATAGGGAGGGGTTAATTGACTATGAAACTCTTTAAGAAAAAGTTAAAAGGTTTTGGATTAACAGAGTTAGTTTTAGCAATAGGGATATTTGCTATTATGTCCTCCACTTTACTACTTCTTGTGGTAGACTCAACAAGAACATTAGAAAACAGTAGAGCAAGGATAAAAGCAGCACATATTGTTGAAGATATTAACAGTACTCTTTTGATGATTAAATCTGCATCTTGGTATGGAGTTGCTAGATATACAGGTGAAGGAGAGAAACACTTTGTATTTGAAAATGGAGAATATACCATTAACGAAGGTCAAGGAGAAATAAATGGATTTACATATTCTTTCTCAATTGAACCTGCACACAGAGATAGTAATGGAATGGTAGTACTATCTGGTGGAACAAATGATCCACATACAAGAATGGTATTAGTAAGCATAGAATGGAGAGATTTTCTTGGTAGGATAAATACTGTTAATCCCGTTATCTTTATCAATGACTGGGATACAAATTCCATTGTGTATACAACATTAGAAGACTTTACTCCAGGTGAACATGACGGAACAATAGCTGTAAATATTACAGGCGGAGAGATTAGACTGCAGTCAATGTTCTATGCTGACTGGTGTAACCCTTCTCTTAGCATGTCAGCTTACAATCTTCCAGGTCAGGGAGTTGCATCAAATATCTCTGTATATGGAGAAAATGTCTTTATGGGAACAGGTGGTAATGCATCTGGTTTAGACTTTATGAAAATACATGTAAATGGTGATCCTCCCTCTGTATCAGTACAAGGAGAGTTTAATCAAAATTACAAAGTAAATGATGTTTTTGGTATTGGGAATATTGTATTACTAGCTACAGATAGGAATGATGCAGAAGTTGCGATAATTGATACAGGTGTAACACCATTTGCATTAATAGGCAGATTTGACTCAAGTGGTTCCCAAGATGGTAACTCAGTATCCGCATATGGAAACAGAGGCTTTGTAGCGCATGGTAGTGATATAACAATGTTTGATATTTCCTCGTTCGAAGGGGTTCGCCCATCTGTTACTACTATTTCATCTGGAGCTGTAACAGATATGTTTGTTGGTGATAAATATATATATGCTGCTGTTGGAGCTAGTAGTAATCAATTTAGAATATTTGAATATACTTCAAACAGTATTGTCCAGAGAGCATCTTTTACTTTAAACAGTGCAAATGCTACCTCTTTGTATATTTCTGAAGATACTCAAAGAGCATATGTTACAACTGTGCAAAATACAGGTCACGAGTTCTTCATTTTAGATATTACAAACAAGACATCTCCTTCTTTAATTGGTTCTTACAATGTTTCAACAATGAATCCCTTAAATGTTGCGGCCATAGATAACAGAGCGATAATTGTTGGAACAAGTGGTGAAGAATATCTAGTACTAGATATTACTAATGAAAGTGCACCTGTAAGATGTGGAGGATTAAATGTAGATAGTGGAGTTAATGCCTTAGCACTTGTCACAAATGGAGTGAAATACTACACATATGTTGTAACAAAGGATGCTAGTCAGGAGTTTAAGATAATACAGGGAGGTCCAGGTGGTGGTGGAGCTGATGGTAATGGATATCTTCCATATGGAGTATATACATCTCCAATATATGATTCTGAATCTCAATCTTCTACCTACTATATACTTGGCCTAACAACGACTGTTCCTGAGGGCACCTCTTTAAGATTACAATTTAGAGTCAGTGACTTTTCTAATATGGCAGGTTCTGTATGGGTAGGTCCTGATGGTACAGCTGATACATATTACTCTATCTCAGGTATTCATGAGCTTCCTAGCAATCTAAGAGGTAGATACCTTCAATATCGAGTGATTATGGAATCTAATACAGTTGTTACACCTTTAGTTGAAGAAATAGTAATTAACTATGAAAAATAGATTAAAAGGAATAACCTTAATAGAATCGCTAGTATACATAGGTCTTTTTGCAATCATAATAATCATGATTCTAAACTTCATGCTCTCAGCTCAAGAAAGTACATTAAGGAATATTCGTAAGAGCAATTTACATCACTCCTCTACCTTAGTTGTTCAGCATTTTGAAGAGAGCTTTAACTCTGCATTGAGAGTGAATGATATGAATTCGGTATTTGAAGATGATAATGGGAGATTAGAATTAATATCAGAAGTTGGAGCAAAGCAGTACTCCTTAATAAATTCAAGATTGTATTATGATGGAGTAGCAATTACTCCTCCAAGTATTTCTGTTACAAGGTTTTATCTAGAACCTGTATATCAAGGCAAAGAGGATATACTTGGGGTTATACTAAAGGTAGATCTCATCTCAAACAAGGATAATTCCTTGAGTGAGAGAATTAATATGTTGTTTACAATTAGATGAAAGGATATGTAGCATTAACAGCAATTCTAGTAATAGTTCCCCTACTTCTTCTTACAGGGGTTAACTCTTTGTATGAAAATATTACAACTCTATCAATTACAAAAATGAACTATGACTCTCAAATTTTAAGGACCAATGCTGAAACTTGTTTGGAGGAGACAGTATATATGATTAAAAGAAACCCCTCGTTTACAGGAATATTTCAAATTAATCAAACTAATTGGAATTGTAATGTAGATATACAAAACAAAATAGGATTCAGTGGTGTAAAGATTATGACAATAGTAACAACTGATAATAACAATACAAAATTAACATTAAAAAGAGAGCTTAATACAAGTACTAATCCATTCGAGCTAACTAATATTCAATGAGAAAAATTATTTCTTTAAAAAACCTACACTATTTGATATTTCTTCTTTTCCTTCTTCTCTTTGGTATTTTTTTTCTCTTCTACTACTTTTCATTCTTAAACTTAGTAATATATGTTACTGTTTCAATAGTTTCTGGAGTCTTAATATGTTTAGCAAAGTATGATTTCAAACATATGGAAGTACACAATGTCTCTTCTTTGTCCCTACTTCTATTTCTCTTTGCATTTAATATAATTTTATTTCTTGTACTAGGTAGTGAGTTCGAATATATATTAGGAAATAATTTTGTATATTCTCCATACAATAATTTTCTTGGAGCACTTTTACTTGGTAGTATATTTCAATTAATAGTCTTAGTTTCAAAGGAAAAAGCACTTGGTCAAGGAGATGTAAGGATTGCTTTGATTACAGGATTACTCATAGGTTACAGTAATCTCATGTTTTGGTCATATATTACTGTTTTTTCAGCTATAGCATATGCACTATTTATAGGTAAGAAAAAAGGGAAATTAAAGGGTTTGCATATTCCTTTTGTACCTTTTATGATACTGGGAATACTAACAGTTATATTAATAAAGATATTGTAGAAAGAATATCCAAGATTGTTAGAGATGGAATATATGGGTGAAATAGAACTTAATTTTTCATCCCTTCTAAAAAAGAAATAATTAGTGTTAAAATTATCTTGATAATCTGTAATTGATATATTAACAGTATGATAGATTTAAAAAAGGAAATAATGGACAAAGGGGGAAAATTCAAATACGAGAAGTTACTAAATGGGGAACTGTTTGAATATGTAATCATAGATAATCTTGATAGGATTATTACACTAGCAGTTAACAATGGATATGTACTACATGGTAGTACTAGGAAATTAGTAGAACTTATTCCACAAGAAGCTAATGATTCCTCAAAAGAGTTTGGTAATGCAAAGGCAGTATATTTAACTTCCAACCCTATTGTTGCAAAATTCTGTGCATTAGTTGGTGGTGCAAATGTGGGAGAAAGAAGAGATTCTAAGGTTACAAAGATTAGTCCTGAAGGTGAGTATACCTACACGGATACTTTTTTTGGAGTAAGTAAACCTGAAAATATCAGAAATGAGGGATATATTTATATCTTTCCAAAATCAGTAGTAGATAAATCAGAGGGTCTTGAACATATATCAAAAGAACCAATTAAACCATTTATTGTAATTCAGATGAAGAGAAGTGATTGGGATGAAAAGAAGTACCCGATTGAGAAGATATAATGGTGGGCTATACTTTTTAGCATGGAACTTAAAAACAGGATTACTCTGATGTTATATATCTACTAAGAACAGGTATGTCTTCTTCTTTTATATGAACAAACATATGTTTGCTCTCATGACTACTCTCCTCTATTAACTTACTAACCCTATACATTCCCCAATTACAAAAAGATGTTGTATAGCCTTTATTAACTTTTATATTTTCAAATCCTTGCTTAGGAAAGTATAAAGGATATTCTTCCTTCCCATCTGTTAGTATCTTCCCTTTGTTAAATTGATTAACACCCTTTGTTTCAAATACAGAACTATGCCTACCCTTTGCAATACCTAATACAAAGACATATTTGTTTTGTTTTAATTTCTTTTCAACCTCAATGATATCTATTTTCAATGTATCTAGTACAACGATATCTTTAGAAATACTTTTAATATCTTCTATCCAAGGGAATGTTCTGAATGTATAGATTAAGATATTATTCATTCTCTAATATGTTAGATATTATTTTTATTAAATCCATATTCTTTAGCATATTGTTAAATCTTGGATTAGCCCCAGAACTATGTTGTATTGGAATGATTGGAATATTGTTGTAGCGATTAAAAGTTTTTGTACTAGAGATATAGTCTATTTCTTTTGTAAGGTTTCTGTAAGGCGTTATATTCAAGAAATAATTGTAAAAGGCTGTGTAGGCGGTGTTACCCATTAGCAATATTATTTTGGGTTTGATAATAACTATTTCTTTTTGAAGTATTCCACTATTAATAGACTTCTCTATCTCTCTCTTCGTTGGTCTCCTTATTGATTTCTTGCTTCCTTTTATTACATATCCTGGGAAGCTATGTACTATTTCAGTATGGTATACACAGTTGGAATTGTCGGGATAAACGCTATGGTTAAAAAGACTTAGGAATTTTTCTAATGATTTGCCTGTATTCCCTATTCTTCCATCCCTGTAGAAGTAGTTTACACCAGAGAGTCTAACCTGTTCTGGTGCCATAGCTTCTGCAATAATCATTACTTTTGCATTAATATTTGTTTTAGAGATATCTCTTGGTATTTTCAAAGAGTCTTTACCACAGACATTAAGATTGAAGATTTCATCAAAGATTTTTTGTAGATTATCTCGTTTATTCATTGAGATAATTATATATGGAAATTGATAGTAATGGTGGGCGATACTTTCAGGCATGGAACTCAAAAAGCCTATCACATTGTATATGAATTTGTAGGCCGTCGGACTTGCACCGCTAGATTGCTAAACGCCCCACCTTATCTTCGCCTTTTACAGCGTATAAGCAGGAACTTGCAATGTGAGCTTCTACCAACTCACAACCGACCTACATAATAAAGTGAAGAGAGGAGTTTCTGTTTAAAAACAGTGTGAAGACTCCTCTCTTCTGGGTAAAAAGAAAACTAAGTAGATTCTCCAAAACGAACATTGTCGTCATGGGTGTTGTCATCCTGATCTGTGTGATGTGCATTTTTAACTTCAAACCAGTTTGACCCGACTCCACCAAGACCTGTATCTTTATAATCTACACTCCAGCGATTATTGGTTTCAGGGTCATAGGTGGTGCTATGCTTCCAGCCATCTTTATCTTCTCGTTCAACGGTTTTGCGATCTTTGGGACCCATGGTAATCTCCTTTCTTTGGACCCAGTTTTGAAAGAACGTAGCATAGCTACTTCAGCACTTTATTGTATATAAAATCTGTTGTTAAATCAAGATATTAAGGGAAATGGTAGGCTACACTTTCTGGCATGAAACTTAAAAATAGAGCTACCCTTGTTTACTTCTTTTCTGAATAGTGTTGTTAACCCACTCCTCTGGATTAATATCCATTTTATTACAAAATGCAAATATCAGTGTGATTAAATCTCCAATCTCTTCTGGAATAGGATCGGTATCACCAAGACTTTTTTTGTATCCTGGGTGTTCTGCTAAAAATCTTCCACTTATTTCTCCCAATTCTTCTTGCATAGCGATAAGTAATAATTCAGGAGCGGTATCTCATCCATTATCTTTGTACATCTTCTTAACTTTAAGTTGAAGTTCGTCCATATAAACAAAAAAATATATTAATAAAGAATTATACAATATTGGTGGAAAGTGGTGGGCGATACGGGACTCGAACCTGTGACCTTCACAATGTCAATGTGATGCTCTAACCAGCTGAGCTAATCGCCCTCACCATCTATATTATCAAATTTAACCCACTCAATATCATCTAGACTTTTTGGATTGCTAACTTTATCCCACATCTCAAGTATAAAGTCAGGAGAACAATCAAGAGGCTCTATATGAATATTTATCTCCTCCCCATCTAATTGTATAGGAATAAAGGTAATCGCGAAATCTGCAGTCTCAATAAAGTATACCCTTCTCATATCTCTAGGCGGAAGTTCTGTTCTATATGCACTTACATAATCACAAACCATTGCATATTGATTCTCATCTGTTATATTTGCATACCTTATTAATGGTAATTTAAAGGGAAGACTTTGATCTGTTTTAAGATAGGTCATATATGTGTAGATATCGCTTAGAGAAATCTCTTGAACTATTGCATCTACGACATCTCCCTCATCCCCATTTTCAATCATGTTAATAATTTGGGAACGTACAAACTCAATTGCTCTTTCTCTTGCATTATCATGTATTGGATCTGTTGACCTAAACATTATTCTCTTTTTGTAATAACTTTATCTACTAAACCATACTCTTTTGCTTCATCAGCTGTAAAGTATTTGTCCCTATCTGCATCTTTCTCTATTTGTTTCATACTCTGCCCTGTTTGCTTAGCTAACATTTTGTAAAGCTTCTCTCTTATCTTTAATATCTCTTGAGCTTCAATTGCTATATCACTAGCTTGTCCTTCTACTCCACCAAGTGGCTGATGAATATGTATCTTGCTATTTGGTAATGCATATCTTTTACCTTTTGTACCATGTGCTAGCAAGAATGAACCCATCGATGCTGCTAAACCTACCGCTATTGTAGATACATCACACTTGATATAGTTCATTGTATCTAATATTGCCATCCCTGCGTTTATTACACCACCTGGGGAGTTAATAAACATTTGGATATCTTCATCAGGATTCTCTTTTTCTAAAAAGAGAAGCTGTGCTACAACAGTATTAGCCATATCTGTCTCTATAGGGCCACTAACAAAAACGATTCTATCTTTTAAAAGTCTAGAGTATATATCATATGCTCTCTCTCCTTCCCTATCTTTTTCAACAACCATTGGTATTAAAAGAGACATTGTAATATTTACTTAAATATTAGTTATGCTCATCTAAGAAATCTTTACCTAAGACTTCTTCTACAAAAAGTCTAAAACCTTTCTCTTTTCTCTCTACATTTTTAATATACTCTTTCCATTGAGGATTACTAAATATACTTTTATCAGCATTCGGTTGACTTGCCTTTATTGCTTCTATCTTTTTTTCTAATTCTTCATCAGTTATCTCTACACTCTTTTCTCTTGAATACAAATTTAAAAATGTGTCTGCTTCAAGTGCATCCTTTGCATCCTTCATCCAGAGCTCTCTCATTTTCTCAATGGTTATATTGTTTGCCTTAAGGAAGTCCTCAATCTTAACTCCCCTATTTTTCATGTCTTCTACAAAGGCTTTTTCTCTTTCACTAGCTTCAAACTTAATAGCTGGTTCGGGTATTTCTATTTTTGATATCTCTATACCTTTTCTTAATGCCTCATCTTGTAATTGATGAAGTTGGTAGTGATCTTTCTGCTTCTGTAGAGCATCCTTAATTTTTATTCTTAAATCTTTTAGACTTTTTACATCTTCTGCATTAATTATTTTTGCAACCTCTTGTGCCCATTTATCATTAACATCTTTCTCTTTAGTTTGTTGAGTATTCTTAAGCTCCTCAACTGCACTCTCTACTTCCTTCTCTTCTACTGCTAACTTTTCTTTCTTAATCTTTATCTTACTTACATCTCCTAATTTAAATTTAGGCATTAAAGTTACTTTTATTGTGAAAGAAACATCTAAATCATCAAGAAGTTTTGGAATATCTGTGTACTCTGGAGGAGCAATTGGCTCAAGACTTTCCTTGTTAAGTGCTGTATTTATGTAAAGAGGAGCAACTCTTTCAAATGTCTCAAGTTTTATTACCTCTCTCATTTGATTACTAATTAAATCTGTAGGAACTTTCCCCTTTCTAAAACCCTTTATATCAGTATCCTTTGCATAGTCTTTTACTAAAAGATCATATGAATGTTTAAAATTGTCTTTTGGAATAGTAATGGTTATATCTACTGTATGATCATTAACATCCTTTCTTGTATAGAAGTCGTTCATCAAAAAATATCTAAAGATTATTTAAAAGTATTGAATTTTAAGTGTTTTTGTACAATTTGTCCAGCTTTCCTATTATGACAAGTCTTTGATCTGCTGTCCAAAGCGGAGTACATGTTATCAATGTTATTCTGTAATCATCGTAGTTTTGTAACACAGAGATATCATTCTTTTCTACGACCTTTGTATCAGTGATAATGTATGTAAAGGAGTTATTGTATTGTTCGACAGTAATCCTATCACCAATTTTTACCTTATCTAGATTAAAAAAAGTATCTTTGTCCGGTGGAAGTTTGGCATACCTGTGCCCAATTATTACAGAGTTTCCTCTTTGTCCTGGATGATGTGATATTGGAAAATGCCAAAAACCAGTATCCATTGTTTTTGCATCTGTTCCTTCAAAGATATATCCTTCAACCTCTATTGAGGATATCTTAATCTTTGTTTTTAGTTCTTCTAAAATTTTTTGTTCAAGTTTAAAATTTGTTCCAAGACTCTCTTCTATGCTCCCACTTGTACTTGTTGTATCTGAAATTCCCATTACTCTGTCCTTGGGTGGAGATATCATAGTGAGGACTTGGAATGTGAATTCTTCCGTACTTCTTTGTATATTTAATCTCTTTATAGGTCCAACAATTTGATTGTAATTTGGGTATATGAGAAATACAAAAAGAGGAATGAGAAAAAACAACAAAAGTACTGTTGTAATAGAGATTTTTAAGAGTTTCTTCTTGAGCATAATATATATATTATATATTTTTCTTGCACTCTGTAAAATTTTATTCTATTCTATCAGTATATGAGTATATAAATTTTAATATAGGTTGGAGTGGCTAAGAAAAAAAATACAAAAAGTGCTGCCCAAACAGATGTTGCTAAGCAACAGAAACAAGAAAATATGAAAAGTAAGGTTGAGATAAAGCAACCTGAAAGGAATCAAGAAAAGATGTCCAGAATTGTTGGATCTATCTTTATTGGTCTTGGAGTATTGCTTGTTGCATTCGGAATATATTCCTTTATTAGATTTAGAGAAGAGCCTGCAATCGATATTGATTTAGAGGCTCCTGTATTGAGTGAAGTTACTTCTCTTACAAATGGTGACAAGATATTAATAAGAGGAAGTGCTGAGGGCTTTGACGATGTCTTTGTATATGTTAATGATGTTAAGGTCGGAAGTGCAAAGGTTGATGGGGAAGCAAACTTCTCATATGAATATACAGTAGAGAATGAAGGCGAATATGCAATTAATGTTGCAGGTGTGAAAGGTTTCCCAAATAGGGTTATGGGACCAAGAAGTGAAGTAAAAATGGCTGCTGTAGACTGGACAGACCCAGATCCTGAAGCAGTAGAATTCAAATATGGTGAGGAAACAAACAAAGAGACATTTGTGATTGCAGGAACAGCCGAACCTTTAAGTACAATAATTGTAAAGAGAGGAATACTTAGTTATGAGACAATAGCTAGCTCTGAAGGAGAATTTAGATTGGAAGGTATTGAATTAGAGGAAGGAAGAAATGTATTTACAATGTCTATTAAAGATCAAGCGGGTAATGAAATTACATTAGAAGAAAAAATTCGTGTAACTTACAATCCTGCAGGAGATGTAAATGGTGATGCTGTGGTAGATGGAGATATTCCTCAGGCATCTGGAGAATTAGATGCTCTCTTTGGTAATCAACTAATGTTAATATTTGGATTGATTGCAATTGTGGCATTTGGTACTAGCTTTGTATATATGTACAAGAAAGAAAGATAGTTAGAAAGAATTCGTTAGGAGGGGCATATGCCCCTCTTTTTTTGTATAATGGGTTTATGAAAATTACAACAATATTGTTTACACTTTTCCTGTTTCTTTTTCCATTAAATATCTATGCCCAAGAAACAGAAGAAACTTTTAAGGGAGTTGTTGAGGAGGTTTTTAATGTTCCATGCTCTGATGTATTAGATGATGGATATACCTGTTTTGAGTACTTAATCAGGATTGATGAAACTGATGAAAGTGTAAGAACTTCTATTCCTATTCTATCTGAAGATGGGAAATCAAAATTTAATATTGGAGATAGGGTGTATACAACGTATATGACCGATGGGTTTGACTATGAGAGTTGGGCTATTACAGGATTTGTAAGGGAGGGAGCTATATTAATAATGGTAGTGATATTTGCATTAGCAGCTATCATAATTGGTAAAAGACAGGGGTTTGGTTCGTTATTAAGTCTCGCTTTTACAGTAATGATTCTTTATGGATGGGCTATACCAAGAATACTGGATGGAGGAGATGTACTCCTCATTGGAGTAGTAACAGTATCTATTACATTGGTTATGATAATGTATGTATCGCATGGGTTTAATAGGAAGAGTAGTATCGCAGTACTTTCTACCCTAATCGGTGTAGTAATCGTTGCTCTTCTTGCTAAATTATTTATCTCAATGGTTCGTGTTGATGGATCAGGTAGTGAAGAGGCATTTTTGTTACTTAGTCAAACTGGAGGTAGTATAGATTTAGCTGCAGTTTTCTTTATCAGTATTTTAATAGGTGCTGTTGGTGTGTTAGATGATGTTGTAATGAGCCAAGTATCATCTATTCAAGAATTACATCTTGCAAACCCTACCCTTTCAAGTAGGAAACTGTTTTCTCAAGCAATGAATATTGGTAAGGATCATCTGTCTTCAATGGTTAATACACTCTTTATTGCTTATGCTGGTTCTAGTTTTGCACTAGTAATTCTTCTAACTTACAACAGTGGTGGTATAGGTAATATTTTGAGAACAGATGCAATTGCAGAGGAGATTGTAAGAACTCTTGCGGCAAGCACAGGAATACTTCTCATTGTCCCTATTACATCCTTTATTGCCTCTTACCTTATCCCTCGAGGGAAATTGAATACTAAATAGCTAAAATGTTATAATCTAGGCATTAATTAATACCCTTTAAGTATGTCAAAGACATTCAATATGAATTCTCGCAAAACTGAAGAAAAAGAAGTAGATATTATTAAAGAGCTACAAGAGATAGAGAAGTATAAACAGAAGAAAGAATCTCCTAAACCTGTTATTGTGGTTGAGTTTTCCTGGAAATTAGTATTACTAGTTGTACTAGCTCTAATGGTAGCATTTTTGGGTGAGCAACTTCTAACAGTATTTATATTCCTATTCGGTGGATTTGTATTTATGTCAGCAGCTAGACCAATTGTTTCCTATCTTATGTCAAAAAAATTGAGTAAAGGTCTCTCTGTTTTCTTTACATATCTCCTGGGTATTATCCTGCTTACCGCAATTATTTCTGTTGTAATATTACCCTTTATAGATCAAATAGATGGATTGATTAGAGCAATTCCAGGTTGGATAAAGACTTTAACTTCAGATTTTGAGGAGATTAATATCTTCGGATATATAGTAGATCCTACCCTTATTAACAAAATGACTACCGACTTTATCGAAAGATTAAGTATGTTTGAGAGTTTTGAAAATATTGCTAGTACTATTGGAGCGCTCTTTAGTTCAACAGCCCTTGTATTAGCATGTATCATATTCTCTATATATCTAGTAATTGATCATGACAATATCTTAGAGCTTGGATTAATTAGGATTACATCAGATACAAAAAGAAACAGAGTAAAGAAATTAATATTAGATGTAGAACATAAGCTTGGAAGATGGTTATTAGGACAAGCATTGGTAAGTACAATAGCTGGTATAACGATGGGAGTAATACTTGTAGTCCTAAAAGTTCCATTTGCACTCCCTATGGGAGTATTCGTGGCATTGATGTCAGCAATACCAACTCTTGGTGCAACTCTTGGTGCAATTCCCCCACTATTTGTAGCATTAGTAATACATGGTCCTGTTACAGCATTAATTATTATTGTCCTGTTTTTCATATATCAACAAATAGAGAACAATATCATTATCCCTAAAGTAATGGGAAATGTTATGGGATTAAAACCAATCTTTGTCATGTTTACTGCAGCATCTTTTTTCATACTCTTTGGAGTATGGGGTGCAGTACTTGCGGTTCCCGCTATTGTAATACTTCGTATATGCTATGAGTTCTACATAGACTTGCAAAAACTGAAGGCTAAAGGTAGCATTTAGTAGTTAATATAACTGCCCTTGAAATGTCATCTACTGCTTCGAAAATAAACAGGTCTATCTACTATTGGGAAGATTTCCAATTTAAAAATCTAAAAGAATCCTCCGTTGGAAGAAAAGGTTTGAGTCTTTTCCAACTTAAAGATATGGATGTCCCTATACCAGAATATTTCGTTGTTTCCTCATCTGTATTTGATAAATTTGTCTCTTTAGCTCTTCTAAGAGATTCTGAAAAATTGTTAGAGGGAGGTAGAAATCCCGAAGAATCTGAAATAGTTGCTTCTTTTTCTAAAACAGACTTTGAAGAAGGATTTCTTGAGGAATTAGTAACTGCATATACAAGACTTTCAGGATTTACTGATGCATGGGTATCTGTAAGATCTTCTGTAGTATTTCCTTCTGCCCCAGAAGTATCTTTTAGTGGGGTATTTTCTACAGAATTAAACGTAAGAGGAGTGAGAAACTTAATAGATTCGATTAAGAGAATCTATGCATCACTCTTTACAGATGATGTAGTTGCATATGCGGCATCAAAGGGGATAAATCTCTCAGATGTAAGATTGGCAATAGTAGTCCAAAGAATGGTCCAAGCCGAAGTCTCTGGAGTCGCATTTACTGTTGACCCTATTACTCAAGATCCAAGCAAGTTAAGTATAGAGGCTGTATTCGGTTTAGGAGAGACAATTTCTCTCGGAGAATTAACTCCAGATACATATCTTCTTAACAAGAAAGATTTGAATATATTAGAAAAGAGAATTGCCCCTCAAGAATGGATGAAAGTAAGAATGATGAGTGCTACTAATGGTAAACCTGCAGTACAAAAGATCAGAATTTCAAATAACTGGAGTCATAGGCAGAAGGTTGAAGATAAGTATTTGAAAGAAATATCTAAGATTGCATTAATTGTTGAGAACAAAGTTCGATTAGCACAAAATATTGAATGGGTATTAGCAGGTGGTAAGATTTGGATACTTCAGAGTAAGGATCTTTATGAGAAATCATATGAACCAGCAGTAGTTATTGATAATAGAGATTTTGATACTTTGGCCGAAGTTCTTAAATGGACAATAGATAAATACTCTGGTATTGGAATGTTAGAAAGTAAAGCAGTTGAACATGCAAGAAAGATAGTACAAGGTAACAAGCATACACCTTCTTTAACAGAAAAACTTATCAATATTGCTAAGAATCAAGTTGCAAGTAAACCAAAGGTTGAAAATGTAACAATGGCAGAGAAAAAAGAGGATTTACTTGTTTCAGGTATTGGTGCAAGTTTTGGTCAAGCTGTTGGAAAAGTAATTCTTTTAGAAAATGATAAGGATATTGCTATTAGTAAGAATGATATTCTCGTTATTAAAAAATACGCATCTGAAATGGAAGCTTTGATAGTTCACTGTGGTGGTGTAATCATGGACACAGGTGGAGTAACAAGTGATACCGCAATCCTTTGTAGAGAGTTTGATATTCCCGCTATTGTTGGCACTGAGAATGCTTCTAGTATATTAAAAAATGGAGATATTGTAAGGATAGATGGCAATAGCGGAAGTGTATACAAAGAGAGAAGTGAAGAGGTCAAAGAGCAGGTAGAGAGCAAGGAATCTACCCTACAACATCCAGTTGTAGAAGCATATAAAGAGGAGGATTTAGCTGGTATTGATTTGTTAAGGAGTGTACAAGCAGAACCTGTGAAGGTAGAAGAAGCATCTGGTTTGAAAATACCAAAAGATATGTCCCTAGCCCCTTCGGCTACAAAGGTATTTGTAAATCCAACCGGGAAAGTAAATGAGATGGTTGATTACGTTGGTAATTCTCATGGTCTTGTATATGTAGATTTGGATAGAATACTACTTTCAGTAGGAAGACATACCCTTGCCTTTGTTGAAGACAAGAAATTTGTTGAATATTCCAAAGATATATCTGAAAAGATTTGTGAAATAGTTGACTTAGCACAGGGTAATCAAGTAATACTTTCAATCGGATCAAGTACAATTGGTGAATTCAGAGCACTTACAAGAGGAAAGGAATTTGAAGCTCATGATATAGATAATTCAGTACATGGGTTGCCCCATTACATGGCAAACAAAGAGCTTCTTAAGAGGGTATTAATGATTGTGAGAAGAGTGAGAAATGTTTACAAAAAAAGAAATGTTCATATAGCGATGCACTCCCCTATGAATGGTTCCTTTATGAAGGATTTCAAAAAGAGCCTTTCAGCTTCAGGTTTAAGGAGAACCTCTACTTTTGGAATATATGCAATAATAGATAATCCTACTGAGGTAATACTAGCTGACGAAATCTTTGAATCAAAAATAGATGGTGTTGTCCTAAATATGCCTAGAATAGTAAGAGTAATGCAGGGCTTTGGAATGGATGAAGTAGATGCTAAGTACAATCTTGGTATCAATAGCTCATTTAAGATAGTTGATGCTCTAAAGGATATTACTAGAAATACCTCTAGGCAGGTAATCGTTATCGCTGAGAACAACAGGGATTTGATAAAGTACTGTGTACAAGCAGGTGTATATGGTATATCTGTAAACTATCAAGATATCAAAGAAAGTAGAAAACTAGTATCTGATGAAGAAGCGAAATTAATACTTGGTAAGAAATAATAGTATATAGTTTTCACTATATATTCTCTTGTATAATATGCAATGGTAAACGGAATTAAAGAGACTCCAATGATGAGTCAATATATGAAGTTCAAGAGACAGTATCCAGATAAGGTTGTACTTTTTAGAATGGGTGACTTTTTTGAAACCTTTGGAGATGATGCAAAGATAACATCTAAGGTGTTAAATATTACCCTTACTTCGAGAGACAAAAATACGAACCCTACTCCTTTGGCAGGATTTCCTCATAAGGCTCTTGATCAATATCTTGCCAAGCTAATCAGTGCAGGTTACTGTGTTGTCATTGTTGATCAACTTGAAGATCCTAAATTAGCAAAAGGTATTGTAAAAAGAGGTGTTACAAGAATAGTAACCCCTGGTACTCTTGATGGTGATAATGCAAGTGAGATAAAGAACAATTACCTTGTAGCATTTGCAATAGAGAAGAAAAATCTTGGAGTAACACTTTGTGATGTATCTACGGGAGAACTTTTGTATGTATTAATTGAGAATACTAAAAAGAATATTGAATCTGTTTTTACATCATATGAACCAGTAGAAGTACTAATTCTCGAGAATGAAAAGGAACTCTCTTTCTCAAATATTCCTGTTCAATTTTTGAGTAAAGCATTAAATAATAGGGAATATGCTAATTCAAAGATAAAGGATTTCTTTGAGGTAAAGAATCTTGAATCACTAGGATTAACAAATGAGAATATCGTAAATACATCGTTAGCAATGGTATTGGAATATATTGAAGAAACTCAATTAATGGATCCTAAGCATATTCAAAAACCCAAAAAGATAAATCTTTCTGGTACAATGATTTTAGATAGGTCAACGATTAGAAATTTAGAGCTTGTAAACAATGCATATCATGGTGATATAAAGGATTCCCTCTTTGGTGTAATAGATTACACCTCTACATTAATGGGTAAAAGGATGCTTTACTCTTGGATATTAAATCCCCTAATTCAAAAAAAAGATATTGAGGAACGATTAAAGGTTGTTGATATTCTTTTTAACAATTTTGAGAAAGTAGAAAGCTTGAGAGAAATACTTTCTGAGGTAAATGATATTGAAAGAATTGTTGGTAAGATAGGGCTTTCAAGGGCAAATGCTAGAGATTTGAAAGCATTACAGATATCTCTTGAAAGTATCTCTAGATTGAGTAAAGAGATGGAGGATGTTGAAAATGTATCTAAAACCTTTGATGAATATGCAACGAGTATTTTAGAGATATCAGAAAAGATAGAGGAGTGTATAGTTGATTCCCCTCCGACATCAATTACAGAAGGAGGTATCATTAAAAGTTCTTTTAATGATGAAGTAAGAGAGCTTCGATCTCTTTCAGGTGACAGTAAGGGGTGGATAAAAGAATTTGAAGAGAGTGAGAAAAAAGAAACAGGAATTACTAGTCTTAAGATAGGGTTTAACAAAGTATTTGGCTATTACATAGAAGTAACTAAAACACATCAAGATAAAGTACCAGATAGATATATTCGAAAACAAACATTGGTTAATTGTGAAAGATATATAACGGAAGAATTAAAAAACAAAGAAAGCATTATTCTTACCGCTCAGGACAAACTCTCTCAACTTGAATACGAAATATTCACTGATTTAAGAGATTCTCTTTTTGAGTATATTGAAATTTTACAAAAACTCTCTAGGGCGATTGCAAGATTTGATATCTTAGTAGGATTTTCATATCTTGCATATACGAAGAAATATTGTAAACCTACTCTATATGAAATTGGTGAAGAGAGTGGAATTATAGAAATAAAGGGGGGTAGACATCCAATTATAGAGAATATCTCTGAAGAAGAATTCATATCTAATGATACGACTTTAGACTTTACGAATTCCTCAATGGCAATACTTACGGGACCAAATATGTCGGGTAAATCGACATATATTAGGCAGGTTGCAACCATAGTGCTTTTGGCACAAATTGGATGCTTTGTTCCAGCAAAGAGTATGAAGCTATCAATTGTAGATAGAATATTTACTAGAGTTGGAGCATCAGATGATCTTTCTAGGGGTCGTAGTACCTTTATGGTAGAAATGGATGAGGCCGCGAATATTGTAAATAATGCAACAAAATACAGCCTCATTGTACTTGATGAAGTTGGAAGAGGTACAAGTACCTACGATGGTGTTAGTATTGCATGGGCACTAGCTGAGTATTTAGTTAATGATGTAAAAGCTAGGACCCTATTTGCAACTCACTATCACGAGTTACTCAAGCTATCCGAAAAGATCTCCAGTAGAGTTAAAAACTATAACGTACTTGTTGAAGAGGATATTGAAGAAGGAAGTGTAATCTTTCTAAGAAAGATAGTTGAAGGTGGAACTGATAGAAGTTATGGAATTTATGTAGCTAAAATGGCAGGATTACCAGAAAAAGTAATTAAGAGAGCTAATGAGATATTAGAAAGTTTTGAACAGGAACAGATGTTTAATAATGAAACTGATATTAGAGAAAGTAACATATTAGATAGTAAAAAAAGTAAAAAAGAAGAAACAAATGGAACATATCAATTCCCCCTCTTCTATTCAAAAGATTCTGAGATAGAAAGAGATATTCAAAAGATAGATTTAGATAACCTTACTCCTCTTGAAGCTTTGAACAAGATCTCTGAGTGGAAGAAAAAAGTTTAGATTTCAATATAGTAACCCTTACCATAGCTATTCTTTATAATCGTATATCCAAACGTATATCTTAGCTTCTTTCTTAATCTAGATATTAATACTGTAATACATTTTTCTTTAATTCTGTTACCAAAAATCATTTTCAATTCATTTATAGAACAAATAGTATCTTTCTCTAGTATGTATTTTATTATATTCGTTTCATTTGTTGTTAGGTGTATGTATTTCTCTGAGATATACAATATTTTTGTCTCTGGGTTTAGATATATATTCCCTTTAGAATATATTTCCAAGAAATTTTCATTGTTTATTGAAAGAAGTTTCCTTATTTTACAATTCAAACATTTTGACCTAAATTTTGATTTATCAATATGTTCATCAACAAAATTCAAATGAGAGATATCTTTTGTAGTTATTACAAGGATTTTCAAGCTCGGATAAAAAGCTTTTATATCAGAGATGCTAAGGGGAATTTGTTTACTATTAATTATTAATAATTTGATATTGTGGTTACTAAATACATCCTCAAGATTAGAGAGATTCTTTTTAAATATGTATCTAGTGTTCTCAGGTAACTTACTGGTTAGTTTTTGAATTTCTGGATAGCTTTCAATAACAAGGGTAGTATTGATAGAGCTAAGTGATATCAAAAATAAACAAAAAGAGTATAAAGAAGTTACCCAATTCTGTCAATAAGTTCTTCTTTTTTAAGCTTGTATGATTGCTTGGTATTCATATCTTTTAGCTGAACAATTCCTTCTTTTATTTCCTCTTCCCCTACTATCACTACCCATTTTATACCCTTTTTGTCTGCATATTGTAGCTGCTTACCAAGCTTTGTTGATGTTAATTGAACCTGAACATTTAGACCATTCTCTCTTAAGTAATTTGCAATATCAGAAATATCTGATGAGAAAGATTCGTCCATAAGGGTAACAAATACATCTACATCTGTTGTTAATTCGGGTAACAAATTGTATGTTCTGAGATAGTCCAATGTTGTAACATCGCCCCATCCTAAACCAAATGCAGGTAATTTTTCTTGTCCAAATATTTCTAAAAGATCATCATATCTTCCGCCTCCAAAGAGAGCTCTAGGATTTTCTTTACTACCAATATCATACATTTCTACTACTGTTCCCGTGTAATATGCTAATCCTCTCATTATATAGGGACAAAACCTTACATTCTTTACTCCTAATTCTTCTAATCTATCAAATAAAGCAAGTAATTCTTGTGCACCTCTAGAGGTATCTTTAATGTTTACTAAATCCTTTATTTCCCAATTAAGATATTCTAATACAGTGTCTCTTTGAGAATCACTTAGACCTATCTCTTTGAGATATTCATTAAAGGTCGATTTTTCCATCTTTAGATAGTTGTCAATTGCTTTTGCTAGTTTATCTTTCAACTCACCCTCTATTTTAAGAAGATCCTTTACTAAATAGTCAAAGAGATATCTATTATTTATCTTGAGCTCATATGTACCTTCTTTTGCCTTAAGTTCTTGCATAACCTTCATTACAAACTGAATAATTTCTACTTCTGCTTCTATTGAAGATACTCCTAAAATATCAATATTTAATTGTACAAATTCTCTAGTTCTTCCCTTTTGAGGTTTCTCATATCTATAAAAGCGACCAATATTAAACCACCTTATGGGTAGAATAAGGGAGTATTTTTTTGCAGCAATGATCCTTGCTAAAGAAGGAGTCATTTCAGGTCGTAATGAGACCTCTCTACCTCCTTTATCTACGAAGTTAAATAACTGGTTGTTTGCAAGCTCGTCTCCAGACTTAACTCTGTAAAGATCAGCTTCTTCAAGTATTGGAGTATCATACTCCTCATATCCAAAACTTTTTGCTACTCTTTTCCATACATCAAAAAGATAGTTTTTTTGAAGTACATCTTCAGGATACATATCTATGGTTCCTTTGTATGGTTGTGTTGATAATTTGGTTTTTATCATAATACGAAAATTATATCATTAAGCTATTTCTCTCGAAAGCCCTAGAGGTTGAATATTGTTTTTATATAATATATATTTAGAGAGTAATAAGATACAATGAATATCCCCTTATGAAATATACTATGTCTATGTCAAAAGCTAGTAAAAAAAGAAGAGTAAATAGGAACACACCAACTTCCTTAAATCGATTTAATAGAGTAAGGAAATATAATAGTGCAAATGTAAGAAGAAAAACTCCAAAGGGTATTGGTGGAAGTTTTTTAAGTGGTAGATTTGATAAGTCAAAAATTAGAAAGGTATTGTATATTGTTGTTGGAGTAGGATTTTTTCTTGCCTGTGCAGTTCTAATCGCTGTTGGTGTATACCTTAAAGGTTTACAGAACTCTCTACCATCTCCAGACAAGCTTGTTGAGAGATCTTCAGATCAAAGTACTCAGATATTTGATAGAAATGGACAGCTTCTCTATACGGTATATGGTGATCAAAACAGAGAGTTTGTTACAATAGATAAGATTCCAGAGCATACAAAATGGGCTTTACTTGCAGCTGAAGACATTGAATTTTACCAGCATAAGGGTATTGATTACCTAAGTATTGCAAGTTCTGCATTTCAGAATCTCAGAAAAGGAAATATTGTAAGAGGAGCAAGTACTATTACTCAGCAATTGGTCAAGAATACAATACTTTTTGATGTTTTGGGTGAACAAGCATACGAACAAACATATTCTAGAAAGATTAAGGAAGTATTGATTACAATGCAGGTTGAGCAAACTTTTACGAAGGATGAAATTTTACAGATGTACATGAATGAAATACCTCTTGGTGGTGTTAATTATGGTTTCCAAGCTGCAGCAAATGCATATTTTGGTAAGAATGTAAGTGATTTAACACTTGCAGAGAGTGCACTACTTGCAGGATTAATTCAAAGTCCTGGTAGATACTCACCTCTTTTTGGTACACAGCCTGAAATGGCAAAGGTAAGGCAAGAATATGTCCTTAATCAAATGTTAAGGCACAAGGAATTGACAGGTGTAACTTCAGAAGAAATAGAAGCAGCAAAGGCAGAGGAGATAGCATATAGAACAAGGAGAATAGATATTAAGGCTCCTCATTTTGTATTCTTTGTCAAACAGCAATTAGAAGCTGAGTTTGGTGTTGATCGTGTAGAAAGAGGTGGACTTAAAGTTACTACTACACTAGATTACTCTATACAAGAAATAGCAGAAGAGGAAGTAAGGAATGGAATTGGTAAAAATGGGTTACCTTTTAAAGTGAACAATGGTGCTGCAGTAGTGATGGAACCAAAGACTGGTGAAATTCTTGCAATGGTTGGATCTGTCGACTATTGGAATGTTGAGAATCCTAAGGTTGATGGAAACGTTAATATTACAACAAGTAATAGGCAGGTTGGTTCTTCTGCAAAGCCATATGTATATCTTGCTGCATTTTCAAAAGGATATGGACCATGGACTTTAGCACCTGACATAGCAATGTCTTTTGGTAATTACAAACCACTTAACTGGGATAAAGGATTTGAAGGTATTGGTACTGCAAGAAAGGGTCTTGGTAGATCAAGAAACTTGCCTTCAGTATATACTCTTCAGTTAGCAGGTATAGATACATTCTTACAGACAACAGACAAGTTGGGTATTACAACTCTTAAAAACAAAGCTGACTATGGATTGGCTCTAGCTCTAGGTGCAGGTGAAATGAAATTGCTTGAACATACTGCAGCCTTTGGAGTGTTTGCGAATGAAGGTGTAAGGCATGATACAGTGGCTGTACTTAAGGTAGAGGATACAAAGGGTAATGTAATTAAAGAGGTAGTAGATTTTACTGGTAAGCAAGTTGTAGATGAGAAAGAAATATATCTTCTCAACTATATCCTTTGTGATTTAGGTGGTCATGGAGATAGGATTGGTGGTGCATATACAAGAGTAAAGGGAGTAAATATTTGTATGAAAACAGGTACTACCGATGGTCCTAAGGACTTAACTGCAATGATGTATCACAAGAACTTAGTTGTAGGTGTATGGGCTGGTAATAATGACAATACAGTAACACCAGGTGCTTGGGGTGTATCTGTTCCCCTTCCTATCGCTCATAGCATTGTAAATAGGTTGGCAGATAGGTATAAAGTGGAAACATTCACTAGACCTGCAGGTATTCTTTCTGCGGTTGTATGTAGAGATACAGGTGGTGTTCCTGCTGATGGAGTAAATTGTGAGAAGGAAGCTACTGTATATATTGCTGGTAGGCCTCCTCAGGCAGATGTAAGAGAGGTTGTTCCAATTTGTACTCTAAATGGCCTTATACCTACAAACTTAGAGGCTGCAAGGCAATATGGCTTGGTAGTAGATAAAGTATATATGACCTTTAAGCTTGAGAATGCTCTTCAAAGGGAAACATATCAAGCAAATCTCGCTGGTGCTGAGGGTAGCTCGTATATATTTGAAAAACCGGGCTCAGGTGTGTGTACCCTTCCACTTGGTCCAGGTAATTCTCCAGTAATTGAGGTGGAAAAACCAACGGTTAATCAACAGTTTAAACAAGGTGATAATATGGAGATAAAAGGAAGTGTAAGAGTTTTGGAATCAGTTAAGGAATTCACAATTAGTATTGATGGTACAAGTGTTCCAGCTTCATTAAGTAGTGGTCAATTTACTGTAAATTACAATACCTCTGGGCTAAGTTTTGGGAATCATACATTGACTGTATTCACAAAAGATAACTATGATAAAACAACAACTAAAAGTGTTGTGTTTACAATTACTCCCCCTGCTGTAACAATAAATATTACAAGACCTTCAAATGGAACAACAATTCCTTCCTTTCCACTGTTAATTGAGGCCTCTATAACGGGGATTAATCCTTCTCAGGTAAATTTTTTAATCTCTAAAATTGGAGGTGGATACAGTAAAACATTAACTGACAACAATGGTAACAATGGATGGAGTGTCATGTGGCAACTTGAACAAACAGTATCAAGGGGTAATTACTCTATTCTTGCCTCTGCTGCTTCTGGAGGTCAAACATATCAGAGTGCTCCAATAACGGTTACTTATTAAGAGTTTTGGTAATTTTTTCCACTATCTTTTCAAAGTCCTTATCACTAAGTGTCTTTTCCATATGTTCTATTGTTATTCTTATAGTTATACTTTTTTGGATACCATCCTTAGAATATATATCAATACACTCTATGTTTGCTTTCCTATTTTTACTATCTATCTCTTTATAGAGGATCTTCTCTAAATCTTTGTATTCCATGTCTTTCTCAACAACAAATGTTAGATCTTGTGTAATAGAGGGGTATTTAGAAGAATCCCTTTTAATTTTTTTATTAGTTTTCAATTTTGCCAATTTCTCAATATTTATTTCTAGTCCAGCTGTATACGTTGGTAATTTGAAATTGGATTTAACAGAATTTTTGAAGTCACCAATTATGCCAATCACATTGCCCTTATACATTATCAATGCACTACCCTTATCACTGAAGGTAGGAATTATATTCATAATCCATACAGGTAAGTCTCTTTCTGAGGACTTCCTGACTAAGCTATACTCCACCCCCTCTATACCAAGAGTATTAAAGATCTTGTCTAAATATCTTTTTACTTGGTAGTACGGGTTTCCATCAAGAATATCTTCTCTAGTTGAGAAAAGTAATGACATATTCCATTGTTCTTGTGGTAATTCAAATTTGTCCATATTACCCTTTTGATGTGCGATATTGAATTCATACATACAAAAGGTTGGAATATTTCTTTGAATATTTTCTTGTGCCTTTGAAAGCATAGAGGTAAGCAAGGAGGTTCTCATAAAGGCTAAATCTGGAGAAAGAGCATTCTTTAAATGGAAAGCAATATTAACATCCTGATTGCTTTTCTCGATTAAATCTTTACTTACAAAACTATATGTAATTATTTCATTTGCTCCAGAATTACTTAATATACTTCTAATCTTTGATTTTATACCTACAATCCTGTTCTTGTTTGGTGCAGAGACATCTCTTAGTGGAAGCTTAGGTAATATATTTTCATATCCATATATTCTTCCAATATCCTCGTGAATATCTTCTGGAATTGAAATATCTGTTCTAAATGTAGGAGCTAATACAGTAAGGAAATCCTCACTTTCGTTGTTTTCAGAAATATTGTATTCAATATTTTCTAAAATATTCGTTATTTCTTCTTTTGTTAAACTTGTTCCAAGATGCTCATTAAGCTTAGAAATTGAGAGGGTTATAGCCTTTGGTTCTATTACTTCAGGGTATATATCTACAATTTTACTTGCCAAATCTCCACCTGAAAGTTCTTTTATCAAAGAACATGCATATTGAAGAGCATATTTACATTGATTTGGATCTAGAGCTTTTGTAAATCGAGTTACAGCATCAGTAAAAATACCCAGAGACATAGAGGTCTTTCTTACATTGAATCTATCAAAATTTGCGGACTCTAATATTATTCTTTTTGTATTATTATCTATTTCTGTATCTAATCCCCCTATTACACCTGCAATGGCTATTGGGTTTGTACTATCTGCAATAACTAGAGTATTGCTAGTTAGTGTAACCAAATTGTTATCTAGGGTATGAATTGTTTCTCCATCTTTTGCTAACCTTACTGTAATCTTTGCACTACCATTACTTTTAGAATCTTTTTCTACAACCTTGTCATAGTCAAAGGCATGTAATGGTTGGCCTACTAATATAGAGATGTAATTAGTAATGTCTACAATATTATTTATTGGCCTAATACCGGATTTTAGTAGTATTGATTTAAGCCAAACAGGTGATTCTTGTACTGTGATGTTGTCAATTACTACTCCTACATATCGAGGGCACAGATTTGTAGCTTGATTCTCTATTTCAAGGTTAATATTTTCTCCTTCTACAGTATATATTTCTCCTTTATACCAATCTGGGCTTGTAAATTTTACATTCTTAGCTCCTGCTATTTCTCTTGCTAATCCTAATATTCCAAAAAGATCTCCCCTATTTGTTAAGGCTTTATTCTCTATATCAATAACAGTATCATCGAATCCAAAATATGTAGTAAAACTTTCTCCAACAGGAGCATTTGTATCAAGTTTTAATACCTTTGTATGGTCAGGTCCAATGTTAAGTTCTTTTTCTGAGCAGAGCATACCATTGGAAAGTATACCTCTCATTTTTATTGCTTTTATTTCAAATTCTTCTGAAGTTTTGTATGTAGAGGGAACTATATTGCCTGGAACAATATACGCAACTTTGTCTCCTATTTCTAAGGTCTTATCACCTGCAACAACCTGAATATCTTCATCCTCCCCGATTGTAATTTTGTATACACCGAGTTTTTCAGCATCAGGATGTTCCTGCTTACCTGTTATCTGAGCAATGAAAATACCTTTATACATTTCTGAAAGATTGTTTACATCCTCTACTTCCCCTATTTTACTTGCTAGGATATGAAGTAACTCCTCTATTTCAATCTTTATCCCAGTGTAATCTTCTGCTACTTTAATTGGTAATTTCATATTTAAAATTGTTTCAAGAAATTAAGATCTCCATCTCTAAGTTTTCGAATATCATTTATTCCTCTTTTAATTAGAGTTAATCTATCCAATCCGACACCCCATGCAAAACCAGAATACTCTTTTGGATCAATTCCACCTGCAATGAGAACATTAGGATGTATCATTCCACAACCCATTAATTCAATCCATCCTGTGTATCCACATGTACTACAACCTTTTTTTTCACAGAATGGGCAACTAATTACAAACTCTGTATCTGGTTCAGTGAAAGGAAAGTACGAAGGTTGTACCTTTATCTCTAAATCAGTTTCAAGATATCTTTCAAGGTATTCTTTAATAGTGCCTTGCATATGTGCAAGTGAAATTCCTTTGTCTACGTAAATACCTTCAATTTGATAGAAAGTATGTTCATGGCTTGCATCTGTAGCTTCATTTCTAAAACATCTTCCAGGCAATACCACCCTTATTGGTGGTGGGCCATATCTTCTTAATGCCCTATTTTGCATTGTAGATGTGTGTGCAGGTAAGACAAAGCCATCCTCTGTCCAAAAGGTATCATACATATCTCTTGCAGGGTGTCCTTTAGGGAAATTCAAACTTTCAAACATATGAAAATCATCATCTAATTGTTTACTTTCCATTACATCAAATCCCATTCTTTGAAAGATATCTAAGATATTTTCTAATTCTTGCATAAGGGGATGGGAAGATCCTTTAAGGTCGAGTATTCTTGGTCTTTTTTCTACCTTTGTATTTATATCAAATGGTGCAGAAGGGTCTATCTCTTCATATTTCATATCTTCTATTACAGTTTTTCTGTTCTCTATATTTTCCTCAATTAATTTCTTTATTTCGTTTACTTTACTGCCGAAATCCTTTCTTTCTTCTACAGGCATATTCTTGATATTCTCAAAAAGATTTGGTAAAAGACCATTTTTTGCAAGGTATTTATTTTTTAATTCCTGTGGGGAAAGAGAATGTATATCGTCATCAATTTGTTTAAGAATTTCGGAAAGATTCATATATTAATCTTATGATTTTATGAAGAAAGTATACAATATTTTTTCCTTTAGGGTAAGGGAAATTGATAGTAAGCAGATTCAGGGGATCCTATGCTCTACTTAGTGCTGCGAACTTCTTGAAGCACATTTTGTGCAATTATAGACTTGTGTAGATTTCTTTTGTACAGCTTTTATCATACTTATACCTCCTTTCTTTTGAGATTTTTCAGACAATAATTTATAGAATCCTTTATAAATAAAGGTTGTTTTAAGGGATCCCCTGTTTCAGAAAAATTGTTTCCCATACAGAAGTTATATATATCTGTGTTCTCCTTAATATCTTTTACCCTGTATCGCCTTACTTTATCCATATTTGGTCCATCATATATCTCTTTTATATTTTCCCCCTTTGTAAAGATATTCCCTATTTGCATGGGAAATTGACTACACGGGAAGACACTTCCGTCTGCAGCAATAGAAAAAACAGAATTTCCTGCTACGCATGGAGAATTTTCTGGATTAGTGTATGAACATTTGAACAAAAAAGAAGGATTTTCTTTTACGAATTGTAGAAATTCTTTGTTTGCAATATTTAATTCCGATTTGTTTGTTCTTTCCGTATAGTATTCATTGAAAATCGGCCAAGAAAAATCTTGTGCAATACCAATCTTCTTGAAGTATTTTTTAATATTATTTCTTTCTTTGTAATTTATATTCATTAGTGGAGTTGCAATTTCAATGTAAAATCCCTTTTCTTTTAATACCTTTATATTTTTTAATGAATTTTCCAAAGACCCTCTTCGATTTGTTATGGAATCATGTATGCTACCTTTTAGTGAATATATAGAGACCTGAAATCTTCCAATATTATTTTCTTCCTGTGTGATTACAGACTTTGGTAAAATTTGTAAACAAGAAAAAATTTCTACAATCATGTTGTACTTTTTACTTGCTTCAAGGAAATAAGAGAAATTTCTGGAAATCATTGGTTCCCCTCCTGTTAAGACTACGAGAAATACTCCCATCCTATGTAAATCTCGCATAAGTTTGTCTACTTCTTTTCGTGTCATATTTTCAACACCTTTAATCTCTATTGAAGTATGTTCCTGAGAAGAAATATAGCAGTGCTTACAATCAAGTAGACATCTTCTTGTAATTTCTATGTTGACAATAGTAGGGAATCTGTAGGATGCGCCTAGATCAACGAGTTTAGCTCGGAAGTTTCTTGAGCAGATTTTTTTATCTCTTGGTAAATGTAGTGCTTGTATAATTTCCGAATCAATCTCCTTTTCCTTTACATTCTCTAAAGATTTGAAATCTGACTTGTGAAGAGAAATGATATCTCCAGTATACGGATTGAGTAGATGGGCATATTTGTCAAGTTGTCTAACAATTATACCTTTTGGTATTTGCATCTTTCATGTAGTATACTATCCTAGTATGTATTTATCAATGTATACGCTTAAATTTTTGCCAGGTACTAAAGATTATGTCCTAAGGGATTTGATGAGTAAGTACCCTGAATCTAAAGTTGTAAAAGTTTCAGAAGGTAGTCTGATATTTCAATATAAAGATAATAATATTGAGATTTTTAGAAATCTTCTGTCTCCTACCCACATAGAGGATTCAAGTGGGAGAATTTTAAATCTTTCAAGGAGACCTTGGAGAAAGGATTTCGTATCTGCAGGAATTAATCCTTCATTAGCTTATATACTATGTATGATTGCAGATTTAAAAAGCGAGGATATTCTTTTAGATCCATTCTGTGGATCTTCGACTATACCAATTACGGGCATAAAATATTTCAATATAAAGAAATCTATTTCATCGGATATCAGTGGAAAGGCAATAGATTCTAGTTTGTCTAATTTCCAAAAGGCCGGAATCCCCACAAGGCGTTACAAATTATTTAAAAGTGACATCTCAGAATTAAAATTGAATAAAAGGAATATAGATAAAATTGTTAGTAACTTGCCCTTTGGTATAAGGGTGGGTAGTCATGATAAAAATGAGAAAATATATTATGAATTAGAAAAAGTTGCGGAGAAATTACTTCGTAAGAGAGGAGTACTTGTTCTTTTAACACAGGAAAAAACTTTGTTACGAAAAGTATTCAAAAATTGGAAAATTGAAAGTGTTCTTTGTGTTAACGAAGGAGGTCTTCTTCCTGAAGTCTTTAAGATTAGAAGGAAGTCTTAGAGAGATTTCACTATAAAGGAAAATACCTGAGGGTCATTTACTGCGATATCAGCTAATACTTTTCTATCTAATTCAATATTCTTTTTCTTCAATCCTCCAATTAAATCCTTGTATTGAATTTCATTGTTCTTACATGCTGCATTTATCTTCTGAATCCATAGATTTCTCATTTGTCCAGATCTCTTTCTTCTATCGTTGTATGAATACTGTCCAGCATGCATGTATGCTTCGTGAGCAACCTTATACAGCTTGCTCTTGGTCATTCTATATCCTTTTGTAAAGGCTAAAATCTTGTTATGTCTTCTTTTTCTTACTGTTCCACCTTTGACTCTCATTATTTTACTACTTTAAGTTAACAACTACTCTTTTAAGATTCTTTTGAGTTGGAGCATATACTAATCTTTTGTCACTTTGCCTTCTTTTTGAACTAGAAGCTCTTTTAGTCTTTAAGTGACCTTGGTGACTCTGGTTGTACATCATTTTAGCTTTTCTATTCCCCTTGGGATTCGATAGCTTTATTCTCTTCACTGCTGTTTTGTTTGTTTTTTGACGTGCCATTTTTCTTAAACGTTATTGTAATTCTATTACCTTCACTCTTTGGTTCGGGCTCTATAGTACTATATTCCGTAAAATTCGTCAATATATCATTGAAAACTGCTAATGCTTGTTCTCGTGTCTGACGACCTTTTCTTTGTACTGTGATTCTAACAGGATGATCTTTTTGTAAAAATTCATGAGCTCTTCTTATCCTTGTGTTTTTGTCTCCTTCATCTATTACTGTGCTAAATCTAAATTCCTTAAGATCTTTTGCTTTACCAGCCTTATTCTTTCTCATCTTTTTGTTCTGTTCGTATACATATTTTGAATAGTCCATAATTCTACAAACAGGAGGTTGAGATGTAGCACCTACCTCTACTAAATCTAGTTCTGCTTCTTTTGCTAGTCTTACAGCCTCTGTGGTACTCATCTTACCTAAATTGTTACCCTTCTGATCTATTACCAATACCTCTGGAACTCTAATCCATTCATTTATTCTTGTTTCTAATTCTTTCTTAGGTTTGTTGCTGTTAAAATCCATTTAATATATTTATATTTATTAATTTATTTATCTACCTTTGTTTCTAATTTCTTCCTCAAGGTAGTCTATGAATTCCTGTTTTTTCATCAATCCAATTTGTTTGTTGGTTCTTGATCTTACAGATACAGTTTCAGTCTCAATTTCTTTATCTCCAATTATTACTAAGTATGGAACTTTAAGTTTTTCTGCATCTCTAATCTTTGCTTGCATACTCTTATTTCTGTCATCAATTTCAGCTCTAATATCAGCATTCTTAAGTGCAAGAAGAATTTCATTTGCATATTTTATATGTTTCTCTGATATTGGAACTACAGTTACCTGATCTGGAGCTAACCAAAGAGGAAAATCTCCACCATGGTGCTCTATCAGGAATGCAAAGAATCTTTCAAAAGAACCAATCAATGCTCTGTGTATTACAAATGGTTGTTTTTCTACCCCATCAGAATCTATATATGTAATTTCAAATTTTTCTGGAAGGTTAAAGTCCAGTTGTATTGTAGATACGGAATCCTCTTTACCGAATACATTAACAGCTTGTATATCTATCTTAGGTCCGTAGAAGGCTGCATCTCCAGGCATTTCTTCGAACTCTAATCCCCTATCTACTAATACCTTTCTTAGTGTATCTTCTGCTATTTTCCACTTTTCTGGATCTCCGGCATATTTATCTGGATTTTTTTCAGTGTCTGAAAGAGAAAGTCTAAATCTGTACTTGTTAAATCCAATATCTTTGTAAAAGGTATCAAGCAAATCTAAGGTTTCATTTATCACACTCTCAAGTTGTTCATGAGTACAAAAGAGATGTGCATCATTTTGAGTAAAACCTCTTACTCTTTGTAAGCCGTGTAATTCTCCAGATTTTTCAAATCTGTATACAGTACCAAACTCTCCTAGTTTGTAAGGTAAATCTCTGTAACTTTTTGGTTCAAGCTTATATACCATCATACCTGCAGGGCAGTTCATAGGTTTTAGATAGTAATCATCTTCCTCTACCTTTATTGGAGCGTACATTGAGTCTTTGTAAAAACCAAGGTGACCAGAGGTTTCAAAGAGATGTCCCCTATGAATATGAGGAGTTAATATATGTTGATATCCATGTTTTCTTTCAAGGTCTAACATATATTCTTCTAAAATTCTTCTTATCATATATCCTCTTGGTAACCAAACAGGAAGTCCTTGCCCTATCTCAGGTATTATTGCAAACAATTTTAATTGCTTACCTAATTTCCTATGATTCCTTTTCTCTGCTTCTTCAAGTTGTTCAAGATATTCCTTGAGTTCTTCCTTTGTTTCAAAGGCTGTTCCATATATTCTAGTTAACATCTTCTTGGTTTCATCACCTCTCCAGTATGCTCCTGCAGTTTTTAGTAACTTTATTGGACCTACATCACCAGTATCTTCTACATGAGGTCCTCTACACATATCTACAAATTCACTATCCCCAGTTACAAAGAAACTTACCTGTTCATCAGGAATTTCTTCAAGGAGTTCTAATTTGTACTCTTGTCCGATATCCTTGAGATATTTGATAGCGTCTTTTCGCTTCATAAAGGTTTGAGTTATCGGTAGTTTCTTCTTTATTATCTTTTTCATCTCTTCTTCTATCTCTTTTAGATTTTCTTCTTCTAATGGTTCTGCGAATTCAAAATCATAGTAGTAACCATTTTCAATTGCTGGCCCTATACCCAATTTGGCATCGGGATATAATTTTAGTACTGCCTGTGCAAGTACGTGGGAAGCTGAATGTCTCATTTTCTCTAAATTACTTACTTCTTCTTGTTTCATAACGATATATATACTGAATTAAAAAATATTTTGGGAAAATTCCTTGAAAAGAAAAACATCATTAGAAGGATGTTGTGTAAACAACTTTAACGAGTTCTGTTTTGTTAATGCCAAATTTCTTGTACATCTGTAGTATTTTATGCTTTTTCTATTAATTATGCAATTAAAACTATTTAACAATGAAGAAAGATATTGAATTTAATCCAAATTCGAATGTTTCTACTCTTTTTACATATTCAAGAAGTAAGTTATCAATGGGATATCTTCTTGGGTGTTTTATTATTAACACACCTTTAAATTTCTTGCTTTCAGGATTTCTTACTCCCGGTAAAAGATACGATGCATGGTTTACGACTTCCTGCATTTTAAATACTCTTTTTGTGTTGTAGAGCTTGTATGGGGGATCCATGAATATGATATCGAAGGTAATATCTTCCTTAATCTTTTTGAAAAGGTATTCCTCTACTTTTGATTTAACAACTGTTGATGTTGGTAAAAATCCAGTGTGAGCAACATTTGCACTTATAACTTGGAAGGCTTGTTTAGAAGCATCTACAAAAGTTGCTTCTTTTGCTCCTCTTGAAAGTGCTTCTAAACCAAAAGAGCCGGCTCCAGCGTAAAGATCTAGTACGGTTTTCTTGTTTACATCTTCTCTGAGTAAATCAAATATTCTTACTTTCATCCTATCAGTTAGAGGTCTTGTTGTTCTTGGTATGTCGATATGAAAGTTTTTAGCTTTACCACCAGTAATTCTTACTTGTGCAGATATGGTTGGTTCTTTGCTTTGAAGTCTTTCTTTAATAAAAGATTCTTCTCTTTGTTCATACTCTTCCCAAGATTCTACCTTATGTTTGGTTTTCTCTTTTCTTAATTTTTTAGCTGAATCGAATTTTAAACTCATTGTAGCGTGTATTTTACTAGTTTATTTGCAATCCATCCATACCTATACCATTCATTCTTGTATATTTGAATAAATCTACAAAGGAAGCAGTTGCAGACCATGGACTTACATTGTCATCTACATCCCAGAACCTTATCCTCCAGTAATATGTTGTACTGTCTCCTAAGAGTTGTGTTCCACCATATGTAACAGTATATTCTGCTCCATGTACTACTGGGTCTATGCTAACTTTTCCTGTATTCCATTTGATTGTTCCTGTGAAGGAAGCATTACTGTTTACATTTATCTCAACAAATATTGCATTGTCTTCGTTTGCATCTCTATGTGTAGCGTAAAAGGTTGGTCTTGCACTGTCTATTAATGGTGGATTTGTTCTACCATCTACTTTCAACTCTATTGGTGCATATGGGTTTGCAGACATTCTAAAGGTTGCCGTTGACGACCAAGAACTTTCTGTACCTGCTTGATCCCAAAATTTAATTCTCCAGTAATACAAAGTACCATCAAGAGCAAGAGGTGTTCCTCCATATGAGATATCAGGTGACCTTGCACCATTTGAGATAGCAGATATAGAGGTTTGATTTGAATCCCATACTGTAGATGTGAAGTTTGAGACTGTACTTACTTGTATCTGATAGTGGATACCTGTATCTCCTGTGTCAGGATCGTTAAATACTGCACTAAATTCTGGAGTAGTATCATATACTTTTATCGGATTAATACTACTTTCTGTTAACAAGTCTGTAGGTGTTAAAGGAGTCGTATTCATTGTAAATGCGGAGGTCGCAGACCATGGTCCTTCTTCTTGAAAGTCTCTTTGATCCCAAAATTTAATTCTCCAGTAATATGTTTCTCCATTAAGTGATAATTGATTTCCATTGTAAGAGATTTCTGGCGAACGAGTGCCGTTTGCAATTGGAGATATCGCTGTCTTCCCACTATCCCACATTGTTGTACCATTAAAAGATGATGAAGTATTGACCTGTATTTGATAAAAGACTCCTGTATCTCCAGTATCTGGGTCGTTGAATATTGCACTAAATTCTGGAGTTAAATCTGTCACTCTTGAAGGATTGTTCTCTCCTTCGGTTCGCAAGGCGGTTGGAGCGTTAGGAAAGTTGTTTAAAACCTCTTCATTTCCAATATTTGATAAGAGTGAGGTTTTTCTTTTTATATATAAAATTGATGAAGATGGAGGCGAATTTGATACCGATGTGGTATTCGCAGTTACAGAATGTGTATGGGTTGAATCTGCAAAGTATTGTGTATATGTTGATCGTGGAGGGATGCTCAATGTGCTGCTTGGGGCTCCTGTATAAATTGATACTGAATGGAAATGTAGATTTGAACCTCCAGTATTACCGTATGTACTCGAACCCATTACATAGTAATTGTCCAAATCTGAATATCTAGTCCAACCCAAAGGGGGTAATTCTGTTGCCATAAGGATATTTTTTTCGGTAACGTAAATATTCGAATCACTCTTTCCAAAAATAACTGAAAGATATGCAGGTAGATTTGAAGAACTGCCAACAGTACCATAACTCATATTATGGATATGTGTAGAGGATGCAACATTTAGGTCTGCTGGCGCTGTAAATCTTACTATTACAATTCCACTCCCACCAGAACCAGCTGTTCCACCACTTCTTCCTCTTCCACCACCACCACCACCGGTACCGGCTGTACCACTAGTACCATTGCCAGATGCCCCTGTAGCTCCAGCACCACCACCGCCACTTCCACCTGCCCCGGGACTTGTGTCCCTTGCACCACCACCACCACCAGCGTAAGCGACATTTGAACC
>PHAO01000001.1:0-523068 GCA_002840365.1 Candidatus Dojkabacteria bacterium HGW-Dojkabacteria-1 | reverse complement strand
TCCAGTACCTCCCTGCTGTGTAGAAGAAAAACCTCTACCACCACCACCAGATCCTCCACTACCTGCTGTAGATGATGTGTAACCACCAAATCCACCACCTGTCGCAGTATAGCCGAAGATACTAGAGTTACCTCCACTGTTATTTGCTCTCCCTCCTGCTCCTACAGCAACAATATAGGAGCCGGCATTTCGTGCAACAGTTCCCGTATCATTGCTCGTAATCAATCCTCCAGCACCACCACCACCATTTCCTTCGTTTCCTGCGGCACCAGCACCACCACCCCCTCCTCCCCCTACGATAAGGAATTGTGAAGTTATATTGTAGGGTAGCAATAGGATTCCATTTGAAGAAAAAGTATGTATCCTATCAGAGCCTACGGTTGTTATAGTTCCTCCCATTGAATTATCTGACCTACCGGTTAATGTATTGGCCGTTGTGCTAGAAGTATATGGAACACTTGCAGATTCATTTGGATCTGCGACATGTGTATGTGTAGCACTTCCGCCTGTGCTTCCATAAGTGGAATTAGATCTAGGGAAATAATTATCGAGTTCAGAAAATCTTGTCCATCCATTTGGAACAGTTTCATTAAAAATAGAAATCATGTTTTGGGGTATATTAAAGCTATTTCTGTAACAAGTAATCATATCTCGATATCGAGGAAGAACATCATTATTTTCTATCTTTACTTGTAAATTACTATGGGAGTGAGTTGTTGTAGTGGCTGTAATATTTACAGTCGGATATCTAACAATAACGATACCGCTTCCACCAGAACCAGCTGTTCCACCATTTCTTCCAGCACCACCACCTCCTCCTCCTCTGTTTGCTGTACCACTAGTACCATTGCCAGTTGCCCCTGTAGCTCCAGCACCACCACCGCCACTTCCACCTGCCCCGGGACTTGTGTCCCTTGCACCACCACCACCACCAGCGTAAGCGACATTTGAACCTCCAGTACCTCCCTGCTGTGTAGAAGAAAAACCTCTACCACCACCACCAGATCCTCCACTACCTGCTGTAGATGATGTGTAACCACCAAATCCACCACCCTCTGCGGTATAACCTAAAGCACTTGAATTACCTCCTTTATTGTTTGGACTACCACCGCCTCCAACAACAATACTATAATTACCTGCAGTTAGGGAAACGGCTCCAATATTGTCCGAAGAGAGTAATCCTCCAGCACCACCACCACCATTTCCTTCGTTTCCGGCTGTTCCAATTTGTCCACCACCACCACCACCACCGACTATCAAGAATTCAACGGAGTCTACGTTTGTAGGTAAGGAAAGGGTTCCACTAGAAGTGAATGTATGTATAGTATAGCCATTCCACGACGAAACGGACCCTCCCGTTCCAGATAATTGAGCCGGGCTACTACCAACGCTTGAGGTAGAAATAGAAGTTGATGCACCTATTACATTTGAATGTGAATGGTTTGAAACCCCAGACGTATTGCCATATGTTGTGCTTCCTAGTGCAAATTTTTCTTGTAATGAAGAGTTTAATGTCCAACCAGTAGGGCAGCTTGAATCTGTATACATATTTACATAGCCAGACCAACTCAAAGTTCCATTGCTTACCGAGGGATTTCCATAGTAGGTGTAAATCATTTTTCCCCCAGCAGGTAAAGAAGGAACCCTTATCCATATTTTTGTTGCATTAGTATTACAATCATCTTCTATCCAATAATTTAGCAAAGTGGAGTCATCGCTGTCTACGAATCTTAAATCTCCACAATCTGATTGCATTTTACCCGCATTAATAAGGGTCTGGGTATCTAGGGTGATTAAAACATCTTCATTTGTAAGTGGAGCACCACTACCATTTAATGTTACCATCCTTCTAAATGTCCAATTTGTACTATACCAAGCAGATGTATCTTCTGTCTGTTCTCTTGTAAACAGATATGCTAGTACAGGAACCCCTATTAAAACAATTAATATTGAAGCAATTAATATTGATTTCTTTGATACTTTCTTAAGCAGTTTTTTCATCTACAAATATGATATCAAAAAAGAAGACTTAATCTAACTCTCTTGTAATTTCATACAACATTATTGATGCACAATTTGCTACATTAAGAGATTCTTTTAATCCCCTCATTGGTATATATACCTTTTTATCTACTCTTTTTAAGATGTCATCTCCTACACCTCTTTTTTCATGACCAAAGAGTAGTGCTACTTTAGAAGGATATTCTATCTTTTGAAAGTTTTGTGCATCATCAGTTAGTTCTACTGCATATATTGGTATTCCCATTTCCTTAATTTCTTCTATAGCCTCTATAGTTTCATCGTAGTGTTCAGAGGGAATCATCTCTGTTGCTCCAAGAGCTGTTTTATCTAATTTAGGATTATTAATATCTGTAGTCATACCACAAAGGTAAATTTTCTTTACACTACCTGCTCCATCTGCAGATCTAAAGATACTTCCTACATTAAAAGCAGATCTAATGTTGTCTAGTATGATATGTATTTCCATTATTTAAAAAGGTTTTCATATATATATTCGAGGTCAATATTATCTCTTTTTAATATTTCTCTTGCAACTGTTTTAGCTCTTTTAAACAACTCTATATCTGTTAAAGAAGCTACCTTGAATTGGGGTATTCCTGATTGTTTAATTCCATATACTTCGCCTGGGCCTCTTCTTTTAAGATCGTACTCTGCTACATCAAATCCTGAAGAGTGTGAAGAGAAGTATTTGAGTCTTTCAATTGTCTCTTCATTCTTTTCTTCCCCTTTGCTTGGTATTACAAAACAGAAGGATTGTAACTCTGATCTACCGACTCTTCCTCTTAATTGGTGTAGTTGTGCTAATCCGAATCTATGTGCATCTTCAATTACCATTACTGTTGCATCAGGTATATCTATTCCTACTTCTATTACTGATGTTGTTACTAATACATGGAATTCTTTTTTCTTGAATCTTTCGATAAGGGAGTTTTTCTCTTTATCCTTTATCCTTCCATGAAGTAACTCGATTTTAATATCCTTGAAGTTATTGTTTTTAAGATTCTCAAATTCTGTCAATACTGCTTTTACATCTAATGTGTATGATTCTTCAATGAGTGGATATACAATGAATGCTTGTTCCTTGTAATTAGATTTTTTTATCCTTTCAGATATCCAGTTAAAGCAATCATATCTTTTTTTGTAAGGTACAAACTTTGTTTCTACCTCTTTTCTGTTTTTTGGTTTTTCTTTAATGAGACTTACTTGTGTACTACCAAACACTATCTCCGTTAAACTTCTGGGTATTGGTGTTGCTGTCATAGTTAGGTAGTGTGGTGTTTGATTCCCTTCTTTAAGTAAGTGCTCTCTTTGTTCTACTCCGAATCTGTGTTGTTCATCTACTACTACTAGATTTAGATTTTTTGGCATATCTTTTTTGAAAAGTACTGCATGTGTCCCTATTATCAATCTATTTTCTGATTCCCCAGAGGTTTTTTTTGACGATATCCATAGCTGAATATCAATATCAAATGGTTTAAGTAGTTTGTTAAAAGTTTCAAAGTGTTGCTGTGCGAGTACTGTTGTTGGTGCAAGTACCACTGCACTGTAACCATTACGTATACATTGTAGTACTGCAAGTGCTGCAACTACGGTTTTACCACTTCCTACGTCTCCATTAAGTAGCCTGTTCATGGGATTAGTTTTTGATATATCTGATAGGATATCTTCGATACTTTGTTTCTGATCTTTTGTTAATTCAAAAGGTAGGGAGGTAAAGAAATCTTTAGATAATAACTTGTCTTCTAATATTGGTATTGCAGAGAGTTTCTTTTTTTCTAGTTTTTCTTTTTCTAATTTAAGTGCAATGCTTAGCATTTCATCAAAGGCCAATCTTTGCATTGCTGGTACTAAATCGTTTCTATCCTTTGGGAAATGTACAGTTTTAATGCAGCTTGGTAATGTTAGAATATCTTTTTCAATATTCTTTGGTAATGGTTCTTCAACGATTTCTTTTATATCACTTTTTATTGAAGTAAGAATATTTCTAATATTTCTTGAGCTTAATCCTTCTGTTTCGTGATATATTCCGATTATTTTCCCTAAGTGTTTTTGTTCAGAAATATCTCCTGTATATTTTTCATATTTAGGATTGTATATGTTTTTGTTTTTACCCTTCTCGGTAATCTTTCCATCGAATATATACCAATCTCCAATTTTGAATGTTTTTGTTATGTAGCTTTGGTTAAAGAAAGAAATGTCTAGAGAAGCATTTGCATCTGATATTTTAACTTTAGTAAGTACTTTTCTACTTCTAGTGTATATATTTTTTGCTTCAACAATTTGTCCTAAGAAGGTTCCTTCTTGGATGATTTTAAAATCATTTATACTAAGTATTTCCGAAGTATCCCTGTATCTGAATGGTATATGAAAGAGTAAGTCTCTAATATTTTCAATTCCTAGCTTTGAAAATTTCAATGATTGTGCTTTTCCTACCCCTTTTATTTCTGTTAATGGGGTAGTAGCTGTAAGATTTGGCATCTTTAAAGGTAATCAAATATTGCAAGTAGGATTGGAACTATTAAACTTGCTATCATGAGTACTGCAATTATTATGCTGAATATTTTAGTGAAAAGAGATTTTGTTTTCTTTTGCATATGCTAGATTCTACTAATATCTAAGTTTTTTTCCAAGTTTTTTGTATTTTAGATTTTGTACTTGGGGAATTAGCATATGCTACCCAATCAGGGTTAACAGTTCTTTTACCAGATTGAGTTTTAATTTCTATTGTGTCTCCCGTTGTTATTACATAGTTGAGCTTAACAGGTAAGCCATTTACCTTGGCTGACACCATACTGTTACCAATATCTGTGTGTACTAAGTATGCAAAGTCTACAACAGTATCTCCTTTATCAAGTTGTATGATTTTCCCCTTTGGAGTGAATGCATATACATTTTCTGTAAAGATATCTACTTGTATTGGGTAAGATATCTTTTCCTCCCTATTTGAAATATTTTTGTCTATTTCTTTATGTATTTTTTCTACCCAATTGTACTTATCTGTAGCCTTTGCATATCTACTTTGACTTTCTTTATATGCTATATGTGAAGCAGGTCCATATGTATTGTGGTAATACATATCTTGAGTCATAATTTGAAGTTCAATTATATTTTTTGATACCTCTGGTAATATGATTGGTCCTTGTAGTGCTTTGTATCCGTTAGGTTTGGGATGGGTTATGTAATCATCGAAATCCTCTGTTATTATTTCACCATTATCCATAACTAATTCAAGCATTTTGAAGCATTCTTCTTCAGATTCTGTTATTACTCTAAATGCCAAGAGATCAGGTATATTTGCAATACTTATGGAGGCCCCTTCTTTCAGATATTTCTTCTGTTTGTTGTATATACTGTAAATACTTTTTACTCTTCCATGTACTGATTGCTCTCCTGGAATTCCTTTTAGTAGTTCCTCAAGGTAGGTAATATATTTATCTCTGATTTCCGTAGTAAAGCCATTCTGTTCAAGCATTTTTTTAATTATTTCATATTCCTCTGGTCTGTATATTTGAAGTGCTTTTTCTTCTAGTTCTTTCTTCATTCTATTGAGGTTGAGATATTCTGCTAAAGGTCCATATATTTTAAAAACTTTTTGAATCTTTGAGCCTACTCTCTCGGAAGGCATATATTCTATTGTTCTTACATTATCTAGGGTGTCTGCAAGCTTGATAAGGATGGGTCTTAAATCTTTTGCACTGTTTAATATATATTTGTTAATTATCGGATAGTCAGTATCTGTACTTCCTGTTGCTCTACTTATAGCATCACATTCTTTTATCAAGAAAAGGACATCTTCTCCAAATTTGTTGGTAATTTCTTTTGATAGAGAATCTCTTTTTTCTTCATTCTTTGTGAGAACATTATGAAAAAGACCTCCAATTATTGTATTAGTTTCTAACCCCATATTTGCAAGAGTTTTTGCTACCCTTATTGTATGGTTTACGTATTCTTCTCCAGAAAGTCTTGTTTGTCCTTTATGATACTGTTTTGCAAAATCTAAAGCCTCAAGAATCTTCTCCTGAAATTTCTTTGGGCTACTTTGTATCAGTTCTTTTTCTAGTTCTAAGGTGTTGTTCATAATTAAAAAAGTCCCCTTAATTGTGGGGACAGAAATATTAAAAAGTGTCCCCGATTAAGTAGGTGTGAACTTAATTTGGTTCATATGTCTACCACATTTAATCGTGTATTTACTATCTGATTCCAAAACTATTTCTTTGTTCCAATCTGTTACTTTTTCTTCATTTATTTTTACTGCTCCCTGCTCTATTAATCTTCTTGCTTGAGATTTACTTTCACAAGCCCCTATTTCAACTAAAAGATCTGTTATTTGTATTTTTGAGATATTTAATATTTTCTCAGGTATCTCTGTTTCTACCTCTTTTTTCTGGAATACATTCTCAAAGAAATGTTGTGCTGAAATTGCTTCCTGTTCTCCTTTAATATCTTTAGTTATTTCAAAGGCAAGTTCTTTCTTAAGGAGTATTGGATTCTCTCCAGAGCTTAATCTGTTATTAATTTCTTCAAGTTTTTCTAAATCATATGATGTAAGAATCTCAAACCCTATTGATATTTGATTATCAGTGAATGCCATAACCTTACCGTAAATATCATTACTACTATCATCTAGTGTTATCATATTTCCTTCTGATTTACCCATCTTGGTACCATCTGCGGTAGAAAGAAGCTTACCCGCTAATACAATTTTTTCTTTGTTTAACCTACTCCTTATTAAATCTCTTCCTGCTAGCATATTAAAAAGTTGATCGTTACCACCTACTTCTACATCAATATCCATCATTACAGAATCATATCCTTGCATTAATGGATAGAGGAATTCGTTTAGATATATTGGCCTATCTTCTTCTAGTCTCTTTTGGAACATACTTCTTTTAAGCATTTGTTGAACTGTAAATTCTGATGCAAGCCCTATTATATCTCCAAAATTAAGTGGTTCTAACCATTGACTGTTGTATACTACTTTGACAGGATTCTCTTTGTTAAAAACATCTATGATACTTGAGGCTTGTTCTACATATTTTTTCATATTTTCTTCGACCTGTTCTTTTGTAAGTGAAACTCTAGCAGAAGTTTTGTCACTTGGATCCCCTATTCTTGCTGTGAAATCACCAATTACAAAGTAAACTTGATGACCTAGTTTTCTGAAGTCTTCTAATTTTCTCATTCCTACTGTGTGCCCTATGTGAAGTGTTGGAGCTGTGGGGTCGAAGCCTTGGTATACATTTATTCTTTTACCTGAAAGAAGAAGAGATTCAAGGGCCTCTTTTGAAGGAAGTATTTGTTCTACTCCCTTTTCTAATATCCTCTTTATTATTGTACTATCTTTTGATACTTCCATTTTCCTCTGTATTATATATTCTCAAAAGAAAATTTACAAAAGAAATAATTCTAATCTTTAAGATATTTTCTGTTTTTTAACCTATCAGGCATACACTGTTGATTTGATTTCTTACTTTCTAAATCATGGTCATATTCATATCCCTTACCGTATCCTAATTCTTTCATTAATTTTGTTTCTGCATTTCTAATATTCATTGGTACAGGTAAATTTCCGTATTTCTCAATATCTTCTTTCACCTTTAGCTCTGTCATATATGCACTATTATCTTTAGGTGCATTTGAAAGATATATTGCTAATTGTATTAAAAATACTTCACACTCTGGCATACCAAGTTTTTGACAAGCTTCATATACACTATTTGCTAATATTACAGCTTGAGGATCCGAATTCCCTACATCTTCACTAGCAAATCTAAGTAATCTTCTTGCTACATACAAAGGGTCTTCTCCACTTGAGAGCATTCTTCCAACCCAGTAAGCAGCAGCGTCCGCATTACTTGATCTCATCGATTTATGAATTGCAGAGATAATGTTGTAATGCTCCTCCCCATTTTTGTCATAGTAGAGAGGTCTTTGTATTACTTTCTGTAATACATCCTCGGATATCTTTAGATCTTCTCCATCTTTATCACTTGCTAGAGCAAGTGTCACTGCCATTTCCAAAATGTTTATAGCTGAGCGAATATCCCCATTTGAAAGTTTACCTAATATTTTTAAAGATTTTTTTGGAATAGAGATTTTGGGATATTCCTTTTTAGAAATATCTGATATTAAAGACTCTATATCCCCCTCTGTCTGTTGATTGAAAACAAAAACTTTCGTTCTGGAGAGTAGTGCACTGTTTATACTAAAAGAAGGATTTTCAGTTGTTGCTCCAATTAAAATGATTATCCCCTTCTCTACATATGGAAGTAGTGCATCTTGCTGGGCTTTGTTCCACCTGTGTATTTCGTCTAGAAAGAGAATTGTTTTCTTGTTGTATTGCTGATTAGCAATAGCTATCTTTATTACTTTTCTTAATGCATCTTTACCACTTGCTACAGCTTGCATTTTGTAAAAATCGTAGTAAAGGTTTTGTGAGATTATATATGCAAGTGTTGTCTTACCAGTACCTGGTGGACCCCAAAATATCATTGAAGGAATTTGACCTGCTTCTAAGAACTCTCTAATAGGGCCATTTTTACCTACCAAATGACTTTGACCAACAAATTGGTCTAATGTACTTGGTCTGTATTTTGATGCTAACGGCTCGTATACCCCCATGTATACCATTGTACTACTTTCTGGAAGTATGGGAAGAGGAAAAATACTAGAAGGTATACTGGTATACCTCTTTGTCTTCTATTAGAAATTTTTTACCATTTCTGTTTGGTAATTGATTCCTGTATGTGAACACTTTAGAACCTTTCTTGAGTTCGTGTGTAAATTTCTTCTCAAGTAGTACTAACAAATCCTGTGGAAGGCAACAGTATACTACATTGTAATTAGAAAGATCTGCTGTAAAGAAGCTCTCTTCCTTTAATTCAATCTTTCTGTTCATTGGGTTAGTCAATGCTTTTCTGATTTTGAAATATACTAACAATACAGGACTTATCTCATATCCTACAGATTTACATTTATATCTGTTGTAAGTCATAAAGATCATTCTTCCATCACCACTACCAAGATCTGCAAATGAATCATCTTTAGAAAGTTCAAACAAATCTACAATCCTTTTTGCTACTTTTTTTGGTGTAGAGTAAAAGGGTGTAAGAAAATTCAAAATGATAGAAACAATGTATGCCAAGAAAAGCATTATTACTAAAAGTATTACTGCGAGTGCTAAACCGTTTGGCATATGAGATAATATGAGGTTTAAAAGTAATATATATGTATATGATAGATGGAATTCTATTAATAGACAAGGAGGTAGGAATTACCTCATATGATGCTATTAGAAAATTAAAAAAAGTATTAGAGAAAGGGCAGAAAATTGGTCATGGAGGTACTCTTGATCCATTTGCTTCTGGACTACTTCTTGTACTTTTAGGTAAGGCCACAAAATTGATGGAGAGAATTCACTCCTTAGAAAAGGAGTATGTTGTTAAGGGAGAATTTGGTTTTTCTACAGACACACAGGATATTACAGGTAAAGTATTGGAGAAAAATACCCTCATTCCAACAATTGATGATATTAAAAAGGTTGTTAAAGAGAGTTTCCTTGGGAATATATCACAAATTCCTCCCATGTATTCAGCAAAGAAGGTAAATGGGAAAAAAGCGTATGAATTAGCTAGAATGGGAGAATCGGTAGAGTTAAAGCCTAAAGAGGTATTTATAAAAGAGTTTGAAATTTTACAATATGAATATCCAAAGATTGAATGTAGAATTGTATGTAGTTCTGGGACATATGTAAGAACATTGATTCATGATTTAGGTATTAGTCTAGGAACGTATGCAACTGCAAAAGAATTGAGAAGAACTTGTATAGGGGAATTTAATATTTCAAATGCTCTCTCTTCAAAAGATATTAAAGATGGTTTGGAAAAGTATGTTATCGATATATTTAAAGTAAATGAGATTTTAGAAAATGAATAAAGGCAAACTATATGTAGTTGCTACTCCAATTGGTAATCTTGGGGATATGACTTTTAGAGCGGTTGAAATTTTAAAATCTGTTGCATTTATTCTTGCTGAGGATACACGCGAGAGTATTAAGCTGTTGAAAAGATATGATATCCCTACTCAACTTGTTTCTTACAGAGATCAAAATCATGAAAGAATGATGTCAAAGATATATGAAAAATTAGATATGGGATTAAATCTCGCTTTGGTTTCTGATTGTGGAACTCCCCTTATCAGTGATCCAGGTTTTAAGTTGGTAAGGGAGCTTAGAAAAAGTGGATATGAGATAGAGAGTATTCCTGGTCCTAGTGCTCTTACTGCCGCTCTTTCAATTAGTGGTTTACCTACAGACAAATTTTCTTTCTTAGGATTTTTACCTAAGTCAGAAAAGAAAAGAATTGAGTTATTAAAAAAATATCTATCTCAAGGTACAACTGTTGTATATGAATCTCCCAAAAGGATATTGTCTCTTGTGGAGTTAATTTCTTTAATAGATGAAACTACTTTTGTAGTTCTACTTAAAGATTTAACCAAATCTCGTGAAGAGGTTATACAGGGTAGCACTACAGAAGTTATCAATATCTTGAAAGGAAAAGGATACGAAGAAAATCCTCATGGAGAGTTTGTTGTTCTTGCCAATATTACTTCCCAAAGAGAGTAAAATAGTTTTGGTCTGTAATTTTTTCTAACTTTTCTGGTGAGACTCCCTTTATCTCTGCTGCATATTGAATTATTTCTTTAACAAGTACAGGTCTTCCATACCTTTTGGTATCTTTTTTGTTTTTTCTTACACTTTGAGTAGGTAGAAATGGTCCATCTGTTTCAAAGAGAATTCTTTCTAAGGGTACTTCTTCTAGTAGCTTTCTTACATTTGCACCACTTGGGTATGTAATAATTGCGTTAAATCCTACATACATTCCCATATTTAATATCTCTTCAATCGAAGATATTTCTCCAGTATAGCTATGAAAAACTCCTTTGGCGGTACCTTTGCCTTCATGAGCCAATATTTTGAGAATATCTTTTGTACTTTCTGTGCTTTCTGGTAAGTCTCTAGAGTGTATACTAAGTGGCAAATTATACTTTAGTGAAAGCTTAGTATGCATTTTAAATGCCATCCTCTGAATTTCTTTTAATTCCTCTTTCTGTTTCTCTTCAATATCTAAGTATGTATTCATTTCAAAATAGTCTAGTCCTACCTCCCCTATTGCTTTTACTTTAGATTTGTTTTTCTCAAAGACCTCATCAAAGTAATTAATCTGTTTTTTAGCATATTTGTATAAATCGATATCTTTTACAGAGTTCTTTTCTAAACATTCTCCATATACTGTTGGATGAATTCCTAGTGCTAAATCTATTACATCCGGATACAAGGTATTTATTTCTTCTACTAAATTTATAGTATCAATGTAATCTGCAATATCAGTACTTTGAGCTAATATCTTCTTCCCTCCATTTTCTACAAATTCTTGGATATCACTTAGAATATTTTCTTTTAGTGGGCTCAATGCGATATGAATATGTGAATCATGCATGTTGGTATTCTAACACAATCGATGTAGTATAATGTAGAGGTTGCAAAATTTTTCGTTTAATGTGATACAATATGTTTTGCGATGAAAACAAGTTGGTATGTTAATTGGTTGGTGGTAATAACGGTGTGTCTTTCCCTCTCAGTGGTTGGTCTTTTCATACTTACAATTCAAAATTCTCTAGGTCTTACTAAGTGTGCATATGGTGATATTGTTTTTGATGGAGAAAAAAACTGTATGTGTGATAGTAAGGGGAATGTAGTTTGTGATGAATCCGAAACAGGATTGACTATAAGGTCGGAAGAATTTACTACTGAGAATCTTGGCTTTACATATGAATTCCAAAATGCTGTTGGAAGCAAAGAATCATTTCCAAGGGATATTAGATTTGTAAATATCTCCCAAGTGGGTACAACTCTTAAAGTTGTAACGGAGAAAACGACTGTTTGTAACAGAGGTAATAACGTGGCTCCACAAGTAGGTTTTTATAAGTTTGAAGAAGATAGAATTATTTTCACAATAGGGAGTAATTTATTAGATAAGGCATTTAGTATTCCCTGTATCAGTGAATCAGCGTTTGAAATCTCAAATGTACCTGTTAGATTTGGTGATAACTTTAAACTCTTCTATCAAGATGAATATGGTTCTTTAATTCCTTCGGGAAATTGTTCATATGAGGGTTTTTTAAGGAATGAAGGAGATGTATATAACTCCTCTGATGGATGTTCCCTTTGTGTTTGTAAATTAGGTCAGAATATCTGTGAGAAGGAAGAAAGGTGCTTAAAGTAATCCCACATATATTCCTAAGATAGATAGGAAAAGAGTAAATAACCAGAATCTCATCGTTACCTTGTATTGTGGCCATCCAACTGCTTGGAAGTGATGATGTAGTGGTGCAATTTTAAATACCCTCCTTTTGAAGAATTTCATACTTAGAATTTGTATAGCACTTGATCCCATTATTACCCATGTTATAGCAGTCATCAAAAAATATGCAGGTAAATTGTTAGTCACTAGACCAATGAAGAAGATTGAGAATGCAATTGGCATTGCTCCCGGTCCCCCGTTCCAGAATCTTGCTGGTGGAATGTTAAAGTAAAGATCTACTACTTGTACACCAAGAAGTATTGCTAAGAAAGGTAGGAACTCATATTGACCTTGTATTGTTAATAGGGCAATCATGGCTGATGTTATGATTGTGAATATTCCCATCATTAATCCATCTAAACCATCTGTAAGCTCTCCGGAGTATATTGCAAACTGCCCTACTATAGCTGCAAGTATTAATATTGCAGGAGATACAGCAATTGAAAGTACACTGAAAATGTTCATCGTAGTGAATTCTCCAGTTCTGTAAAGAACGAACATTACTATTAAGTTTAGAAGTATAGCTATTGTTAATTTTGCTAGTCTCCATTCAAAGGTTTCTTGTAATGCTTTCATTTTTGCATTATTTTTAAACCCATTAGTGAAGATAGCGACATCTATAAATCCCCAGAAACCAAAGAGCATAAATCCAAGTAAAAGTACTTTCAAAACTGGAGTAAGAGGAGCGAAAATAAAGGTAACTATTGGTACTACAATCCATACTAAAATGCCTCCCATATTTGGTGTACCATTTGTTTTTGTGACATTCATTATCCTTAAAAACATTGAGTTGGTACCCTCTCTTGAGCCTAATTTTGTCTTCTTAAGGCCACTTACTTGATTAAATCTGTAAAGAATCTCAATCATTATTGGAGCAAAGATTATTGAAGCTAGAGTTGAAATTAGTAAGAAGTTTAAGCTCTCTTTAATTATGGGAATCATTTTTTCTTTAATTTGAATTTATTTAGAATTATCTCAGTTTCTTTTAGTTATTTCTAGGTCATTTACAATTCCCAAAAAAATATCAGTCCAAAGAGGTACTACTGTCGGAGAAGCATATGGGCTTGTTTTTGGTTCTTCTAACCTAACTAGCATAATCATCTTTGCATCATCTGCGGGTGCAAAACCAACGAACGTTGTTATTGTTTTCCTCTCTTCATATCCTGGTCCATCCTTTTTAGCTACTTGAGCTGTACCTGTTTTTCCTGCAACGTAATACTCCGCAAGAAGCTTAATTTCTCTTTCATTAATACCTCCATCTTCAATTACATGGGACATCATTTCAGCAACTTTGTCTGCAATTTCTTTTGATACTGGTTGAGAAAGAACTTGAGGTTTAAATTGTATTTTCTCTTTTTCGTCAGAGATTTCAGATATTACATATGGTCTCATTCTTAAACCATGGTTTGCTATTGAACTAATTGCAGAAAGCACTTGTAATGGTGTTGCGGAAATACCTTGTCCATATGAGGCAGTAATGATATCTAATCTTGTCCATTGACTAAAAGGTTTAAGATAGCTTGTAGTTTCCTCCTGTAAACCTATTCCAATGAACTCCCCTATTCCAAATTCTTTTAGTTTTGAATAGTAGTATGCAGAATCTATTTTAAGAGCAGTTTGCGCTATACAGGGATTGTTGGAGTTTTTTAGCATATCTGCAAGATTTTGTACTCCATCTGGTAATCTATCCCATGTACTAATTCTTCTTCCTTTTAAGTCTTCATATCCTGTTGCTGAATATAGATCTAAGTATCCAGTAGCATCATTACATGTATGGTTTTCATCTACAGATTTAGACTCCAATGCTAGTGCTACTGTAATTGGCTTTTGTACAGAACCGTATTCATATACATCTGCTACTGCTAGATTTTTAAATATCCATGGATCAGAAACTCTCCAATATTCATTTGGATTAAATGTAGGATAGTTAGCCATAGAGAGTATTTCTCCTGTTTTAGGATTCATAATAATGACAGTTCCACTCTTTGAACCAGTTCTCTCTACACCTTCCTTGAGATATTTCTCCACCTTATTTTGTATAGATGGTCGTATCGTTAATTTGAAATCTTTCCCTGAGCGTGGTAGTACAGGTTCATACTCTGCTGTTAAGATTGTATTTCCTCTTGAATCTTTTTCCTCATATGTATATCCTTCCTTGCCTGTAATATCGCCAAAGTAGAAGCCTTCTATTCCGTACTGGCCTAAATCTTTCCCTTGTGAATCTTTACCCATGAAGCCAAGAATATGTGAAGCAAGTTCTGCATTTGGATATATTCTTCTTACACTTTTTTCAAAATACAAACCGAATCCTCGTCTATCAATACTCTCTGTACCAAAGATATTCTCAGACTGGAGAGCATTTTTCTTTTCATTGTCTACACCCTTGGCTAGTACAGCATATACAAAGTTATCCGTAATTTTTGAAGCAATTGTGTCATTTTCAACTGTTAAAATTGATGATACTGTAGCTATGAATTTATCCTTTTTACTAAAGAAGAGTTCTCTTTCTCTTGGGTCCAGGCTGAGTGTAGCATATATATTCCAAATTGGTTGATCTACAGCAAGTACAGTTCCATCTGAAGCTCTAATTATTCCTCTTTCTGCAGTATGTCTGTTGTTGTCTTGATATTGCTGTTTAGCCATTAGTTGAAATTTTTCTGCTTCCAAGACTTGCCATCTAAATGCTTGTGCCAAAATTATTACTCCCATTAGAGTAATTAAGAAGATTACAATATTGTAATTGTTTTTCTGTATGTTTGAAAAAAGGCTACTTTTTTTACCTTTACTTTTCGTTGGGGAATGTAAGTGACTTAGTTTACTCATTTGACCTATTAGCAACAAGTGTAGTGTCTTCAATATATACTACAGTTTGTTGTTTCTCCTGTGTAAGATTTAATTTCTTATCAGAGAGATTTTCTATTACCTTTATTGAACTATTTTTTGCAATCTCCTCAGATATCTGTCGGTTCTCTTCTACAAGATGTTCCTTTTCGGTATTGAGAGTTTGTAGTTTAACACCTAAGGGTGTTAAAACAGAATTAACTACTAATTGAGATACGCCAAAAATTAGAAGGGTCATTAAAAACATCTTTATAGCTATATTGGATTTTCTGTTACTAGTTTTATTCATCTGGGCAGTAGAATTATTTAATTTTTACGATAGTTCTTAATTTTGCAGACGCGGACCTAGGGTTCTCCCTTATCTCATTGTCGGTTGGGGCAATAACATTTTCGTAAAGAAGAACCCCCTTCCCGCTATCTACAAGATTGTTAAAGTAATCTTTAACAATACGATCTTCCAATGAATGGAAAGTTATCACTGATATCCTTCCATTTATGTTTAAGATCTCAAAGGAATTGTCTAACCCTTGCTTTAGGCTATTTAGTTCATCATTTACCGCTATCCGCAGGGCCTGAAAGACCCTGCGTGATGGGTTCTTTGAACTTTGATGAGCTGCCGGCACAACTCTATAGACAAGTCTTGTAAGATCTCCAACAGTATTTATATGCGTAATTCTTTTCTTGATTTCAGAAGCTATTTTTCTTGCAAACTTCTCTTCTCCATATATTGTAAAGAGCTTTGTTAACTCTTTTTCGGGTAATACTACAAGTAGGTCCTTTGCTTTAACTCCTAATTCCTCATCCATTCTCATATCAAGGGGTTCATTTTCTTCTAAATAGCTAAATCCTCTATCATATGATTCTTCTAGTTGTCTTGAAGAAATACCCAAATCCATTATTATTCCATCTGGTTTTCTTGCATGTTTTGAAGCAATTTCACTTATTTTTGCAAAATTACTCTTCTCTATTACCCAATTCTCCTTTATTTCGTCCTTGTAATATTCTTTTACAAAATCAATTGCATGTTGATCTTGATCTATACTGATTAGTAGACCATTAGGGCTAAGTTTTTTAAAAATTTCAAAACTATGTCCTCCATCTCCAAGGGTACAATCTATGTAAAAGCCTTCTGGGTTGATATTAAGTGAATCTATAGTTTCTTGAAGTAGTACTGGTACGTGTATTTTTTTCATTAGTTAGTGGTATTCATTTTACTAATTTCGTTTGCTATATCCTCACCATGTTCTTTAAGGTAATTAAGTCTTTCTTCCCATTTCTCTTTATCCCAGAGCTCTATCCAATTTACTAACCCTATGAAAACTACTTCTTTTTTAAGTTCTGCATGTTCAAAGAGTGCTTCAGGAATTAAAAATCTTCCAAGCTTATCAATTGTAATTTCTGTTGCTCCTCCTACAAGGAATCTACTTGTATCACGGATATTTTTGTTTATAAAAGAGCCATCAATTACTTCCTTTGCTACTTTGTTCCACATTTGCTTATTAACAAGTATTAGAGAATTCTCATATCCTCTTGTTAATATTATTTCCTCTCCTAATTCGTCTCTAAATTTCTTGGGAAGTGATACTCTTTTCTTTTCACCTACTTTACTTCTGTATTCTCCAATTATCATATTTATATGTATATCATCTTTTGCCACTTTTTACCACTTCTTGCCACTAATGTACCATCGGGTAGAATTAAGGTCAAGAGTGAAATACTACAAGCTGTAATTTATTAGAAAAATGCTTCTAAAAGAAGATATAGAAAAAAGACTTTACTAACTGATAGGGAGAAAATTTATGATATGAAAGAAGATTAATAAAAGGAGATAATAGTAAAATCTCTCTGTTATATGTAATTTATTCAATCACTTAATCAATCCATTCGATATCTGCACCCAATTTCTGTAGATTTTCAACAAAGTTTGGATGTGCCCTTTTTATACTATCTGCATCCTTAATTATACTTTCTCCTTCAATAGTAAGTGCAACCATAAGGAGAGCTACTGTAGCCCTAATAATATTAGGGGCATCTACTGTTGCAGGTTTTAATTCTTTCCCACCGAATACAATTACTCTGTGTGGATCACACATTACAATATGTGCTCCAAATTTTATCATCTCAGGTATCCAAAACAATCCTCCTTCATATATCTTGTTCCAGAACATAATGTTACCTTCTGATTTAACAGCTAGAGCAAGCATAAGGGGAAGTAAATCTGCGGGAAAATATGGCCATGGAGCAGCCTCTACTTTTTGTAATAGATTCTTTGTATATGGTTCAACTACCTTTAAATTGCCATTGTTTTCTGTATATGCAGTTTCTCCTTCATATTTTACATTTACACCAAATTTTTCAAATGTCCTATTAATTAATGAGAAGTGGTGAGGAATAGCATTTGTTACTCTTACGCTACCTCCCGTCATTGCACCAAGAGCAAGTAGTGTTGTAATTTCATGATGATCAGAAGATACGGTAAACTCTGTACCGTGAAGTTCTTGTACTCCTTGAACAATTAATGTCGAAGAACCGATTCCATCTATTTTTGCACCCATACTAACAAGAAAATTACACAAATCTTGTACATGTGGTTCTGATGCACTATTAACCATTACAGATTTTCCCTTTGCTAAAGCAGCTGCCATAACAAAGTTTTCTGTTGTAGTAACGGACATATAGTCTTGCCATAACTCCCCTCCTGTCAATCCACTTTTTGCATCTATCTTGATCGAACCATTTGTATCTACTTTTGCTCCTAACCTTTTAAAAACATCTAAATGTGGATCTATTTCTCTAATACCCAGAGAACACCCTCCTATTTCCTCCTCTATTTCAAGATATTTATGTCTATACAAAAGTGGTGCAAGAATTAATAGTGCTCCCCTCATACCTAGTGGAAAACCTTCTTCTCCAAAGGAATCGCAAAATTTAGAATTATCTATTGTTATCGTTTGTTCTTCCTTGTTCCAATCAACCTTTGAACCAAGTTCAACCATAAGGTCAATTAATTTATTAATGTCTGTTAAATCTGGGAAATTATGTATTGTTATTGATTCATCTGTAAGCAGAGTTGCACAAAGGATTGGTAATGCAGAGTTTTTATTTCCTGCAGGAGTTATTTCACCGCTTAATCTTTTACCTCCACGGACTTTTAAATTGGACATATGTGATTGTTAAATAATATTAATTTCATATTCAAGATCTATATCGTAATGCTTTTTTACATCATTACGAATATTCTCTAAGAATTCATATATATCTTTTCCATTAGCTTTACGATTTGTAACTATACAGAGAGCATGCTTATCATATACTCCTACATTTCTTTCCCACTTTCCCCTCCATCCTAGTTCATCAATAATTCTACCTGCAGGGATTTTTACATAATTATCATTAATTTTATCCCACTCTTTTATAGTATATTGTAGTTTATCTACCGGATACGATTGTAACTCTGAGATTATTTTTGAAAGTTCTAAATATTTTTCTTTTGATATCGTTGGATTTGCAAAGACTGAACCACATGTACCGTATTCACTAACAGAGGGCAGCTTTTTATTTCTCTGATTTATTACTGCAGTCATGACGTTGTGAATTGTATATGGTTCTTTGGCAAAAGATTTTAGCTCATCTTCTAAAGAGCCATATCTTGACTTTCTTTCGTGGTAACTAGTTTCTAATTCCTTTACTACCTTATTAAGTTTAAATACTGCAGAGGTAATAATATATTTGTTCTTAAATTTTTTCTTAAAAATACTTTCTCTATATTTAAATTCACAATCTTTATGCTCAAACTCTTTTTCTTCTCCCGTTTCAATTTCAATTGCATATACTTTTGTAACTACATCCATAATATTTTGTCCGTAGGCAGCGATATTTTGAGAAACAGCACCTCCTATACTGCTTGGGATTAAAATCATATTTTCTATACCCTGATAACTGTTTTTTACTGCCCATTTCACAAACTCATCCCAATTTTCTCCACTTGCCATTTCAACTAAAACGAAGTCATCATTCTCTTCAACAATTTTTCTTCCTTTAAGATTTGGTTTTATTATTAATCCATCAAAATCCTTAGTGAAAAGAATATTGTTACCATCTCCAAGTATTAATAGATTATCTTTTGAATATTCTGATTTAAGAACATCGACAATCTCTTTCTTGGTAGAGATTTCAACAAAATATTTAGCCTTAGCTTCAACACCATACTGGTTGTAATCTTTTAAGTTTTTGTTTCTCTCTATTTTCATTTATTTTTCTTTCAATATATCGTCTAAAATTCTTGAGGTTGCATTTATTGGGAATAGTTCATCAAGTTTCTCATACTGAATTTCTCTTAGTTTTAATTGCTCTTCGAGTCTTTGTATCTCATCTAATAGATTGCTCTCAGTAAGATATTTTTCCTCCAATATTTTAGCTGTACCGATATTCTCTAATACTTTTGCATTAAGATACTGTTCATTGTGTGTTACCCAAGGAATTGGAATGAAGAGAGCATTCTTTTTTAATACTCCTATTTCATATACAGTGTTTGCACCAGACCTACCAACAAAAAGATGCATATTGTTAAGTACATATCCAATATTTTCCTTCTCTATATATTTTACAGGAAGAAATCTTCTAGAAATATTTTCATCCAATTCAAGTTTCTTACCTAGAGCATATTCAAAATCCTTAAATTGTTGATTATCACCAGTTTGAAGTATTACGGAGTATTTCTCTAATAGTTGGTTCAAAGAGGAAATTACTTTCCTATTTAATATATGAGATCCAAGACTGCCTCCTGAAACATATATAACGGGAAACTCTTTTGAATTTTTGAATATCTCTACTATTTCTTTACTTGTATTGTCATTTTTTTCTTTTGTAAAGATAGCCTTTCTTACATTGTTTCCAACGTGTAAAGCCTTACCTTTAGAAAAATATTTAGTAGATTCTTTAAATGATACATATACTCTTTTTGCAAGCTTTCCAACTATCTTGTTTGAAAGTCCAACAGAAGCAGTTTGTTCATGTAAATATATTGGGATTTTTGATATCCAACTTATAATACATATGGGAACTGATACAAATCCTCCAGTAGAAATAACTAGATTTGGTTTTTCTATTTTTAATATCTTTACTGCATCAAAAAAGCCTAATATTGTTCTGAATAGTAATTTAACGGTATTAAAGGAAATTTGTCTTTGAAGTTTACCTGCTCTTAAAAAATATACACTGTATGGTTTGTTAACCATTTGTTTCTGTTCTAACGAATTCCCAACCCTTTCTCCTTCCATACCTAAATCTCCTCCAACATATACGATATTTTCAGCAGGAATCATATATTCATCTAACATAGATTCAAGTAGAGCATTTGCACTTGAAAGATGTCCTCCGCTTCCTCCCCCTACTACAAGAATTTTCTTGTTATTTTTGTTTTGCATATCTACTTACATTTAAAAGTAATCCAAATGCCATTAATGTCACTATTGTACTAGATCCTCCATAAGTAAGGAATGGTAGAGGTATTCCTGTTAAGGGAATTAATCCTACATTGGCTGCCATATTGAAAAACGCCTGGCATGTTAACCATATGGTTATACCTGCAGCTAATAGTTGACCTTCCCTATCAATTGCATTCATAGCAATTTTAAATCCCCTCCAAAGGAAGAATATCCAAGAAAACACTATTATCGCTCCTCCCCAAAGGCCTAATTCTTCAAGGACTACTGCAAAGATTGAATCTGTGAAAGCTGTATTCTCAACTAAATATCCAAATCTTTGCCTTGATTGTCCAAACCCTTTACCCCAGAATCCTCCTGATCCTATCCCTATCAATATCTGTTGCATTTGATACCCACTTCCTCTTGGATCTGATACTTCTCCTGTGAGTATTAGGTTTAGGAAAGTTTGAACTCTACTTAATCTGTATGGTTCAAGTATTGCTGCAATGGCAGCTATTGGTAGTAAAAGAAATATCATGAGGAAAGAGCCAAGGCTGTGAGCCTTGTCTTTTCCTGAGACAAAGAACATTGCAAAAGCAGTTACACATATTATCATTGTAGTTCCTAAGTCAGGTTCCAGAAGTATTAATACGGCTACTACTCCTAATATCGCAATGAAACCAAGTAAACTGTTACCAAAGCCCTTTTTAAGAGCATCTTCAAACTTTGTATAGCTATGTTCTCTTTTAGCTAACCAGCTGGAGAAATACATTACAACTATGATTTTTGCGAATTCTGCAGGTTGAATGGGAGGGATGGGGCCAATTTGAAACCATCTTTTTGAACCATTAACTTCTTCGCCAAATACTAGAACTAATATTAAAAGGATAATAATGGTTATTAAACCTGGAAGTGCTAATTTAAGAAGTTTCCGATAGTCAATGAAATAGAAGAAGAATGCTGGTATGGTACCGATGAAGAGCCAAAGTACTTGTTGCTTTAGGAAATAGAATTGATCTTTAAAGAGTTGATTAGCTTGATATACACTTGCATCATAAATCATAATGGCTCCAAAGATAGCCATAATGATTAAGAAAAAAAGAATCCCTTTATCAGGACCCTGTCTGTTTGTTGTGCTTTGTCTTTTTTTTACTTCTTTTCTCGACATTGTACGTCTACTAATATACTATATATTGTAATATGAAACAAAAGAGAGAAAAGATATTACTTGTTGTTGGAGGTCCAGGTGGTTCAGGTAGTTCTACTATTTCTGAGATGCTTGCCAAGCATTTCTCTATACCTCGTATTTATGCTGGAGATTTGTTTAGAGAGAAAGCAAAGGAAGAAGATTTTGAATCTTTTGAAGAGTTCTTACAAGAGATTTCTGAAGGTGGAAACAGTTTGGATTTAGAGATTGATAACCTTTTACTAGAGTATTCAAAAGTAGGAAATATATTAATTGAAAGTAAAATATTTGGAGCTTTAGCAAAAGTAAGAAACATTCCTTGTACTGCAACAATATGGTTAGATTGCGAAATGGAAAAAAGAATAGAAAGACAGATTTCTAAAGAGGGTATTACTGGTATTGCAAAAATTTGGAAAAGATTTGAGATACACAGAAGGTTAAAAAAGAGATACAGGATAGATAAGGAGAAGTATCAAAGATTGTATAAGATTAAATATGATAAGCCTTCAGAGTATTACGATATTGTTTTAGACACCTCTAATTTAGATGAGGTGGAGACTTTTAATTTAATTTTAAAGGAATTAGAAGATGGACGATACATTAAATAATGGTAATACACAAGTTCCTAATCAAGATACTAACTTGGATCCAACAGAGCATGTTCCACCTACAAATGGTTTAGCTACACACGATACTAATCCAGAAGATTTGGAAAGTAGATGGTTAAGATGGAAATGTCTTAACTGTGGTTATCTTTATGAAGGAATGAAAGAATTAAAGAAATGTCCAAGGTGTGGTAATGAAAATCCTGATATGTTTGAAGATGCTGACTAATATATGAAGAGTGTACAAGAGATTACAGAGAATATACGGAAATTTTGTGATGAGAGAGGATGGAGTCATTCCAGCCCTACTGGTCTTTTAACAGCAACCTTTTCTGAGCTTGGAGAGCTTGCTGAGCACTATCAATGGCAAAAAGAATTTAAAGAATTTACCGAGGAAGAGAAGAAAGAGATATCATATGAGTTTGTTGATGTTTTATGGTATTTGTTCAGATTAGCTGATAAATCAGGTATTGATATTGAAAAAGCTTTTGATGAAAAATTTCCAAAACTAGCAAAGAAATTTCCCGTAGGTTGTGATCCTAAGAAACAACATGAGGAATATAGGAAAAATGGGAAGAATCGCTTGTATGAGTAATATGCCGAGAGGGGGAATCGAACCCCCACTCTATTTCTAGAACGGGATTTTAAGTCCCGCGCGTCTGCCTGTTCCGCCATCTCGGCTAAATCTGTTCGTATTCTATCTCTAAAATACCTGTTTTTCAATACATAAGGTGACGACGGGACTCGAACCCGTGATAGCGGTTTTGCAGACCGCGGCCTTAACCAGCTTGGCTACGTCACCTTGTTAGGCAATTATGTCTTTCACTTCTACTATCTCTAGGATGGTATTAGTGGATTTGTTTTTAATAGAACTGCCACTAATAATAGCAATTTTATCGTTTAAATCCAACTCTCCGTATGAATATACGGTTTCTACGGCTTGCTTTACAGCCTTGTCTCTGTCTTTAGGAAATTCATTTAGGTAGTATGTCTTAACTCCTCGTAATATACCACTTTGTCTTACCTGTTTAATATTTTCAGCAATTTCCCATATTGGAATATTAAGTCTATGTCTTGATAGGCTTCTAACTGTTTTCCCTGTGACTGATATTACTACTATTCCCTTTATCATTACTCTCTCTGTCATATCAAAAAGACTCCTACAAAGCTCGTCTGTTTCAATACATGCACTTGTATCTCCCATAACCTTTTGAGGTTTAAGAATATTCTCAACTCTCAATGCAATCTTGTTCATAGTTTTAACAGCTTCTACGGGATATTTTCCAGTAGAGGTCTCTGCAGAAAGCATTACTGCATCTGTACCATCCATAATGGCATTTGCTACATCACTAACCTCAGCTCTTGTAGGTCGTATATTTTCTCTCATACTCTCTAACATTTGAGTTGCAACAATAACAGGCTTACCAACATTCCTGCATTTATATATCATTTGTTTTTGATAAATAGGTACATCCTCAAGAGGTAATTCTACTCCCATATCACCTCGAGCAATCATAATGCCATCTACTAAAGGCAATATTTCATCAAAGTTGTCTAATCCTTCCCGATCCTCTATCTTCGCTATTAGTTTGCAATCTGTATTACCCATCGCTTCTCTAATCATTGCAACATCTTGTACATTTCGAATGAATGAGGCAGAGATAAAATCAAAGTCGTTTTTTACAGCATATTTAATATCTCCTTCATCTTTTTCACTAAGACTTGGGAAGTTTAGATGGGTACCAGGAATATTTACTGTCTTTTTTGGCTTAAGTATTCCTCCCTGTTCAATTTTACATAATATTTGTTCTCCTCTAATATCTTCTACTGAAAGCAGAATATTACCATCATCTAGCAATATTTTTGCATGTCTAGAGATCTCATTATGTAGGTTGGGATATGTTATTGCTATATGTTTGTCTGAAAGAGGTTCCTTGTATGTAGTATCCTCTGAAAGAATGACAACAGTATCACCTGTTTTAAGTTCTTTTTCCTTCTCAAATCCTGTTACTCTTATCTTATGTCCTTTGGTATCAAGCATAACAGCAACTCTTGGTGAGAGCTTTCTAATGCTTCTTGATACTCTTTTAAGTTCATCAAAATCTGCAAATGAAGCATTAATTCTTGCAATGGACATTCCATTGTAAATCATATCTTTGAGAATCTTTTCATCCCAAGATGATGGACCTATTGTAGCTACTATTTTTGTTTTGGCTAATTCTTTCATATTGGACAGTTATACCTAAATATACATGAATCTTTGTATATGTAACAAGCTAAGTACTATCCTATATTATATTTATCCTTAGAAAAAGAGAAAAAGTATTGCAAAGGAAACTTTTATGCATGTAAAATGCAAGGAATAAGATTGGTAGGATAATTATGAAGAACTTTTTTAAGCATTTAATTCAGTTTATGCTTGTTTCGTATTTCATCTTCACTCTTTTTAAAGGTATTGTACTTCCAATTAATACTTTGTATTTAATTGCTTCTCTTTTAGTACTTTCAATTGGCATGTTAATGGTTTCCCCTATTCTTAAATTTCTTACTATTAAAGAGAATTTTATAACAACAATTTTAATGTCTTCATTGATTTGTATTGGTATGTTTTTCCTATTAGATTTTTTTATGACTGGCTTCTATATAGAGGCATATACCTTTGAAGGTTGGGATTTAGGAAGTTTAATAATTAATAGTTTTGAAATGACACCAATCATTACAATGGTATTTGCTTCGGTATCTGCTTCATTTCTTGGTTCTCTACTTTTTGTTCTTGAGAAAAGCTCATAATATAGTATAATCGATTCCATGGATGCAACATTACAAAATATATTACTTTATGTTCAGATAGCAGTCTGTGCATTGATAGTAGTCTCTGTACTTTTACAAAACAGGGCTGAAGGTTTGGGAAAGATGTTTGGAGGTGGTGGTGAGGTATTTAGAACTAAAAGAGGATTTGAAAAATTTCTTTACTACTTTACAATGTTTCTTGCTCTTGTATTAGTTGCTATCTCATTAGTATTAGTTAAGTATTCTTAGGTTAAGAGTAACAAATGGAAAAGCATATGGAAGATGCCAAAAAAACAGGCTCAAAGAAACTCTCCATGAAAGAGGCTTTTGAACTTCTAAAACCTTCCCAAGATGTTATCAAAGTCGGTGTTGTTAACAAAAGGAAAAAAACTCTTAGAGACTATATTTGGGAATATCCCCAAAATTTAGAGAGTTTCTTTAAGAGAACATCACCATTAAGTTTCATTATGATTTTCATTCTCTTGGGAATTGGTATGTTTGGTTTCTTAAGGAGTGATACCTTTGCAGAGGTATTTACTGCAAAGAGAACACAGGTTTTTGTAGAAGGAAACATCGGAGCTATATCCACCTTTAATCCTCTTTTTGTATCTCAGAATGTTGTAGATAGTGATATTCATGCATTAGTTTTTGAAAAATTCCTTGATCTTGCACCAGATGGAACACCTTTGCCTAATATTGCTAAAGAATGGGTAGTTTCAAGTGATGCAAAAACATATGATTTCTCTATTTCGTTAACTCATAAATGGCAAGATGGGGAGAAACTTACAGTAGATGATGTTATCTTTACTTTTGAATTAGCAAAAAAACTCTCAAAAGATCATGGATATGATACAGTAGGTTCAACTCTTGTAGATGTAAAGATAGATAAGATATCTGAGGATAAGTTAAGATTTACTTTACCAGAAAGTAATGCTACTTTTTTTGAGATAGTCTCTGTGTATATTGTACCAAAGCATATTTTGGAAGATGTCTCTACTAGCGATATTCCATTTAATGCCTTTTCAAGATATCCTCTCGGTTCTGGAGCATATAGGGTGTATAGGTCTGAGCCTAATGTTGTATATTTAAAGGCCTCTGAGCATTACTGGGTTACTCCAAAGATAGATACAATTGTATATCGTCTTTACTCTGATTATAAATCATTAGAGGCAGCATTTAGGAATGGTGTATTGGATGCAATGGGAGGTGTCGACAGTAGTAGCATGAAATTTTCTACGGAATATCCAGATTATGTTGAATATGAGACTACACTCTTCTCAAGAATTAGGATGATATTTTTTAATACCAGAAAGGAAAAATTAGAAAGGAAAGAAATTCGAATTGCTCTCAATCATTTGATTAACAAAGAGTTGTTCTTAGAAGAATCCCAAGTATCAGGTGTAGTGACAAATGGACCAATACCTTCTACTTCATGGGCGTATAATCCTGAACAAACTGTGTATGGGTATGATCCTGCAAAGGCTGCGGAACTCCTATCTGGCTTGGGATATACAAAGAACGAAACTAGTGGATATTTTGAAAGTGAGGATAAAAAGATATTAAGTTTCAATCTTAGTTATTATAATAGTGACTTTAACAATCGATTAGCGAATGTCTTTAAAGATATGCTTAAAGACGAAGGTATTGTTATTAATCTTGAACCATTAACATATACTCAACTGACTCAAGAAATTGTGGCTACAAGAGATTTCGAACTCCTTATGTATGAGGTTGTAACAACAGTAGATCCAGATCAATACAATCTATGGCATTCAATAAAGAGTAACTATCCAGACTTAAATCTTTCAGGTTATAGCTATGAAAGAGTAGATATTCTTTTAGAAGATGGAAGAAGGAGTGTTGATCAAAAAGTAAGAAAAGAGAAATATACACTATTCCAGAGATATCTTACACAGGATGCTCCAGTAGTATTTCTTTATCACCCTAATTACAAATACGTTGTAAAAAAAGATATAAAAGTTGGAGAAATTCAAAATATTATATTCCCCCACGAAAGATTTGAAGATATTGCATACTGGACTAAGTAGTTTGCCAAGAGGGGGATTTGAACCCCCACCCATTACTGGACTACGCTCTGAACGTAGCGTGTCTGCCAATTCCACCACCTTGGCTTATAGATAGGAGATTTTATCACATTTATTAAGCTTATTCTTCTCTTGAGGTGAGAGATACCTTAATTTCTTTTTTTACTTTCTCTGCAGGTTTTTCTTTTCCTGCACTGTCGTCAGGATCTACAGATTTAAAATCTTTAAGGAAATCTTCTTTACTTATTACTTTTGGTTCTTTTTTCATCTTTGTTATCTTTTTGCTTACATCCGTATTTATTTTAATTTGTTCTTCTGGAGCTTTTTCTTTGCCATTTGATTCAAAAAGTTCCCTTAAGGTTTTCTCTTCTCCATTTTTCTCTCCTTTAATACTGTTTTCAACTTTTTTTGATATATATTCCTCTTTGTTTGATTTAATAATGTTTCTTCCTACTAGGGCTAATATGCAACCTAAAATGAAAGGAGTAAGAATTAATATTATCAGATCCGGATTTTTACCTAAAACATCTATTATGTTTACCCCTTTTAAATCTTTAAAAGCAAAAGATACAATAGATTTGTTACCATTGTTTTGAAATATGCCACTTGCTCCTACCTCAAAAACGGTTGCATCGGATAGCTCACTTGCATAGCCATATTTTCTTGTATATGCAGTTAAGGTATATATCCCTTCTGCAAATCCTTCTTCTTGGGTAACGGTAAAACTCCACTCTCCACTAGAATTAGTTGTGACTGTATCCTTAAGATTGTAAGTATTTGATGTTAAAAAAAGAAATATTTCAGAATTTGATAGACCTGTTCCATTAATTGTTATAACTTTATCCTCTACCACAGGAGGATTAATGATTGGAGTTCTTGGTACAACAATTAGTGAATATTCTAAGGTTTGTGTATTTCCGTCCTTATCATTGAATCTAAATTTTACAGAATGCTCACCAATACTTAATGCGGGAAATGTATACGGACTAGTTATTTCTACAAATTCTTTACCATCTATCTCAATTTGAATACCATTCTTACCTGGAGAAGGATCTTGGAATGTAATAACATAGCTTGGATTGTCAGTATATTTTGGTAAGCTAAAACCTAGTTGTTCTTCTAAACCTTTAATTCTTTGTTGTTCAATTTGTTCTAATTCTGAAAGTTCTGCTTGAGCATAAAGTTGTGAAAGGGAAATATCTCCAATTGCTAATAGTGTAATTGGGGATAGAAGAAGTATTAATGCTGTTAAAAGTATTTTTTTCATATGAAGGCAGTTACAGTTATTTAAACTAGGATAATTGTATATGTATTTTGAAAAAGTTTCTAGTCAATGGTTTTATCTGTAAACAAAACACCCTCCAAATGGTCATATTCATGGAGTATTTCTCTTGCTTCCCAGTTGCTAAATCTTTCTTTTCTCTTTTTGCCCTCTCTATCAGTAAATGTAACTTTAATCTTTTTGTATCTTGGTACATCCCCAGTCCTATTTGGAATACTTAAGCATGCTTCAGTCCCTATTACTAAATCTTCCTTAATTACTTTTATTTCAGGATTAATCATTACTTCAAATTCATCATTATCTTTAAGGTAGCAGAATGCCCTAATTTCTTTTCCTACTTGTACTGCCGCTAGTCCAGCAACTCTGTATCCTTCTTCTGTTTCAGTATTTTTTGCAGTGAATATCAAATCATCTAAAAACTCTTGAAAAGAAGGGTCTTTTATCTCCTCTATTTTTACTTCTTTAGAAACATTCCTAAGTATGCTTAAATCCTTCTCATTATTTATTTGTAATATTCGTAATTTTTTAGCCATAATTAATGATTATATCACAATATATTGAATTCTAATGAGGATTTGTATAAAGTAAAGAGCTATGTTTATCGAAGTAAAGAATCTAAAAAGAGAATACAAAATGGGAAAAGAGATTAGTGTTGGAGCTTTGCAGGGGGTTAATTTTACCCTTGAAAAGGGAGACTTTGTTTCAGTTGTAGGTTCCTCTGGTTCTGGTAAATCTACACTGTTGAATATTCTTGGAGGATTAGATTGGGAATATACAGGAGAAATTACAATCGATGGAAAGAATATAAAAGAATATGATAAAAACTACTACAGAAGATATATTGTAGGAACAATATTTCAACAGTTTTACTTAATTCCTTCCCTTAGTGTTGAAGAAAATATATTGTTACCAATTAAATTTCAGAAAAGAGATTCTAAGGAAATTAAAGAAAGATTAGATTATATTATTGATATGGTTGGGTTAAGTGATAGAAGAAAGCATCTTCCTAAAGAGCTCTCTGGGGGTCAAGCACAACGAGTTGCAATTGCAAGAGCATTGATAGATTCTCCAAAGATTGTCCTTGCAGATGAGCCTACTGGTAACCTTGATAGTAAAACTGGAGAATCTATTCTTCAACTTCTTCAAGAACTAAATATATCAGAAGGGGTTACCATACTACTAGTTACTCATGATAAAGATATTGCGAAGCATACTAAGAAAAGAATAAGTTTGGTAGATGGAAAAAATGTTTAAATATGCTATCAATTTAGTATTAAGAAGAAAATTTAGAACGGCTCTAACAAGTCTTGGTATTATGCTTGCTGTAATGCTAATGTCTTTTATCCTTTTTGGAATGACGGATTTAAAGAATGTAATGCTTTCTGAGATTGAAACTAGGTTTAATCCCTTAGATTTGTATGTATCAGGGCAAGATAATATGTCTTTTGGTGGGATGGCTGTTGCACCAACAAAGGATGGAATAAAGAAAGAGGAAACTGTATTAACAGAAGAGATTAAAGAGAAGATTCAACAAATTAGTGGAGTAGAATCTGTTGAACCTCTTCTTTTTATAAATGGTTTAGATATGTACTTAGAAGATGACGATACTCCCTACCCTATGAAATTGATTGCAGCCTCTGACTTACCTGGTAATCATCATATATTTAAAAGTTTTTATGGTGATAAAGATACTCTTGATAGTTATGAAATGTTTGTTAGTAAGTATGTTGTATCCTTCTTTGAAACAACCCAAGAAGACATTATAGGAAAGAAGATACATGCAAAGAGTTCATCTTCAGGATCATTCTTTTCTGCAGCTTCAAAAAGCATGATAGATAAGGAATATGAATTTACAATTGTAGGAGTTGTTGATACTGGAAATGATGCTTTTTGGGTAAACAATGATACAGCATTAGATATATTAGTAGATTTAGGAGGATATGATGATGGTGCAGATTATATTTCGAATGTTGGATATTTCCAGTTATATGTAACAACTAATGAGGGTAAAACAAAAGATATCGAAAGATATATTGATGAGGATTTGAAATTGTTTGTAATCTCTTCAGATACGATTCTTGGTTTTATAGATACATTTACAGCGGGACTAACAATAGCGTTAATTCTTTTTGGTTCAATCTCTGCAATTGTTGCATCAATAGGTATTGTTAATACAATGATTATGAGTATATATGAACAAACTAGAGAGATAGGGATAATTAAGGCAATTGGGGCTTCAAATACTCAAGTTTTGTTGATATTTTTAATTCAATCATCATTAATAGGTTTGTTTGGAGGTATATTAGGACTATCAGTAACCTTTTTGCTTATGAAAGCAATAGATCCTTTTATAGTTCAAACACTCTCTACTCAAGGTTTTGTTGATATTGATCAGTTCTTCCATTTTCAATTCTGGAATGCATTTATAATTACAATGTTTAGTATCTTGGTTGGGGTAGTTGCTGGAATATATCCTTCAATGAAAGCAGCAAAATTGGATCCTGTTAAGGCATTAAGATACGAATAGTTATTATATTGATTGCATTTGCTGTTTAGCATATGCAGTTAGATTACCCCTTTTAGCCCAAGTTCTTTGTGTATTTGTTAATAGTTTCTTTCTTAGTCTAATATTTTTAGGTGTAACCTCAATTAGCTCATCGTCATTAATAAAGGAAAGCGCATATTCAATTGTTAATTGAATTGTTGATTTTAGACATATATCTGTCATTTCACTCCTTAGCATTCTTACATTTGTTTTATGCCTTGCTTTACATGGGTTGACCTCTAAATCTTGTTCATGATTGTTAATACCAATAATCATTCCTTCATATACTTCTTCAGAAGGACCTGTGAAGAGCTGTCCTCTCTCCTGTATTGTAGTTAGTGCATATCCAAGAGAAGTACCTGTTTCTGCAGATATGATTACCCCTTTTCTGAAGAGATTTTCTCCTTCTGAGTGGGGTACATAATCATATACAAAGCTATTGATTAGTGCTGTCCCTTTTGTTGCATTCATAAGGATTCTATGAAGACCTATTAAATTTCTTGTTAGAATTCTGTATGTAAATCTTGTTTGATTATCACTATTTTCAATATCAATTAATTCTCCCTTTCTGTTACTTACCTCTTGAGTAATTATACTCAAGTATTCACTTGGACAATCAATTATTAATTCCTCAATTGGTTCAAACTTCTTACCTTCTCTTTCGATTAAAACGACCTCTGGTTTACTCAATTGGAATTCATATCCTTCTCTTCTTAATTGTTCAACAAGAATTGAGAGTTGAAGCTCTCCTCTTCCAGCTACATAGTATGATGAACCCCCGACCTTAGAGATATTTAGACTGATATTAGTATCTTTTTCTTGTTCAAGTCTTTGTTCTAATTGTTTTGCAGTTACAAACTTCCCTTCTTTTCCAGCAAAGGGAGAGCTATTTGATTCAAATTTGACCTTTACTGATGGTGGGGTAATATTGATATCTGGTAATACTTCTTGATTACTAATATCACATATGGTTGCACCTATTGCAGTAGATTCAATACCTGTTAATGCTACAATATCTCCAGCTATTGCACTCTCTGTTGGTTCCCAGAAAAGACCTTCTTTTGTGAAAAGCTCTTTTACTCTCCCTTGAATTTTTTCTTCCTTTGAAAGAAGGATAATGGGACTATCTACTTTAACTTGTCCTCTATTTATTCTACCAACAAGGTATCTACCTAAATGATTATCATACTCTAAGGAGGTTACCTGCATTTGAAATGTGCCATTAATATCTCCTTTTGGTGCAGGGGTATTATTAACTATTTCATCTAGTATTGGTGTTACATCTCCATTTAAATTATCAGTATTTGTTAAATCCCCTTCTGGTAAATCTTTGAAGATTAGTCCTTCTCTTGCAATTGCGTAGTATACGGGAAAGTCTAATTGCTCTGGATCTGTTGCTAATTCAAGGAACAAATCCTGAACCTTACCGATAGTTTTTGTACAATTAGCGAGCTTTTTATCTATTTTGTTTATTACTAAAATCGGTTTCAAGCCTAATTCCAAAGCCTTCTTAAGTACAAACTTTGTTTGAGGCATGGGTCCTTCCTGTGCATCTACTAAAAGAAGACAGCTATCTGCCATGTTTAATGTTCTTTCTACTTCTCCTCCGAAATCAGCATGTCCAGGAGTATCAATTATGTTAATTTTGAAATCACCATATTTAATTGCAATATTTTTAGCTTTTATAGTGATACCCTTTTCTTTTTCTAATTCTCCACTATCTAATATTCTTGTTTGAGACATTTCCTCTTGATTCTCTCTGAAAAGATGAGTTTGCTTCATAAAGGCATCTACCAAAGTGGTTTTGCCGTGGTCTACATGTGCTATTATAGCGACATTTCTTATATTTTCTTGTTTAAAAGAAATCTTTTCCATACACAAGCCTAGATTCTATCACAAAAAGTGATAATTACCTAAGACTTGGATGGTTTAGAAAGATTTGAGTTTAGAGCATTAACTGCTAGCCCAACAATTAAAAGAAGTATTAAAAGAATAGCGGAATTAACAATTATCTCAGAGGTATAGAAATGTTTAACTAATATACCAAAAATTGCCCATGTAATTACTGTTGCAAACAAACAATCCATATGTTTTTTTAATGCTCCTAGGGCAAGAAAAGTAATGATGGCCATTAGAGCGACAGCAGTCCATTCAGCAGAGAAGATATACTCCCCTCCTCTTGCTAGGTAGTTAACCGCTGCAATATTTGATATTGTAGCTACAACTATCCAAGCAAAGTAAACACGAAAAATTCCATATGCAAAGATAGGTTTATTGTATCTCCATAACCTAATATACACTTGAACTAAACTAATAAGTTGAATTAATACCGCAAGAACTGCAAGTCCTGTAAGTCCATAGTGCCATGTAAAAATCCATACAAAATTTGAAATATATGTTACATATATCCACTTTGTAAGATCAGCTTCAATATCTTTCTTTGAAAGAAGAAGGTATATTGCAAAAACAATTAAACCCACATAGATTACGTACCAAATATTGTATACAAATGTTGAAGGAAGGAAATATATAGGGATTGCCTCAATGATTTCAAAACGGGTATATCCATTGAGGGTAAAATATTCAACAAAGAAATTGAATCCTACCATTATAATTGTAGCTATTGCTAAAAGGGTTTTTCTCATTTTTTATAAATTAAAAAAATCTAAACCAATCTAAAATAGAGAAAGATACACCAAGTACTGACCTATCTCTAAAGTTTACTTTCTCAAACGTCTTAAAGTAAGTTAAATCAAGAATCATCTTTTCGCTACTTCTAGAGCCATCAGTAAAGGTTGCGGTTACTGTTAACCAATGTTGAGAGTGATCAAGCATCTCTTTTGGTATTACATATGTATCTGATTGTTTTGTAGTTGAGTAAACTTCAAGGTTATTAATTAAAACAGATATACTCTGAAGATTTGTATTATCAACAATAGGATTTAAGCTAAATTTCACATTGATATCTCCTACGGAATTTGGAATATATTTTGTACCTCTATTAGGAATTGGTTCCTCTATCTTTATACTTTGTTTTATCATTCTCGGTGATTCAGGAGATTTCGGTTGCTGCTGTTTTGAAGGGGCAGGTTTTGTAGGTTCAGTAGGTTCTTCTACAACGGGAGGATTGTCATTTGGAGAAAGGTAATTCATAGCGGAAACTAAATCTACTAATCCATATCCAAACAATATATCTTTTCCTGTATCTCCTAAATCTATTGCTGTATCTCTTAGTATATTTCTTACTTCGGACGTTGTACAAGTTGGACACTTACTCATAATGATTGCCCCTGCTCCTGCTACATGTGGAGATGCCATACTTGTTCCACTAAGATATCTATATGAACTGCCTAGGAATGTTGAGTAATTTGAGACTCCTGGAGCAGAGAGTTCTCCTCCCATATTACTAAAGCTTGCTAATTGATTTTTGCTATCTGTTGCTACAACGCAGATGACAGAGCTATATGCTGCAGGATAAAGGCATGGTCCACCACTATTGTTACCAGCTGCAGCAACTAAAAGAACACCTTTGTTTGCAGCATATGTAACTGCATTTCTAAGTGTAGTAGAATCACTACTTGAACCTAAGCTCATATTAATAATTCTGACCCCATTATCTGCTGCAAAGTATATTCCCTTTGCTACGTCTGAAAGATATCCGTAACCTTGATTATTTAGAACCTTTATAGGCATTATCTGAGCATTGTAACTTGCACCAACTGTTCCACTCTGATTAAGTGTTGCACTTGCTATGCCTGCAACATGTGTTCCATGCCCGTTATCATCTGTTGCATCGTTATCATCATTTACAAAATCATATCCTTGAATTATGTTGTTTCTTAAATCAGGATGATCTCTTTGTACTCCTGTATCAATTACCGCAATCTTTACTCCACTACCTGTACTCTGATTCCATACCTTGTCCGCTCCTATTCTTGCTACCCCCCAATCAATCATGTCAGATGCAATTTTAACGGGAATATCAGTTTCAATGACTGTTGAATATTCTGATTTTAACTCATCTAAAGAGCTTTCTTCGGATATATTTAGAACATATATTTTCCCGCTGATAGTTCCAGAAACAAACTTCACACCATACTTACTTTCAATACTCTGTTTCTCTTGTTGAGTTAAGTCTTTTTGGAAAGTAACAACTTTTCTGTTTTCATCAACCTTTAGTACACCCTGCTTCTCATTTATGATATTTTCTTGATACATTTCCGTGCCATTTGCACTAAAAGTATCAGATGCAATATCATCAGAAATATATCTTGAGTTTAAAAATGGCTCATCATAGTCAATGAAAAGACGACTACCTGGATATACATTTGCAACAAATAGTATCGTAATAACTGAAAACAGTAAAATTCCCAAACTTAATACCCCTATTCCAACAATTTTGGAAAGTTTACTTGAAGGTTGGCAGTTATCCATTGATTAAGAAATAATAAGGTTAATTGTTCTCTTGTAGTTTACTTTCTCTCAAGAGTCTTTTGTATTCTTCAATCTCTTCAGGAGTTTTTCTTACTTTTTCAGGTAATGGCTTGTCAATATTGACCCCTTCTTTCTTTTGTAAATTCTCTTGAATTTTCTCTGGAATACTCTCATATCTTTCTAAACTTTTTTCAATTACCATATCTAAAGAATCCTTTGCTTCTTCAGGGACCTGTTCTGAGACCTGTAATAGCCTTAGGATATGTCTTTCTCTTGCCTCAAGAATCCTTTGAAGTCTTTCCTGTTGTCTCTCTTCCCTTTTAAGTGCCATTTCTTCTGCTTTTTGCATTTGGTATTCATATCTTTCTTCTAATTTCTTTAATGTTTCTTCATCTACGACATCTCTTAATTCTTCTATTTGTGCAAGTTTCCTTTCAGCAAATTCCATCCTTTTTTCAAATTTGGCATCCTCATTGAATGTAAAAAGAAGTTGTACTCTTTCGTAAAGATCATTAAAAAACATGGATATTGTATCTACTTTAGGGTTCTCAACCTCAAGATCTTCTTGAGCTAATACAAAATTAGGAGAGACAAGAAGGATTGAGAGGGTTAAAAGAAGAAATATTTTCTTCATAATGTTTTCTTTTAAAATTACTATGTATATTCAACCACAAACTATTTTGTATTTCAAATATCTCTCGTAGTGATGTATAATTTCTCGCTATGTTAAGCATAAATGCAGTATCCTTTTCAAGAGGAGAAAGAGATATATTAAAAAAGATTAATTTGTTTTTAGGCCAAGGAGAAAAGATAGGGTTGGTTGGTGTTAATGGTGCAGGAAAATCCACTCTGCTTAAGATAGTTGCAGGTATCGAAGAACCTGATTTAGGAAGTATTTCTTTCAAAGGTTCAATGTCATACCTTTCTCAGGAAATTCATAAGGAGATAGTTAACAATGAAATATCTAAGGTTAATCCAAAAATCAAGATTACAATAGGTGAATATCTGATTATAGAGAAAGGATTGGAGGTAGATGAATGGGAAATAAACAAATTACTTGGTCATATGAATATGAGTGATAAAAACAGTAATTCTGTATTAAGTGAACTCTCTGGAGGGCAAAAAATTAAAGTAGAATTGATAAGGATACTTTTAGAGAAATCAGACTTACTCATACTTGATGAACCAACAAATTTTTTGGATATTCCCTCTGCTCAGTGGTTAATGCAATATCTCGTTTCCTATCCAAATGCTGTACTTGTTGTCTCACATGATCTAAGAGTAATGAATAAAGGAATTTCTAAGATTTGGTACCTTAATGAAAGAGAGCAGAATGTAGAAGTATACAAAGGTAACTATGATCAATTTTTAAAACTAATGGAGCTTAAGGAAGAGGGTCTAGTAAAGACTCTTAAGGCACAAGAAAGAAAGGCAAAGAGAATATATGAAAGTGCAAAAGTATTAGCTGGAAGAGGTTCCTCTAAAGAGAAGAAAAAAGCTGCTAGAAAATTTGAACAAGCTGAAAAAGTAAGAGAAGAAGCAAAGAGAACAGAGGAAAAACTTGTAAAAAGTAAGAAAATGAAAATCGGCATACCTACTCCTCCTAATAGTGCAAGGTTAGTTCTAAAGGTTGAAAAGATATCTAAGGAGTACCTTAAGGGTACTAAGGTTTTAAAGGATGTGTCATTTGAAATAGAGAGGAAAGAAAAATTTGCCATTATCGGAAAGAATGGTGTAGGAAAAACAACTCTCCTTAAAATACTTGCAGGGAAGTTAAAACAAACAAAAGGAAAATATTCATGGGGACTGGGTACAAATGTTGGATACTATTCTCAAGAGTATGAGGATTTAAATTACAACAAGACCGTTTTAGAAAATGTATATGGTCTTGATTGGGGAGATATTGATAGAAGATCATTCTTAGGAAGATTTCTAATTACAGGAGAGATGGTTAATCAAAAAGTAAAAACTCTTTCTGGTGGTGAGAAAACTAGATTGGCCTTAGCTAAGATATTCGCAGGAAGATACAATGTATTACTTTTAGATGAGCCTACTACATATTTGGATCCAGATTCTCAAAGGATTCTTCTAGAAGCACTTAAAGAGTACAAAGGTACAATACTTCTTGTTAGTCATGAACCTGAATTTGTGAGACAATTGGGAATTGACAAGGTCTTGTTAATGCCTGAAGAGAGATATTCGTATTTTAAGGAAGAATATATTAATCTTGTTGGTATAGTTTAAGTTTTTGAGAAAACAAAGACGGTATTAATGTTATTCAGGAGAACTATTAATATATTGTTCAACAATATCTCTTACATGTGCTAATACTCTTCCCATTTCGACATCAGTAATGTTTCTTTGAATATTTATAGCACAACCATTCTCTCTCATGTGTTGATCATATGTATATATTCGTTTAGTTCCCTCTGCATTCACTGTTACTAAGTCTCTATAAAATTCTTTCTCTTTACCCAAGACATACGAATGAATTGTGTTCATCATTAATCCAATAATAAACTCTTCAGATTCATTTTCTTGAAGAGAACAAAGACCAGGAACCATTTTTAATACTCTTAATATAGAAATATCTCTTGCTTGGCTATTATCCTTTGTATCTATCTCTAAGCCAGAAAGAAAAGTTTCGCATCTTTCTAAGTTGGATTTTGTTGTACTCCCCATCTCAATATTAGAAGTCTCCTCTTTTATTCTATCTGTTGCTATTTGTAACTGCTCAGGCGTGTGTCTCTGGAAAAGATCTGCGTAGAAAGCTTCATAATCTACTACTTGAATTTCTTCATCAAAGTAAGATTCTCTCTTTTGTTCAAAATTCGTATCTTTTGGATCCATAGTATTTTCCCAACTAACTAATTTAATCATTATACATCAATCTTTTTAACTTTTGTATATTGAAAAGAGATATCATAAAGAGTATATTCTACGGTCTAATATAGAAGAAAATATAAATGAAAATATATGACTATATAGTTGTTGGTGCTGGTCCTGCAGGTATGTTTGCAACCTATGAAATATTAAAAAAGAAACCAAAGGCAAAGATATTATTAATAGATATGGGGAAGAAAATTAAGGATAGGAAGCCAACAGAGGTTATGATTGGTATCGGTGGAGCAGGAACTTTCTCAGATGGAAAATTAACTTTAACAGCCAACCTTTCTCATGAGAAAGCATTCCATCTAATATCAAAATATGAATATCAAAAAATATTAGACTATGTAGATGATACATTTAACGAGTTTGGGATTGATTCTGAATATTTTCCAAAAGAAACAGAAGAATTAAAGAAGTTAATTGAAGAAGCACAAATAAATGATATTGAGTTGGTTACAAGAAAAGCAAGACATGTTGGTACTGATAAATTGAAGGCATTTGTACAAAGATTTGAAGAATATCTTGTACAAAAAGGTGTAGAGATATTAGATAGTACAAAAGTAACAGATATTACAGTTAAAGAAGGATCCATAACAGGTGTTGAGTGTGGAGAGAAAAAGATAAAGGGAAAAAAGGTACTACTTGCTCCAGGGCGTGTTAATGCGAGATGGTTACAAACATTGGCAGATAAATATGGAATACAGTACATATATGATAAGGTTGAAGTTGGTGTTAGAGTAGAATTCCCTTCATCTGTTATGAAAAGACAGGCAGATACTTTGTATGAAACAGTGTATAGGGTAAGAACTAAAACATATCAAGATATTGTGAGGACTTTTTGTAGTTGTCCTAATGGTCTTGTTGCAATAGAGGAATATGAAAACTATGTTTGTGTAAATGGTCACTCTAATTCGGACCATGATAGTAAAAATTCAAATTTTGCTTTCCTTTGTGAAGTCAATCTAAAAGAACCTCTTGAAAATTCTATAGCATATGCTAAATCAATTGCAGAATTAACATCCCTATTGGGTGGTGGTAAACCAATATTGCAAAGTGTATATGATTTAAGAGATGGTAGAAGATCTACATGGTCTAGATTAGAAAAATCTTTTGTTGAACCATCTCTCAAAGATGTTGTTCCAGGAGATATATCAATGGGATTACCTCATAGGATAGTGTTGAATATTTTAGAAGGGTTGGAGTTGTTGGATAAGGTAATGCCTGGTATTAATGCTGGATCAACACTTCTTTATGCCCCTGAAGTGAAGTTTAGATCTTCAAAAATATCAACAAAGAAGAATATGGAAACATCAATTAAGGGTCTCTTTGTAGCAGGAGATGCAGCAGGTCTCTCTGGCTCTATTACAGGAGCAGCAGTAACTGGTGTAATGGCAGGAAGAGGAATGGCCTAAAGTTCAAGCAGTCCTCCAATATCATTTATTCTAAGTATCTCTTTCTCAGTTTCTGTATTCTCGGAATATCTTCCATTTATAAGGATTACATACCCTATTCCTACTTCTTGAGCAGCTAATATATCATCTCTAAGGTTATCTCCAACTACTAATGTGGTTGAAGGATTAAATCCAAAAATTTTTACTGCTTCTGCCCATCCCAATGAATCCTTTTTACTTTCTAATGGAGTTGAATGAAAAGGTAAGGTTAATTCTCTTTGATATTCATCTGAAAAACTGTTTTTTATATATTCAATCTTCCTTTCTGTCCAATCAGTTTGTGCATGTGAATGTGCAGCCACAGCAATTCCCCTACTATCTAGCATTTCCAGTACAGGAAGGGTCCCTGGAAAAAGTTTAGGAACTCCTTTGTAAAATTCTTCAACCATATGATCAATGTAGTTATGTAAATGACCCTGGTGAGGCATATTCTCTCCATATATACTTCTTAATGCATCTTTCATAAGTTCATTTAGTAGCACGGGTCTACCATTCTGTCTGTGTATGTTTACTCCCTCTTGAAATATTTTTTCTGCAATTTGTGGTGTAGAATCACCTACCATTTGGGCAGCAAAAGATGCCATACTAAGCATGTTTGTTCTGTAATACTCTCCAGTTTGAAAAAGGGTATCATCTAAATCAAATATTACTGATTGTATTTCACCTTTTTCAAAAATACTGTCTTTCATATCCATATCTTTGTATTCTATCCTAATACCTACTCTTGTGCAAAATATTGAATTAGAGGGATATTTAAGGTATATTTAGATATATAAAGTAAGTAGGAAAAAGATATGGCATTTTTTTATATACTTTTGACTCTCTTTTTTGTTACTATCTTAGCTGGTATTAGGATAATACCTGAAGGTTTTAAAGGATTGGTTTTGAGATTAGGTAAGTACTCAAGGACGATATCTCCTGGTCTTAATCTGATTATTCCATACATAGAGACAGTTCAAAGAGTAGACATTCGAGAACAAGTAATGGATATACCAAAGCAGGAAGCTATTACATTGGATAATGTATCTTGTATGATAGATGGTGTCGTTAGATTTAAGGTTGTTAATCCTCAAGTAGCAATATTTAAGGTTCAAAATTATCTTAATCAAATCTCAGCTAAATCACAAACAGCTCTCAGAGACATTATCGGTAGCGTTTCCTTGGATGAATTACTTTCTCAAAGAACTACAGTCGCTGAACAAATTAAAGCTATCGTAGATATCGCTGCAGAAAATTGGGGAGTAGATATCTCAGCTGTTGAAATGCAAAATATTGAAATTCCTGGAGATATGAAAAGAGCAATGGCACAGCAAGCTGAAGCGGAAAGAGATAGGAAGGCAAGAATCATTAAGGCAGAAGGTGAAAAAGAAGCATCTGTTAAATTATCTGAGGCAGCTGGAATACTAGCTAAAAATCAAGGAGCTCTTTCTCTTAGAACATTACAAACATTAAAAGAGATATCAGCAGATCCTGCACAGAAGATAATAATGACTATTCCTAATGATTTTTTTGAAATAGGGAATATTCTTAAGACCTCAAAAAAGTAACTAAAAACTTGTATATTTCATACATAGCTAGTGTGTCTAGCTTGCAATACTCAAGTAGTGAGTTATATAGCTCCTTCTTGTCTTTTTCTGACAAATTACCATATACAATCCTTTCCCAACCTATCATAGCTTGAGTACCATTTTGTACATCTAAATCTTTGTAAGAAAGATTGGGAACAAGTACTGGTAAAACATTTTTTATACTCCAACTACCCTTGAATTTTGGATCTATATACATTTGTTTACTAAAGACATCACCTAAATCATAGATTCTACTATTGATTTCCTGTATATATTCCTCTTGTTGTGGATATATTCTTGCAATTTCTTTGTTACAACCCATTTCAAATGATTTATTCCAAACAAGAATACTTCCTCTTTCTTCAATATCTTTCTTCAAGTTTTCAAGGATTTCTTTCATAGGATCTTCCTTTGTAGTTGAAAGAAACTCTTTGTGTATCATGCTTCCATCATCATTTAATATATGCAGCGAATATTGAAATACAACGAATTGGTACACCTTGTGATTTTCATATCTTGGTACTGCCCAGGAATAAGTTTCGTAATCTAAGAAATGAATTGGGTAGCAAAGTTCATTTAAATCCTTTTTAATCATTTCTTTGTCTGCATATATTTTTTCTTGCTTTGCAACTTCGACCTGTTTTTTCTGTTTTGCACTTAGTTTGAAATTTTCTGGTACATCTTTAATATCCAAAATTCCATCTTCTTTAAGTTTTTTCTTTGTATTGTCATTTGCCATTGCTATATCATATATCGAATACTCTGGTAAGATTGGATGACAAAGATTAATACATGGACAATCTTTTGGTTTAAAGCATTCTTTTAATCCTTTTGGATTTTTCAATTCTTGTACCAAGAGGGCTTCCTCTATCAAACCCTCTACTAAGTGAAGATTTTCTTTAACGAAATCCGTCATATCTTCTACTATGAATAGCTCTTCTAGATTAATATTCCCTACTTTTGTATATTCCTTGTTTAAGTAAACAATGAAGATTTTCTTAATATCAGAGATTTTTGAAGATACATAGTATTGAAACAGTAAGTCATATTCATGCTCCTTCTCTATATTTGTAGAACTCTTTACTTCATATATGTTATTTCCAACTACTATATCTGCCTTACTTAGTAATTTCTCAGTTTTGTATTCTTTTTGAAATTGAGGATTTTTCCCTAAATATTTTTTTGCGTATTCTCTTGCTAGATTCTCTACTTCATATCCCTGTTTTGTAAGATGGTTATCATATTCTGTAAAGATTCGTTTGTACTGACTATTTACTTTTGCCCAAAGATGAAGGGGAGATTCTGTGAATATTAGGAAATCTGATTTGGTTAACATGTTCTCATTATACATGTATCCCCTTATCATTTACTATATTGATTTTCAATAGTTAGAGTAGTAAAATATATGTATCAAATGCAGTGACCCTCTCTTGGTAATATGGTCGCCTAAAGAGTGGATAGCGAGTGGCGAAACCGATTGATGATATATAAATTATCATTAATTGGTTATGCAAAGTAAATTAAGAATCTTTGCGAGTTTTCTTTTAGTTTTTTCATTAACATTAGGTTTGTTTTTAACTCTTTCTCCTAAGGGTGTGGAGGCTAATAATGGTCAAGGACAGGGTCAAGAAACATGTCCAAATACAGGCGGTGGTTGGATTAAAATAGATGATTTAACATCAAAAACTTATGAATATACTGCACCTACAGGGAAATTGGTTTCAAAAGTATGTTATAAAGCATCTACCGTCGTTACATATTATGATGTGAATCCTCCTAAGGATAAGGTCTTGGTTGAAAGTACTGCTGTTAATCCAGGTGGGCAAATAGCAGATCTTTCTCATGCCTCATTTTTATTAATTGATAAGCCTATTGTTGAAGAAGAGAAGCATGATCTTGTTTTAACCTCAATGTGTTACGACCATATCAATATGGTAAGGGTTTGGAGGGTATTTCATAAAGACAAGTCTGATACATATTTCCCTATCCAATTAGGATATAAAGTAGTTCCAGGGGGAATAAATAGTTTGGATAAGTTGTTTGGATTTAATCATACCGAAGCAACAAGATTTACAGATCCGTATCTTTTTGAAACTTTATACGATGAAAAACCACAAACAGTTATACTATACTGGTGGAACAATACAACACAGCAATGGGTTATGGATGATACTAAGGCTGCAAACAATACCCCATGTTATTGCGTAAAAACAACAGAATATATTGGTGAATGGTCCGATTGGACTGTGGACCCATCGGATGAGAGCAGGTTTGTAAGAGAGAGAGTTGTATCAAATCTTGATTCTAAAAATTCGGAAATCGTATGTAGTACTGAAATAGAGAAGGATTACGAGGAAAGAGATTTTTGTCCTTGGGAAACAGCTACATATGCTGATGACCCACTCTGTTTACCAACAGGGGATGGTGAAGATGAAGATGATGATGGAGATGTACAAGGTGTAACTACAGAAGTAAAAGGCACTACAACAGTAGTACTTGCTGCTACAGCTGCAGGGGATAGATCTACTGTTTACCTAATACAATCATTACTAATGCTTGTAACAGGTATATCATTAATATATGTAGGTAAAGAATACATAAATAGAGTTTAATGAAGTTTAAGATATTGAATATATTGGTAGCGGTACTTGTAATTAGTACCGCTATCTACACAATTTTTGTTTTTATTCCTAATACAAAAGAAGAAGTTATTAACACTGAAATATATGCTGTTGCTGATTCTACTTCTTTTGTTGAACAGGAGAATCCTTTGGGTAAATCATTGGCATTTGTAGATGGTAATACTTACCTTTATACTTTCTCAGTATTAAACAGAGATATACCAAGTAGATGGGAAGGAAAAGAAATATCCCTTAAATACACATATTTAGGAGAGTATTCAGAAGATACTGTAAATGAGTTAAATGAACTACTTTTAGGTGATTATAAATGGCAAAGACAACTTGATCAAAACAGAAATATTGTCTTAGGTGGTCCTATATTTGTAATGGATAATACATATCAATTACATACTCATAATGGACTGTCTCTAGGTAACAAACACTATCTTTTTGGAGATTTACTTCACCTACTTTACTCTAATGGACAGTTAGATGGTACACAGATAAAGATTGGAGATACAGTGCTTCAAGCTATTTGGTACAAAGATGCTAGAGTACTTGAAGACAATAGAACACCAGGAGGAGCAGATTTAATTATCTCCACATGTTTAGAAAGAAATGGAGACAGAAGATTAATATCTGGTTGGATTGTTATTTCACCTGAAGAGCTACAGTAGCCTCCTTGCTTGCACTAAATTCACCAGAGTATTCATACTCAGAAATAACTTGAGCACACATTACATCATCTTCTGGTGGTGCTACAGTTACTGTCACGAATACTTGTTCAGGATAGCTTTCTGCAACTATTACATCTGTAGATGCTTGATAGCATGGATTAGGTAATTGTCCTGTTACACTATATTCCCATATATTTTCTCCTTTGTAGGTATATTCAAGTATAAAATTACCTTTCGTTACAATTTTACTCTCTGGTGTTTTGTTTTCAATGGGAGAATCTTTAATTAAAAAGTCTTTAAATGAAAATACTGTAAGAATTCCTAAGGGTAAAACTATTGTTATTAATATTAAAATTTTCTTCTCCATACCATGTTATACCAATTTAAATATTTCTATTTCTTCTTCCTACTCTTTCTACCTTCGTATCTATATATCATAATGGACCAAATTCCTCCCAACATTATGATTACACCTGCAACTGACATTACAGTATCAAAGTAAATATCTCCCATATTCGCGATATATCCACCTAAGATACATATTAATGCAGTTGATACACTCATTATTACTTCATACATACTGTACTGTCTTCCTTCCCTACCGGTATCTACATTAAGAGCAAAAAGTTTTCTCCAATTAGTTAAATTTAGTGATACTCCCAAACCAAAAAGGAATTGTAAAAAGAAATACTGATATTGATTCTGTATGTATGGATACAAAAGGAAAGGAAAACCCATTAGTAATATACCGACAAAGAGAATTAATATTTCATCTTTATCATGTTTGTATTTATCTGTAAGAATACCGACTGGCATTTGGAAAAGTGCTCTAGTAAAGAAATATATAGAAGTACCTATTCCAACGAACTGTACTACATTCTCACCTAGTTTAGATGCAAGATACAAACCTGTAAGCATTGAGATTATGGTGTATGGTCCCCATGTGAATACATCTGAAAGACTAAGGTATATTACTACTTTATTTAGCTTTGGCAATTTCATCTCTAATCAGTGTATATGTTTTAATTGGGCGTGTAAATAAAGTATAATTTGGTATGTTAAAAACATCAAAATTCCATATTGAAGCAATATTGTTTCTACCCTTAATCATGCTGTTGTGGGAGCCTTTCTCTAAGAAAAGATCACATTGGTGGAATTGGAGTAAATATACTAAGAAGATTGAAAAAGGAGTTTTTGTTAAAGCTGAAAAGAGTAATCACCCCTTAACCAATGTTTGGCATCTAATTGTACAGTTGAATTTTAAATGGAAAAAGTTAGTAATCTTTGAAGCTGAGAACTACCAAGGAGAGTTTCAAATAGTTTATGGAAATAGAGAGAAAGAGATATGCTCTGTGATATTAAAAGGTAAGGTAGCTTGTCTAGTACCATCGTCTGATACTGTTTTTACTGCTGTTAAATATCCAAATGGTGAAGAATTGCAATTGAAGATTATTGGATATACTGATAAGTATAGGTTGGATAAGGGTATTCTCTTTATTTAAGTAAATCCCCTATCGATTGTCTTGTATTAATTCTGTAAATAACTTCAGAAAAATATCCTGCTACTGATATTTCTTTAAACCAAATATTTTCTTTAAGAAATTCTTTTGAATGGTAAGTTGCATCTGTGCCTATTACACTTTTTAGTACTCCTTTTTTGTAAAGATCTGAAAATCTTTCAATTGCTGGGCCATTAAAAAGTGCAAGTGTACATACGGCTGTTACACTTTTTGCACCTAATTTTTTTGCTTCAATTATTGCTTTAGAAAGAGTTCCTCCTGTACAAATCATATCATCTACAATATATACATCTTTATCTTTTAAATCTCCCATTATTGCTATTTCTTCTACACAATTAGGTTTACTGTAATCTCTTTTTTTATATGTGAATGCTATTCCTGTTCCAAGGGATTGGGCATAGTAGTTAGCTCTTTTAGCTCCTCCTAAATCAGTTGGCATGATTAATGTTTCTTCTCTATTTTTTATTAATTTCTTAAGATATGGGACAAGTACTGTACCACCTCTAAGATTATCTATGTTTGCTTTCCTAAAGAAACCTTGTATTGCACTATTGTGCAAATCGATAGTGATTACATGATCTACTCCCATTTCTCCCTCTAATTCCCACGCTACTCTTGCTGCAGTAATGCCATCTCTTCCATCCTGTTTATCCTGTCTTGCATATGGGTATGATGGAAGTATTGCTGTCAATCTCTCTGCTCCACATCTTCGACATGCATCAATGGTTGTGTATATGGATCTAAGGTTTTCATCTACAGACATGTCCTCAGTGTGATTCTCTACATCTTGGATAATGTATACATCTCTTCCTCTAATACTTTCATCAATTACTGTTTTTATTTCAGTATTGGCAAAGATAACTTGTGAAGAGGGTATTAAATGTACATCAGCTGTATACTTTTTGATTAGTTCTTTTTCAATCTTTTTTGCAAAAAATCTCCCAGATTGACATGTAAGTATAGACAAAGGTGCTCTTTGACTGACCATTAAACAAAAAAAGAAACTTATTATCTCTAATCTATATCAAGATTAAAAGAATTTCAAACTACTTAAATATTTCCGCTATTCCACCAACTTTTAACATTTTTTTGCTCAGGTTCCATTACTGTAACTTTTATTAATGCACCACTTTCAAGTCTGTAATAGTTTTTCCAATCGTCATCAGAGAGATTAGAAACTTCGTCTCCTTGTATTAAATCAAAGAGTATATGTGTATCAAAACCTTTTGTATTTCGAGCTCTTACTCCTGGCTCAGATGTAATACCATATATAACAATTCTATTTATCAATGGTAATCCTTTTGGATATCCTTCTTGGTTGTTTTCAAAATATTCTATCTCTCCTCCGGGAAATGCTACTCTCATGTATTCAAGTGCTGTAAATACATCTAAAGGTTCGTCTCCAAGATGTTTAAGATGTTCACTAATATCGGGAAAACCTTCGGGCAATTCAGTTCTTGGATCTATGTATATTGCATCTGAGTATTCATGTAATATATTCTCATTGTACTTTTCTAGTTCGTTTGCCATACAGAAGTGGTTGTTAACTTATAGTGTATCTATATATTCACAATATCTTTTGAGAAAGTCAAACCTATTTCTCTATTATTCCTCCTCCTACAACAGTATTATCTTTGTAAAAAACTACAGATTGCCCTGGTGTAGCTGCTCTTTGTTTTTCATCAAATATGATTTTTACCCTACCCTCTTCCAATGGTTCTACAGTAGCATCTTGTTCTTGTGCTTTATACCTTATTTTAGCTTTTATTCTTAGAGGTTTATCAAGTTTGTCTATCGATATCCAGTTTAAATCATATGCATATATTTCTTTTACAAAAAGATCATCATTTTCTCCTAGTATTACCCTGTTATTTTCTATATCAATATCAACAACAAACATGGGTTTGCCTAAAGCTATTCCAAGCCCTCTTCTCTGTCCAATTGTAAATTTTGTTATTCCGTTATGATGTCCAAGTACATTACCTTGGATATCTACTATTTCACCTATTGAAGAAGTATTGTTTGAATGAGTTTTGATAAAGTTGTTGTAATCATTATCATCTACAAAACATATTTCTTGACTATCTGGTTTTGAAGCTACTCCAAATCCTAACTCTTTCGCTATCTCCCTTATTTCACTTTTTTTGTACTTACCAAGTGGAAAAAGTGTTTTGGATAGTTGTTCTTGGTTTAGGTTGTACAGTACATAGCTTTGGTCTTTTGTATCATCTATAGCTTTCTTAAGTAGATATCTTCCTTCTACTTTTTCAATGATTGCATAGTGGCCTGTTGCAACATAGTCAATATTCATACTTTTGGCTTTATCAAGTAGTGAGCCAAACTTCACATACCTATTACACGCTATACAAGGATTTGGGGTTCTACCTGATTCATACTCTTTAACAAAGTATTCGATTACGTATTTTTGAAAATCTTCTTTCATATTGAAAACGTAGTATGCAATACCGAGTTTGTTAGCAACTCTTCTTGCATCTTCTACAGCGCTTAGTGAACAACAACCATCATCATTAGAAGTATCTGTCCATATTTGCATTGTAACCCCTATTACCTCATATCCTTCTTGTTGAAGTAGGTAAGCTGCTACAGAGCTATCTACTCCTCCACTCATTCCTAGCATTACTTTTTGCTTATTTTTTTTCTCCATTCTGTTTCTTTCTGTAATCCTCTATTGCTGATTTCACTGCGGATTCTGCAAGGTTTGAGCAGTGCATCTTAATTGGTGGTAAACCGTCTAGTGCTTCTGCTACCTCTGTATTTGTTACTTCTAGGGCTTCATCAACTGTTTTCCCTTTTATTAATTCTGTAACCATACTACTTGTTGCTACTGCAGCACCACATCCAAATGTTTGAAATTTTACATCTACAATAATATCATCTTTGATTTTCATATACATTTTCATAATGTCTCCACATTTTGCATTTCCTACTTCACCGATGGCATCTGCATCTTCAATGGTTCCTACATTTCGTGGGTTAAAAAAGTGATCCATAACTTTTTCACTATATCCTTCCATGGTATTACTGTTTTGAAATTAATGGTGACATTTGTCGAAGTCTCTCAACTATTGGAGGTATTGTTTCTAAGAGATATTCAACATCTTTTTTTGTATTTTCAATTGAGAATGTAAGTCTAAGAGAACCATGTGCTATCTCATGAGGTAGACCTATTGCTAGGAGTACATGTGAAGGATCAAGAGAACCAGATGTACATGCTGAGCCACTTGATGCACAGACACCTTTCATATCAAGCATGAGCAGTATAGATTCACCCTCTATGTATTTAAAACATACATTTACATTCCCTGGCAATCTTTTTTCTGGGTCTCCATTAAGGATTGTATCTGGTATTCTTTCAATTAATCCTTTAATGGTCATATCTCTTAAATCTGTTAATTTTTTGTTTTTCTTTTCAATATCTTTTGTCGCGAGCTCTATTGCTTTTCCTATTCCCACAATACCAGCAACATTTTCTGTACCAGCCCTTTTATTTCTTTCTTGTCCACCACCATGAATCATAGGGAGGATATTTATACCTCTTTTAATGTAAAGCACTCCTACTCCCTTTGGACCATTAAATTTATGCCCAGAAAGAGAGAGTAAATCTATCTTTAAATCTTCAACATCTATTGGAATATTTCCTACCGCTTGTACTGCATCTGTATGGAAATATATTCCTCTTTCTCTTGTAATCTTACCAATTTCTTTAATTGGTTGTATTGTACCTATCTCATTGTTTGCAAACATTACAGATACAAGAATTGTGTCATTACGTAGAGCATTATTAAGATCCTTAATATCAATTATTCCATTTTCTTTTACTGGGAGATATGTTACTTCGAATCCGTATTTCTCAAGATATTGGCATGTATGAAGAACAGCATGATGCTCTATGTTTGTTGTAATTATATGCTTACCTTTTTTTTCATTCGCAAATGCAACTCCCTTTATTGCCCAGTTATCGGCCTCTGTTCCTCCACTGGTAAAAAATATCTCATTACTAATTGCATTGAGTGCTTTTGCAACTTTGTCTCTGGCTAAATCTAGGGCCTTTCGACTTTCTCTTCCAATGTGATATATGCTAGAGGCATTTCCATACATATCAGAAAGGTATGGAATCATTTCCTCTAGTACTTTTGGGTTTAATTTTGTTGTAGCTGCATTGTCTAAGTATATTGTTTTTGACATAGGTAGATTTTACCACGGGGGGTGGTATGGTTTCTAGTTTTAAATTTTTCTACTATCATATGCCCAGTGTAAGAGAGCTTGTCTCTGTTTTTTTCTACAATCTAAATCTCTCTCTTTGCAATTTTTTCTTACAGCTTGTACATGTCTCTTGATAGCTTTCCACCTTTTTATCTGTCTTTTATCTTCAACAGGAATTCTTCTTCCCATGTAATATCTACAGTACCACTGAAACCACCCTCTGGGGTCATCTTCATATATCCAACCTTTCTCTTGCCAGTATGAAAGAGGTAAGCTTGCATCTATTTTAAAGTAATTAAGAGAGATATCCTTTTTAAGAGGGGAAAGTTTTGCTTTTACAAACCACTCTTTAGGAAATTCATTTTGACAATCTGTCATGTATTTACCACCAAATACTCCTAATTCAAGCATTTGCTTGGGAGTTAATTCGGGTTTAAATTCTTCATGGAAATTTTTTCCTACAGGTTCTGTTTTAAAATATGTGTAACCTGATTGCATCTTGTCATAGACAATGACTTTCTCCTTCATGTTGAGAAATTATACCTTATTCTAACTTCTTTAGAATATCCTTTGGATGAGGAGTCTCTAATACAACCATCTGTTTTGCGATTTCCTTTAATATCTTCGCAACTTCTCTGGCATTTGGTAAAGGAGGCAATTCATAGTTTCTCTCGCTACCTGCAGCTTCAAAACGAATAACTGCAGGACCTTTGGCTGCTAAATCAGATATCCAATCTAAATCTTTCCTTCCCATTGTTGCCCTATATTTTCCAACAAGTCTGAGTACAGAGTCGGTCCAGTTAATGTAATCAAATTGAGGAGTTGCTTTTGAAATGATTTCCCATGGTATTAATACTTCATCCCTTCCTCCTTTATTTGGTCTCTCCTTAATAATCTGGTCTCCCTTTTTCACTTCTTTTTCCTCTCCCATTGTATGTAATGGATTTTTTACCCTTATGCCTGATTGTTCGATAAAGACAGTTACACCATACCCCCTACCCCAGAATACTGAAAGATTACGAAGAGAATTTATTAAATTATTATCAAATTGAAGTCTTGGATTGCTTGGATCTTTGGTATCTTTCTTAAATCTCCATATGCCTAATTCTTGTTCTGCTTTCTCTGATACCTCTTCAAATGCTGTTGGTACCTTTGTTCCATGTAAGTATCTTAATGTGCTTGCTCCAACTTTCTTTAGATTCTCTCTGTGTTTCATTGTTAGTGCAAAATCCAAAGTTCCAAGTAGTACCGAAAGATAGAAGAGTTTTTCATCTTGGGGAGAAAAATGTATTCTAAATTTTTCAAATGATTTCGAAAAAATATCTCTAACGTCACTAAATCTTCTTGTTGTATACATTATTAAATGCCAACCACTTTCTGTATACTGTTCTTCTAAATCATTTCTAGCTTCTTGATAGAAGTCACGATGTATTTCATAGCCATCTTGTCCTAATTGATCTTGTGCTCTAAACAAATCTTCAAAAATTCTTACTCCCTTGAGCAATATATTCTTTTGAAGTTTCCAAAGTTTTATTTCAAATGCTGAAGGCTCTTCCTCTGTATATTCAGGTCCGTATTTTAACCAAAGGTATCTTCGAAGAACAAAATTGAAAGAGCTATCCTCTTCTTCAATTTCTTTTTCCTCTTCAGGAAGGTTAAAGATTAAATCAAATGCATACTGAGTTTTAAAGAAATTTTTTGTAATTTCATAATCTGCAATTGCAGTTCTGTTTTTCTCTATGTATTCCATAAAGGCAAGCATAGTTTTTTTGTAAATTCTTGCATCTCTAATATCATTTGACCTTAACAAGGAACCTAGGATTTGAAATCCATTCCTATCATCTCCATCATTTTTTCTTGGTAATACTACTTCTGATTCTGCTTTAGCTTTCCTTTTGCTTGGCAAATTAATCCCTCTCCAATATTCAACTTCTGTAAAATCTTTTGAAAAGGGATAAATCCTTTTAAGGCGTAGTGCGTGTCTTGTACCTACTCTACCACGCATTTCAGTATCTCTTTTTAATTCTGCTTCAGAGATAAGTCTTTCTAGTATTGAGTAGTAAATGTTTCTGAAATCTTCTCTGTTTGAAGTAATTAGGTGAGAAAGGACTACTTCTCCTTCTTCACTCATCCAAAACCCTATCTTTTGATCAAAATTAACAAAGAGATTCTCTGGATTCCTAAATATTTTTATCATTGTTTCGAAATATGTTCTTGTTCTGTTGAATCTCTCTACAGTATTCCCTAAATCCTCAAGGGCGTCTGGGTTTCCTTCTGAGATCTTTTCAGCCACTTTCTTAATATTTTTAGTAATAACCTTTGGTACTATATTAATTGGTTTTTTCTCTTTTGCTTTTTTGTCTTGGAGCTCTTTCTCAATTGTTTTCTTCTCCTGATACTCTTCATCAAGTTGGGCATGAAGTTCTGTGGAATATGTTAGCAATCTCCATATCATTCTTTCTACCGCTTCTCTTTCTTGGGGTGATTGATTCTCTTGTTTTACCATTCTCCACAATCTGAATGATGGATACCCATAGAGCCATTGATCAAAATCGATAAAGATAGATCCATCAATTAGTGATTCTTCTCTAGGTACTCTATTCATTACTTCGGAATAGAGTTGAAAAGCAATTAGATTGAAACCTTTAGAGGAAAAAGGTAAACCCCTTTCAATGAGCATTGCTAAATCAGCATGCTCCTGCTGTCTATGAGGATGTTTTGAGTTTCTTAGTGCTTCAATCTTTTGATATGCAGCAAGATATTCTTCTGCTGTAGGTTCTTTGGAAGGAAGATTTTCTTCTAGAAAATCCTCAGCTTCTTTGTACTCACTTACCACAATTTCTTGTGGTGTAAGTAATCCTCCTACGTATTCTTTAATTTTTTGTATTTCTTCTTTAGGATCCATTTTTAACTGTTAAATCTGAAAGAAATTTCATATTTATGAAATCTCTTTAAATCTGTGAATAGAATCGAATGGGAGAGGCAAAGGGCCGTATCTGTGAAAGCCTACGGCCCTCTCCTCTTTCTCTCCGTCTATGGCACGAAGCCAAATTCTTTCAACAGAGAGATGACGTATGGATTGCTGAGGAAACTCTTGGCAACAGTGTTCACGAGTGCGAACAGAATGCTGCTTACGATGCCGAGTAAGATCAAAAACAAGGCATAGTATTTCAAGATGTTCCCTATCTTTCCCCAGACGCTTGTTCCACTTCCAGCTGCAACCTTGATGCTGAGGTAGAACAGACCTACTGCGACCAGTATTACAACCCAATCGGGAAAAGTTTCTGTCTCGATTGTGAGTTCCGCTAAAAAAGCCGAAACATACTGGTTTGTTAAGAAGCGGGACCAGGCAATTCCGGTTAATCTCAACATGACATTGAGAACCAGCCAGAATGCCGCCAGAACCCCGAACATGCCTTGAGCAATGTTCCAGATTTGTGTGCCAAGTCCCTTCCCCTTATTGACATCCTTGAGGAGGTATGTCACCGTGGCAAGCAAAACGGCGGTAAGGGGGACGATAAGCTCGCGTGGTACAGGTATTGCTTCCATCAATTACTCCTTTACTAGAAATTGTTGTGGATTGATTGGTACACCATTTCGAACGACCATGAAGTGCAAGTGTGGTCCATCCGAGCAGGTGGTTTTGCCGTTAAAAACGGTTCCGATAATTTGCCCTACTTCTACCTTGTCACCTTTCCCTACCATTAAAGAATCTGGATCCAAATGAACATAGTTTATTACTAACTCTGGGGTCCATTGAACCTTCACTACGCCAACATTGCATGAATCCATGCGTTGGGCATATATGACTTTCCCTGTTGAAGCGGAAGTCACTGTGAAGGGTGTAAACCCTGGAGCATCTATGTCTACGCCGTTATGAAAACTCGACCAGGAGTATCCCGGTGGACTTCCAAAGGCGAACTGAATCCAGGTATTGCTTGGACCAGGCCATGCTAGTTTACCCTCTGGTGGGGGTTTAACAACTGAAGCATATGCCTCTTCGACAATGTTCTGAGCTTTCCAAGCTATGGTTATGGCGTCTAAAGCCATTGCCATTCGCTCTAATTCTCCAGAGACCTTGTCGGTTATACGTATTACTGCTTCTATTGGTGCTGTTACTTTACCTCCTGTCATCTGAGGATGACTTACAACATGGGCTTTGATCTTTCTGTAGCTTGTTTCATAGCCATCATGTTGCATAGGTCCTCTCCTGGTACAACCATCTGTCAAACAAATGTTTAGGCCGTTTGTTTGAGGATGTCCAGGGAGGTTGTTAAAGACTTGGCCATTTGATTGATACACACCCCTTACAAGTGTTCCTTGAGATCCATTGTAGGTTGCAAAGCAAAGAGCTCTGCTCCACATGTGATCTTCAGAATGGTTGTTTTGGGATGCATAGCTAATATCTACACCTGGGCACTTACCATGGAGTATATTTCCAATGCGTGTCAACTGACTGAGGATTTCTCCATCTGAGAGTTGGCCAACAGGAAATCTCTCCCCAGCTTGTACCGCAGAGTAGAATCCACCGATTCCCTGCTGATTGTTTGGGCCAGATGGTAGCAGAGAGTTCTCCACTCGCCAAACGGCTGCAATCATATATGGGTCGGTGTCGCTCTCTTGTGCTGCCTTGTCAATCAAGTGCCAGTAATCTTTCAATATCTGGACCTGTGACGTTGGCATTTGCAATCTATGATCAGCAACCATGTCTAGCACAGAGAAGCCTACTACGGCTACTGTACCAACTATGGTTCCTCGAAGTAGGAATTTCACAATTCCTTCTCCGGCTTTTGCAACAATATCGGAAGCAGTGTGCGCTCCTTTAGATAGAGCCTCAACAATCTTGAAGAGGATATCTTGTTTTACAACTTCTGGCAACGCAACGAAAAGGATTCCGCCTATCGTTGCTAGCCCCGCTAGTATGAACAACATGGCGAACTCCTTTCTGGTTTGAATTTTGATGGACGATTGATATTCACGAAAAAACATTAATCGTCCATCAATTCGATTCTATTCACTTTTTAAAGAACAATACAACCTATATAGTTGTACTAGGTTAATATCAAGTATTTGTGGTACATTGGTATTAATGTGCAATTATATTTCTTTCCGCCCTATTAATCAACACTATCGGTCTTGTAAGATATCCCTTTTGCATTTACTATGGTGATATACCTGCTACATATTTTACCTACATGCTAGAACAAGAATATTCATACGAAGAACTCTCCAGATATATATCAGATTTGTATCCCAATCTTTATGTAGATTCTCCTGTAGAATTTCCTGAATATGGAATGAATGACTACGAGGGTAGATTTCTAGAACTATTAATTGACAGGGGTATGATTGTATACAGAGAGCCCTACATTGAGGATTTAGATTGTGTCCCAGATTTCTTTGTTTTTAATCCGAAAACAAGAACAGGTAAGATTGTTGAGATAACTCTTCTTTATGAGAATGGTGGTAATGGGAACTCAGATAGGAAGACAAGATTAAGAAAACAGAGACAAAGACAAAGAATTGAAGAAAGTGGAATACCTGCTATTTTCCTTTACCGTGAACATCTAGAAAGAATCAGAGAAAGTTGTTGTGAAGACCTTTTTTAGAAAAAATGGTATAATCTAACTATGGAAAATGAAATAAACTACACAGAAGAAAGTCCAAGAGAAGAACCATCTTCAAGTTTGAGAGATATTCTTTTATCGCTTGGATATAATCCTGATGATTTTGACCCTGACGCACTTACCATCGGAGAATTAATGGAGATGGTAAGAATGGGCGCTTTTGGACCTGATGGTATTGTCATCAGTGGTGATCATGGTGGACCTATCCCAGCAGAGTAATCCTTATACTGGTCTTAATGTTCCTGCAAATACTTGCCATGCAAGTAGAGATTTTGCAACTAAACTAAGTAAAATATATACTTTTTCTCCGTATGTATAGTCACTCCATTTACCGACTTTCTTGTATTGTAGTACCATATTAACGGCAAAGGTATTAAAGAATAGGAATATACTAAAGAATATCCAATATACGAAATCAGGAGCTTTGTTTTCTCCATCTCCAGATTCGAAAAGATACAATGCTATTACTACCCATGGAAGAATTCCAGCAATACAACCAAATATGTATGAAGTCCAATCTGTTCTCTTTGTTGCTTGATTATGTAGTTCCATCATTAGGCCAAAGAGAATCATCATCATATTCATAAAGAAGATGAGAAGAAGGGAACTAAGATCGTATACTCCAACAAGCATTGCTATTACGACAATCATAACTGAGGAACTTATTGCATATTCATACCATCTCGCATAGTTAATACCTTTCTTTAAATTCGCAATATACCACTCATATACCTTTGGAAGAGAAATTACAAAGTGAGAAATTGAAGAAAGTAGTAAGAAAAGAGCTACTAAGTATCCTACTCTTAAATCTCCGACATTCTCTAAAAGTGGTTGCAGAGTTAATGATTGAACATCGAATTTTAAATAGCTTGTGTTTACTGGTAGTGAAAAATCATTACTTAAGAAAAACATTAAAACACTTTGGATAAAATGGAAGATACCCATTACAATGTTATATACCCTGAGATTTTTGTATTTATCCATGACAAGGGTAATTAGTTTATATATCTAAATATATATTCCTTTTTAAATTTGTACAAGTATATATAGTTGGAGGATATTAAAAGATGTGATAGATTAAATAGAGTATGTTTGATATTGATCCAATATATTTAAAAATTGCACTTGGAATTGTTTCTGCATTGATTCTTTTTTTGTATGCAATTGATAATCTAAGTAGTGAATTACAATCTCTAGCTTCAGATAAGTTTAGAGATTTTATTGGCAAGATATCAAAAAACAGGATAGCAGGATTACTTGCAGGAGCAATCTCTACTGCAGTAATACAATCTAGTTCTGCTGTTTCAGTTATAACTGTTGTTCTTGTTAATACTGGTGTTCTCTCATTTCGAAATAGCTTAGCAATAATATTTGGTTCGAAGATAGGTACTACTGTTACTGCTCAACTTGCCCTTCTTAGTTCAACGGCTTTAGCCCCTATTCTCATTATCGTTGGTACATTGATGAAACTTTTGGGAAGCAAGTTCCGTTTAATTAGTAAACCAATATTTTTTCTTGGTTTTATTCTTTTCTGTTTAGGATTACTTTCATCAACTATTGCTCCATTAAGGGATAATAATGAGATTGTTGAGATTTTCGCAAACCTTTCAAATCCCTTAATAGCGTATTTTGTTAGTGCTTTCTTTACTGCAATTATACAATCGAGTTCTGTGACTTCTGGTATTGTAGTCATATTAGCTATGGAAGGATTGATTCCGATTGAAGTTGCAATTCCTATGGTACTTGGTGCGAACCTAGGCTCAAGTGTTACTGCCTTTATCGCTTCATCAAGGCTTTCTCTTCATTCAAAGAGAGCAGGTATTGCTAACGTACTTTTCAATTTTTTTGGTACTTCTCTTTTCATGCTACTGCTTCCCTACTTCACGACATTCATTACCTCTCTCGTAAATGGTGCAGCACAACAGGCAGCTCTTGCTCATGTAATGTTTAATGTAATAAATTCCTCGATATTCCTTCTTTTGTTAACTCCGTTTGAAAAATTAATACTTAAGTTAGTTCCTGGAGATGAAGAAGAGGTTCTTTTCAAACCTAAGTATCTTAATGGAGATGAAGATCCTCCTAAAAAACAAATACAAGATATTAAAAGGGAAATGATTTACTCTATTGAAAATACAATTCATATATATGAAGAAGCTATTGCTGTATATTACAACTCTGGTAAGCAGAGTTTAATGAAGATTCAAAAATTAGAAGCTCTAAATGACTATCTTGATGATGAAATTACGAAAGCAATTCTAAGGTTAGCAAAAAAGAAATTGTCAGCTATGGATGCTAAAAGTAGTGTCTTGTTAGTAAAGATTTCTAACAATATTGAACAGATTGGCGATTTAGGACAGGATCTGTCAGAGGTATTTACAAGAATGCATACTTTAGGTGTTGCGAAAAAAGATGTCTGTATCGATCAGTTGAGTTCTATTCAAAGTGAATTCTTAGATTTAGTAAGAGAATTAATCCCATTAATACTAGAGCCTTCTGATGAGAAGTTAAAGAGTATAAAGGAGAGGGAATTAAGACTCACAGAGCATATTCAGCAACATTTTGATGAGCATGTTACCAAACTACAAGAGGAAGATGAGTACAATGGAAATGTATTAGTCGATGCTATTTCAATTTTAGAATTAGCAACAGCCAAAGTAAGAGAAATTAGGAAACTGTTCGAGATATAAAGAAAAAAAAAAGAACAGCACACCAAACTGCACTGCTCAATACCAGGAACATGTGCATCTCAGCACAAGAATTAACCTAAATAGAATAAACGATTAGCTTTGACACCAATCAACTATTTAGGCGATGGAGACCGAAGCCACCATACAATATTATTCTCATCCATAGCAGTAAAGATAAAGGTGTTTGGACCAATACCAGTACAACTGCCTCAAGGGCCAGCTATTAGGATTTGAATATCCTAGTATTTCAAAGTTACATGACTTACAAAGTGTTGTCAAACAAATATTATCAGAAAAATACTAAGGGATATAAAATGTTAGTCTGATATTTTGATAGTAATACCTTTTCTAAATATTAATTATATTCTTTGCTTGCAATACTAGAGGTCTAAGGTTTGATTGATTTACTATTTTTTAAGATTGAGTATAATATTGATATAACCTTAGTTTAAATATATATGCTTACAAATATTTTAATTGTATTTGGAGTAATATTTTTTCTACAGTTAATATTCTTTACTTATGCTGTAATACAAAAAACAGATAAGGTAACGGATCTTTCATATGGTTTAACATTTATTGTTGCTTCTATCGCATCCATATCTCTTGCATCAGAATACATATCCATTTACAAGTGGTTATTAGCACTTCTAATAGTAGTTTGGGGTTTAAGATTAGCGATATATCTTTTTATAAGAATATTGAAAACAGGTAAGGATGAAAGATTTGATGGAATAAGGGAGAAACCTTTGAAGTTTGCTGGATTTTGGATATTACAAGCAATATCCGTCTTTATTATACTTCTACCTACTACATATGCCCTACTTTTAGAACAGAGCACACATATTTCTACTTTTTCATATATTGGATTCTTAATTGCAATCTTAGGGATATTACTTGAATCTAGTGCAGATATACAAAAATATATATTCAAAAGTAAGAAAGAGAATAGAGGCAAATGGATACAGAGTGGACTTTGGAAATATTCCAGACACCCTAACTATTTAGGAGAAATATTAATGTGGTTAGGAGTCTTTGTATACGTACTACCATACATTAATGATTGGGCAATATTTACAGTTATTTCTCCAATGTATATTACCTACCTACTCCTTTTTGTAACAGGAATACCAACGTTAGAAAAAAGAGATATGGAAAGGTATGGAAGTAATGAAAAGTATCTCGAGTACATACATAATACAGGGATTCTTTTACCTAAAATTTTTGTAAAAAAGAGTTGAAAAAGAATATTTCAAAAATTCTGCTCTTGGTTGTATTTTTAATATTTTGTACTATCGCTATTGGTTTTCTTACACCATATTTTTCAGGTAAAAGAGTAGACACACAACAAATGCTAAGTGAAATGACATTAGAAGAGAAAGTAGGACAGCTCTTTATCTTTGGATTTTGGGGAAAGGAACCCGACTATTACATTACTAAAATGATTAAAGAAAGATATATTGGTGGAGTAATACTTCTTGGTTACAATATTGATAGTGAAGAACAGGTCACAAAACTTACATCTTCACTTCAAGCTCTTTCTAAAATTCCACTTTTCATTAGTGTAGATCAAGAGGGAGGAGAAGTGGCTAGAATTTGGTTTGAAGATACATATGATATTTCTCAGTATGACATAGAGAATGAAAAAGAGGCTTTTAAAGTTGCAAAGGATAGAGGTAAGCAATTAAAGGAATTGGGTATTAATATGAATTTTTCTCCTGTATTAGACCATGTAACCAATGAGCAGTCATTTCTTTTTACAAGATCGTTTAGAGGTACACCTCAAGAGGTTTCTGATTTAGCTGTTGCAATGGTTAAAGGATACAAAAGTGCAGGCATTATTTCTTCTGTAAAACATTTTCCAGGACACAGTAATGAGACATTAGATTCTCACTCACAATTAGATAGTGTTGATATTTCAGCTGATGAGCTTGATGAATATATTTTTCAATTTAAAGAAGTTCTCAAATATACCGATACTGTTATGACTGGTCATATGCTTTTTCCGAAGATAGATAAAGATAACCCTACAACTGTTTCCAGCTATTTTGTTGATACCCTTTTAAGAAAAGAGCTTGGATTTGAAGGTTTGATTATTACAGATGATATGCAGATGAAATCAATTTATGACATGTATTCTGTAAGAGAAGCAGCAGTTAAGGCAGTATTAGTTGGAAATGATATTTTGATATATACGGGTGAACCTGAAGAACAAGCAGAAGCATACAGAGCAGTCTTAGAGGCTGTAAAAGAGGGAGTTATCAAAGAGGAGGATTTAAACAGAAAAGTATTAAAGATTTTAGACCTTAAATATTCACTAAGATAAAAGTGGTATACTAAAAATATATAGATAATTTTAGTAGTTAAAAAATATGAAAGGATATGTAGACAATATTGAGGATAGGACAAAGGAGAATAGTAGTTTTAGAAAGGTTCTATTTACAGGTACATATATGCAATTAGTAGTTATGTCTCTTAAACCAGGTGAGGATATTGGTGAAGAGGTTCATGACAATGTAGACCAATTTTTTAGAGTAGAAGAAGGAGAGGCCAAAGTAATTATTGGTGGTGAGGAGCATATTGTTGATGAAGATATGGTAATAATTGTTCCTGCTGGTTCACTTCATAATGTAATTAATGTTTCTGAAACAGAGACTTTAAAGCTGTATACAATATATGCACCTTCTAATCATCCAGAAAATACGGAGCATGTAACGAAAGAAGAAGCAATGTTAGCAGAAGAAGAGCATCATCTCTAAAATTGTGGCGGTATTACAGAATTTTGATTAGTATATTTACTATCTTTCTCCCCTTCAATTGATGATGAAAGTTTTGCAAAAAGATATGTCCCTATCTTTTCTCCTGGGTGGAGTAATATATTACAATTACCCAAATTCTTTATCTCTAATACAGAATTTTCAATATTAAAGGGAACACCATCTAATATCATTGCACAAAGATGAATTGTCATTCCTGCTCTTGCATATGTACTTCTACCATCAATCATTGTTAATATGTCTTTGTCTGTGTTTATGCTTTGTTTTGTAATACCTAAAACAAAGTTATTAGGTTTAAGAATGTATGGGGAATTGTTTAAATTGTATCTATCATATTTGATTTCGATTGGATTTTTACTATCAAAAGTTTGTCCATCTTTTGGGATTAACAATTCACTTCCTAAGTGTACAGCAAGTCCAGTGGATTCTAACTCTATATCCCCTATTACAGATATTTTCCCACTCTCTATATATTCTTGTATTGTTTTGTTTGAAAGAAACATATTGGGCAGCTAATCAATATATACATACTACAATATTTGGTAAGAAATATGCTAGTATATTTTAGGATATGTTAAGAACCAGAGAATATACAGGAGAATTACCATATACACCACTTGAAGATGAAAACTTTCAAGAACTTTTTTTCCAAAGAGCAGCTAGGGTAAGAGAGGAACTTCCTGAACTTTATTGGAAGGTATATGATGCATCTCGAGAAATTTTAAGAATAGATCATTATCCTAACAGAGAAAATTTTACAGTAGAAGTTTGTCCTGTCAAAGTTATGAATGGAAGTGAACCAGATCACCCTATTCTTCTTACTTACTATTCATATACAGATTTTGAGGGTATGTTGTATTGGCCACTTGATATGCTTCCTCTTTCTTGTGAAGAGAGACATGATATATGGCATAACTTTGTAGTAGAGGATGATTTTTACTATCAGACTGGTCAATATTATTAATTATTGACAAATATTTCTCACGTGCTAACATTTAGATAGGCAAATTAAATTTATTCATTTTTGCTATGAGAATATATAAACTCCTCTTCTCATTTATTATCCTAGCTATACCATTAATGTTAGTTTCTCCAGCAAGAGCTGCGAGTGTTACTCCAACTTTTGTAGATGGGAATCCAACATGTGGAGATTTGGGATATGGTATAGAAAAAAAGATAAAACCAGTAACTTCAGGAACATACAATTTGTATGGAACAAAAAATGTTACTATTGATGTTAATGACCCATATGTATCTTGGGAATCAGATATTGGTATTGATGCAGTTGTTGTAAAGGGAGGACCAAATGCAAATCTCTATGTATACAATCCTGAAGCAACAAGTGATACAACTTTATCAGCTCCAATAAATCCAAATAATGATAAGCCATATGGATTAAGCCATATATCATTCTGTTATGATTATGAGTTAGAAGTAGATAAAACGGTGAAGACTTCTTTAAAAAGAACATGGGATTGGACAATTGAAAAAATGTTAAAAAATGAATCTGATAGTGAATTAAATCTTGCAAAGGGACAATCCTTCTATGTTCAATATCTTGTAAAGTTAACTGCAAATCCTGACGATAGTGATTGGAAAGTATGGGGAAAAATTACAATTAATAATCCTGGGCCAGAAAATGCAACAATAACATCTGTTCAAGATATGATTAAAGCTGATGGCAAAGAGAATGTGTTTCCAACTATTGATTGTGGGGCAATCATTACTCCAATGAATAACTATATATTACCAAGTGGAGAAACACTTACATGTAAATATTATTCTCCTCTTGATGACGGAGATGATAGAGTTAATTATCTTTTAGTTACGACAATTGGTCCTGTTGGGGGTGATAGTGCCCAAGAATATGTAAGTTTTGCTTCTGCAAAGATATACAAAGAGGATGATTGTGTAGATGTAGATGATGATAAGTTTGGTTCTCTTGGAGAAGTTTGTGCCACTGGAACAGGAGAGTTTGAAGAAGAAATACCATACAGTATGGAAGTACCTAGTGATATGTGTGGGGAATCAGAATATACTAATACAGCATCTTTCATAACTAATACATCAGAATCTACAGGAGACTCTTCTGTAACAATAGCGATATTTGTTGATTGTGTAATGGGTTGTACATTAACTCAAGGATATTGGAAGACTCACTCAGAATTTGGTCCAGCACCATATGATTCAACATGGGCACTATTAAACCCTAGTGGTGCGGAAACTACCTTTTTCCTTAGTGGTATGTCATATCACAAGGTAATGTGGACTCCTCCTGCAGGTAATGCATATTACAACTTAGCACACCAATATATTGCCGCTCAAATGAATGAATTAAATGATGCTGATATGCCACCAGCAGTACATACAGCATTTAATTCTGCAACAATATTGTTTAATACTTACACTCCTGCTCAGATAAAAGCTTTGAAAGGGAACTCTACTCTAAGGAAGCAATTCATTGATTTAGCAGGTATTCTTGGATCATACAATGAAGGTATGAAGGGTGTACCTCATTGTGATGAAGATATTAAGAGTTTGTAACATACTTTAGATATATATCAAGGAAGACCTCTTAGGAGGTCTTCTTTTTTTATATCGATATATGTTAAATTACATATATGCCTGATATAGAGTTGGATCAAGATGTCCAAGTAGATACTAAAGAACCCGAAGTACCAGTCAGTTTAAGCCCTGTCTTAACGGAGATTGGATATACACTTTTAATACCCACAACATTAGAACAAAAAGAATCATTAGAAAAGCTCTTGGGTAGTGATACTCAAGTAATAAGAATCTTAGCAGCTGGTACAAAAGAACAGGAAGTAGAAGGTATATTAACGTGGCAATCTCCTGGATTTGAGGGAACAGATAACAATGGGTTGTGCTCAGGTGGAGCGTATAGGGTAGCTGCAGGAGCTATAGCCATGAGGATATTGCCTGAGGCTAAAGCAATTGTAGGAAGTAAATATGCGAATGATCAACAACCTGCCCCAAGTATCGTAATGAAGGAGGAGTTAAAAATGCTTGGGTTAGATGAGGAAAGAATTCTGTCTGACCCAGATACTCTAGACACTATTGCAGAGCTTGTAAGGCTCGTAGAAATATGTGAAGAGAATGAATGGAATCATGGAGTTTGTATTACAAATGAATATCATTGTGCAAGAGTACAGGCTCTTCTTTTGAATCTCTCATGGTTATCTTTCCCTCAAGAGAGAACAGAAAACTTTTTAAAAGGGTTAGAGAGTATAAAGAATGGTGAATTAAATATTCGAGTTGTTTCTGCAGAAGAAGTGATAAAAAAATACGATGAAGAAATCTACAGACAACATTTAGAAGGATATTTAGATACCCCTATGATTCATGAAAGAAAAGCAAATGAAAGAAAAGGTGTTAATCTTGTTGCAGGTGGTCAATACTCGAGATATCAACAAGAGACCAATGAAAGAAAAATACTCTCAAGAAGTGATAATCCACCTGTAACACTTACCTAAAAAGGATATATACCAGAAAGAATCTTTTTTAAATCCTCTACATTGTATGGATTATGTACTCTAGCAAGTGAATACCTAGAGGATATTCTATGATCTATACTTTTTCCACAAGAGAAACCCAAAAGATATCCATTACTACTCATAGCTCCATACGCCTTTCCATCAGCAACACATCCTGGATATGCAAGAGCTATTACACTCCTTCCTGTTCTTGCTTCAAGTTCAATTTTACTTCCCCCTATTTCACTTTGCATTCTACCTGCATCATATACCTTTACTAAATCAGGATGAGATTGTGTATGAGATTGTATATCCATTCCATTGTCTGACATTTCTTTTAATTGTGCATTAGATATTTGAGATCTATGTGATGTAACAAAGAATGTACCAATTTGATTGTATTTCTTAAGTATTCTGTATGCATTTGTATAGTGAGAGATAGTACTATCGTCAAAGGTAAGCATTACTGTTTTTTGTTCTGGATTTTTACCACTTTGTAATATTTCATAGAATTCCCTTGAAGAAACTGTTTTGTAATTCTTTTTTGTCAAATATGCAATCTGTCTCTCGAACTCCTCGGGGGAAGTAAATAGACCAGCTACAAAGGAGGATGCTCCTGCAGGAACATTTTCAATTTGATGATACATAATGACAGGTAAACGAACAGTACCATTTGATTGCATTGTACGATTAACTTCATACTCTTCATCGAAATTGCTATTGTTTATCTTTGTATTCTCTCTTTTGTCCTTTACTGATGCGATTGTTAATACTCCGTCTACCTCTTTTAGAAGTAAATACTCTCCTTTTTGATGAAGTATCTTTGAATATATACTTGTATCTTTCTCTATTATCTTTTGAATATCTGATATTAGTTCTTCATATTCGTCTGTATATATTCCAAAATCTTTTAATATTTCTCTTCTCTCTTTAACATATTCCAAAAGACTTGTGTAATACTCATTATTTTCTTCTAGGTATATTGGATTAGAAATATCTTCATTGAGAATTTGTTTTTCTCCATTCTTTATCAAGACTTCTTTTAATTGGGTAAGGGAGATGTACTTCTCTTTGTTCTCAGAGAGGTTAAGTAGCTTTTTGAAAATATCTTCGTTTTGTATCTGCTCAAGTGTAATATCTCCTTTATACATTTCTAATACGGTATTTCTTTCAGTTGAGGAGAGGAATGGTAGTAAAAAGAGAGACTTGTATTTTAAGTCTAGAAGTATTTTTCCTCTTTCAAAATCACTCTTTTTACTTAGAGTCTCATCTTCAAAAGAAAGATTTTGTAATACATATTCTTTGACACTTTCACTTGTTAAAAGAAGGGGGGTATCAGAGGATATATTGATTAATTCTTCTTTCTCAATTGATGTATACCCATCGTTAAGTAGTGAAACAATATTGTCTTTTTGAAGTTTAATACTGTTTTCTTTTACAACTTTTTCAAAATTACTTGGTAATACTTCAAGCTCTTTTGAGTTATACACTAATGTAGGAATTTTTAATTGATATGAATATTTAGGAATTTCAATCGGTGATTTAAATTTTTCATACAAAAAGAAGGAATATATTAGCAAAGTAAGTAGTATTGTTACTAAAAAAATAGAGGAAAAAATTGTAGTTTTGATGAGTTTTCTAATGTGTATATTTTCTTTTATTTTCTTAAAATATACAAGGTAGTTAGTAGAGGCTGTATATTTGATATGAAATCGATACAGCCTCTACTGGCAAAAGGGTTTAACAAATTTCTAGATCTAAATGTTCATTAAGGGATTCGTGTGCAAGTTCACTTGCTTCTTGTTCCGTTTCTCCTGTACCCGTAAACTTCTGTCCACAGCATGGACATGCAACAGTTACAATGACCATTTTAACTCCTTTCTGTTCCCATTTGCTCTTTTTTTATATCAGAAAATATTTAAGAAAAATATATTAACAAAATTGTTCATTTGAATGTATGATGTTGATATAAGTTAAAAATATTTATATATGGATACAGAAATATTAATGGCATGGTTACCTATTCTTCTTTTACTTTCTTTGTGGGAAGGTATTTGGAAGGCTATTGCCTTGTGGAAAGCAGCAAAAAATAACCAATTAGCATGGTATATATGTATATTGATTTTTAATACTGTAGGTATATTACCTATTGTATATTTGAAATTTTTTCAAAAGAGGTCTTAGAAAATCGAAGGAAGGATCTTTATTGCTTTGGTCGCGAAGACCCTTCCTTTTTGCACTTATTCGATTTTTCTAATCTGGAGGATCAGTTTGGGTGTTTCCAAACCCGGAATTAAGCGTTCACTGCAAGTTACGATGAAGTAGTCTCCATGTTCTACGCTGAACAACTCTCCAGTGGATATGTTATCACCTATAGATCCCCTACCTAGGAGTACAAGGTCCACTACTTGGAAGCAGCGCCTTTCCTCTAGGCAGATAACAGCAGACTTCAGGTCTCCAGAGTTATGAACTCTGAGAAGTATTTCTCCAAACTCGGGACCAGAAGTTATACTCCAACCGGAATGGACGTACAAGACTCTTCCGTGTTGGACTGCTACCCACTCTTTGTCGCTTTGTTTTCCCAACTGCGCCATTATTTGCTCTGCAGTGCAGGGCTCTTGGCACAGTTCCACCTTAAGCTCCTTAAAGAAGCTCCTATACCAATCGGTTATTGCATCCGACTGGACAGTCACGGTATAGATACCTTGGAGACTGATGTTCTCCGGTTCTTCCGTTGGCTGTAAGGTTGGAATTGGGGTTGGCTCCTCAATTTGTTCCACTACTACTTGTGTAGGGATATGAGTTGCCGAAGGCGAAAGGGTATGGGTAGGAGATGTTACTACGACAGTCTCAGTACTTTGCGCCACTTCTGGCACATTTTCTTTGACTGTTTGTGCTGAAACAAAAGCAGTTATCAGCACTAGGATAACTCCCACAAGGGCTATTTTTTTACCTCGCGATGCGAGAGCGAAAAAATGCCCAAAGAAGGAATGCACCTCCAAAGCCTAGCAGGATTAAGAGAGGAGCGATACCACCACCACCGGTTTGAACCGTAGTGATAATTTCTCCTGGTGTCTCTGTTGCTCTTGGCGTTTCCTCAACTGGAGGTGTTGCCGTTGGTGTTTCCTCGACCGGAGGTGTTGCTGTAGGCGTTTCCTCAACTGGAGGCGTTGCCGTTGGTGTTTCCTCGACCGGAGGTGTTGCTGTAGGCGTTTCCTCGACCGGAGGAGTTGCTGTAGGCGTTTCCTCAATCGGAGGTGTTGCCGTTGGTTTTACTACAAGCTTGAAACTTGCATGTGATAACTCAGCAATCTGACCTCCAGGATTTATTACAGTGCTTGTAATAGTCACTGATTCCTGGGGGGGATTGTAAGTTTCAAACACAACAGTGGTAGATGCCTTGTAGCAGCTCTCCACAATCAATGTCCCTTCGGGAGCATCAAAAGTGTAAGAATATCCACTCAAGTCATCAACCTTAACCCAGCCATTACCTTGCGGGCAAGTGTCCTGACCTTGCGCTGTAACTTTCTCTGTTACCAGAACAATGCCAGTGCACAGTACCAGTAGGACTATTAAAGCAAGAAGCTTTTTCATCGATTATCTCCTATTTGTTCGTTGATTATTAAAGTGCAATTTGTTTAGTCTAAAACAGAAACCTTGTTAGCGACCAACTCGCAAAGTCTCAAGACTGAACAGGAGATATTATATCATGATACTATAGGGTTGGTAAGAGGATTATACTTTCCTACCTATATCTATTAAGGTTTTAAATAGGGATACAAAAGCACTAATAAAAGCAATAAATGCAGGAACTACAATTAGAAATCTTATCAATATATTCCATAGAGCTGTATTGTTAAACCATTCAAGATTAAATGGAAATATAGTCCAAAGTAAGTATGCAATATATACAAAAAATCCTGTATTAACGATTTCACCAATATCTTTGTATATTTTACTTTCAAAGAGAATTCTAGAAGCATGTATAAAGATGGATACCATTATTGCGAGATTGTATATTGGTAATATTCTTTCAAAATCTTCATTTAAAAATGGAACTAGTGTATAGAATCTGTTTAAGAGATAGTAGAAAAGAAGATTAAAGAGTATTCCAAAAACTGCTTCAGTAATTCTGCTTGCAGTGGATTTTGTGTTTTTATCCATGGAGATGAATAAAGATATTAAGTTAATATTTAATTATTACCTTTTGGAAGAGAAAAGTAAAAGGTAGTTCCTTTTCTACTTTTAGATTCAAACCATATTTTACCACCATGAGCTTCTACTACTGCTTTTGCTATATACAATCCTAATCCTGTCTCTCCATCTGTTGCAGAAATTACTTCAAATCCTTTACTTAGTAGCTCTATGTTTAATGCCTTAAGTAATATTCCATCATCTTCGATAACTGCTATTTTTTTATTCATTCAAATATAAATGAACTTAATAGATAAAGTATAGCATGTAAAGGTTTGTGAAAGGAATGAATTGAATGAAAAGGTAGTCCCAATACGAAAGATATAAATCTGTGATTGGGACTACCCTCTTGTGATGCCTATCCTAATCGTAGCGATGGCATCTGGGACCTCCGCAGTGGTCATCTTTGCGACAATCGTCGCATTTGCAGCAACAATACCACTGCACAGCATGGACAAGTTTAGTCCAAAGCTTACTGAGCACTTTAATCACCTCCTTTTGAAAGGAATTGAATAAGGGTAATTATACTATTCTATAAAGCAAAATGTCGAGACATATTGAATATGTTATCATCTATTATTAACCTATATATGTATATGTATATGGAACCTAACAACAGTATAGAGGCTACAGAAGTAAATCCTAACGAGGTGTTAAGAGAGAATATTTTAGAAATGTATTCAGAAGGTGTAACAGAATTGGAACAGTCTTTAAATGAGAACAAAGTTGAAAGAAAAAGACCTCGTGGTTGCGTAGTTATTTCCCTTTGGGAAGAGGATGAATCATACTTAACATCTTCAATGTTTGAGAAATCTTTTCAAGACTTACTTGTACAAGCAAAAGATTCGAATATCGATCTGGATTTTCTATTAGTATGTAACAATGGAGGAGGAGCATCACCAAGAATTGGAGAAGAGATGTATAACCGTATAGATTCTCTACTTAAGAAGCATTTAAAAGAGGAAAGTATTAGAAGAATAATTACTCGCAAACCTAATACTGAAGATATTGATGCTGCTACTGCTTGGGATATTCCTGTTGAGATAGCAGAGATTGATGAAAGAGAGGGAGAAAGCAGAGCTTTTTTAATTAGGCAACAAAAAGATTCTAGTGATTTGAATAAAGGTAAGGTTAGAGCATTAAGAGATGTTTCTAATTTCCTTTATGCACAAATAGTAAAGGGATATGCTCCTGATTTTGTATATCAAATGGATGCTGAAACAATTCTTAGTTTTAATGATGAAAGGGGTCTTTTAGTTAAGACTCCTTTTAGAACTATGTATGACAATTTGGTAAGAGGAAAATTAACTGCTGTTGGGACAAAAGATTTGTTTGCGATAATGGAAAAAGAAAGTGGTAAACCACTACTTACTACTCCTGTTGGGCCTACTCAATTAGGATATCAAATAGAGAATAAGAAAAAGTTTATTACACTTCCTGGTGGTGCTTTGATGAGTAAGGTTGCTAACTATGTCTCAGGTATGAGAGCAATTACTCATTACACACCTAATGTAGGTGTTGAGGACTATATGTATACTAAGGTTTTAAGAACAGATGCAGAAAGAAAGAATATAGATTTCAATACAGTTGTAAGGTCTCTTAATACCACGAGGCATTTAAATAGAACTCCTAGTGATTGGGTAGCTGCAATTAAACAAATGTCTAATTGGAGAATGCATGCTAGAGCTGTTGATGATATATTGCCTGGTGGTGAGTATATTCCGTATGATTTTTTTACTAATGCTTATTTAGTTATTGATCAAAGGGTACGAGATTCAAAGGGAGGGAAGGTTGTTGAGCATCTATTTCAAATACCAAAGGATTTAGCTGCAGTACCAAAAATATTGAATGAAATATATTCAAACAAGAAAGCTAATATTAATGATAGGTATGGTGGTGTTACTTGGACTACGAGTAGTTAGTAGGTAAGATGGGGTGAAGCAGTGGGCGTATTTTGAACAGAAATTTATTGAATCAATTAAATCTATAAATTCTACCCTGTTCCTAAATAACTTCAAAAACCTATTTCCTAACCATGAGCAATTGTTAATGTAGTTGCTAGTTTTTGTTGTCCAAAAAATTGTGTTATAATTAGTTATATAAATATTAAAACTGCCCAACCTCTTTGAGGTTCCGATACTGGCGGCAGAATGATATTTTATATCTTCACTCCCAGGGAAAATCAAAGAGATACCTAAATTGGTATCTTTTGTGCTTTGTAATGAGAAAAGTGGTTCGGAATGTACTAATAAAAGAATATCCTACTCCAATTATCCAAGAGGAACTTACTAATCCTCTTTCATTGTACATATACACATTAATGCAAATCAATGAAAGAGTACAAATAGTTAAAAAGGGTACAAACAGTGGTTGTAGAGTGAGTAAATTAGAAAAATAAAAATATGATCGATACAATTACATTAAGATTAAACGAAAAGGATTTTAAGATATTAGATCACAATGCTTTTACTCCGAATACCTACAATTTCTACTATCCGCCCTACTCTCGTTTTGGAGCAAGGGGGTATATCGAAGCATATAACAACCCTACACAAGCAGATTACAAGAATAGAATATATAAACCGCAACTTACATTAAGAAAAAAAATGGTAAATGCTCTACCATTAATCTATCTGTATATTCAATTCTCCGCCCCAAAGATAGTGTTCTTAAACAATTTTGATGAGTTAAGGAATGAAGATATAGAGAATGTAGTTGAAAAGTTATCAGATTCATTAAGAAAGATGAGTGTAGAGGTATCATCGGATGTACTGAAAAAAGCATTAGTATGTAAAGTCCATTTTTCAAAGAATATACCCTTACCTGAATATGTAATACCTTATTTCATAACAAAGGAAGTTTCTAAAACAGATTTAAGTTTAAGGTATGATTTAACAGAAAAGGATTATAGAAATAAGGGAGATAGTATTAGATTCCATACTAATTCATTTGAGGTAATTCTGTATGATAAGAAGAAAGATTTACAAAAGGGAAGGATAAGCGATTCTAGATCTATTGAGAAAGGAAATGCTATACAATTTAATATCTTTGATAGTATAAACAGCCAAAAGAAATTTGAGATATTAAGAATTGAAGTAAGATATAACAGTATTCAGAAGATTCGTAGTGTTTTCAAAAGGGATTTCAATTTAGTGCAGGTATGTGATAGTGATATATCATTATCAGTATTGAGAAGTGTTTGGAATGATATTGTTAGTAACTACAATCTATTAAACTGCTCAATAGATAATAAAGAGTTGTTTTTCAGAGAGTTAGTTAGTAATAATCCAGATATTAAGTTAAACAACCTCTTATCTATCTATGGTTTCATTGAATACTGTAAAACATTCGGAGTAAGAGAATTTCGGAAGATAATTGAAAGTGTATATTCCAGCAGAAGTTGGTATGGGATAAAGTATAAAATGAATAGTATAAATATTGTTGAAGATAACCTTGAATGTTTTGAATTTATAAGCAATTATTTAAAAACCTACAAACCATTGGATTTGAAGAGTTATACTGATACTATTAATGTTGGTGGAAACAATTTATAATTACTATATACTATGAATCTAATTAACAAGAAATTATTACAGCAGAAATACACAAATTTTGAGTTTCCAACAGGAAAGAAATTAGAGGAGATTAACACATTAATAGATAAATGGCAGAGAGCATTAAAGGATAGTGATTTAGAAAATACAAAAGAAAAAAGCATTCAAGGTAAATTCCTACAAACCTTTTTTGAAAATATCCTTAACTATGATGATGTAACTTCCGCAGAGCAAGAATATACCTTAATACAACATCCAAGAATAGAAAACAATGTTGGTGAACCAGATGGAAGTTTAGGGTTCTTTACAAAAGATAATAAGGATACTCGTGTTGTAATTGAGTTAAAGGATGCAAAAACAGATTTAGATAAAAAGCAACACAGAGATACAAAGCAAACACCTGTTGACCAAGCATTTAACTATGCAAGTAAAGAAGATAAATGTAAATGGATTATAGTATCAAATTTCAAAGAGATTCGTTTATATAGTAAATCTAGATCACAAGAATATTTTGAAAGATTTATGGTATTAGATTTACTAGATGAGCAGGAATTTAAAAGATTCTATTTCTTACTATCAAAAGATAACCTAATTAAGAAAGAGGATAACAGTGTTGTAGATGTACTATCTTTGGAAAGTAATCAACAAGAGCAGGATATAACAAATGATTATTATGCAAAGTATAAAGAGGTTAGATTGGGATTGCTTAACCATCTATTAGAAAATAACAAAGGTATATCAGCAGAGGTATTATTAGAGAAAACACAGAAATTACTAGATAGAATTGTATTTACACTATTCTGTGAAGATACAACAGAATTATTACCCTACGAAATAGTGAAGAATACCTATGAGAGAGCATTGAGTTCTTTTGCTAGTAGTGATGAGAGAGTTTGGAATGAGTTTAAGGGTTTGTTTAAATCTATTGATGAGGGAAATTCAAGAGTTACTCCACCAATTAATGCTTATAATGGGGGATTGTTTAAGAAAGATGAGATATTGGATAACCTTATCATTCTAGATAGTTTTTGGAAAAGGATATTAGAACTTGCGGAATATGATTATCAAACAGATATTAATGTTAATATCCTAGGACACATATTTGAGCAAAGTATTTCTGATTTAGAAAGGATTAAAGAGAATGTAATGCAAGTAAAGGATAGTGATAATAGATTGGAGATGATTGAAGATTTAACAGTTACTGAAAAAAAGGGAAGAAGGAAAAAAGATGGAATATTCTACACGCCAGAATATATTACAAAATACATAGTAGAAAATACAGTAGGAAGGTTTTTAGAAGAAAATCCCGATAAATTGAATGAAATTAAGATATTGGATCCTGCTTGTGGTAGTGGTGCAATTTTAAATCAAGCACATACTTATCTTAAACAAGAATATGCTAGGAGATTTGAAGAGAAATTGCAGAATATAAGAGAGTCCGGGAAACTCAATCTTGAAATTGATGATTATGATCCTGCGAGTGTAAATAATGGAATCCTACTTAATAACCTCTTTGGGGTAGATCTTAACAAAGAAAGTGTGGAAATTACAAAACTTGCATTATGGTTAAAAACAGCGAAGAATACTGAACCTTTACAGAATTTAGATAAAAATATTAAGTGTGGTAATTCACTAATAGATGATCCCGCTATCGCTGGGGATAAAGCATTTAATTGGGGGGTTGAGTATAAAGATATCATTGACAATGGTGGTTTTGATGTAATAGTCGCGAATCCTCCTTACATTAAAGAATATACTAATAAAACAGCATTTACTGGATTACATGATGGACCTTATTATCAAGGGAAAATGGATATTTGGACCTATTTTGCTTGTTTATCTATTGATTTGTTAAAGGAAAATGGATATTTAAGTTTTATTGCTCCTAATAATTGGATTACAAATGCTGGTGCATCAATTTTTAGGGAAAAGATACTTAATGAGGGTGAAATCATCTCCTATTTTGATTTTGGAGGATTTCAAGTTTTTAAAGATGCAGGTATTCAAACTATGATATTTGTTTTTAAAAAAGAAAAGAATGTAAAGAATAGATACAAAGTTGAATATACAAAGATATTAGATAAACAGATTGGTTTGGATTTGATTCAACTTGTATTAAATGATAGGAGTATAAACTATTCTGACAGTATAAAAAGTATTGACGCAACAATAGATAGGGAGAAAATAGGTAATGGGAATATAGTGTTTTCAGATGAGAAATTTGAAAAAGTTATAGATAAGATTTCAAAGAGTAGAACATTTACACTGAATGATAATGAAGTAGCACAGGGAATTGTGGGAGCACCAGATGAGTGTTTTATTGTGGATGATTTAACAAAATTTAACATTTCTGAAAGAGAATTTATTAAACCTTTTTATACTAATGTTTCAAGATATTCTGTTGGAAGTACAAATAGTTTTATTATTTACCTGTCCTCAAAAAATTTTGATGATAAAAAATTAGAGGATTTCCCCAATTTATATACTCATTTTAATAAGTACAAAGATGTATTAATTGATGCGAAAATTAAGTATAAAACTCCTAACAAACCCTACTATTATTTACATAGGGAGAGAAATGAGCAGTTCTTTAAAGCAGGAGATAAAATTGTGTGTGGTGTTAGAGTAAAATATCCTACATTCTTCTATACAATCTCTGAATATTATGGTTCAAGAGCACTCAACTTTATTGTTACTGATAGGATTAATTTAAAGTATTTAACTGCACTACTTAATTCAACTATTAGTAATTTTTGGTTCAGAAATAGAGGTAAATTACTTGGGGAATTATTACAAGTTGATAAGGGACCATTACTCCTATTCCCAATCAAGGATACTAACAAAGAGGATATATTAGTTATAGAGCAATATGTTTTTGATCTTGAAAGTAAGTATAAAGATTTTTATATGTTAAATGAAGAAACCAGTGTATTTTTGGGTAATGAATATCATTTAGATTTAAAAAACATACTCGAATATGGTTGGAATCAAATTGTAGAGATACTTGATAAAAAGAAAACACGACTTTCAATTGAAGAAAAGGAGAAATTACACAATTGGATTAAAGATAAGCAGAAAAAGTTAAAAGAAATGGTACTCGAAATAAAAAATATTGAATCTGAAATCGATACAATCCTTTATAAAATATATGATTTAAGCGAAGAAGAAATCCAAATTGTAGAATCTTTTAAAGTATGAGAGCAATTCTATTAGCGAGAGTATCAACAGATGAGCAATCAACAGAACAGCAGATACCAAGATTAATAGAATATGCAAAGAGTAATAATCTAGAATACAGTGATAAGGATATATTTGATATTTCAGAAAGTGCATATAAAGGGAATAGAAAGCAATTTGAAGAAGTATTAAAAACGATAGAAGAAACGAATAAAACAGTTGCACTTATTACTGATAAGATAGATAGGTTATTAAGAGATTTCAATCGCTATTTACCGTTGTTTGATGACCTTCGAAAGAGAGAAAAGGTACAATTACACTTCCCATCAGATAACCTCGTTCTACGGGCATCTAGCCCCGCTGTGGACCTATTTAAATTCTCAATGGGGGTTGCACTAGCACAGTATTATTCTGATTCAATAAGGGATAATGTCAAAAGGAGATTTGAACAAAAGATGAGGAATGGAGAATTACTAACGAAAGCACCCTATGGATATAACAACATTACAATTAATGACAAGGAGAAAACAGTTGAAGTTAACTATGAGGAATCTCTGATTGTAAAGAAGATGTATGAGTTATATTCAACCAATAGTTATTCTGATAGGACATTGAGAAAGAAAATCCTAGAATTATTTAATGTTGAATTTGCTGGTTCTCAAATTGCTAGAATACTTACAAACAAGTTTTATATAGGTATCATCTTGTATCAGAAGAAGAATATTGAATACCCTCATTGTTATGAAACAATAATATCAGAGGATTTATTTAACAGAGTACAAGAAATTAGAGAAGGTAGATTACAAAACAAAAACAAAGGTAAGTATGCTGGGAAACCATTTAAGTATAGAAGATTAATAAGATGTGCTATTTGCGGTTATTCTATGTGCCCAGAGGAGCATAATGGGAAGAACTCCTATTGTTGTACTGAATATAAGGGTAAACATGGAGCCCAGTATGTAAGTGAAGAAGAATTGAGTAAGCAGTTTGCAGAAGCATTTGATAGGATTAGATTAACAGAAAATGATGCAGAGAAGATATTAAATGATTTGAAATCAATCAATGAAACTAATTTAGAAGTATCTATTTCCAGAGTAAGAAATCTACGCAGGGAACAGGAAAGGTATTCTAGAATGAAATCAAAGAATTATGATCTATATGTTGATGGTAGTATTACTAGTAGTTTCTATGAAGAAAAAGCGAAAGAGTATGACAGGTTGTATAAAGAAGTTACTGATAAAATCCGTTCATCAGAACAAACAGAGGATACTTTCTATATCACTGCTAAATATGTATTAGAACTTGCAAAGCACAGTGGAGAACTATTTGAGAATGCTTTGGATGAAGAAAGAGCAATATTAATTAACACTGTACTTTCGAATATCAGATGGGATGGAAAGAATCTGCTATATGATTACATAAACCCCTTTGATTTGCTGGTAGATTTCAAAAAACTGGGAAATGGGGTGGCTAATGGGACTTGAACCCACAACCCTCGGTTCCACAAACCGATGCTCTAACCAATTGAGCTATAGCCACCATGACTAGAGAATTATACCAAACTAAGTTTGAATTAGTAATACAAACAGACTACAATATAGATGTATATATAAATTGTAATATATACGCATATGTATCTATTTCTCCCAGGTAACAACAAAGATAATAAGCAATGGTGTGAATCTTTGCGTGATAGCTTTGATGAAAAGGATAAACTAATGCTCTTTTATAATCATTGGATAGGTGATGGTAATATTGATTGGAATACTGAATTAGATAAGATAATGGGTTTAAAAATACAAGGGAAAACATATGTAATAGGAAAGAGTGCAGGTTGTATATTAGGTATGAAGGCACAAAAGCTAGGATACCTTGATGTAGGCGCATATATATTTATTGGCTTCCCCTACTACTGGGCATTAAATAGGGGTGATGAGGTAGATTATCTATTGGAAAATTTAAAAACAAAGGCTTTGTTCATACAAAAACCTAAAGATCCGGTAATTGGATACAAAGAGTTAGATACAATACTTAAGGCAAAGAGTCTTAATGTAAAAACAACAGAGTACAAAAGACCCAATGAAAGGGATGATAATCATAGTTATGAGGATATTGAATATCTTAAAAAAGAGATAAGGAAATTTATGAAAAACTAGGATTGAGAATATCCTTTTCCAAAAGAACTACTCTTTACATTTGAAGAATCTATCTTTAATTGATTAAGGAGAATATCTTTCATTTGCATATTAAAATCATATGTACCAGAGATATTAAATATTGGGTTATCATATTCCTTTAATAGCTTTTCTAGGACTTCTTTGTTAATTCTTTTTCCATGATATTTTTGTATTGAAAATTCTGGCATATCGTTTGTCATTCTCTCTAATTCTTCACCAAATATATATTCATCATCCCTATTTGCATAAAGGAGAATACCTTTTAAATCTCTTTTATTAAGATGATATTCCTTTATTACTGATCTTACTGGTGTTATACCAATACCTGCTGTTAAAAATATATATTCTCTATTTGGGTTATTTGCATTAAAAAAGCTATCATTGTTTTCTGGTTTTTTAACATTTTCAAGTTTATCACCTGTTTTTAGCTCAAAAAGGGCTTTTTTAAATGAACTAGCTTCATTTTCAAAAAATCGAGTAGTAATCATGACTACTCCTTCACTTGGTGCTGCGGATATTGAGAAATATCTTTCTATTCCTCTATCATCTTCATTACTATGTGGCATCTTTATCTCAAGATATTCTCCTGCATTCCATTTGAATTCAGAGTTAGGTTCGAAGATAAGGGAGTAAGCGTTTTGTGCTTCTTTTTTCATTTCTTTAAAAACTAGTTCCATTGTAATTGATAATCAATTTAGATATTTAGTATATCTAAATATTACATGTATCATATCTTAATGGTCAATTGTTTTCTAAAAATATTTCATGCCAAGAAATAACGACATCATATTCACCATTTGTCAGATTCATTCTTGCACTTGCATTTTTTGGAATCATTATTGAACCTTCTATAGTCATATCATCTACATATTCTGGTATTGGATTAAAACCACATAGAAGTTCTATATAATTACTTCCGCTATACTCATAAATCATTGGAAGATTTACATACAATGTATATGAGTATTCAGGTATCTTACCTGCGTCATTAACTTTGTTCTTTACCTCATCCAAAAGAAGATATATGTAATCATCGAACTCTGTTTCAGAAATATTATACTTATGAAGCTCTTGTAAAAGTCTTTCGTATGCTATTTGATATTGTCCTGTTTCTCTAATTTCAGGCATAGTACATTTCTAAAAAAAAATTAGAAATGGATTATACCCTATTAAATTTTTTTGAAAAAGGAGAATTGTTGATCAAAATATCCATCTGAGTTTGAGTCATATCACTCTCTACCCATATATGGGGTTTCATTTCTAATCTTTCAGTTAAGTACTCTTTGATATCTGATATTGTAATCTTTTTAGCAATTCTAACTGCAGTATTAGAGTTAAATATTTCTCCATCTTCAAGTAGGGCTGTAATAGCATTTTCGGCAAGTTCTTCATTGAATTTTGTTGTTCTTGGAAATACATATGTACTTATTACATCATCAAACCACTCTTTTCCTCTTTTAGATTTAAGAAAGATAAAGGAAGTAGTATGTAGAAGTGTGTACAGCTCTTGAAGCATCTTTTCTACCTTTTCCTTCTCTGTAACAAATCTAAAACCATTCATATTATAATCGTATGACATGTTTCCAATTCTAAATACTGAGAAATCATATATTAAACTCATTTGTTCTCTCAATATGTCAAATGTTAACCAATCAAGCAATCTTCCATATATATATTCTATTGCATATTTTTTGTAATCTATCCTTTTATCTACTTTGTCGTAGTATATAAAGGATATACTCACTCCATTTGCTCTGTCTTCTGTAAAGGTCCCTACTCTCCATTTGTTCTCTAATTCTACTTCTCTATGATTATCCATTTCACCAAGAGGAATCTTCTTTGCAATTTCTTCAATTCTGTTAGTTAAAGATTTCCTTAAATCCCCATTACTTTGTATTGCAATTACTGTATTACCCGAAACATATCTATTTTTGTAAAACTTCTCTAAATCATCTATCGTTATCCTTTTAATATCTTCACTTTCTCCTAATACATCATATGCAAATTCATCTTGTATATCTTTAAAAAGAAACTCTAAACTCATTAAATATCCATCTTTCTCTCTCTTTGGTTTCCTACTTTTTTCTGCAAGTATAATGCCTCTTTCTTTCTCCATTTGATTTGAAAATTTACGTTTAGGAAATTGAAGTAAGCTTTCCATCCTATCAAGTACTCTCATATCACCCTGTTCATTTGCATGACATGTAAGATATATATTCTTTCTTGTGGTGTATGCATTTGTATATATAGCGGGTCTATCTTTGTTTCCTTGTTCAAATCTGTCGATATCAGCTTTTGTCTTAAATGTAGAATTCGGATTAAGTAACATATGCTCTAGAAAGTGTGCAGTACCTTTTGGAACACCCTCTTTCATTTCAAAGGATGTACCTGCTTTAAATATTAGAGCAAAATCAAAATCAACAGTAGCAGGATTATCCAAATGAAGTAATTTAATACCATTCTCAAGTTCATAGGTCTTGTATGTAATATTGTTGTATTTATTGGAGAATTGGGAAATTAATTTCATATGGGTATGTTTAATATTATTTCTTCCTGCTATTATTACATATGAGCCTTTCTAAAGATATCCTTAGTGATTTAAAGTCTTTTTCAAACAAAGAAAAGGCAGTATTTTTCCCAAGATTTTTTAAAACTGGTAAAGGAGAATATGGGGAGGGTGATGAATTTTGGGGAATTACTGTTCCAAATATTCGTTTTGTTGCGAAAAAATATTTCAAAAAGATCTCTTTTGATGAATTAGAACCTCTGTTGGTACATCCTGTACATGAAGTACGCCTATGTTCATACATTATTCTTACTTACAAATTTGAGAAAGCTGATATTGAAGGTAAGAAAGAGGTATATATTTTCTATATAGAGAATTTAAAAGGATGTAACAATTGGGATATTGTAGATCTTTCTTGTTACAAAATATTAGGAGAATATTTGTATATTACAAATACAGAGAAAGGAATTTTGTATCAATTTGCTGATTCAAATGACCTATGGAAACAAAGAATCTCTATTGTTTCTACATATGCTTTCTTAAGAAGAAATGAATATGAGGACACCTTAAAAATTTCAAGAATATTACTTAACCACAAACATGATTTAATTCACAAAGCTGTAGGATGGATGTTAAGAGAGCTTGGAAAAAGAGATATCAATGTACTAAGAGAATTTTTAAATGAAAATATTAAGAGTATGCCCAGAACTACTCTAAGATATTCAATTGAGAAAATGTCTGAAGCTGAAAAAAAGAGGTATCTAAGTATGTAATTTGATATTACATTATACCTGAATTAACAAATGTATACAATATTGACTCAAAAAGTGTTTGTTTGTTAAAATTAGCCTATTAAATTGCCTAGAAATTGATATGTCAAAGAAAAAACCCCTTTCATTTAAAGACTATATTGAAATATCAATTTGGTCTTTAAAGATTAACTGGAGAATGTCTCCCTTTATTACTGTTACTACATTTGTAACAACCATATACAGAAATTTAACGAATTTAATAAATATATATATTGTAGCAAGAATTATTGATTCCCTTATATCCTTAATGGATACTCCTAATGCTAATTTGCAAGGTATATTACCTCTTGTAGCATTACTTGGGGTTGTACAGCTAGTAAGTATAATAACTACAAATCTTGATAGCTATGTTAACAGATATAGGAGAAGACTCTCTCAGTCTTACCTATCACAACTGGAATATGAGAAAATAGCAGAATTAGGTGTACAAACTAATCAATTACCTGAGGTTGCAAACAAAAGACAAATTACTCATGATTGGATATTTGGAATAACGGATGTCAATCAAAATATTGTAAGAATCGTAGCTGCATTTGTTCAAAGTATAGTTTCTGCATTAATTGTATTCAGTTTTTCTCCATGGATAGGTGGAGCTATTATTTTTATCGCGATGATTTCATATCTTCAGAGTAGATATTACTTTAGAAAGGATTTTGAATGGCAAACCTCAGACAACAATACTCAAGGAAGGAGAAAATCTTGGTGGGTACAAGGAACTCTTTCTGACCCAGAATCAATGGATGAAGTATCTTTGGTTGGCGGTTATAAATATTTGGATAGTAAGTTTAAGTCTTTCTTCAGTTATTACAATGAAGGATACAAAAAGATTCTTAAAGCAGATACCATAACTAATTTCGGTGTTGATTTTCTTAATCTCTTTGTTGTACTTGCTGGTTCAATTCAGGTCTTTATCATGGCATTCAACAAACTAATCTCTATTGGTCAAACAACTTTCTATGTTGGTGCTATTAACAATTTCTATGGAGGTATAGGGTGGCTTTCTGCAGAGTTAGTCATGTTTGCTGATTTAGTAATGAAAGAAAAGGAAGTGTATGAATTTTTTAAAATGAAACCTGTTGTCCAAGATGGGCATATTCGCATGGAAAGGTTAATTAATCCCCCAAGTATTGAGATAAAGAATATTTCATTCCACTACCCTAATTCAAAAAGAAATATCTTTGAGAAATTTTCGCTTAAGGTAGATGCTGGTGAAAAGATTGCAATAGTTGGTGAAAATGGTGCTGGTAAATCAACGTTGGTTAAATTACTTTGTCGTATATACGATCCTCAAGAGGGGGAAATATTAATTAATGGAATTAACTTAAAGGATCTTACCTTAAATGATTGGTACAAAAATGTAGGAGTTCTCTTTCAGGACTTTAATTTCTACGGTAGTCTCACAGTAGAAGAAAATATTTATATGGGGAAATCAATTAAAGCTATTGATAGAGATAGAGTTGTTGAATGTGCAAAAAATGCTGATGCTCATGACTTTATTTTTAAATACAAGAAGAAATATCAAACAGTAATGAGTGAAAGATTTAAAGGAGGTATTAAACCAAGTAAGGGTCAGCAACAAAAGATTGCTATTGCAAGATTCTTTTATAGAGATGCACCATTTGCCATATTTGATGAACCAACAAGTGCAATTGATGCTGATGCTGAATACAGAATATTTAATAGAATATACAACTTCTTTGACAACAAGACTGTTATGATTGTCTCTCATAGATTCTCTACAGTAAGAAATGCTGACAGAATTCTAGTAATAAAGGATGGAAAGATCATTGAGGAAGGAACACATCAAGAACTCATGAAGAAAAACAAAGTATATGCAGATAACTTTAGGAAGCAAGCAGAGGGATATAACTAAAAAGGGGGCCGTTAAGCCCCCTCTTAAATCTCTTTAAGTCTTACCTACCATTTCCAGGAGTAGGATTAATATTGCTTTCTTTGTTGTTTATACCATCTCCTGCATCATCATTTACATTCCTTTCAGTATTACCTTGATTTCTTGCCTCATTCATCTTCTGAACAGCTTCTTGGAAGTTTGTTTGTGCTTGTTCAAAATTCTCTATTGCCTTTTGGAAATTCTCTTGAGCTTGTTCGTTCTCAAATGTTTTCTGCTCGAATCTTTCTCTTACTCTTTCCATGTTCTGGAGTTGGCTTTGTAGTTGTTCCTCAAGTCTGTTTTGAATTCGTGCCAATGTAGCTTCATCATATTTTCTCTCATCACTCTGAAGGAGTTGCACTCTTTCTTCTGCTCTTACTCTCTGCTTATCCAAATTCTCAACAGCTACACCTAAAATTTCCTCTGAGGCAGCAGTATCGAGCAGTTTTTGTAATTCTAGAGCTCTTTCTTCAAGGATATCTTGTTCAAATTCTGCCTTGTTTACATCCCCGAAGGTAAATGTTCTTTGTACTGCTTCTGCAAAAATATCAACCATGTATAGAGGCTCACCTGGGGCAGAGGCATCTGCTTCTCTCGCAAGAAGATATCCTCCTCCAGTAAGAATTAGAATTAGCACTAAAATATAGCTTAGTACTTTCTTCATAAATATTGAGATAATAATTAATATATATTTTACCTCTGGTGGACTTTTACTTCAATATATCAAAATATTTGAAATCTCATGTAACTTTTCATATACTTTATATACTAAATTAAATCCCTTTTTAATATGTGGTTGACTATTCTTTTAGGAGTATTAGTTGTAATAGCACTATTTTTAGTAGCTCTTTACAACGGATTAGTAAGACTAAAGCTTACAGTAGATGAGGCTGCATCTGATATAGAAACATTTCTGAAGCAAAGATATGATATGATTCCAAATCTTGTAGAGATTGTTAAAGGATACGCAAAACATGAGAAAGAAATTTTTGAAAATGTTGCAGAGCTTAGAAGCAAAGCAATGGGTGCAGGTTCTTTAGATGAAAAGATGGCATTAGAAGGAGAACTTACAAAGGGTATTGCTAAAATCTTTGCTATTGCAGAGGCATATCCTGAATTAAAGGCAAATGAAAACTTCATGCAACTACAAAGCAATCTTAAAGATTTAGAAGACAATATCCAGAAATCCAGAAGATTTTACAATGGTACAGTTAGAGACTTTAATACAAAGATTGCAATATTCCCTAACAACCTTTTAGCAGGTATGTTAGGTTTTAAGAGTATGCCTTTCTTTGAAGCAAGCGAAGAAGAACAAAAGAATGTAGAAATTAAGTTCTAAGTCTTTTTTAGATGAAGAAACTTAATCTATTACTTCTCTTAGGTCTTTTTACTCTTACATCCTTCTTTACTACTCCAATCTATGCCCAAGAGGATGAAAAAATCATTGAATTTGTAAGTGATATAACTGTAAATACAGATGCCACTATCAATATCAAAGAAAAGATTACTTTTTCACCTTCGAATACAATACAAAGACATGGTTTAGAATGGCAAATACCATATGTATATTCAGTTAAAGCTTTTAGGAGAAATACTGAGATAAAGTTTAATAATATAGTTTACTATCCTTTAAATAATCCAGAACTTAAAACATATAATCTCTATTCAAGAAATGATGAGAATGGTTGGGCTATTTTAAGAATTGGAAGCCCAGAAAGCTATATAACAGGTATTCATGTATACGAACTAGACTATACTCTAAAGTATTCAGGAATATCGTATTTTGAAGAAAATGATGAAGTATATCTAAATATTATTGGTCCTGGTTGGAGAATACCAATAGAGAATGCATATGCAAATATTACTTTACCTTCTAGACCTCTTGAAACAATATGCTTTACAGGTATTGATGGTTCTACAGAGCAAAATTGTACTATTACTGAAACAGAAAATGGTATTAATATTCGAGTAAATGGAAGGCTTGAATCATATGAAGGATATACTTTTGCAGTTAAATTGGAAAAAGGAGTCCTAGAAGACACTACAAATGAACAGAGACTGTTAGCAATAATAGCCAATATTGGAATATTACTGCCTATTCCAATAGGGATATTTCTTTTTGGATTCTTAAGGAAAAAATACAAGAATAAGAAAATAACAGTTATACCCTACTACGAAGCTGAAAAAGATATGGATTCTCTACTTGGTGGTACATTAATATCTCAAAAGTTTGTTCCAAAATATATTACAGCAGTTCTAATTGAGCTTGCTACAAAAGGGTATTTAAAAATCAGAGAATATGAAAAAAAGAAGTATGAATTTGTTAAAAGAGAGAAGGATGGAAAAGATTTACCAATTCATTTAAAGACTCTTTTTGATGCAATCTTCGCACATGGTGATGTTGTGCCTGTAAAGAAATTAACAAATTTCTACTACACAGCATCCAAGGTATATTTGGAAGCTTATGAGTATCTGAAGGAGAAAGATATTCTTTCTAATGATATGTTAAAAAGAAAATCTTCATTTACAGTAATTTCAATATTAGTAATGTTTGGAGCAATTATGTCTACTGGCTTCTTTATTAATATTTCCGCTATTGGATGGATGTTAGGTATACTCTTTTCCGGGCTATTACTCCTTTTCTTCTCCCTCTCAATAGATATTAGGTCTAAGGAAGGAAACAAAAAATATTACTATCTCTTAGGTATGAAGATGTATATAAATACGGCAGAAAAGCATAGGATAGAATTTCATAATGATCCTAAAAGATACAATGAAATATTTGAGAAATTACTTCCATATGCAATGATATTTGGATTAGAAAAACAATGGGCTAAACTTTTTGAAGATATATATACACAAACTCCTGATTGGTATGAAGGGAACTTTACTACATTTAATGCCTTTTACCTTGCAAATTCACTTAATGCAATGAATAGTACTGTAGTAAAGAGTGCTACTCCACCATCTTCTAGCTACAGTAGTGGTGGAGGATATCGATCTGGTGGATGGAGCTCAGGTGGTAGTGGTTTCGGTGGTGGTGGAAGCTCTGGTGGCGGTGGAGGAGGCTCTGGTGGTGGTGGATGGTAATATGTAATATATTTAAATATGGGAATACTAGATTTTTTGTTTGGTTCTAAAATACAGACTACTTCTTTTCTTGAATTACATAGAAAGATTGTTGATTTAAGAGCTTCAAATTTATATCCATATACATACAATTTACCTCAAGCAATACAATTTCCATCTGATTTCTGGGACGATTTAATCAATATATACAAAAAGACTTACAAAGATGGCTTGGAAAGAGCTTTTTCAGTATTTTGGGCTGATGGTGAGGTGGTATTAACTGAAGTAAATACAGGTTCTGACAAAATGGTTAAGAGTGGAGGTAGTATTCAGGTTAAATATTCCCATCATCCAACCAAGAATGATTATGCAAGAAAAGAACTTTACTTAGATGGAAAGCTATTAAAAAGAAAAGATGTATATCACAAAAATGTACCCAAAACTTTAGAAGTACAATATCTTTTTAATATTCATACTCATCCAAAACATGAAAGAGAGGATGGAAGTGTATATTACAATTTCTTTTCTGCACAGGATATAAAGGCATTACTTAGTTCAAAAGCCATTATGACTGGACTCGTAACAGACAAGCTGTGGCTACTGATTAGAACAGATCAAACACCTTCTTCAGTAGATGATTTAACAGATACTCAAGTTACTCCCGATTATGTAGAGAATACTCTTAAGATTGGTCTTTACAAGGCTGATTTTAACAAAAAGGCTTTTAGATTCTCTCTATTAAAAAAGTAATACCCCTACTTTACTGTTACAGATTTTGCTAAATTCCTTGGTTTATCAATATTATTCCCTAATTCCTTTGCTAGGTAGTAAGAGATTAATTGAAAAGGTATTACATTACTAATAGCTTTTAAATCATTACTCTTCGCTACTTCAATAAAGTAATCAAAACAATCAGTATCCTGTTTGTCTCCTATACCAATTGTTAATGCGCCCCTAGCCTTTACCTCTTGTGTAGCAGAGATTAAATCTTTTACATTTTTGTCATTTGAAACAATAGAAAGAACTGGAGTACCCTCTTCTATCAAAGCTATAACACCATGTTTAAGTTCTCCTGCAGCAAAACCTTCAAAGTGTTTATATGATATTTCCTTAATCTTTAGAGCTCCCTCTTGAGCAATATGAAAATTTTGTCCTTTACCCAATACAAAGAAATGTTCTTTTTCTTTTAATACTTTTGATATATTCTCTATTTGTTTGAAGGTTTTCTTAGAAAAGAAATCTTCCAAGTTATTTGATATTGTTCGTAACTCTCTTTTTGCATCTGTATATTCTCCTACTAAAGTTTTAGAAAGAAGATATCCAAAAGATATTTGAGATGTAAAGACTTTTGTAGATGCTACACAAATTTCGCTACCAGCATTAGACATAAAGTAGGAATTGGAGAGCCTAGAAAGTGTAGAACCTGGCATATTTATTATACTAGCAATATATACTCCTCTTTCCTTAAGAATCTCTACAGCCTCTAATGTATCAGCTGTTTCTCCACTTTGAGATATTGCTATTACAGTGTCATTTGGAGAAATATTCTCTAGATATGATTCTGTTTCATATGATTTAATAGAGATAGCATTTTTCTTTCCAATCTTTCGTAAATAGTAAGCTATTTGATCTGCACTAAAACCTGCTGTTCCTGCACCTATTGTATATATATTTTCTGTTTCTTTTAATCTTTTTATAAAGGGTTGTAGTTGTTTTTGAGTGTATTCGGTAGCTTTAAGAATTGTGTGTTGTTGTTCTACAATTTCTTTAATCATATAGTGTTCGTACTTCTCTTTATCAATATCTATCTCTAGAAGTTTTTCTTCTCTAGGTTTTCTATTTATATACTTATCCTTCTTTATATCAAAGAGTTTGTATTTTCCATCCTTTATTTCAATCATTTCCCCATTATTTATCTCAACAATATCTCTACAGTATTGATTAAAAGCTAGTGGATCTGACGCTAGGTATATATCTTTTTCTTTTACTCCTAATATCAATGGACTTCCATTTCTAATTGCTAATATTTGTCCACTTTTACTATCAAGTAATATGACAGTATTTCTTCCCTCTAGTTGCTTAAATGCCTTTATTAAAGCTTCTCTAAGTGTTTTAGTGGTTTTTAGTTCATGTTCAACTAACTTTACAATCACTTCGGTATCTACCTGAGTATCAAATATATATCCAAGTTTTTCTAGATATGCTTTAAGCTCTGTATAGTTTTCGACTATACCGTTTTGTGCTAATACAAAACTTCTGTCAGTTGAGTAATGAGGATGTGCATTAGTAATTGTTACTCCTCCATGTGTAGCCCATCTAGTGTGCCCTATTCCTACTGTCGTTGGATTTGTTTTTAATTTAATACTTTCAGGTATATGACCAGTGTCTTTTGTAGTTACAATGTTTCCCTTCTCTATTGTACTAATTCCCCAGGAGTCATATCCTCTGTATTCTAATCTTTTAAGCCCTTGATGAATTATGTATGGTGCATTAGATTTTCCCATGTATCCGAAAATACCGCACATATGTGTAGTGTTAATACTTTAATTACAATATATGGGAATGTATTAAGAATCCTTTTGTTTTCTTTGTTGATTCTTTTTAGGCTGATACAACAGCCTGAAGGTTCCCGCTGATTCTTTCGATTGCCTTCTCCTCGTTGTATACAATTTAGTATACCCAGTCGCTTAAATATATTAAGTTCCCTCCCCTATTATACATATCCTTTTAGAAATGTTAACCCCTTCTTCTAATGAGTGATGCATAGTACAAGACATTAAGTAGAGAGGTAAGTAGTGCTGCAATATATGTTGTAGCTGCAGCAGAAAGAACAGATTTTGCTCCCGTAGTTCTACTTTCTGATATTAAAGAATATTTCCTTATCAATGCAAAGGCCCTTTTACTTGCATCTATTTCTATTGGTAATGTAACAAGTGCAAATACTGTTGTTAGCGCAAAGAGTATTAACCCTATTTGTGCTAAATTAAGAAGATTTAAAACTAATCCCAATATTATCAATATATATCCTAATCTTGAGCCTACATTAACTACTGGTACAAGTCCTGTTCTAATGTTAAAGAGTAATGAGTTAGAGAATTTTTGTTGTACATGTCCAAACTCATGAGCTACAACTGCTATAGCGGCTACAGAGTCATCGAGAGAGGCTCTAGAAAGGCTCACTATATTCTTACTTGGGTCGAAATGGTCACTGAGGTTCTCTCCTTGTATTACAATGTCAACAGGATATCTTTCCCCTTCCTTTATCCTTTGTGCAGCTTCTTGTCCAGTCATATTACTTCCTGAAGAGAGTTTGGAGTATTTGTTAAATGCAGAAGAAATCCATATCTGAGCTATTACAGCTAATATGAATCCAGGTAGTATGTATATGAAGTATATTGGATCAAAAAACATGTAAGTAATATTAATATCTTAGTATTAATATTTTACCATATCAAAGATTTGGTCCACCTGGGGTACCAAAGTTTTGACCGACTACAATCCAATATATGTCAGAACCACAGATTGGATCCATACATGTATACCACCCATCTTCTGGACTCGTATGTCGTTGCATTGAGTGTTTAGTCTCTTCATTTAATCCTGATGGCCATATATTGCCAATTCCCGTCTTATCTATTTCATTTCCATTTTTATCTTTAAGAACAAGTATTCCATTTTTTAAATAGTCATCATTTAGATTAATACTTGTACTTCTTAAATCAACAGAAACATTTAATGCGGTACTTCTGTCTTCTTCATATTTGTTTGCTATTAAAAAATATCCATTTGCAGGTATCATATATCCATTTGGAATCTGTAAATGACCCTTAGAGCCTGCTACAGCCCCTTCTATTCTCCATCCTGAGATATCTATTTCTTTGTCTGTCATATTTCTTAATTCTATCCATTCATCTTTCTCTGATATTGTACTTCCCATCCACATTATTTCATTTAGAACTACTGATCGAGGGTTCTCTTCTATCTCTCCTGTTGCAATTACCATCCCTGTGATTTCTGCGGTTGAAGAAAAGAGCGCGTAAGTGTTTGTAGTATTTATAGAGAAAAGCAATGAATTAACGAGTACTATGAATATGATGAGGGGAGGATTGGTGTCTCTTAGTTTTATTCTTTCAACTTCTTCCTTAGTTCGCTTTTCTACTTCTTCATTTATTCCCTCCCTTATTCTTCTGATTTGAGATATTAAAAAGATTAATGCTGGAAGAATTAGAAGCGAGATAAAACCTATTGGTGTTTTCATCCATTCAACAGCGTATCCTAAATACGGTAAATCAAAAATTACTTTTCCTTTTATATTAGAAGTATTTACAACCCAGTTATCTTCAGATTTGTTGTTGTCACCTTTAGTAATGTATCCTTCTTCTGTAATATTTCTAACTCTGTGAATTACAGTGATTTCTTGATTATCAGGTGATGTAAAGACAATGATATCTCCCCTATTTATTTCATCATTCTTTAATGTTGAGAATACAATTGAACCAGCTTTTATTTTTGGTTCCATAGATCCAGTAGAGACAATATGTGTTGAGACATATTCATTTGTAGGAAGTAACGGTGAGGCAACAAGAAACAAGACAAAGAGTAAGAGAAGAAATATTCCCCATTCTATTATTTTTAATATTCCTTTTATCATATTCTTATTTCTACATTAGACAGTACAATTGTTTGTACTGTCTGTGTAAAGACAAGTTAAGGAACTTGTGTACCAGTTATTTCAAAATTCAAACCAGTAATGGCTTTATTTGCAATTGCATTCCCAAATGATGGGTCTATATACAAATTAATTGCATAATGAACAGGAGCTCCTTGAAGTAGAGGTCCTGGTAGGCTTCTAGCAGCTGTATTCCAATCTGCAAGAGTCATCCAACCTGTTGTTTTGTCTGTATCACAATGATTCCCTGGAGTATCATTGTACAAACAAATTCTCATTTTGATAGCATCTTTCAGTAATCCCCAATCACCACCAGCAGAAGTTATTCTTCCTTCCAAATTAAAATCTAAAGGTACTCCATTCGCTGTACTACTGTTCCTTAGCCAAAACTCTCCCCAATCCATTTCTCCTGGTAAGAATAGTTTAAAAAGAGGTTGTCCATCCACAGGCAAGGTTGTATACCATGTAACCTCTGGAGTAAATTTGTCTGTTCCTATTTCCAAAGAGGGAGTAGCAGTTCCTAAGACAACTCCCGTCATCGAAACCTTGCTACTAAACAGAGCATAACCTGTTCCTGCTACTATCCCTATTACTAGGAATATACCTAGGAAACCAAATAAGATTTTTTTCATCTTAAAAGGGTAAAAATATATTAAATATACCTAGGTTGAAAAAATTACCAGCCTAAGTGTTGTAAAACAACTAAGACCGGTTTCGCAATTTGCTCATCATAAACCTATCAGCGACCAAAGGAGGTTCATGTGTCATCGCTTTCTTTGTGGTTCTATATATGAACGTATATCTTTCTAATGAAGTTGTCAAACCTACTTAATCTTGTGTGTAAAAATGTTTAATACAAAAGCAATACTACCCCCTATTAGTGCAGTATATATTTGTATAAGTCCCATAGAGTTTAAAAAAATACTTGGTAATCCGATATTTTGTACAAGTATGGAAGTAAATGTATAAAGGAATGCTACCTTAAAAAAGATACCAAGAGCTATTCCTAAAACGTTATTTTGTTTAGATATTGTATATGAAAGTATTATATTTGATACCATTATAAAAGGCATTAGATACACTAGGAAAAGAGTTGCACTACCAAAGAGTAAACCTGTACCAGTTGCTACTAGTGATGGTGTTATGAGAACAGGAAGAGATCTCTTAAAGCCATATCTAAGTGTAGAGAAAATAATTAGGAAATTAATTGCACTACCTACCAGTAGTTGAGGATGCCCTACTACAAGAGGAATTAGGAATGCAAAAAGATATATTGTATAGAGGGTTAGAGTATTTAAATCTAGTCCTAAAAGTGTATATCTTTTTTCCTTTGTTAATTGCATATTTAAGTGTATCACAATATATATTTGAAATTAAAGTAGTAAATGTTTAGTATGTATGTAATTAAGTTTTGATATTTTTAAATTGGAATTTGATAAAAAGAAAAAATATCTATGTATGTTAGCCCCATCATTTATTTCTGTATATGACTATCCTGATATTGTATATAGATTGAGAGCTTTGGGTTTTGATAAGGTTGTAGAAGTAACCTTTGGTGCTAAGATGACTAATCTTAATTACTATCAAATACTTAAGGAGAATAATGACAGGACTTGGATATCATCTCCTTGCCCTACTTTGGTTAATGTAATTAGAGGTAAGTATCCTCATTTACTTCGTAATCTTGTTCCTGTGCATTCCCCTATGGGTAGTATGGGATTAATTTGTAGAAAGCACTTTCCAGGCTATGTTAATGTCTTTGTTGGTCCATGTTTAACTAAAAAGATGGAAGCTCAAGAATTAGATACAATAGATGAAGCTTTGACTTTTAGAGATTTAGATGAGCTTTTTGTTAAGTACAATATTCCAGAGGAGATTACTGATACTAAGCATATTGCCACCTTTGATAAATTTTACAACGACTACACTAAGATATATCCTCTTTCAGGAGGTCTCTCTGATACCTTACAATATCAGCATATATTAAAAAAGAAAGATATTCTTGTAATGGAAGGTATGGGAAATATAATAAAGATCTTAGATGGATTTAAGGATGGGTATTACAAAAATTACAAATTTTTAGATATTTTGACATGTGAAGGAGGGTGTATAAATGGACCTGGAATAAACTATCAGTATCCTGTAAAGGAAAGGATAAAGAGGGTTCGAAAATACAAAGAATATGCTAGTAGGTACGAAAAAGATTTGGGAAGAACTGGTAAAAAAGCTGATGCAGATGGTTTAGATTTCAGTAGGAGATTTGAATAGGAATGAATTCTCATTAATAATCATATGATAACCACTATTTAGTTGTATATCTAAAACTTCTTGTTCTTCGTTTGTTTGTTCAGGTATATATAGTGGTTGTATACTATTAGTATCATTGGGTTTTAGTATTTGTAATTCTCTTGTACATATCCTTAGATTTATATCATCTATTTTTTTTACAAGTAGCAATAGATGTATTACTTCTAATTGTCTTTAGCATCCTTAGATTCTGTTCTTACCCAATTTCTTCTTCCATTGTTGTCTTTCTCTATTCTGTATACAATTGCTCTTTTGAGATCCTTAAAGGCTACAAATTTCCATCTGTTTTCAGTTAAATCATATGCCTCCTGTAGGAGAGTATCCTGAGGATGCTGATTTTCTTTTTCACTCATGATAGTATGGATAATAAACTGATATACAATTATATACATGAATGAGTTCATGAAGATAGCACTTGAAGAAGCAAGAAAGGGTATGAAGAAGAGACATGGTGGACCTTTTGGAGCAGTAATCGTAAAGGATGGAAAGATATTAGCTAAGAGTCACAATACTGTTGTTAAAGATAGGGACGCTACATGTCATGCAGAGATAAATGTAATTAAACAGGCCAGTAAAAAGCTTAAATCTTTCGATTTATCATCATGTGTAATATATACAACTGGTAAACCATGCAAGATGTGTGAAGGAGCTATTAATTGGGCTAAGATAAAGAAAGTATACTATGGTAATACATACAAGGAAGCTTTAATTATGTGTTTTAATGATGAAACATGTAACAACGAGAAATTAGAAATGCAAAGATTAGATAGTAGTGAAACAGCAAAATTAGTAGAAGAGTGGCAAGATTTTCCAAGAAAGGTTACATATTAATGTTGACTTTTCTTTTTGTGACCTATAACCTATTCAATAACCTCTAAATGTTCCGATATGTCTAAATACATTTTTGTATCTGGTGGAGTAATTTCTGGAATTGGAAAAGGCATCTCTGCCGCCTCTATAGCTTTTATCCTTAAATCATATGGTTACAAGATAACTATGATTAAAGCAGATCCATATTTAAATGTGGATGCTGGCACTATGAATCCACTTGAACATGGTGAAACCTTTGTTTTGGAAGATGGATTTGAAACTGATATGGACATTGGTTCATATGAAAGATTTGTTAATGAATCTTTTTCAAGACCCAACTCAATGACCTGTGGTGCTATCTTAGACAAAGTTATAAAAGACGAAAGATCTCTAGCCTATGAAGGGAAATGGGTGAGTTTAGACTATCATGTCCCAGATGAAATTATCACATGGATAAAGAATGTCTCTAAAGAGAGTAAAACAGATATTACAATTGTTGAAATCGGTGGTACTGTCGGGGAAGTTGGAAATGGATTGTTCTTAGAGGCTAACAAGATAATGAAGATTGAAAATCCACAGGATGTTATTCATGTTCATGTCTCATATCTTCCTGTACCTGGAACTTTAGGGGAAATGAAGAGTAAGCCTGTACAGATTTCAACTAAATTGATAAATGGATATGGTCTTCATCCAGATTTTCTAATTGCTAGATCTAAAATGGGTCTTGATGATGTAAGAAGAGAAAAATTAGCAAGATACTGTTTTGTACCTGTCGAAAACGTTATCTCTGCTCATGATGTAGATTGCATATATGATGTACCAGAGAACTTTGAAAAGGATAGGCTAGGAAAGAATATATTAAAAAAATTAAGTCTTAAACCAAAGAAAACTGATTTGATGGACATATGGAAAAAGAAAACTAAGAAAATGAGGAATTTAAGAAAGGAAGTTAATATTGGTATTGTTGGGAAGTATTACAAAAGTGGAAAATTTGATTTAAAGGATTCATATGTATCTGTATTAGAAGCAATTAATCATGCATCTTGGGAGCAAGGAGTTAAACCAAATATTCATTGGATAGTGGCTGATGACTTTACAACTAACAAGGGATTACAGAAAAAATTACTTGAGATGGATGGTTTGGTCGTTCCTCAAGGCTGGGGAAGTAGAGGTGCAGAAGGTAAGATTAAGGCTGTACAGATAGCTAGAGAGAAGAAAATTCCATATCTTGGTCTTTGCTATGGTATGCAAATGGCAGTAATAGAGTATTCAAGAAATGTATTAGGTCTAAAGAATGCTAATTCTGAAGAAGTTAATCCTAAGAGTAAACATCAGGTAATTCATTTGATGGAAGAACAAAAGAAGTTACTGAAAGATGGAAAATTTGGAGGTACAATAAGGCTTGGTGCATGGCCATGCAAAATTGAAAAAGGTACCCTACTCGAATCTATTTACAAAAAGTATTCTAATACGCTTTTTGATAAATTGCCTATTGTAATGGAAAGACATAGACACAGGTATGAGTTTAACAATGAATATAGGGGACAATTGGAGAAAGCAGGCTTAAAATTAAGTGGAAAGAGTCCAGATGGTAATTTAGTTGAGGCAATAGAATTAAGTAAGGATATTCATCCCTTTTTTGTTGCTACACAGTATCATCCTGAGCTTAAAACAAGATTTTTAGAACCTCATCCAATATTTATGGGTTTTATTAATGCTTGTTTAAAAAAGAAATAGGCTACTCTTCAACTACCCAAGGTATTCCACTCTGAATACATCTTTTATAAGTGTTTGGGTATTTTTGTTCTAAACCTTTTCTCGAATGAATTAATACTCTTGAAGGATGCCCGATGGCATTAATTGTCGAATCTATATTATTTGCTATGCTCTCTGGTAAAAAATGTTGTTCCATATGTTTTATGTCTATAGCAACTCCTAATTTTTCATAATTTCTAATCATATTTGATAATTGAAAGGGGTCTGTGAACATAGAGAAAACTTTTTGCATTGTTGAGTTTGCGAGTTGTATGTTCTCAAAGTATAGCTGTATATCTAATTGAGAAGCCATTTCATTTAAAAAATCCAAACTAGTCTTTAATCCTTCCTTTCTCCCTTTTGATAAGAAAAATATAATATCAGGATGTAAAACAATCTCTTTCCTAATTTCACCATTTTTTGCTTCTTTAAGAAGAAAATTGCTAATAAATAGTACAGGATGAAGTGATTTACCATCAAAATTTTCTTCTTCGGAACCAATTAAGGTGCTAGTATTTAAAGAGTATGTTCTGGGAAGATATTCTCCATATGTTTGCTCTCCGTATTTAAACATCATTTCATTAATAGCACCTATTACACCTACTTTTTTTTCATCTTCTAATCTTGATATTTCTTGTTGAAGATTTTTCGATAGTTCTTCTCTCTCTATTTCATCTGTTCTTGGGACATATACTGTTCCATCTGTATTTGAAGATAATGTGACAACTTGGGCACCTTGAGAGAGTTTAGATTCTACGTGTAATGGGGAAAATGGTCCATGTAGGATTCTTAAATTATGATCCTTATTGCGATCTGAATTGTTTTCTAAAAATTCTTGAGGATATTCAAACATTGTTTTGAGTTGTTACAAAAGTTTTTAATATTTTCATATTCTTCTAATGTATTCATACTTAAAAAATAATCAATTTTCTTGTTGTATATCATTGTTTTCTTTCCATTCTTTTGAAGAATTTCAATTAAGTCATCTGTTCCAAATAACCCTCTAAATTCTTCTGTAAAATTTATTAAAGGAATATCGTTTGGATTGAATATAAATTCTCCAAGATAGTTCACTCTTTTATTTATATTAAAAATTTCTTTTTTATAGTAGTAAGGTTTGTTGTTAAGTCTACAGCCTTTAATATGATTTGAATAACTTGATAGAATTTCTCTAGGTAAATTTTTGCTATTATCAGAAAGTATTGTAAGAGAGGATTTTAAAGATTCATGTTTATCAATAAAAAGCTCTCTATCATACTGAGCATATGTATCACCATTTGAACATATTACTTTGTTATATTTTCTCAAGTTGGAAATATTTTTTAGAATAGTTCCTCCTTGACCAAGAGGTTCGCTTTCTTCAATTAGAGTAATGTTACACCTCTCTTTGTATTCCTCCTTAAAATTATGAAAAAGATCACCTGCGTAGGAATAATTTATGAATATATCTTGTATTCCAATTTTTAATAATGATTCAAGAGTGAAATCTAATAAGGCTTTTCCTTCTATTATCTCTAATAATGGCTTTGGAGTTCTTTCAGTTAATGGTCTCAATCTTAATCCTTTTCCAGCGGAAAAGATAATTGCACAGGTACTGTCCATGTCTATTATTTTTTAATATAAACTTTTATATCAACTACTACTGCACGTTCTTCAGTAAGAATAACAGGGTTAATATCTAATGTATATATCTCAGGATAGGTTACCAAGATACTCTGTATCTTGTCTATTGTTTCGATTAAAGCTTCTTTTGCTAGTGGTGATTTCCCTCTGTATCCATCTATAATTTTTGATATCTTAGTTCTATCTAGAGACTCTCTAATATTCTTTAATGTCTCAGGTACAAGAAAGTGTTCAATATCTTTGTGTACCTCTGTATATATACCTCCTTGGCCAATTGCAATTAAATGTCCAAATCCAAAACCCTTTGGTTCATAAATATTCACTTCCCCTTCTCTGTTTGCACCAATAAAAAATTCTGCTTTTGGTTCAAACATTTCCTGTATAAGGATTTCTGGGGTATTCTTACCAGTAACCTTTTCGATATTTTCAGTTAATTCTATAAATTTATTTTGCAGCTCAGATACAGTTCTAATATCTAAGAATAATCCTTTAAAATCTGTTTTGTGTGCTAAATCTTTCGAAGTTGCTTTAATTGCCACTGGGAAGTTTTTAGATGAGAATTCTATTGCTTCATCTATATTAGAGGTAATAATTTGGTTGGGTAAATCTAATGCGAATTCTTTGGCAATTTTAAAGACAATATCATCGTCCAAAACCTCTAATTCTTCTGTGATTACTTCCTCAATCTCCTTTAAATACTTACCCTTTGCCTTTAGAGTAGATGTATCCCTTATAGAATATGTAGTCTCATTAATTACATAGTTTGTTAACTTCCCAATAAGTTTAACAGTATCTTCAATATTGTTTGAAAAATACAAACCATACGCTCTTAATATTTTATTTCCATCTTCAATATCTTTACCACCAAGAAAACATGAGAATATTGGTTTTGAGGTTTGTTTTTGAATATCAGCTATAGTTTTAGCTACACCAGTAATATCAGTAACCAATTGGGGAGTGAGGATTACTAAAAGTGTATCAACATTTACGTCATCTAGTGCTACTTTTATTGCCTTTTCATATCTATCAAGTAGTGCATCTCCAAGAATATCAATTGGGTTATTTATATTTGCAAATATAGGTAAATCTTTCTTTAATTTTTCTTTACTTTTGTCACCAATATTTGCCATATTCAGACCAAATTGTTCAACAAAGTCCGTTGCCATAATGCCAGGGCCTCCTGCATTAGTAATTATTGCTACATTTCTACCCTTAGGGAGCTTCTTAGTAGCAATTACTTTGAGAGTGTCAAACATTTCCTCTGAGCTTTCTACCTTTATTAGATTTCCTTTTTTAATAGCAGCAAGGGTAACATCATATGATTTTGCAAGAGATCCAGTATGAGAAGAAATTGCTTCTGTACCTTTCTGAGAGCTACCTGGTGCTATTATTACAATTGACTTATCTATCTTTTGTGCAATTTCTATGAAGTCTTTGCCATCAGAGAACTCTTCTAAATACATTGCTATAGAGTGGGTATCACTGTCTTTTTGAAAATATTCAATTAATTCATTCTCATGTATATCTCCCTTGTTACCAATTGATATTATTTTAGAAAAACCAACATTATCTTTAGATGCCATGTCTAAAATAGCTGTAGCAAAGGCTCCAGATTGAGAGATAAAGGCGGTGGTTCCTTCTCCAGGGTTTGTTCTTGCAAAAGAAAGGTTGATGTTTGCATTGTTATTAATAAAGCCAAGACTGTTTGGACCTATTAACCGTATTCCAGCACTTTTTAATTTATTTACTATTTCATTTTCTAGTTCTTTACCTTCTTCTCCAATTTCTTTAAAACCAGCTGAAATAATGACTACTGTTTGTGTTTTCTTCTGAATACATTGATCTATAATTGCATTTACAAATTGGGATGGTACGACAATACATACCATCTCAATACTATCTCTGATACTCAAAATGTCTGGGAAACATTCTTTCCCTTCAACTTCCTTATATTTAGGATTAATTGGGTAGATTTTTCCATTATATCCTCCTGTGATGAGATTTCTAAGTATTACATTTCCAATTTTTTCTTTATCCTGTGAAGCTCCAACAATTGCTATACTTTTTGGAGAAAGTGTATTTTCTTTAATCATTTCTCTATTCGAATATATTTAAGATTCCTTTGATATCAATATTCTTTACTTCGTTTACTAGCTCTGTTTTCTTTCCTTTTCGATTTTCAAGTCTAGAGTAGTAGTCTAAAAGATTTTTGTTTTGATATATGACACCTGTATATATGATATCCATGTCTTTAACACATTTAACAGCCTCGCTTATAGTTGCTTTCCTTTCTGTTTCTTTAATTCTTTCTTTAAACCACTCGTGATTACTTTCTGGAGTATATGTAGGGCACACTTGCATGATTTCAATTACACTAAAACCCTTATGTTTAATTCCTTCCTTAATTATATCTGCTAGTTGTTGTGGCTCTCCTGAGTAACCTCTTGCAAAGAATGTTGGATTAAGACTTAGTACTAATTCTCCAATATTTATACTTCCTTCAGCTTTTCCATCAGGAAATGCATACATAGGCTTCTCTTCTTTTGTTGTTGATGTTGCCTGACCAGTAGTTAATGCAAAATTCTGATTATTATGAATTAGTAATGTAATATCGTAATTTGAGCGTATGGCATGTATTAAATGATCAACACCTTCATGTAATAAACCTCCATCACCAATATCAGATATAACTGTCATTTTTCTGTTTGCCAGATGTGCACCAACAGCAAGTGGTATAGATCTACCATGCAGTCCTTTAAATCTAAAACCCTCAATATCATCCACCCCATTACCATTACATCCAATATCAAATGTTAAAACAATATCACTAGGTGTTTTTTTAAGGTCTACAAGGGCCTGTTTTAAAGCCATATGAATACCGAAATTTCCACATCCTGGACACCAAGTGTTTCTTACGTTTGTATTGTAATCTTCAATTTTTAATGCCATATTACTTCTCTAAAAAATCTAATATGTCTTCAACAAAGAATGGTCTTGAATCAAACTTAAGAAGTTTTTCAGGAAATTCAAAATTACATTCTCTTTTAACTAAGTTTCCAAATTCTCCACTCTGGTTGTTTTCGATAAGGATAACCCGACTTCCTTCTTCATATATTTCTAAAATCTTTTCAAATTTCAATGGATATATGTACTGATAGTGTAAGTATCCAATCTTTTTATCAGTTTCTTTCACTGCATCTAATACAGCATTTTTTGTTGTTCCCATTCCTATAAATACTGTTTCTGCATCTTTAGGTCCATAATATACTGGCTCGGGTAGTTCCTTTCTTAGGGTTAACAATTTTCTCATTCTCTTTTCATTCATTTCTGTTATTGTTTGTGGATCTTCTGTACTTATTCCATCTTCAGAGTGTTCATCGCTGTTTACAAGGTAAGTAGGCTTTGCACTCTCTGGTATCCATCTTGGTGATATTCCACTTTCTGTAATTTCATATCTATTTTTACCACTTCTTAATCCTCTTTCAATCTTTAATGGTTTACTTAAATTAGAGATATTAAACATGGATTCTGCATTTTGTTTTTCAGTTAGTACAATTACTGGAATTTGATAGACATCTGCAATATTAAATGCCTTTTGAATTAATTCATAGGAATCTTTTACATCACTCGTTGCTATTACACATCTCGGGAATTCACCATGGCCGGCACCAAGCGCTACATTTAAGTCCCCTGCTCCTGTCCATGTTGGAACTCCCGTACCAGAACCAGATCTTTGTCCAAGAACAACAACAAATGGAGTTTCTGTCATACCAGCACAAGAAAGAGTTTCTGTCATTAAATCAAATCCTCCACCAGAAGTAGCTGTAAAAGCTCTTGTGCCCATATACATACTTCCCATGACTAGTTGAGCAGCGGTTATTTCACTTTCTGCCTGTTTTACTAACATACCTGTTTCTTTGTAAGTATTACCCAGCATTTCTAATATTGTTGTTGAAGGAGTCATAGGGTATCCGAAGTATGTCCTACAACCAGCAGAGATTGCCCCAAGTCCTATTGCATCATTTCCAGTTAATACCTTTGACTTATTCCAGTTTCTTTTAATTTTTAATTGGCTTTTATCTATACTAAAATCTTTTGGTTTATCAATATTATATCCAGCCATTAGACATCTTATCTCAGCATCCATATCAATGTTCTTCTTTGCAAAGATTTTTCTTAGTAATTTTTCAATAATCTTTATATCTAAGTCCAAAAGCTTCCATATATATCCAAGTAGAACAACATTTGCCATAATTTCTGGAGCTTTGTTATCTAAAGCAATCTGTTTTGTATCTATATGAACAACCTGTATCTTATTTTCTTCAATATATTTACTTTCTTCTTTACTAAATTGGAAATCCTTCAAAGAATGAACAATGATGCCTTTTGGATTTACAAAAGGAGTGTATTTATGAAGAGCTTCTTCTGCTAGTGAGGCCAAAATATGGGAATATTTAGATGAGGCTAATACTTCTTCATCAGAAAAATCTATTTGATATGCAGCATATCCGCCCTTAATTATCGATGGGTATTCCCTACTTGCAAATATATTGTAACCACTATTTTTAATTCCTTTTGCTAATATTTCGCCTAATGTGTTTATACCTTGTCCTGATTGACCTGTGAATTTAACTGCAAATCTTTTTTTCATCTAAATGTTCTTTGGAATATTACGTATACATTTAGAGTATCACTACACATTTGTATTGTCAAAAGGTTACAAAAGTACCTTTGTAATGTAGAATATATGGTTATGAAAGATATAATACAAATTAAAATCCAATCTGGTAATGGTGGAGAAGGCATTATCGCATTTGATAACCGTAGAAAAGCAGATGGGGGTAATGGTGGTAAAGGAGGAGATGTATATATTGAAGGTAGTACAAATTACTTTGATTTATCTCATCTAGAAAAGAATTCTTTTTTAAAAGCAGAAGATGGTTTTAGAGGTGAAAAAAACAAAAGAAATGGAAAGAATGGTAAAGATCTAACTATCTTTGTTCCTTTAGTTACTAAAATTTTCAATGAGGATGGTTCAGAGATTGTTAAAATCTTAAACAAAGGCGATAGGGTAAAGATATTAACTGGTGGAGAGGGAGGATTAGGTAATTTTCAACTTAGGGGAGAGGGATGGGATGGAAAACTTTCGAGAAAAAGAGCTCAAAAAGGGGAAGAGAAGAGATTAAAATTAGAATTGAATCTCAGAGCCGACGCTATCTTTCTTGGTTTGCCTAATGCTGGAAAATCAAGCCTTATTAATGGTCTAACCAACGCTAAATACAAGGTTGCATCATATGAATTTACTACACTTGATCCTCAGCTTGCGATAATGGGGAGATTTGTATTAATGGATTTACCAGGATTAATTGAAGGTACATACAAAGGTAAAGGATTGGGAACGAAATTTTTAAAACATACAAAATATTCTAGACTTCTTGTTCATTGTATTAGTTTAGAAAATGAAAATATTCTAAATGTGTACAAACAAATGAGAAATGAATTTGAGAAAATATCTAAAGAATTAGCATATTTACCAGAATTCATTGTCTTTACAAAAGCTGATATCTTAAGTTTAGATGAATTAGAAGAAAAAAAGAAAGTATTAAGTAAAGATTTTAAAGACTTTGTTTTAGTTTCCTCTTTTAGGAATGAAGATTTAAAAGTGCTTGGAGACGAATTAGAAAAGAGATTGAGTTCTGCTTCTTAATCCATCATCAAGGGCCTTCTTTGCATTCCACTGTAAATCTGGCTTGTCTGACATGCTATCTACTAACCACTCTAAGTATTCTCTATCTGTTCTCTCTATTTCTTCAAATGTTTTACCCATATATTTACCAAAAGACATTTCTCTCATTACTTGTGGTTGTTTTGTAATTAATTGCATATTTTCAATACTGAGTTTTGTATTGTTTTTTAGGTATAGATACAAATCTTTAAGGAAATAGACATCACTGAGAGCATCATGGGCTGTCATATGATTTTGATTTTCATTTTTGTAAAGTCCAAGATAGTATCTAAGGTATTGTAATTTGTAACTTTCTAAATCATGACCATCAGAGGTTGTTAGCGCATTTCTTGCTACTTTTAACGTACATATTGGATCTCTTACTTCAATACCCTTTTTAGCAAGTACTGAAATATCAAAGTCTGCATTATGTGCAACCCAAACATATTTATCTGCAAGAAATTGCATATATTCTTTTAATGAATTACCTTCAAATTCAGGGTCTTTACCTTCCTTGGGTACTGTTGCATCTTCAAAATATTTTTCGTTTTCGACCATTTCAGGGGTAATATTATGAATAGCCATTGCACCAAATGAAATCTCTTGTCTTGGTTTAAGAAAGATATTCATCCAAATATCTGGATTATCTGTAATAAATGCGATTTGAATTATATCCTGACTTTGGACATCTGTTGTTTCTGTATCAATGTACAGAGTATCTTTTTTTGACATATTGCTAGGGGTTAAAGTTCTGATTTATGAGCGTTTTGATTAATCTTTATTACAAGATTAAGAAATGTTTTCTGTTCTTCTTTTGTTAATGATTTGAATACCCAATCATATCTTTTTACAGTTTGATCAACAAGCTTGTCTACTTCTTTGTTAGATTTTTCTGTTAAGGTAATATTTATTACTCTTCTATCATTACCATCATCACACCTCTCTAGCCATCCGTTGTTTACTAATTTATCAATTTGAGCTGTAATAGTTGCAGGTGTAACATTAAACTGCTTTGCTAAATCACTAGATTTAACACAACCTTTGTCCTTTATGAAAACTAATGTTCTAAGTTGCAAAGGGGAGAGTTCGCCCTTTTTGTAAGATCTTAATTCAATATTCTTTATTAGGTCGAGGGTATTTTGTATTATCTGTTTTTGAAGTGGCACGACTCTTCATTTAAAAATTTAATGTTAAACATTGTATCACAAGAATATTTGATAGACAAATCAAATATGGTTGTACGATGCAAAAGAACTTGGTATATTCAAAGAGTTAAATTCTCAATTACTTTTTTATGGAAATACCTCAAGGTGCTAAGTTCATGTTTATCGCTATTCCTGTAGTATTAGTAGCATGTTTTTTAATTTTTGTTTACTTAGGAAAAGATAGGGATATTGAGTCATTAAGGGGAGACAGCATTGGAGAAAATTCAGAAAGAAAGGAGGTAAATCAAATGACAGATTTTGAAAGTTTAAATATTGAAACTACAAAGGAAGGAGAAGGGTCAGAAGCAAAGGATGGAGATACACTAGTTGTTCATTATGAAGGAACCTTAATAAATGGTTCTAAATTTGATAGTTCATTTGATAGGGATGTTCCTTTCCAGTTTATATTAGGTCAAGGAAGTGTAATTCAAGGTTGGGAGGAAGGATTAGTAGGAATGAAGGTTGGGGAAGAGAGAATTCTTAAAATACCCTCAAAAATGGCATATGGTTCATATTCAACAGGTGGAATCCCTGCGAATTCTGGTTTGATATTTAGAGTTGAACTTTTAGAAATTGAGTAACTAAAAGATTCCTAATATCATCAATATACCAATTAAAAGCATTAATGCACCTGCAACAAGGTGCATTTTTCTTACATTCTTCTCTTTCCAATCTTTTACATCCTCAGCTCTTTTAGAGCCAAAATATACAAGTAAAGTTATCACAATCATTGGTAATACAAACACGAAATTGTAAAGAAGCAGAAGTGGAATTGCATTAACAAAGCCCTGATCTGCAAGTAACCCTCCTAATATGATATATGGTCCAATTGTACATGGTAGTAAGAAAAGGGTTACAAAGAGTCCCATACCAAATGCGCCAACTGGAGATGTTACCTTTGATATTAATTTGTTAACCTTTGGTCTTAGGAATAAAGGCATTTCAGTTCCAATACCACCTGGCTTGTATCTAAAGTAATCTTTTAGTTCAAGCAAACCAAGAATGATTGCTACAACACCAAGTCCTTTATATATGTACAACTTAATTGTTGCAATTGATTGTATAAATTGGAACGCGGTTATAATCAGATATCCATAAAAGAGATACATAATTACAACTGCAAGGATAAAGGAGAATCCAGCTAAAAGTACCTGTTTTCTACTTCCTGGATTATATGTAACGATAGCAATAAGCATTAGTGCCAATACAGATATCGCACAAGGGTTAACTGAGTCTGCTAAACCGAGCATAATGGTTTTCCAGATAGAGACAGAGGCTGCTGTACTCCCAGTTTCATCACTATTTGTATTGCTGCCTGTTCCATCTACAGAATCCCCATTCCACTGTAGTAACCAACCATTAATTTCCATAGCATTTTGAAAAATCATTGAACCTCCAGAATAATCAAATTTTGATGGTTTTACCTTTTTTCCATTTAGATTCGAAATCGCACCTTCAACAGTACTATTAGAAATAAAGTTCTTTATTTGAGCATTTTGTTCCTCAGATAGAGTTGTTAAAGATTTTCTAACGGCAATTCTATCTTTAGAATAAAAGGTTGGATATCTCTTTATATCGTTTAGATTTAAATCATCGAATAGTATAGAATTTCCATTTGCTAAAAAGATTGTGTCTTCTGGAGCTGATTCAATCATTTGATCGAGATTATTCAAAATTGGTGAATCACCTGATTTTATATTTTCCCTATCAAATAAAATTTGAGGAATTCCTAAACTTAATCCATATGAATCTGCATACTCTGAAAGTGCTTGGGAATTTGCTAAGTTTTTGTATATCTCATATTCCATAATTATCATTTCTCCTTCGCTTACCTTTTTTTGTAATGTAGAAGAAATTTTTGCACAGTATGGACACCCTATACCTCCAAAATATACAGCAAATTTATTAACTTTTGTTTGAACTACTTCCTCTTGTGCATATATATTATCTAGAGAAAAGAGAGGTATGAGTAAAAGTATGACTAGAAGGAATTTTGTAAGAATACTTTTCATTAGTCTAAAGATTGTAATATTATATATCCATTATCTATATCCTTTTATATGAAAGATTTCGAATTATCAAAATCTCAAATTAAAGTAAGTGAGAATATATTAGATTGGTTTAAATTGCCTAAGATTCAGTATACCACACTGGGGGGTTATGCTGGAACGGGTAAGACTACTCTCCTAGGATACTTGTCAAATTTTTTGCATAAGGAAAACAAAAAACTCAAAATCGCATTTTGTAGTTACACAGGTAAAGCAACAAGAGTTTTAAACAGAAAACTAAGAAATACGAAATCTCTTCAAAATACTGATTTTATTGGCACTATTCATAGATTAATATACAGAGCTATTGTAGATGACAAAGATAACATTATTGGTTGGGAGAAAATTCCTGAGGAAGAGTTCAAATACGATTTAATAGTCGTTGATGAAGCCTCTATGGTTACCGAAGATATATGGAAAGACTTATTAAGCTTTGGAAGACCTATACTTGCAGTAGGAGATCATGGGCAATTACCACCTGTTAACAGTAGTTTTAACCTTATGAGTCAACCTGAACAAACCTTGGAAGATATATATAGACAGGAATTGAATAATCCAATTATAAAGGTGTCTGAAATTGCTAGGAAGTATGGAAATATTCCTTTTGAAGAATTTTCTAGAAGTGTTAAGAAGCTAAACAAAATAGAAAGTGATACTCAAGATACTATTCATGATATCTTTGATTCCTTCAACGATGAAACTATGGTTCTATGTGGGTACAACAAAACAAGAGTAAACTTGAACAAGGCGATTCGTAGTTTACATTTTGATACTCCGAATCCTCAAGTTGGTGACAGAGTAATATGTTTAAAAAACAACAGAATAATGGAAATATTTAATGGAATGACAGGTACAATTCTTGATATTTCTAGGGAAGGAACGGAGGAATTAAAATACTATGAATCCGAAATATCTCTTGATTTTGAAGATATTCCTTTTTGGGGAAAAATATCTATCGAACAGTTTAACTCTATAGATTTAGTAGAAAAGAATCTCGAAGATATTAACTATTTTGATTTTGGATATGCACTTACAGTGCATAAGGCGCAGGGGAGTCAAGCAAGAAGGGTTGTAGTCTTTGAAGAAAGATTTCCTAAAATGGATGATGATACCTTCCGAAGATGGTTGTACACTGCAGTAACTAGGGCTGAAGAAGAATTGTATATCATAGCTTAATTTCTTTCTGTTTTAGAGATATAATTAGGTATGATATTAACTAAAGCAAAAGATGAAAAAATATTAAGAGAGGCATGTGATATCTCTGTTTCAATTCTACAAAAATTAGGAAAAGAAATTAGGGAAGGAATTACTCCCTTAGAAATAGATCAAAAAGCTGCATATTGGTGTAGAAGCTACAATGTGGAGCCAGCTTTCAAAAGAGTTGATGGATTTAACTACCATACATGTATCTCTGTTAATGATGTGGCTGTACATGGTCTTCCAACAGATATTCCTTTAAAGAAAGGTGATTTAGTATCAATAGATTTTGGTATTGTTCACAAAGGAATGTACACTGATCACTGTTGGACTTGGAGTGTTGGAAAGACTAATACCAAAAATTTGAAATTGCTAAAAGCGGGAAGAGAAGCCGTAGAGAGTGCTTCCAACTACGCTGTTGTTGGAAATCATACAGGAGATATTGGACATGAGATGGAAAGAGTTGCTAAAGAGAACGGTTTTAATGTATTAAGAATTTTTGTTGGTCATGGCATTGGTAAAACATTGCATGATCTTCCCGATGTACCAGCTTTTGGAAAGAAAGGTAAAGGTACCCTACTTGTAGATGGTATGGTTCTTTGTATTGAGTGTCAGGTTGTAGATGATAGTGGAGATGTAAAGATTGATGCTGATGGTTGGTCAGCAAGAACTAAAAATGGAGGTAATGCAGTAATGTTTGAGTACATGGTTATTGTTAGAAAAGATACCCCTGAAATCCTTACAGATACTAGAGATTGGAACATTTTTGTAGTATAATCCCTTATGGTTTTAATACCTTTAATCCCCACTTAGTGGGGGTTGTTCTTTAAAAGATCTGTTCACCTATTCCACTCGGTTGGTTCATATCTGATATTTATTATATGGATATTTGATATGAATCAACCACTCCGGTGGAATATAGAAAGGATATGAAATGAATAAACGAACTGGAATTCTGATATTGGTATTTGTTCTTGGGATTGGCATTATAATTGGCTTTGCAATGTTGAATCACTATACCAATCAAAATATTATGATTGGAGAAGCTAAAGCTAATGCCATAATGAACAGCATGACTCAGACGGGAACCTTTTCCTGGAATAGTAGTGAGTACAAACTCATTGCTGTTGTTAACTGCAGAGGGGTAAAAACCTTTGTAGAGAAACTTGGGAAAAGATACTCAACGGAGTTCGCAGGTTGCACATTTGAAACAGCCCAAGACATAAGGATTACTCCTGTTGGAGACCCATGGTCAGAGGAGGGATTCATAACTTTCACAAGGTAACAGGTCTTAAGGAGGGTATCTTCTTTCAGCTTAAATGCTTCGATACCCTCCTTTTGATCCTCATTCAAAGCCCTTTATTAACCCATAGTGTAGTAGTATAATAGATCGTTCTTTAAAAGACCTATTTTTTTTCAGAAACAGATTGTTGGAGATGTAAAATGAAAAAGTGGATTTTAGTAGTATTCGTAATTTTGATTTCGGGCTGTAGTACAGGTGCCCAATTGAATCCAAGCTACTCTTTCAGGGTTTATACTGAAGTGGTGGAACCTATAAATGGTAGAGAAACTCGAGTAGAAGTATTTGAGAATGATGTGTCAATCTGTGTTTGGGGGCTTTTGCACTACGAAATTGCGGAAGGGAAGAATCCTTTCTATGTAGTCGAGTGCAACGATGATGCTCCCAATATAAGCATGGAATTTGACACCTCTTCAAAAATTGCAAAGGTACGAATTGATAGTTCTCTGTTCGAAGTTGATATATTCAAGAAATAGGTCTTAAGGGAATCCCTTGTAGCTTTTTTAGCATTAACAAAATACAAGGGATTCTCTCAGATCAAATACCCCCTATCTTTATAAACCTATAGTAATGTGGTATAATGTATGTATAGGTTAATAGCCTATTATTCTTTTCTGTTTTAATACATTAAAGAATATACTGCTCTTTAAAAAGGCCTATTTATATACTTTTTCATTTACTCCTTTTAATACGAACAACATAGATATTTATATCTATAGATGTTTGTTTTGTTCGTATTAACCACCATTTGGTGGAATTCAAAATTGAGGAGATTAAAGATGAAAAGTATCCTTTTAGTTATCGTTCTTACCTTTGCCCTTGCTGCTTGTTCGCCCGTTTCAATCGTGGAAGTGGTTCCTGAGCCTACTCAAGAAATTCAAGAAATTCAAGAAATTCAAGAAATTCAAGAAATTCAAGAAATTCAAGAAATTCAAGAAATTGTTGTAGAGCAAAAGGTTGAAGAAACTCAGCCCACTTCACCGTATGGAAGCTATATTCTGGTACGCTATGTTGCCACAGGTGGAGACACTCAGCACATTAGTGCAGAACTCTTCATCAACAACAACAAAGCATGCTCCTGGAACATCAGTGGTGCACAGCCTTGGGACAGGCAAAGGGAAAAGTTATACTTCACCCCAGATACATGTGAAGACATGACTGATCCCCGCATGGGAGTAACCTGGCATGTTGCAAATCCTGAAAAAGGTAAAAATTTCGGAGAAATTATTTTCGATTCAAAACCTATTCAGGAAATTCCGGTATGGACCTTGTCAGGGACGATTTTCACTAAATTACCATAAAACTAAATAGGCCAATGAGGGTCTTGTGATTAGCTTAAACGCTAAATATTTACGAAAGTAATATATCATGAGACCCTCAAAGACCCCTTAATGATTACCACTATTCTTATCTATATAATAGTTAAGAATATATTGCTCATTAAAGGTCCTAAAATACTCTTTCTAATACCAATATATAGTTATTAATATTTGATAATTACATTTTGGTATTAGAATTCTGATTATTTCACGGGAGAAAAAATGACACAAGTGGTTGTAGTTATACTTGTATTGGCCTTAGCGGCTCTGTGCTGTGTAGGCATGCCTATTTTAAGCTGTTGGACTTTCGAGCCCGACAGAGTTCCCCACGACAGTTGTCCTGAAAAGGCAAAAGAACAGTATAAGCAGAAATTGAAAGAGTATTATCGTTTCGAGGGAGTCCCAACAGGGCCATAATCCCTCAAAGAGGGTCTTTTGTTGCTGAATAAGCATAATACCAAAAACAAGAGACCCTCTAAATATCCTAAGAGTACATTTTCTCAATCATTGGTAATATCTGTTTCTTTCTACTTACAACATTAGGAAGATTTATCATATTGCCTACTATCTTCTCCCCCAATACACTCTCAAAAAGGATAATATCACTACCTACAACTAAGAGGTTACACTCTTTTTTAATTAGGTCTGTAATCATAACAATTCTTAAATTGGAAGGACCTTCTTTCTCAATTTTAGTTAATTCTTCAAGAATCTTGTTCTTTTCAATTTGCTCATTACCCATTGTTTCTACTTGACTAATACAAACTTTTTTTCCATTAATATCTATCTCTTTCATATCCATCTCAATTATTTCCCTTGGACTCATTTCATTCCATATATCTTTCTTTGTAAAAATCTCTCTAAACAAATCTTCTGTACTTTCAATATCACAAATATGCGCCAATCTGTATACCATATCTACATCTAAATCTGTTGTAGTTGGAGATTCTAAGTTTAAAGTATCATCTAATATTGCACATAGAAGAATTCCAGCAATATTAAATGGTATTTTCATATTAGAAGCAAACATCATTTCGGCAATCAAAGAAGATGTTGAACCACAAGGTCTAATTAATATTCTTTTAGGTAAAATATCTTCAAGTTTGACATCATGATGATCAATCACTTCTAATATATTAGCCTTTTCCCAACCCTTAGGTCTGTTTTCTGGATATGTATGGTCTACAAGAACAATATTCATACCGGATATATTAGGAATATACTCTGGTAATCTAGTTTCATATTTCTCAAATACCCATTTAGTAAGTGGATTTTCTTTGTCCCCCCTTATTGCATAGTAGTTAAAATCCCCCTGAGAGTGTCTGAATGCCTGATATCCTAGTGCTGAAGATATTGAATCTAAGTCTGGCTTTTTGTGTCCTACGATATATATTTTTTCATTCATATGTTCGGATATCTTGGGGCTTAAGTATATAAAATGATATCAAATATTGGTTTAAAGGAACAAATATATGGTAGAATATTTTTTGTAATAATTTGATAGTCTAAATATAATGCCTGATACATTAAACAAAATATATGACATTGCAATAGTAGGAAGTGGTCCTGCAGGTTTTTCGGCAAGTATATATGCAAGTAGATACAAGTTAAGTAATATTGTTTTTGGAAAATTACTCGGTGGTACTATTTCAGAAGCTCACAAGGTATGTAACTATCCAGGAGTATCAGATATTAGTGGGTATGATTTGGGTATTAAATTCCACGAACAAGCAAAAGAACTGGGTGGAGAATATTCCTCAGAACATATCATAGATATTCAGAAAATGGATGATAAATTCAAATTAATAACGGATAAACAAAAAGAATATTTTGCAAAAACAGTAATTTTAGGTATTGGAACAAACAGAAACAAACTTAATTTAGAAAATGAAGATAGGTTTCTTGGTAAAGGACTTTCATACTGTGCCACATGCGATGCAATGTTTTTTAAAGACAAGGTTGTAACTGTAGTTGGTGGTAGCAATGCTGCGACTATGGCAGCCTCTATGCTTTCAGATATAGCTAAAAAGGTATATCTCATTTATAGAGGTACAGAACTTAAGGGTGAACCTATGTGGATTGAACAGGTTGAAGCAAAAGAAAATATTGAAATAATTTACACTACCGTATTAATTGGATTAGAGGGTCAGGAAAAATTAGAAAAGATTAAACTTTCAAGACCTCACAACGGCTCTGAGTATCTTGATACTGATGGGGTATTTGTTGAAATAGGGTCTGTTCCAAATGTAGATTTAGCAAACAAACTAGGTTTAGAACTTGATGAAAAGAAATATATAAAGGTAGAAGAGAATCAAGCAACAAGCTTAGATGGTATATGGGCAGCAGGAGACTGTACAAGTGCTTCAAATAGATTCAGGCAGGTTGTCACAGCAGCTTCAGAAGGCTCTATAGCAGCGAATTCAATATTTGGGTACCTCAAGGGCGGTAGATCATGTGGAAGTGCTACAGAGGTATATTAAGAGTTTTTTGAATTAATAAAATCTACCCACTCCTGTAAATAATTGGAGGAAGACCAAACTTTTTCTTTTCCTACTCCATACTCTATTCTTCCACCATATGACTCTATTAAGTCTGCTTCAATTTTAAGTCCACTATTTGGGTCATTCCTATTTTTATCATCTCTATCACCACCTTTCGTAAATACTTCTGGCTTAACTACTTCTAGTACTTCCGCACAATTAGTTGCCTTAGGATTTTCATGAATTATTACATAGTCTACACCCTTAATTGCATCCACTATTTCAGCCCTATCTGTGGCAGGAATAAAGGGCTTACCCTTCTTGTTAATACACCTTGTATCGCCATCTAGTGCAACAACCAAAATATCTCCATATTTTTTTGATTCTAATATACAAGAGATATGTCCTGGATGAATTGGATCAAAGTATCCAGATGTACAAACAATAGTTTTACCTTTAAGGTTATTTTCTTTAATCTTTGGAAATTCTTTTAAATCTACAATCATTGGAAAGTTTTAAAACATTAATAGTCATTTAAACAAATATTAATCGTTTATGCAAATATCCTTTTATAATTACCCTATATTTTCAATATCTCAACCTGTAGTAGTATTCTCTTTTTTAAGATACAGCATATTGTAGCCAATAACTCCCAACTGGTACTACTACAGGACTTTGACGAACACAACGGGTTGGGATAGCCTTGATTACTAAGTACAACATATTGTGGTTATGAGATGTCCCTACTGTGCATGTACTACATCAAAGGTAGTAGACAAAAGAGATAATACAGATGACTTCTCTACAAGAAGGAGAAGGCAATGTTTAAGGTGCGGAAGAAGATACACAACTTATGAGAGGATAGAGAAGGTTGATGTCGTAATAATAAAAAAAGATGGCTCTTTAGAAAATTTTGATTGTCAAAAGCTTAAGAAAGGAATTAAAAAAGCTGTAGATATTTCTAAAATTACAGAGGATGAAATTGATAATTTTTGTGAAGAGGTAGAAAGGAAAGTAATGGTAAGCGCAAACCCACTTTCTACTACAGATATTGGGAATATGGTTTTAGACTGGCTAAGGGAATTAGATCCATTAGCATATATGAGGTTTGCAAGTGTGTACAAAGATTTCGAAACAGTAAAAGATCTTAAAAAAGAACTAGAAGAATTAATTTAATACTACAAGTAAATACTGCCATGGCAAAAGCCAAAGAATTAATATCATTTAAAGTAAAGAAAAGAGATGGTAGATTAGTTGAATTTGATCAGGAAAGGATAACGACAGGAATATTTAAAGCTGCTGAGAGTGTGGGAGGAGATGATAGGAAGAGAGCAAAACAGGTTTCTAATGAGGTTGTTAAAAGATTAAGAGTAAAACACCAAGAAGAGAAATATATTTCAACTGGAGACATTGCAAAGGTTGTCAAAGAAACACTTAAGGATATGGGACATGGAAAGACAGCTGTAGCTTTTGAGCTTTTTGTTGATTTAAAGAACAAGGTTAAAAATATTAAATCCTTGATTGATGCGGAGCAATTAGTAAAGGGATATATCAAAGAAGAAGACTGGAGAGTGAAAGAGAACAGTAATATGGCATACTCTTGGCAAGGATTAAATAACCATATTTCTTCATCTGTTCAAGCTAATTATTGGCTATACACCATATATCCAAAGCATATCTCAAATGCACATATTAACGCAGATATTCATATTCATGATCTAGGGATGCTCGCTACTTACTGTATGGGATGGGATTTACACGATTTACTGCTTAAGGGCTTTACTGGAGTTCCAGGGAAGATTTCCTCAGGCCCTGCAAAGCATTTTGGGGCAGCACTAGGTCAGTGTGTTAACTATCTGTATACTTTGCAACATGAAGCCGCAGGTGCGCAAGCATTTTCAAGTTTTGATACTCTACTCGCTCCATTCATTCGATATGACAAACTTTCATACAAGGAAGTAAAACAGAAGATTCAAGAATTTCTCTTTAATATGAATGTACCTACGAGGGTAGGATGTCAGACTCCTTTTACAAATATTACTATGGATTTAGTTCCTAACGGAATGTTAGCTAAGGAGAATGTGATAATAGGGGGGAAACCTCAGAAAGAGAAATATGGTGATTTCCAAAAGGAGATGGATATGCTTAACAAGGCTTTTTGTGAAGTAATGATGGAAGGAGATGCTCAAGGAAGGCTTTTCTCATATCCTATCCCTACTTACAATCTTACAAAGGATTTTGATTGGGATAACCCTAAATACAAGTACCTATGGGAAATGACTGCAAAGTATGGGATTCCTTACTTTTCAAACTTTATCAATTCTGATATGAGCCCTGATGATGCGAGATCTATGTGTTGTAGACTTAGATTAGACAACAGAGAGTTAAGAAAGAGAGGTGGTGGTCTTTTTGGAGCAAATCCTCTCACAGGAAGTATTGGGGTGGTTACTATAAATATGCCAAGAATAGGGTATCTTGCTAAAGATGAGAAAGATTTCTTTAAGAGGGTTGATGAACTAATGGATATTTCTAAAGAAAGTTTAATGATAAAGAGGAAATCTATTGAAAAATATATGGAAATGGGATTGTATCCATATTCCAAGTTCTACTTAACAGATATAAAGAAGAGATTTAAAGAATACTTTAAAAATCATTTTAATACTATTGGTATTCTTGGTCTTAATGAGGCTTTAGTGAACTTCTTAGGAAAAGATATTACTACAAAGGAGGGTAGAGAGTTTGGTCTTAAAGTTATGGACTATATGAGAGAGAGATTAATGACTTATCAAATTGAGACCAATCAATTATTCAACCTTGAAGCTACACCTGGAGAGAGTACTACGTATAGATTTGCAAAAGCTGATAAGAACAAATTTGGCGATGATATTATTGCAGCCTCTGATATTGGTCAAAAGAGAGGTTCTGCTCCCTATTATACTAACTCCTCTCAGCTTCCGGTGGGCTTCACAGACGATGTTTTTGAGGCTTTAGACTTACAGGATGAGTTCCAGTGCAAGTATACAGGTGGAACAGTTCTACATATCTTTTTAGGAGAGCGTATGCCTTCTATAAATAGTGTAAAAAATTTTGTAAAAAAGGTTGCAGAGAACTATAAATTACCATATTTCTCTATAACCCCTACTTTTAGTGTTTGTCCAAAACATGGATATATGCCTGGTGAGCATACATACTGTCCTAAGTGTGATGCAGAAGCAGGATATATTGATGGTATGCAATTTAATGAAAGTATTTAATATTTTACTGCTCCTTAGATGACGAAAAAACAAAAAACAGTAACCAGACAAAGATGTGAGGTATACTCCAGAGTTGTTGGATACATACGTCCTGTTACACAGTGGAACCCTGGCAAACAGTCTGAGTACTGCGATAGGGTAACTTTTAATGCATAAAGATGTTAATAACTGGATTTCAAAAATCTACCCTTCTGGATTATCCAGGTAAGGTTGCATCATTAATCTTTACATATGGGTGTAATTTAAGATGTGGCTACTGTCATAACCCAGAGTTAGTTACTTTGCCTTGTAATACATCAAACATAGTGAAAGAGGATGAAATTCTTTCTTTCCTTAAATCAAGAAAAGGATTTATAGATGCACTAGTAATCACAGGTGGAGAACCAACCCTTCAGAAAGATCTTATTACTTTCATCAAGAAAGTTAAAAAACTTGGTTTTTTAGTAAAACTTGATACTAATGGTACGAATTCTAAAACAGTAAAAAAGATTTTAGATTTAGGAATTGTTGATTACTGGGCAATGGATGTTAAGTATGAAGATGAAATATACGAGCAAAATCTTGAGGAAAATGTCGATTATCAAGAGATAAAGAAGAGTATTAAGTTATTAATGGATTATGCAAAGGATTATGAGTTTAGAACTACCTATGTAAAAGGTATTCATACAGTCGAATCTGCAGAAGGCATAGGGAAATTAATCCAAGGCTCGAAGAGATATTTTATTCAAAATTTTAGACCTGGTAAAACAATAAATCCATCCTTAAATAGAAGTAATTCGTTTACATCTGCTGAACTGCGAAAAATGAAAAGACTAGTAAAGAAATACGTTGATGATGTAGAGATTAGAGAATAGTTAAAGATTTGGATTATCTAAAACCTTAACAACTTTACCATTAATAATCGAATTACTATTTATATCTAAATAGATAGGTTTATGTATTGGATTGTTTGATTGAGGATACAAAATTACCATGTCTTCATCGCTCTTTATATTCTTTACAGTAGCGCTACCATCCACAATGGCTAAAACTGCATCTCCATTTTCATATTCAGCATCTTTTTGTACAACAATATAGTGACCCTCTTCTATATTTTTTCCTTCGATTTGTCTCATATTCATAGAATCACCTTTAACTATGAGTGCGAAAAGCCCTTCTTTTCTTCCAACCAGAGATCTGTCTAATTGTAAAATTCCAAGATTTTGCTCATCTGCCAATACCAAAGGTGTACCTGCATTCGCATATCCCAAAATAGGTATACCTACAAGATACTCGTAAACCATTTCATTTTCAGATTCATCAACGATATGTATACCTCTAGGTTCGCTTGTTCGTATTATAAAGCCTTTCTTTTCTAATGCTTCCAAATGACTAACTACCCCTCTTTTAGTTGAAATACTTAACATACCTTGTAATTCTGAAAGAGAGGGAGCTTCACCATTTTCAAGATAGAAGTCTCTTATAACTCTCAACACTTTATCCTGCTTACTTGTTAATTTTGAATCCATAGCTTAGGTATACTAAACTTATTATTCTAGTATACCATCGCTAGTATACCCTGCAACTACTTATAGTATACCGTTGAAGTGTTTCCTATATATGTATATACTGAAAGTATATAATTTGTGAATTAAACTAATATAATGGCAGAAGAAAAGAAAGCCAAAAAGATCTACACCCTCGAGGAGATCAAATTTAACGAAAAGAATAAGGCAATGGCAATGTTGTCATGTATTCCAATTGTTGGGTTAATAATGCTGTTTGTAGAGAAAGAGGATCTTTTTGTAAGATATCATGCTGCTCAATTTGCAATTTTTAATGTCACATTTGTTCTAGCAATGATTCCCGTCATTGGTTGGATGTTAACTCCTGTAGTTGGATTTCTTGCATTTGTAGCTTTCATCATGGCCTTGATTAAAATTAATGGTGGAGAAAGATTTGATGTTCCATTACTTTCCGATTGGGGATTAAAGTTGATGAGTGCAACAGATTAAATATCTTTTCTAAATGAAATTAAAAAAGGAGAGCTAAATACTCTCCTTTTTCTTTTATCTATTAAGCTAGAATTACTTTAATTCAGGTTGCCAGTTACCTTTTCCTTGTAAGATTCTTACAAAATACGATTGTAAGCTGTTGATTGGGAAATCAAATCCATACTCTATATCTATTCCATTTTCATTAGTTATCTGTAGTCCATCATATCTCTGTACATCTGATTCCCATCTACTTACATTATCTGCAGTAAAATCGATAGGTTCATAGCTATTTATGCCCTGTATGAGACTCTTTGCTGTATATTTCTTTACATTTGTTCCGTATGTTCCTATGAGGTTCCATCCAGGGTATAGGGTTATTGGGGCGTTATCTCCCTGTTTTTCGAAAACAACAGGCTGACCAACAAGGGATATATCTACATTTCTCATAGCTTTCAAAATATAGCCTTGTCCAGGTATTATCTGGAAGTCAGTACCACTATATGATTGACCGTTTACCCCAAATATTTTCCATGTACCATCATACTTTGATATAGAGAATACTGCATCTTGATATGTATTGTTTAATGTTTCTATTAATCCTGATGCCATTCTGGCTTCCTCATTTGTTATTAAGAATGGGAATGAAACAAAATTAAATCCTGTTTTTAGAGAATAGTTGTATTTTTGCTTTGCTGTACTTATTTTAACAACTGAGCCATATTCAGATAATGGTTTATCATCTTTATCGAATTTGTCATTACCATTTAAATCAACAAACAAAAATACCTTCCCATTATTTCTTTCAAGTAATTCATCAGTAACTTGGAAGTAATACCTTTCTCCTTCATGTTCGAATGAATATACTCCTGCTTCAATACCTGTAAGAATTCCAGTTTGAGAATCAAGAACAAACTCAGTATAGTTTGGTGTTTCTACTGCATATGCTTTTGAAACAAAGTTAGGGGAATTTTGGAGTTCACTTTTCACTTTAGGTCCGTTGCATCTATCAGCTTGGCAGGTATGACCTGCGTAGTCACAAACTTTTCCATCAGTATCGGTGTTAGAACAGGATGAGACCTCCCTACATACTCCTGCCCAGTTTATAACACTTCCATCTGGACACCTACAAATAAGCCTACTACAACTTGCTCTGTACTCTATTCCTTGAGCAAGGACAGAGAGTACAACATCTTGGACCCGTTCTTGTGTTTCGAGTGCTTTAGTCGTAATGTCATTTAAAATTCCTATTGGCCCTGCTTGTGCAACAGATAATACTGTATTTGAGAAATTTACGGCTCCACTCCATGTGGTATCAACGGCATTCGCTACGGTTTCAACAATTCTTCCATTTACACAGATAGCAATAGTGTTTGATCCGGGTAGGGTAATCGTGGCATTTGCTGCTGTTGATTCGTGACACTGCTGAACTACTTCATTAGTAACTTCCTCATTTATTACTGCAGGAAGACTCACAGCTGTACAAGATTGTCCATAATTAATATTTTCCCTTCTTCCCATACCTACTCTGACTGGGTAGAAGCACTGACAGCCACGAGCAACTTCATCTAGTGGTTGATTACATGCAAGATTTTCATTTTGACCAGCAATAACAACAATAACCCTTTTTTGTGCTTCTAGTGGTGGCTGCCCATCATCATCGTCATCTGTCACAGTAACACCACCCGATTGATCTATTGCTCCATTTTGAGAAATATTCGAACATCCACTAGCATCGGTATTTTGCCATCTTCCATCTGTACATCTTTTACATACACCGCTAATTAAGGCTGTAGAATTTGGGACTCCCCCTCCACCACAATTTCTATTTTGTGGATCTTTTGCAATTTCCTGAATAGCTGATGACAATGATTGTTGATTTTTATCACATTTTCTAGCATTCCATGTGGCTTGATCACAGGTACTACAGTCTTTCCATGTTCCACCGACATTCTCACCACAGGCACAGAAACCCACAAATACACATGAATTAGCATTAACACCCTTAACCAAATTTTCATTTATAAAATTATTTGCCTCTACTTTTTGTAAAATATTTAAACCATCTTCCTTTACCAATTCAGGGTCGTTAATTACAATTGTGTCTGCGGGTGTAGTTACTTCGACAGGAATAGTTTTTTCCCAAATTCCCTTAGGACCAGCATCAATTCTTAATTCTACTAAGATATTTGTTGGGAGTGAATCTATATATTTATTGATAAAAGAATCTCCTTCTTTATCGACTGCGCTTGAGCTATCGATATACCAATTCCCTTCCGAATTAAGAGGACTCGAAAATATATTACTCCTCTCTTTGGTTGCTTCATCAAAGTAATTCAAGTATACGACACCATCTGATAGGGAAATTAATTCATCTACAGGAGTATTCATTCCTTCAGCATCTTTAATTGCTCCATATCTTGGAACAGGTGTAAATATCTGTTCAGGTACCTTAGTTGTAGTAACTAAAGAATTATCATTTAAAGAAATAGCTTTTCTAAAGATAATGCCATCTCCAATCATTATTTCATATTCAGATTCTGGTTTAAGATTCTTTATCTCTACATGATGGGTATAATATTTTCCTTGCTTAATGATACCTATGCTACTTACAAAATTATCAAAAAAGATTGGAGCTGAATTATTTGAAAAGGTGTTCTCCATGGTTTTTTGTGTATCCTGTAATTCCTTTTCTCTAATATCTCTTGTGTCATAATACAAATCTTTGCCCAAAGTTAGAATAGAGAAAGGTATTAAACCATCTTTCTCAATAACATAAGCCAAACCTGGAGTTGCTGACTTTGAAGACCAACTAACAGTTATGGAGCTCGAACTAACATTTGAAAAGATTATTTCTTTTGGCTCCGATCGTATAAACGAATAAATTATTAAAGAAATAAAAGAAAGAAAAAGAATGATAGAGAATATTTTTAAATATTTCTTCACTCTATACTTAGCAATAATGCTATTATCCATATTGATAAATTTTGAGGTTATATATCTTATCAATTACCATAGTACAAAGTATTAATGTGAAGTGCAATATACAATTTGACAATATATCATAAACATTTAAAATTGGATAATAATTACTTGTTAAAACTCATATGTTTCAGAAACTCTTCATAACAATTTCCTTTTTTTTAATCCTATCATCTACATCTATAACATATTTGTATTCTCAAGACTTAATATACAAACCAAATCCTAATTTAGACTATGTAGCTGTTAATAATGAGATAAGAGAGGGTGAAGAAGAAGGTTTTTTAAAAGTAATAGAGGGAGATAATGTTAAGATATCTGGGTTTGGAAGTCCTAATACCTCTATTAAAATTTTGTATGAAGATAAGGTAGTTGAATCAAGTGTAGATAGCAATGGGAATTGGTTTGCTCTTTTTACAGTACTAGGATTACCTAAAGGTAGTTATCCTGTATATATTGAAACTGGAAATTCTGGGAATAAAGAACCATTAATAACAATGGTTGTGACTGAAACAGAAATATTTGTTGATGAAACAGAAGATGAACAAAAAAATATAAAGGGAAATTCCTCTAATAGCTATATTGGTTACATAATATTAGGTATTTTAATTCCAATATTTACTGCAATAGGGTGGTTTTTAGGAACATATTCAGAACGTAATAGAAAGAATGATTAGACTAACTATTAAGAAAAAAACTATTTCATATATTCTTTCCTTTTTTCTCTTCATTTTCTTTTTTCTTGGCATATATATCGTGCATACCTCCCCTTTATCAGCACAATGTAGATCTGGATGTTACTGGAATAGTGGTATTGGTATATGTACAGGCTCTGGAGGATGTGTATTAAGGTCACCAGTCTGTGCATGTATTTCAGGAGAGGAATGCCATTCTGGTTATTGTTGTGACCGCGGAAGTTGTGAAAGCTGTTCTCCTCCTGGATGTCCTGCTGGATATACAGAAACTAATACAGGTTGTTCTACAACTTCTACTTCTTGTACACGTACATATTGTACTGGTACTTCCTGTGGTACAAGCTATAGAACCTGTTATTTATTAAAATATACACTTACCTACAATGCTGGTACAGGAGGATATATATCAGGTACAACCCCTCAATCCGTTTGTAGAGGTAGTAATGGTACTGCAGTAACAGCAGTTGCAAATACGGGGTATGCTTTCCAAAACTGGAGTGATGGTTCTACCACAAATCCAAGAACACATACAAATGTAACCTCAAACATTACAGTGACAGCGAACTTTGTTTTAACAAATGCCGCTCCTACAGCCCCCACATCATTACTTGCAGAAGGGCAAACTAACCCTGTTGGTGTAACAGATCTTACTCCCGAATTTAGTGCCATCTTTAATGACCCGAACTCTGGTGACACCGCCATTTATTATCAAATACAAGTTAACACCTCTTCTGCTTTTAATGGAACTGTTATGTGGGATAGTGGAAAAACTTCCATGACTGCTTTGGCTGTTGGAGCACGAATGCCTGATAAATCATATGGTAATTCTAATCTTACCCTTAATGGACAAATATACTACTGGAGAATTAAATTCTGGGATAACTCAAATGCTGAAGGAGCATGGTCATCTGCAGCATCTTTTAGAATGAATACTGCGCCAACCGCTCCTTCATCACTACTTACAGAGGGAGTAACAAATCCTACTAGAGTAACAGACCTCACACCTGAATTTAGTGCCATATGTAATGATCCTGATGGTCATAACTGTACCTATTATGAAATTCATGTAAACACAAACTCTTCATTTACGGGAACCGTTATGTGGAATAGCGGACAAGTATCGATGACCTCTACTGCAAATGGAGCAAGGTCTCCTGATATTTCATATTCTAGCTCAACGCAACTAGCTCTTGATGGCTCTACATATTATTGGCGTATTAGATTTACAGATCAATATGGTACTGTTGGAGCATGGTCAGCTACTGCAAACTTTAGAATGAATCAGGCTCCTACGGCCCCTACATTGCTATTAACCGAAGGAGCAACAAATCCTACCTGTGTTTCAGATATTACACCCGAATTTAGTGCAATATGCAATGATCCAGATCCAGATAACTGTAATATGTATGAAATACACGTAAATACCAATTCCTCATTTACTGGAACTGTAATGTGGAATAGTGGGCAAGTATCGATGACCTCTACTGCTAATGGAGCAAGGTCTCCTGATATCTCGTATGCTAGTGCAACACCTCTTTCACACAATGGTATCACTTACTACTGGAGAGTACGTTTTACTGATGTAAATGGTACTGTTGGAGCGTGGTCTGCAACGGCAAACTTTAAAATGAATACAGCTCCGACAGCTCCAACATCATTACTCTCAGAAGGAGTTGCAACACCAAATAATGTAACTGATTTAACACCAGAATTTAGTGCTATCTTTAACGATGCAGATACTGCCTCATGTCACACAGGAGCTTCATATCAAATACAGGTAAATACAGCATCAAACTTTGGAGGTACTAGTATGTGGGATAGTGGAAAAACTTCTATGTCTTCTGTTGCGAACGGTGCTAGAATGACTGATGTCTCCTATGCAGGTAATGCACTCACAACAAATGGAAATACCTACTACTGGAGGATAAAGTTCTGGGATAATGTAGATAGTGAGAGTCCATGGTCTTCTACATCCAGTTTTATTATGCAAGGGGCTCCAACAGCTCCTACAGCACTACAAACTGATGGTATGACAAATCCTAACTATATCCTTACATTAACTCCTTCTTTCTCAGCAATTTACAATGACCCTAATAATCACAATGCTACCGCATATGAAATTAATGTTAATACCGCATCTAATTTCGGAGGTACTGTGATGTGGAATTCTGGAAAAACATCAACCAATGTCACACAAGGAACAAGGTCGCCTGCATATGTATATAATGGAACAGCGCTTGTATCGGATGATACAATATATTACTGGAGAATACGATTCTGGGATGCTGATGATTTACAAGGTGCTTGGTCTGCTACAGCTACCTTCCAATCAAGATTAAATAGGCAATACTTTAAAGGATTGCAAATGCAAGGTATACAAATAAGGTAATGTACAGTAGTTTCATAGTGTGATAAAATCATTTGTCACCGGGGAGTAGTTCAGTTGGCTAGAACGCTGCGTTTGGGACGCAGAGGCCGCAGGTTCAAGTCCTGTCTCCCCGATATTTCCCCATAAATAGCTTGTAAGATTCCCCAACAACAAGTACAAGAAGTGATATTACAAAGAACTTCGCAAAGTCTAAAATCTCCAGATTATCAAATCTAAAGATATTTGCAAGGAATGGAATCTCTATTAGTAAAATACCTAGTATTAACGATGTTATACCTGCAAGAAATACATACCTATTAGTAAATACTCCAATCTTAAACAGTGAGTATCTCATTGACCTCATATTGAAAGCAAAAAATATTTGAGAAAAAGTCATAACTATAAATACACTTGTTCTTGCTTTGTCTAATCCTTCGGGCAGTATTGCGTTGAAGGTTATTAATGCAATTACACCCATGGTTAGAATATTTATCACAATTAAAGGCAGAGTTTCTTTGTTAATAATATTTTCTTTTTTGTTAACAATTCCCCTTGCCCAAACATCCTTGCCTGGTTTCTCCATGGCCAAAGAGACATCTAACAGACCGTCGGTTAAAAGATTAAGCCAAAGTATTTGAATAGGGAGCAAAGGAAGAGGTGTACCTATTATTAAGGCAACAATAATAAAGAAATCTTCAGAAAGATTTGTAGTCACCAAGTATGTACTTGTTTGTTTAATATTTCTAAATACTGTTAAACCTTCTTCTATTGCATTTACGATGGTAGCAAAATTATCATCCATGATTACAATATCACTTGCTTCTCTAGCCGCATCCGTTCCAATATTCCCCATTGATATTCCTACATTTGCTTTTTTAATTGCCATAGCATCATTTACACCATCACCTGTCATAGCGACAATCTCTCCTTCAGCTTGTAAACTTTCTGCTATTCTTAATTTTGTAGATGGAGTTAATCTTGAAAATACAGATACTTCTTTAACTGCCTTTTTGAATTCTTTGTCACTCATATTGCATACCTCATCTTCTGAATATGCAAGTATACCTGTACTATTTTCATCTATTATTCCTACTTTTTTTGCAATTGAGATAGCTGTTTCTTTATGATCTCCTGTAGCCATAATGACATGTATTCCAGCGTTTTTTGCTTTAAGAACAGCTTCAGAAACATCATCTCTAACAGGATCAAGAATACCTAATATACAACCAAATGTAAGATTATCAACTTTTTCTTCATCAAAACTTTCTTTTACTGTTTCCTTGAATGCTAAGGCCTGAACTCTCATTGCCTCTTTTGTCCATGAATTAATAGTATGATTTATTTCCTTCTTCTTGTTCGGATTTAGTTCTCCAATGATAGTATTTTTAGATCTGGCAAAAACCTTTTCAGAAGCACCAACTATAACCAAATAGTTCTTTTTTTCTATCCTATCTCTAATAATTGCACCTCTGTATTTCGTATCTTGCCCGTAGGGTATTTCATCAAGAATCTTGTATCTTTCTTTCAATAGTTTCTTTTGAACATACCCTGCTTTTCTAGCAAGAACTAACCTAGAAGCTTCAGTAGGATCCCCAATAATTGAATATGTCTTTCCTTTTAATAGTCTGGAGTTGTTTACTACTGAAAGAAATGGTAACAAAACAGATAGTATTTCATCTTTTTGTGGAGAAATTTCATTTCCTTGAAGAATAAATTTACCTTTAGGAGTCCAGTCCTTACCCGTTACTTCAATATTTCTACCATCTGGCAAGTATATTCTTTCTACAGTCATTGTATTTTTTGTTAATGTACCAGTTTTGTCGGTAACAATGGTGGTAACTGATGAAAGTGTTTCTATACTTGAGAGGTTTTTAACTACTGCTTTTCTTGTTCCCATTCTGTAAGCAGCAATAGAAAGTGCGATAGTAAGTACTGCTGGTAAACCTTCAGGTATTGCAGATACTAAAGATGCAGTAGTAAACAGAAAAAGCTCTGATATTTCTAATCTTCTAATTAAACCAATCAAAAAGGTTAAAGATGCAGTAGAGAGTGCAATAATAATCATTGTCTGCATCAATTTCTCTGTACGGATATCAAAAAGAGTTTTCTCCTCTTTTATTTCAGATATGTTTTTTGCTATTTTCCCAATTTCAGTACCTAAACCAGTAGAAACTACAATTGCTCTTGCCTCTCCTGCAGTTACGATAGTTCCCATATGTACCATATTTGATCTGTCTCCCAGCATCGTTTCTTTTATTAATACTCCCTCCATTTTGTTTACAGCTTTAGCTTCTCCTGTTAAAGAAGATTCAATCACTGCAAGATTTTTTGCACTAACAACCCTACAATCAGCTGGGACTTTGTCACCCTCCTTTAGTAAAACAATATCTCCTGGTACTAATTCTGATGCATTTATCTTTGTGATATGACCATTCCTTAGTGCTACACACTTAGGAGCTGCTAATGACTTTAATCCATTTATTGTATTTGCTGCTTTTAATTCATGACGAGTTGCAATTGCAACATTTATTACTAAAACAGAAAGTATAACGTATGTATCAATTTGATGACCCAGGATATATGAAATAAGGGCAGCACCACCAAGTACATATGTAAGAATATTGTTTGTGTTGTTTAGGATTATTTTAAAAATAGATGTTTTACTTCCATCAGGTAGAGTATTCTCACCATACTGTTCTATTCTTTTTTTTGCTTCGATACTTGAAAGACCCTTTTTGCTACTACTTAGAGCATTAAAAATAGTTTGTATTTCTTGTGCATGTGTATCATTCATAGCAACCTTACTTCACTTTATTCTTTAAAAATATCCCCTCGTTATTCTTTAAAACGATATCTTCTCCATATATGTTTGTACCTTCTTCTTTGCGATAATTAAATCTTCCTAAGTCTGTTGCCCATGTACCAATTGTATCAACCTCTATATTTTCTTTTGAAAGTGATTGGATTAAGGAAGAGGCCCTAAAGGATTTAGTGTAAAGTGTACCTCCTACTAAATTCCATCCATCATTTAGCTTAGAATACTTAGAGGAAGAATCTCTCCATCCATCAAATTCAATTGTAGTAGCATCTGTTGTAATAATTAAATATCCTTTGTTTTGTTCAAAGAAGAAATCATTTCCTGCAAAAGGTAGTTTTTCTGATTTCTTTATTAAATCTTTCCAACCATATCCTTCAAAATTTCCAATCAAAAGAATATCGGGATTGTTTTCAATCAATTTTGAAGCATACATTGTACTTGCTTGATATGTTGGAGAAAAATCAAAACCTACAAAATTAATACCTTTTTGAAGTGATACTTTGTATTGAGAGAGTTTGTTTCTGGAATCACATTGAGATTGTGTAGTTACACCTTCAACAGAGTCATTTCCAATACTTTTAGGTAACCATTGATATTTACCTTCCCTAAAGAAACAAGCCCTATCATTTGCATATTCTTTACATGCTTGATTTGAGGTAATGTTTGGAACAGCTTTTGAACAATTGATTTTTGGCCACCATTTAATATCGTTTTGTAATTGACAACATACTCCTTCGTATTTTACTTCGCATGCTTCAGCAACCCTATCCTTGATTTCTACAGAATATTCGAGTTTCCCACCATATAGATTTCTACCTACTACCCACACTTGTTCACATGTTTTACCCGCCACATTGTTCTCAAAATCACCTTGAAATTCATCCTTGTTATCAATCTTTAAGGCACAACAAAGAGGACCTTCAACATTTCCCCATCCTCCTTCATCTCCTCCACCATCGTCTGATTTAGGTAACCCTGTAACTTTGGTTGGTAATTTTCTACCATTTGTAACCCAGCCATATACATTCTCTATTCCTTTGTAATAGTCGATTCCAACCTGTCTTTTTACTGGATCATTCTCATTACAATTTCCCCATCTATATATATTACCCCATGCTTCCCATGCAGAAAGTCCAGGACATTGATAACTATGACTTAGCTTAAGGAAATGATCTATCTGTTTACTAAAATTCTGAGGTGGTACGGATGCTAATCCGTGGATACCAAAGTCTTCTACCATTCCATAGATACTCATGTTTTGGGTGTAGTTGCTGGCTCCAGATTCGTTTAACCAAATTGTGAGTGCAAACCCAGGATCAACTCCCTCTTTCTTTGCTTTGTAAATTACATCGTTGTAGCACTCCTTCGCATAGTTCTTTCCTCTGCCTGCAACCCATCTAGTAGCTAATTCTGCAAATTTATCCTTACTAAGACCATCAAATGATTGATTAGAAACATTTTGATTACAATTAATTTCTGAAGAGTAAAGGATTGGAATTAAAGATTTGTTTTCTCTCTTTGCAGATATATACTCAATATTTTTAATCTTAGCTTTTTCTCCATTTTTCCCTATATCAAATCCGTTAACATCAACTGCTATTCCTCCAAACCTATTAGCTGTAAAACTCCTTATCTCTGATTTTTGATTAGTTCCATCTTTCTCCAACACTATATATACAATTTCGTTTGGTAATACATTTAATTCCTCTACCTCTGGGAGAAGAATTTCCTCTTTTGATTCAGTAGTAGAGAATTTAAACTCCTTGAGAACATATTCCTTAAGCTCATTAGAATTGTTAAGAGGTTCTTGCCATACACGTTTCCCATCGGAAATACTAAAAGAGTATTCGCTCAGTTCTTTTAGTCCTTGTAATCTAATTCTATGGAATTTACTTCTTTCTTCTTCCCCCCAAAGCTTTTCACTTTTTCCAATCTTTATATATGAGGCTGTATCTACATCTGTTTTCCAAGAAATTGTTACAGAGTTTGCATATATATCTGATATCAATACATCGTATGGAGAAGCTTTCTGATATTCCCTGTCTTCAATATATTTATATATACCAAATCCTAAAAGTCCAAGTGTAAAGATTACCGCTGAAAATATTAACAAAAATTTCTTAGTTATTTTCATTATCTATTTGCTAATATTATATATATCATTGGAATATCAAGTATCTTAATATCTTTCTCTAATCTCCATTCTTTTATACTTTGTGTTTTAATATATTCTTTTTCTCCGGTAATATCTACTGCTAAACACAAGTCTGTATTTGGATTGCAGACTTGAATGATATCTTTAAAGAGCGAACTATTACGATATGGGGCTTCTATGAAGATTTGAGACATATTTCTTCTGAGTGATTCTCTTTCCAACTGCTTTATCTTTGCCTTTCTTTTGTTTGGATCTCTTGGTAGATAACCATTAAAACAAAATTGTTGACCGTTCATACCAGATGACATTAGTGCTAACAATATTGAGGAAGGACCAACGAGAGGCACTACCTTTATCCCAATTTTGTGGCACTCTCTTACTACAAGACTGCCTGGATCTGCAACTGCTGGAGTCCCTGCATCACTCATTAAACCTACATCATTCCCCTGTATTAAAGGTTCTAATAGATATGAAATATCCTTACTTCGAGTATGTTCATCTAGTACTCTCATATCTAGTTCCTGAAGAACAATATCAAGTCCTGCAAGATATGCTCTTGCAGTTTTGGGTGTTTCTACAATGAAATGTTTTAAATCTCTTAATATTTTCAAATCAGAGTTCTTAAGTTCCTCCTTCAAAGGTTTTCCACTTAAGGATGTTGGTACAAGATAGAGGGTTCCAAATCTTTTCATTAGTATGTTCTTTCAAAATTCATATCAATCTCACTAAGCTTCATTTTCCATACAGCAGGCCTACCATGAGGACAGCTATATGGGTTCTCGCAATCAATTAACTTTTTGTATATATCAATCATTTCTTCTCTTCGAAGCAATTGTCCACTCCTTACACTTCCATGACATGCCATTGTTGCATATATATCTTCTTCTAATCTTAATATTTCTTTAGAAATATTTCTAATATCATCACTTAAAGAAAAAATTTCTTCGAAAAATCTTTTGAAATCCGTCTTTATGAATTCAACTGGGGCAGAAGAAATATATACTTTGTTGTCTTGTATTTCATACTCAAACCCAATTTTAGTAAAAAACTCTCTCAATTCCTCCATACCAATTATTTCTATCTCTGACATTTCTATCTCAAATGGAACAAGTAATTTTTGTAATTCTAGATTTACTTTCTGATTCTTTTTCAATTTCTCAAAAGTTATTCTCTCAGCTGCAGCATGTTGATCAACAATCCAAAGAACTTCTTCATCAAACTCTATTACAATATATTTATTAAATATTTGAAAGATATTTCTAATTGAAGAAGGGGTAACATCCTGTGTACTGAAATTCTGTATCTGTGTATTACTTTCATATGAGGATTGAGAAAGAGCCTCTTTGCTAAAAAGAAGGCTTTCTTGAACTGAACTACCCCTACTTTTCCCAAATGAAATATCCCTTGGTGCATATACTTTTGATTGAGGAATGGTTGAAACACCGAAATCTCTGTTTTCAATCCTGTATGATGTAGCATTTTCCACTGCTTTCCTTACAGATTCTTCTACTGCTGAATACACCCTAAAGGGATTAAGAAATCTAACCTCTTCCTTTCTTGGGTGAACATTAACATCTACTAGGTCTGGTTTAATATCTAGAAGTAAAACAAATGAAACTTTTTCTCCATGTGGAATATATCTACTCATACCTTGATATACAGCTCTAGAAATTCCCATATCCTTGATGGGTCTTCTGTTAACAAATATATACTGATTACTAGCTTTTTTTTGATGATCCGAAGGATGTGCAACAAATCCAGATATCCTTGTACCCCCTCCATCAAAAAATACTTTTAACATTCTTGAAACATACTCTTCTTTAAGTAGGGTATTTAATCTCTCTTTTTCTACTGAATTTGGTTTTGAATTTTGAATAGCTGGAAGGTCATATACTATTTTAGAATCTTTAATAAGGGTAAAGTGTATATTTGGATATACTAAAAAGTATGGTATTAATATTTCTAATATTTTTTTGTATTCTGTCAGTGCAGATTTAAGGAATTTCCTTCTTGCAGGTATATTCCCAAAAATATTTTCTACTGTAACGACTGTACCCCCTTCTCTTGCAGCACTTCTTAATATTTTTTCTCCAGAATCTTTGAAGAAGATTTCATTTGCAATTTCTTCTTGCATATATTTTGATATGAGTTTTACTTTTGAAACTGCAACAATAGTGGAGAGAGCTTCACCTCTAAAACCCATTGTTAAAAGATTGTTTAAGTCCTCTAATGATGAAATCTTGCTAGTAGTATGTGCATCAAAAACATTTCCAATATTTTCCTTAGGAATACCAATACCATCATCACTTACTTCAATTAAATCCATACCTCCGTTTACAATCTTAATCTGCACCTTCTTGGCATTTGCATCAATACTGTTGTCAATTAGCTCTTTTACAACAGAAGCAGGTCTTTCAATGACCTCACCTGCGGCAATTTGATTCACTAATTCCTGTGGTAATTTGTTTAACACAATTCTCTCTTGCATACGAAATATTTTAACACAGATATTAAATATTCTGTTAAAATCATATCGTGATACAAGAACAATTTCTTTTAAAAAGTAAGTACGAACTCTCCCCAGATCAGCAGAGAGCTGTTTCTAATCTTGAAAAAAATATTTCTGAAGGGAAAAACAGACAGGTTCTTCTTGGTGTAACTGGTTCAGGTAAAACTTTTGTAATGGCAAATGTAATTGCAAATACAAACAGACCCACCTTAGTTCTCTCTCATAACAAAACATTAGCAGCTCAATTGTATGAAGAATTTAAAGAGTTTTTTCCAGAAAATGCTGTTAAATATTTTGTCTCCTACTATGATTACTACCAACCAGAGGCATATATTCCTTCTAGAGATTTGTATATTGAAAAGGAATCTGAGGTGAATGAAGAGATAGAGAAACTAAGGTTAAGTGCAATGAATGCAGCAAGAACTAGAAGAGATACAATAGTGGTAGCTTCTGTGTCATGTATCTACAATATTGGGAGTCCAGAAAACTATGAGAACAAATCTATAGAGATACGAGTTGGAGAGAGTATAGAGATTGGAGGTTTAGCACAAAAACTTACATTCCTAAGATATGAAAGAGAAGGAACAGACTTAATTCCAGGGACATTTTTAATTAGAGGAGATTCTCTGGAACTTTACATGCCATATGAAGAATTTCCGGTAAAAATTGAATTCTGGGGAAATCAGATAGAGAGGATTGTATATATTGAACCAATTTCAAAACAAAAGATTGGAGAAGTTGATAATTTGGACATTTTCCCTGCAACCCCTCTTGTATATGATGCAGACACTATGGCTAAAGCCGTAGAGAATATTGAAAGAGATTTAGGTAAAAGAGTCGCATTCTTAAGAAATCTTGGTAAGGAGGTAGAGGCTCAAAGATTAGAGCAAAAGACTAGATATGATATGGAAATGATGAAAGAGATTGGATTTTGTAAAAGTATGGAAAACTATTCAATATACTTCGATGGAAGAGAGACTGGACAACCACCATATACTCTTTTAGATTACTTCCCTGGAGACTACCTACTCTTTGTAGATGAATCCCACATCACTATTCCTCAAGTTGGAGGAATGTACAATGGTGATAGGGCAAGAAAGACAAATTTAATCGAACACGGTTTTAGATTGCCCTCTGCATATGATAACAGGCCTCTTAATTTCAATGAATTCAGGAAAAAGCAAGGAAATACAATATATTTCTCTGCAACACCTGATGAATGGGAGATAATTGATAGTAACAAGAATGTAATTGAGTTACTTACAAGACCTACAGGTCTTCTCGATCCAGAGATAGATGTAAGAAAAACAGAAAATCAAATTGATGATGTAATAAATGAGGTAAGGAAGAACGTTGAAAACGGAGAAAGAGTATTAATTACTACCTTAACAAAAAGAATGTCTGAAGATTTAACTGAATATCTAAAGGAATACAATATTAAGGTGGCATATCTACATTCAGACATTGATACAGTTGAAAGAGTAGAGATTTTAAGAAATTTAAGACTGGGAGAGTATGATGTTTTAGTAGGAATTAATCTACTAAGAGAGGGAATAGATTTGCCAGAAGTTTCATTAGTCATAATATTGGATGCTGACAAAGAAGGTTTTCTACGCTCAAAAACAAGCTTGGTACAAACTATTGGGAGAGCTGCAAGACATGTTAATGGTAAAGTCATTATGTATGCAGACAAAGTAACAGAGAGTATGAAGTATGCATTAAGTGAAACGAATAGGCGTAGGGAATATCAAAGAAAGTACAACAAGATTAATAATATTACACCTACTTCTATACAGAAAGATATACGTGACAGATTGGTTGAAAAGGAGGATATGATGAAAAAATCTTTAGATATAGAGGTTGAAAAACTTACAGAAAAACAAAAGAAGTTAATGATAAAGGATTTGAGAGCAAAGATGCTTCTAGCAGCAGAGAATCTTCAATTTGAAAAAGCAGCAGAAATAAGGGATAAAATAAAAGAGCTGAGTATTTAACCCAGCTCTTTAATCGATTTCAGTTTCTTACAAAAGGTTATCTGTAGAAGTCATCTCTTCTACCACCTCTGTCGTTACCTCTTCTGTCGTTTCTGAATCCACCATCCTCTCTAGGAGGCTTTGCGATTGAAACGTTGATAGCTCTTCCGTCAACCTCTTTACCATTTAATTGGTCGATAGCTGCTTGTGCTAACTCTTCTGTAGCCATAGTAACAAAACCAAATCCTTTGGATCTGTTCTTGAACTTGTCTACAATTACCTTTGCTTCAACTACTTCTCCAATTTCAGAGAAAAGTGTAAGCAAAGACTCATCTGTGGTACCCCATGAAAGGTTTCCAACAAAAAGTTTGTTCTGCATTTATAAATAAATAAAAAATAAAAAGACTACGGATAAGCACACATGAAGGTAACCTACACAGGGTATTAATTGCTTAATACCTTTCTTAACATAGACCCTACATTATACCATATGCACACTTTTTGTATATAAAAATGTAAACACTCTGATATAATAGCTTCTGTGAGAATTAGATACTTACAAAATAAAGACAAAAGAGTAAAAGATTTTAATACTTTGATTGAATCAAAATTCCCTACTCTTTTAGATGAAAAAAATCCACAAATATATTTAGTTGCTGGAGGAGATGGCGCTATGTTAGGAGCAATACATGACACAATAGATTCACAAATACCATACATTGGTAAAGCTTTAGGAACATTCAATTTCTTAATGAACAAAATTGATGATGACGAGAAATTTATTAATGATTTACTTAATGATAGGGTAAAGATAGATATATTCAAAACTCATGCAATAAGGGCATTCCTTGATGGTAAGAAACTTGGAGAAGCCGTAAATGATGTAATATTAGGAGATAAATTAACTGGATATCATACATTCTCCCTCTCCACATCTACTGGTGATTTTCAAGAATTTGAAGTTAAGGGTTCTGGAATATGTGTAAGTACTACAATAGGCTCTACAGCATTCAATTACAATAATAATGGCAGAATTTTGCCATTAGATTCATGTTTACTCTCTATAACTGGTGTTGTATGCAATAGGTTCTTAAATGATATAGTTCCATTTGAAGAAGTAAGAATAAAAAGTAATGGGGCAAGAATCTACTTAACAAATGTGGAATCTGAGATATTAGATGAAGGTTTAGAGCTTGTTCTAAAGAAAGGAAGTGAAATATCTATTGCCTTTTTAGATAAAAATGAATTTCTAAGAAGAAGGATAGAGATTGCACATAGATACAGAAAATAACTTGCGGGACATAGACTCGAACTATGATTCACGGCTTCAAAGGCCGGTGTCCTACCATTAGACGATCCCGCAAAAGCACAATATTATACTACACGAAATATAATAATTGAAATCTTTGTATATTCACAGTAACCTATTAAAATGAAACTTATAAAGGGTAAGAAAAAATCTGCCAGTCCAGTAATAATGCCCAAAATAAAAAACAATCGTCCTCAGATTGTTAAGAGAAAACGGAAATTTCAATTCCCAAAACTTTTTGAAAAGAATAAATATGGAAACAGAAGAAAAGTACAAATCAATTTAAAGATTTTAGTCCTTCCTGTATTAGCAATACTTTTCTTAGGTTTTGTTTACATTTCTATTAGATATGTAACCTTTATGAGAAGTAGCGCTGTAAATGAGGAAAACTACATTGTTGGAGATGTTGTTGGATTAGAAAATATACCAGAGTATCCAGGTACAGAGTTCATCTTTAAAAACAATCTTGAAGATTCTGTAGTAAAAGAATTTTTGTCTGGAGGTAATTCCGCATATAGGTTACTTGTAAGAGCAAGTATTGAAGATATTGAAGAATATTACAAAGAAATACTTTCAGGTAAAGGTTGGGAATTAGTCGCAGAAATACCCCTTGGAACAGAAGACAAGAAATATGGTCAATACTGGGTTAAAGATGGAAAAGGGTTGAGGATATATTCAAAATTTAAGGATATTTGGTACGAAACTATTACAGAAGAAGAAGCTAAAACAGCACTTGCTAATAGGGTACAAGATGAAATAGAAAGAGAAATGTTAATGGCAAGTAGTGAAAAACAAGATTTGTTACCAGACTACCCTTGGAAAATACAAATACCAAAGGAGTATATTATCAAATATTCAGCTACAGATAACAAAGATTTAAGAGCCGTTTCATTTCAAAAATTAGGAAGTAACGATATTATTGAAATATATCCATTAAGTAAAATAGGTTCCAAAGAGTTAGATTTTATGCTTAATGATTACTGTAAAATTAAAAGTACAGAAGAAATTAAATATTCTGTTATGAATACTATCCCAACAGGTTTTAGAGATTATCTCTCCTTACGAGGGAATATTGTTTCAAATGATAAAAATATGGAAATTATAATGTTACCAAATAGCTTTAATGGAATTGTTTATGTAATGTCTTCAACTAAACAAAACGATCCTCTTTTTGGATATATTTTGGAAAATATTAAACCTATGGGAAGCAAGGATTAAGAAAGAGAATTTTTAATATCTTTTGCTACTTTTTCACTCTTAACCACATCTACAATTTCTTCTATAGATGCTTTCTTAATATCTTGAATACTTCCAAATCTCTTTTTAAGTTCTTTCTTTCGTTTCTCTCCTACTCCAGGGATATTGTCTAAGAGAGACTTTTTTGATTCTTGGAGACTTTTTCTTCTGTAATGAGATATTGCAAATCTATGAGCTTCGTTTCTCAAATCTATTAATATCTCTGAATTTTGTATATTTGCTTGTAATATTTCACCATCTTTTAATAGCCAAAATTCATCTACCTTTAATCCCCCTTTTCTTTTTAAATGTTTACCCTTTGAAATACCCATTACAAATATACCTTCTGGGACGCTTTCTTTAACTGTAGAGATTTGTGTAGAAGCACCATCTATTAAAACAATATCTGGTCTAGAAGAAAGACTACTATCTACGCCTTTTTCAATTTTCTTAAATCTTCTTGAAAGTACCTCCTTTAACATACCAGGATCGTTAGGAGAATCAATTCCCTTAATCTTAAAGATTCTGTAATCAGATCTTTTTAATTCTCCTTCCTGTGCTACTACCATTGAACCATATGCATTTTTACCTTGCATATTAGAGATATCATAGCATTCAATTCTCTTAATATTTTTAATACCGAGTTCTAATTCTAAAGACAAAGAACTTGCCTTACGGGCTTTCTCTCTCTTGCTTCGGTACGAGAATGCATCATCGTAATATGTAAATTCTATACTCTCACCTACATATTTTAAATCATTAATCCTATCTCTTAGTTGTCCTGCTTTTTCAAATTCTTGTTTTTTTGAATACATTATCATTTCTCTCTCTAATCTTTTAATATGATTACTCTGTTTACCATTGAGAAACTTAATAATGTTGTTAATGTTTTTTCTGTACTCTTCTTTTGAAATAGAGTTGGCATATGGACCTGGGCAAAGGCCAATGTGATAATCTAGTGAAGATTTACAATCCTTGTTCTTACATACACAAAATGGATATATCCTTCTCAAATATCTATATACTCTTTTTATGGTATATCCACTTGGATATGGACCAAACATACGACCTCTTTTAAACTCTCCCTTTTTAATGCTTCTTACAATTTTTACTGTCGGAAATTCCTCTCTTGTTGAGATATATATCCATGCATATGATTTATCATCTCTTAAGTCTGAATTAAATGGAGGTAACAATTCCTTTATTAATGCAGATTCAAGTATTAAGGCTTCAATCTCATTATTTGCTTCTTGAACGACAATATCATCTATTAAGGGAATCATTGGTTGTATCTTAGGTCTATCCATTAAGGAATCCCTAAAGTATGAAGAAACTCTTGATTTTAAATTAAGAGCTTTACCTACATACAATACATTTTTTTCTTTATCTAAAAACTTGTATATGCCAACAGTATTTGGCAAAGTCTCAAGCTTTATCCTTACCTTTTCATTCATGGGATATTATACCTCAGAATTTCCTTAACCATCGTTTTGTTTCACTATCAAGACTTATTGTCTTTTCCAAAATTACAGATTTAGCTTTACCATTCTCATTCACAATTATTTTTACTGGAACATCTCCACTTGCCTTACTTATATACTCTTTAAGCTGTTTAATTTGTTCTTCTGTGTGCGTTGGTCTTATCCTAAATGTTACACCTTCAAAATTATCACCATGTTGTGACTCATCTATGTATTTAGCTTTTTCCATTACGATACTTTTTTCATTATTCTTTACATTAATACTACCTGCAATTAAAATTGGTTTTCCTTCTTGGAGTACATCTTTTATCTCTTGGTAGTTCCTTGGAAACGCTATTATATCCGCAGTTCCAGATTTATCTTCAACTGTAAGAAATGCCATCATTTCGCCTTTCTTTGTTGTAATTCTTCGAATTTTGTTTACCATGACGCCTAATATAACGACTGCACGATTCTTTTTCTCTAAGGCATCCTTTACTGAGATTACTTTCTTTGACTCGAAGAAATCCTGTAAATTATCTAATGGGTGGCTGGAGAAATATAAACCTAAGAGTTCTTTCTCCCATTGTAATACCTGAAATTTCGGAGTTTTTTCTACATTAGGTAGTGGTGTAGCATTAACTTCTGGTTTACTGTTACCATCTGTTCCATTGGAAAGCGAAAATATATCTATTTGACCAACATTCATTGCTGAATTACTTTTCTTTGCCCTTTCAAATATTGTTGGTAGTATTGCTAGTAAAGCTCCTCTTTCACCAAATTCGTCCATTGTTCCTGACATGATTAAATATTCAATAGCTCTTTTTTGAATCCCCTTTTTTACGGTTCTTTCAACAAAATCATCTAGATTCTTGTACTCTCCATTATCTTTTCTCTCTTTGACAATGGTTTCAACAATATCTTCTCCTATATTTTTTATTCCACCTAACCCAAATCTTATACTATGATTTCCCTCAATGGTGAAATATACCTTACTCTTGTTTATAGTTGGAGGTAAAACATCAATGCCCAGTCTTTCACATTCATTTAGGTCGATAATGACCCTATCAAAGTTATCTAAATCCCCTTCTAAAAGGGCTGCCATAAATTCAAGAGGATAGTGGGCTTTTAGATATGCTGTCCAGTATGAGATTGTCGCATATGATGCACTGTGTGCTTTGTTAAAACCATAGTTTGCAAATTGTATTAACTTTTCCCAGAGTCTTTCTGTCTCCTTTTCATCAAAACCTTTTTCTTTTGCTCCTTGAATGAACTTAGGTTTTTCTTTATCCATGATTTCCATTTTCTTCTTACCCATTGCACGTCTAAGTAAATCTGCAGCTCCAAGACTATATCCTGCAATTATCTCTGCAATTTTCATAACCTGTTCTTGGTAAGTAATAACTCCATAGGTAATCTCTAAAACAGGTTTTAATTCTGGAAATATATAGTCAGGTTCCTGCTCTCCTCTTTTTACTGCAACATATTCAGAGATATATTGCATAGGACCAGGACGATACGCTGCAAGCAAATAGCAGATATCTTCTTGAGTCTCAGGTTGAAGAGCACGAATACTTCTTTTCATACCCTCACTTTCCATTTGAAATACTCCTACCGTATGACCCTTTTTGATTACTTCATACGTTGGTTTATCATGAGGATCTAGTTCAAGCAAATCTAACTCCTCTTGTCTGTTTACTTTGATTTTTGTTACGGCTTCCCCTATCACATTGAGATTTCTCAGTCCAAGAAAATCAAACTTCATTAAGCCAACATATTCAATATCTGACATTTCAAATTGTGTCATTCCTATACCACCACCATGGGAATCTCTTTGTATTGGACAGTAGTTTACGACTGGTTCAGGTGTAACAATAACACCACAAGCATGTGTAGAAGTACCCCTACATATACCTGATACTTTCCTAACGATTTTTGCTAGTTCTAAAGTTTTTTCAGAAGAATTAATAATCTCTGCAAACTCTGGATTATGTTCAATCATATAGTCGATATCTTTGGATTTACCAAAAACTATCTCAACCATCTTTGCTAATTTATCTGTTACTGCTAACTCGATACCTAAAACTCTACCTACATCTTTTATAGCCTGTCTAGTTTGTAACTTACTAAATGTTCCTATCTGTTTTACATTATCAATTCCATATTTTTCGATAGTATAATTGATAACCTCATCTCTTCTTTTATCTGCAATATCGATATCAAAATCCGGAGGAGAATCTCTTTCAGGATTAAGGAATCTTTCAAAATACAACTCCCAACCAATGGGTTCAATATTTGTAATTTCAACACAATATGCTACAACAGAACCACATCCGGAGCCTCTCATACCAACAACAATTCCGTTTTTTCTACAAAACAAAACAAAATCACGAACCACTAAGAAGTAATCATTGTAACCTTTGTCATCAATAATTTTAAGCTCATACTCAATTCTTTCTTTCAAATCTTTCGAAATTTTCCCGTATTTCCTCTTTGCCCCATCAAGTGTTAATTTTTTTAAATATGAAGAAGATTTTTCTCCCTCTGGTAAATCAAGAAAGTGTGGCTCTATTCTTCCAAAAGTAATATCAAATATTTCAATTTGTTCAGTAATTTTTTGAGTATTTTCTATAGCTTCAGGAATATCTTTAAAAAGCTCTTTCATTTCCTCGGGGGTCTTAACATAGAATTCGTTTGTTTCCATTTTTCTCCTAGAGGGATCTTCCCATGACTTACCATCTCCGATACACCATAGTATTTCCTGAATATATGCATCTTCTTTGTTTAAATAGTGAGAATCACATGTTGCAACTAGCGGTAAAGAGAGCTCTCTTGCAATTTTAATTAATGATTCATTGGCAGTATTTTGCTCTTCCATTCCATTTCTTTGAATTTCTATATAGAAGTTGTCTTTGAATAGTTTGGAATATTTTTTTGCAGCCTCTACTGCTGCATCATAGTTACCTTGTAAGATTGGTTTGGCAACAGGGCCTGCTAAACATCCTGAAAGAGCAATTAATCCTGAAGAGTATTTTGCTAATGTTTCAAAATCTATACGCGGTTTATAATAGAAACCCTCCATATGAGCTATAGAGACAATCTTTATCAAATTTTTGTATCCCTGTTGATTCTTCGCAAGCAAGACCATGTGATTGTACTTGTTGTCTATTCCAAAGTCCTTTTCGTGCATTGCTCTTGGTGCGATATATATTTCACATCCAAGTATAGGTTTCAAACCAGCCTCTATCATCGCACTCTTAAACTTCAATGTACCATACATATTTCCATGATCAGTTAATGCACAAGCCTTCATTCCACTTTCAGAAAGCTTTTGTACAAGGTCGGGTAAACGAATTGTTGCGTCCAACAGAGAATACTCTGAGTGCAGATGCAAATGTGTAAACATAAATTCAATAGCTCATCTAGTTCTGATATACTAGATTAATATGGATAACCTATCGTTTTCAAGTATAACCAACAAATCAAGTAAAAGAGGTCTTTTTTTAGGCAAAAAATTCTATCCATTCTTTCTCCTCTTATTCTTTTTTGTGCTATATATGATATTTCTCTCTCCCAAAATTGAAGCTTTTTTCTCAGAAGTAGCATTAGGAGAGATAAGGGCTAGTAGAGAAATAACCCTTAATTATTTAACACCCCTGAACAACAGTGAAATATATACGCATGATTACAAGATAAATACCCTCTCAACAACAGATTTACTTAAAAAAGTAAACAGTAGGACAGAAATTAGAACAGAAGACCCAAGAGTCATTGCTATGCAAAAATTTCTACTTGCATACAACTCTCCAATGTATCCATTCGCAAAAACTTTTATTGAGGAAGCAGACAAATATGGATTAGATTGGAGGCTTGTAGCTTCAATATCTGGTGTAGAATCTGCTTTCGGAAACATTATACCCAGAGGAACAAACAATGCATGGGGATGGAGAGGAGCAAATCCTACAGCACAAGGATGGAGTCAATTCGATACATGGGGTCATGGAGTAGCAGTAGTTACTAGAGGACTAGCTCTTGGATACGGTACACACTTGACTCCATTCCAAATTGAAGGAACATACTGTCCCCCATGTGGTCAAAATCCTGCACATTTATGGGCAAATGGAGTTTCTCGATATATGAGAGAGCTTGATTACTATGTTGACAATTTAGATAGATTTTAATAAAAGATAATATGATTTCACTAATATTCAGAATACTTTACACACTGACAACCTTTCTTCAAACACTAATTGTGTTTAGAATCATTTTGAAGGTAATAAATGCGGATTCTACAAATAGCATTGTAAGTTGGATATACAACATGACAGAAACTTTTATAGAACCATTTAAAGGTATCGTGGCAGATGAGATGTTAATAGACAGATTTACTTTGGAATTAACCCCTATTATCGCCTTACTTTTTTACGCAATTTTAGGATTTGTATTTGTAGAATTATCAAAAGCCTTTAGGCAAGCCAATTAATCACGGATGTGGTATAATACAGATATATGGCGAGAATTGATCTTAAGCAATCCTCTGGATTGCCAATTTTTTACAGTGGAGAAGATTTACAGCCCCAAGGATTAACTATAAATGGTACTTCTACTATTTGTATAGATGATATCCGTTCCCAGCTTCTTAATGAAGAGTTAAATTGTCCTGAAATCTTTTATAAAAAGTATAAAGATATTGATAAGGATGATGTATTTAAAAATCAAAATCTTAGAATAAATATATATCTCATTTTTCCTAATCTCGCTGGTATAGAATATACAAAAACTTTTGCAACAAGGTGTTCTAAAAGACCAAGAATATTAGAGATAATATATGGAGGTGGTACAGTACTCTTACAAAAGTATGATTCCCCTATTAAGAACAAAGTTGTTAAAACACAAATTAGAAAAGGACAAAAAATTATTGTTCCAGCTGGATATACATGCGCAATTGTTAATTCAAGACAAACATCAAACCTAATTGTCTTAGAAATACATGATAGGGAATATTCTCCTCGAATAGTTCTTGATGATAAAGGGGGAATGGCCTATTATATTATTAGAAAGAATGCAAAACAGGAAATTGTTAGAAATCCAGATTACAAGATAGTAAATGAGCCAGAAAAAGTTGAATGGGATAGTATTCTCTCTAAGTATGGTATTACTGCAAAAACACCAATTGTAAAGCAAGTAATGAGAAAATATGAAAAATTTGAATGGATATTTAAAGAGGATTCTGTTGATATTTAGCATTGTCTTTGCATTTGCAATTTTTCAATTTCCATTAAATAACAAAGCTCAAGCACTTGATGGATTTGATATCAAATCCGACTTTAACCATGTTTGGGATGGAGAAACAATTTCTTCAACAATATATGTAACAATAACCACGGTTTCTAACCCAAGAGTAATTACCTTCTATACAATTACAATCCCACAAGAAAATCTTAGACCAGAAGTATATTCAATTAACAAAAATATAAAATTAGAACCTACATATTACAACAGAAAAGACGCTACAGATATGGTAATTGATTTAAAAAATACTGTGGTATCACAAGAGAATCCAGTAACCTTAAAATTAGTATTCCAAACTCCATACAGCAGTGATAATCTCTCTCTAATTTCTTCTATCAAAGATACTTCTTCCAGAAGCTTTAGCTTTACATATCCTAAAAGTTTTGGAGAAATATCATGGTCATCAAGCCCTGTAACAAAGATAACCCAGAAAGGAGAAAATTTAGAAATTGAAACAGCTCCGCCACAAAGTTTAAAGGTAAATATCTCTCTTGGAAAGAAAATCTCATATAGCTTTAGTATAAGTAGAAATCTAATAAACAGTACAGAAGAGATGATTTCTTCAGAAATCAATATTCCACCAAATACAAATACACAAAAAATTTCTTTAACTGAAATAACACCAAAACCTAATAAAAGCTATAAAGATATAAATGGTAACTATATTCTTCAATATGAAATAGCTCCTCAAAGCAATATTGAAGTCTCTATAAAAGGAAATATCGAAATGGATAAGACGATATATACTAAAATATCTACTCCTAATATTGAAAACAGATCTCTTTGGGAAATTAAGAATACAGATTTAGAAAAAAGAATTCAGAAATTTATAAAAGAGAATCTCAATACAAAAGAAAGTACAATAGATGATGTATATGACATGAAAGATCAGTCTCAGCAAGAAATTTTGTATAGAGCCCTTTATCAATTTGTAATAGATAACTTAGAACCTAATACATTAACAATAGGTTCACTTGCAGGTTCAGCACGCCTAGGAGGAGAAAGAGCTCTCTCTGAACAAGCACAATCTACAAGCGAAGATTATGCGGATGCCATTATCGCAATATATAGAAAATTTAAAATTCCAGCGAGATTAGTAATAGGGTATGTTACAAATATCTCTGATTATCATCCAGATGGAATGTATCATTACTGGGCTGAATACTTTGATATTGAGAAAAAAGATTGGATACAGGTAGATCCTTTCTTAGAGGACTATTCCAATACCTCTCTTTGGGGAAGAGAATTGTATGATCATGTAACTCTTTTGTATAGATATGATAATCCCAATAACCCAAAGCTATCATATTTTTCTGAAAATGATTTCAAAATCTCTTTAAACAATGAAACTATTGAAAAGAAATATGAATTAAGTACACAGATATATCTTCAACCATATAAATTCATTGATTCTCATCTACAAGGGTCTGTAAAAGTAAAAAATCTTGGAAATACAGTAATTGATAGATTAGAAATTGTAAAATCTAATCCAGATATTTCAAAATACACAGATTACATTGAAAACAACAGTACAACACTTTTACTTCCAGAAGATACTGTAGATATTAAATTCAACATTCCCTCTCTCAAGATAGAATCTCCTATGTATGTAGTTTTAAGAGGATATAGCGGTACACAAGAAATAGAAGGAGAATATGCAGAAACTAGTATTGAGTACTTAGAAAACAACTTACCTATTAAAATTCTTTCAAAGTTAATGTCTATTCTTTTATATATTGTTATTGCAATACCTTTATATTTCTTAACAAAAAAATTGCTAAACAAAAATGGATAATACAATACTTTTAACAATCTCAATACTAATTCTCATTGCCATACTCTTCGTAATGGCAAGAATAAACAGCAGAAGAGTACCTCAGAAGAAAAAGGAAAAAATATATGAGAGATTGGAGGAGATTAGACTACAAGTACAAAGTGAAGATGTCTATGCTAGAAGAGATGCCATTATTAAATTAGACAATCTTTTAAGTAAAGCACTACAAGTAAGATATAGGAATGAAAAAAGCTGTGGTGATAATCTTAAAATGGCTAAAAATCTTTTTAGAAAAGATACATATCAGAATCTTTGGGATGCACATAAATTAAGAAATAACATAGTACACAAAGATGAAGATATAGGATATGATGAAGCACAACAAGCATATAAGGTATATAAAATGGCTATAAACAAAATATTACAATGAAAATAATATCCTTTCTTCTTTTACCAATTATTTTACTAACATCAACCCTTTATTCTTTTGCACAAGAAGTTGTTGTGGATGAAGATGTTGCAGAGAGTGAATCTAAACCGGTTGTAGTTGAAAATACTGAGAAAAAAACTGTTACTAGTACAAATAAATATTTTGAATTAGAGCTAATAAGAGGAACACAGAGTCCATTAAATAAAAGTATTCCATTTACCCTGTATATCACACCTAAAATAGACTCTGAAAGAACTCAAATTCTTTGGGAGTTACCATCTACACTAGAAGCTAGAACCTCACACAGAGAATTTGTAAATCTTCAAAAGGATCAAACTTACAAATTTAATGTTAGCATTAAACCACAAAGAGAAGGTTCATATGATGTAACTGCGAATGTAATCGCTTGGGAATATAATACAAACTATACAAATAGCGTAAGTTCTACAATTACACTAAGTAACAATCTTGTTGTTCAACCTGTAGATTCTGAATATTCAGTAAGTATTATGTTAATGTTTGTAATTGGATTGATAATACTTGCTGTTGGAGGTTTCCTTGTATACAAATCTTCAGACAAGGTAGTTAAAAGATTAAAAATTTGGCTTACTCCACCCTATTAATTATTTCCCTAAGTAAAGTGATTTCTTTCTCTAATTCCTGATTCTTCTTTGTAAGTTTCTCTATTTCAACATGTAAAGAAATTTCTTCCTCACTTGAGAAGAAATACCCTATTGGTTTTTTTAATTTTTCAGATAATTTCTTTAATATCTCCAAACTAGGATATGATCTTGATGATTCATATGAACTAATAGTTTTATCAGAAAGGCCAATACTCAAACCTAGACTTCTTTGTGATAGTCCGCTTTCAAGTCTTGCACTCTTTAATTTAGAACTGAAATCTTTAACAGACAACTTACTTAATTAACATATTAATAAATTCTTTAAGCAGTTCTTTGAACGATTTTTGTCTTGGAATATCTTGAGTTACAATCTTAGGTGTAGAATATACATCAAATCCTTCTTCATATCTTTCAATTCTTTCTTCTAAATTGTAAGGATTTTTTACCTGTTCTCTAAGCTCAGAAATAATGCTATTTTTCTCGGTTAGTAAAATATGTCCTTCAGCAATTTGATTATCTAAATCCTCTATCTTTTGAGTTAATCGTTTTTCATTTAATTGGGAATTCTTAAGTTGATCTTCAACTCCACTAAGCTTTGATGCATCTTCTAACACCTTTTTGTGTTCATCAGAAGTTAGTAACTTAATACGAATATCATCCTCTGACATTGCACCATACTTGTAGTAAGAAAGCTCTCTACTACTTGGTTTTCTACCTAAAACTTCTTGGAAAATCTTTTCTATCATTGGAACACGATCTGATGGAAAATCTCTCATAGGAGATCTACCGCCACTCGAACTGTAATCGTCATTTTTATCTTTAAAAAAGTCCTCTCCTCCGTTTATCATGCCTAATTATATCGCAGATACGGGAAAATTTCATCTATTGGGGATATGGAGCAGGAGACGGGACTCGAACCCGCAACCCTCTGTTTGGAAAACAGACATTCTAACCATTGAACTACTCCTGCATTGAGTAGATTTTACTCTTCAGTTTCCTCTTTTACAACCTCTTCTTGTTCTCCTACCTCTGGTACTTCTACTTCATCAGTTAGATACAAATCCTTTACATTACCAACTTTTAGAGCCCTTCTTCCAACTCTATCTCTAAGATAGAAAAGTCTTGATTTCTTTACAGAACCTCTCTTAACAACCTCAATCTTTTCTAAAAGATTTGAATGCATAGGTACAACTCTCTCAACACCAATACCATAAGAGATCTTTCTTACAGTAACAGTTTGATTTATTCCAGAAGAACCCAAAGACATTACTACTCCTTCAAAAATCTGAATTCTTTCCTTACTTCCTTCTCTAATCTTCATATGTAACTTTACTGTATCACCAACCTTAACATCTGGTCTCTTCTTAAGTTGATCTCCACCAATTTTCTTCATTATATTTATATCCATATCTTTTGTTGTAATATATAAAAAGCGCAATAAAAATAATTATGCACCGGCTATTATAGAATAATTTCCGAAATTATGCCACAATGTATTGTTAAAAACTGCCATGAAAATTAAACAGAAAGTCTTACTCATAATATTAGACGGATTAGGAGCTGCACCAGATTCAGAAGGTAATGCGGTAGTAAAAGCTAACCCTCATAATTTAGCCTCCCTTTGGAGTACCTCTCCTCATACATACCTGTTAGCCTCTGGAGAGTCTGTAGGACTTCCTAAAGATGTAAAAGGTAATAGTGAGGTAGGACATATGAATATAGGTGCAGGAAGAGTAATAGTTCAAACATTACCTAGAATAGATCAATCAATATCAAAGGGGCTGTTCTTTAAGAACGCGACACTTCTTGAAGCACTAAAATATGCACAGAAATCGAAATCAAGGGTTCACTTACTCGGTCTTACTAGTGATGGAAGTGTTCACTCACATATTGAACATATAAAAGCAACTATAAGATTCTTTTCACAAAATAATTTTAATGGAGAACTTTTCTTACATGCATTTACTGATGGAAGAGACTCTCCACCAAACTCAGCAGAAGGATACCTAGATCAAATACAAGAGGTAATGAATCAAACAGGTTTAGGACAAATAGCGACCATTTGTGGAAGGGCGTGGGCAATGGATAGAAATGGTAATTGGGATAGAACACAAAGAGCATATGATTTGATTACACAAAATACTGGTAATACTTGTGGTACATACAAGCAATGTATTGAGATATCATATGCAAACAAAATAACGGACGAGTTTGTAGAACCAACCGTTATAGTTCCTAATAGTCAAATAAAACCTAGAGATGTTGTACTTTTCCTTAACTTTAGACCAGATAGGGCATTACAATTAACAAGGGCTTTGGTAGATAGTAACTTTTCTGAGTGTAAGCGATGTAATATATATCCAATATATTTTGCTAGTATGGTTGAATACAGAAAGAATTTTCCTCCCAAAGTACTTTTCCCAAAACAATATATTAACTTCCCCCTTGGTAACATATTAGCTTCACATGGACTAAGACAATTAAGAATTGCAGAATCAGAAAAATTCCCCCATGTAACATACTTTTTCAATGGTGGGGCTCCTATTAGATATTCAAATGAAGAAAGAATAGAAATTCCATCCCCATCAGTACCAACATATGATTTAAGGCCAGAAATGAGTGCTATACCGATGACTACAAACCTCATTAGTAAAATCGAGTCCAACCTCTATGATTTTATAGTTGTAAATTATGCAAACCCAGATATGGTAGGACACTCAGGAAACATGGAAGCCACCATGAAAGCCATCTCGGTAGTGGATAGTTGTGTTGCTGACTTGGTAAGAGCATTTACAGTAAGAGGAGGTGCCGTCATTATTACCTCTGACCATGGTAATGCTGAAGAATTAATAAATCTAGATAATGGTGAAATAGATACTGAACATTCTCTTAATCCTGTACCAATAATGATACCAGGATTAAATATTCCTCCAAGAAATCTTCAATATGGAGCATTAAAAGATATTACTCCAACTATATTGGATATAATGGGGATTCCCACTCCTTCGGATATGACTGGAGTAAGTCTTCTAAAAAGCGTTATTTAGCCCTTCTCCTTTTTAAATATCCTCTCAAAAGATACAAAACAAATACTACTACAAATACACCAAGTATTATCTTTTCATATTTTGCAATGAACTCACCTACCACTTCCCAGTTATCAGCTAACAAATATCCAGAATATGTAAGAATTGTATTCCACATAAGAGCCCCTATCAATGTAAAAATACTAAAAACAAAAAAATCCATCTTCGCTACTCCAGCTGGAAATGAAATCAATGACCTAACAATTGGAATTAACCTACCAAGTAATACAATCTTTTTTCCATGCTTTTCAAACAAGCCAAACGCCCAATCTACCTCTTCTCTGTCGATAAATAAGTATTTACCATATCTATCTAAAAACTTTGTAACAAACTTCTCTCCCCATCTTCCTATAAAGTAAAAAGGAAGAGTACCTAGGTATGCTGCAATTGTAGCAACTGTAATAACTAAATATATGTTAAGTGCACCCGTAGAAGCTACAAATCCAGAAAAAGGTAAAATAATTTCACTGGGTATTGGTGCGAAGAAACTTTCAATAAATACTGAAAGAGCAACTCCTGGATATCCTAATGTAGTAATAATATTAACTAGCCAATCTATAAAGGTCTGTATCATTTGTAACTTGAAAAATCTTAACTATAAACTAGATGATATATTAAATACCATACTATTACCAACTACAACTCTGTTAGCTTTTGCAAAGCCAGCGTTGACCTCCAACACATACAGAAATGGAACATCGGAATATATGCTAGGACAGTATCCACTACCACAGGGTTGTTCATCCTCCTTTATATCTACAATAAAGAATTTACTATCTATGAAAATAATATCTAATGGTATTAACATATCCTTCATCCAAAAGGCATATGTTCCTACTTCATCCATAACAAAAAGCATTCCTTCATAATCTCCTAAACTTTTTCTACCAGACAAACCCATTCTCCTTTGATCATCTGTTTGAGCTAAATCAACCTTTACAATCATTGAATCACCATCCTCATTGTATATTTCTACTGTACTCTGTTTGTTTACTTCTTCATTTTGTACATTCTCCTGCTCTTCTTTTTGTTTAAAAGAGATATCAAATATCCCCAAGTTATCCTGAACAAAGTAAAAAATAACTGCTACAAAAAATATATACAAAATTACTTTTAAAGATGCATTCATAATTAATAATACAAAGCTCTACATCTTTTGAAAAGTATATAGACAGAGTCATAAGTATAATGTAAAATGCCCATGCCATAAATTTGCCTCTGATGCAAATGCAAACATTCTCTAAAGAATTAAACCCAATATACACACGGGTAGATGAGATAAACGATTTTAGTAAAGTTATTCCGCAAACCAATACAGAGAAGGAAGAATATCCTCACTTAGAGCTTGTTACTGACATTAATGCTTTTACATCAAACAAGATGATAAAGAGATTGAAGGATTTGGAACTTGAACTTGAGGAGCAAGTAAAAGCAATACAAATGGAAACAGACCTAGATGCAAGAAAGGATGCTGTAGGAATATACAATAAAATACTTAAAAGTATCGAGGAGTGTATTGAGAGAATAAATAGAGAATTGATAAAACTTGATACTCCATACTTTGGAAAGATAGTATTTGAGACCAAATTAAATGGAGAAAACAGAATCTTACCAATATACATTGGTAAATTTGCATTAATGGATCAGGAAACATTTAAGCCCTTAATAAGTGATTGGAGAGCTCCAATTGCCAACATCTACTATGAAAATAGTGGTCCTACAAACAACCTTACATATGAAACACCAAGTGGAATTAAAGAGGGTAATTTAGTTCAGAAAAGACAATTTAATATCTCAGAAGCGAGATTTAAACATATATATGATGCTAAAACAGGAAATATTGCAGCAGATGAATTTTTACTGGCACAACTTAATCAAAGGTTAGGACAAAAACTAAAAGATATTGTAGCTACAATACAAGCCCAACAAAACAATATAATTAGAGAAGAAATAGACAAACCTGTCATCATACAAGGAGTTGCTGGTAGTGGAAAAACAACAATACTACTCCATAGATTAGCCTACCTTTTCTATACTTACAAAGAAAAGATTAGACCAGAAAAAAGTTTAATCATCGGCCCAAACAAAATGTTTTTAGATTACATTGCAGATGTACTTCCAAGTTTAGGAGTAGATAGTGTTGAAACAAATACATATATGTTCTGGGCAAAAAACATCCTAGGTTGGGATAATTCATACATTCTCCATCCATCAAAAGAAGACTTAGAAATAAAAGAGTATAAAGGTTCCTTAGAATACATAGATATCTTAGATTCATATTTCGAAGAATTTGAATCCGATTTGTTAGAAAATATTCCATACTCCAGAAAAGATGTTGTAAGAAGAAGATATTACGAACTTAAACAGACATATCCATACATAACAATGGACGAGAGATTAAATCTTTCTTTGGAATATGCTTTTGCACAAAAACAATTTAGAGAAAGAAGAACAGGATATATTACTGATACCCATGATGTTGACTTACAAAAGAAAAAAGAAATATCAAAATATTTTGAAACCTCAACACTCCCTATAGAGATATACAGAAATATGTTTAAGAAGGGATATGTAAAAAAGGATATTGCAAAATATACACTTGAGGGAGTATCTCGATCAGGAAAACAGAAAACTTACAGAATGGAAGATTTGGCTCCAATTGTATATTTACACTTAAAAATACATGGACACAAGGAACATGAAAAAGAATATGTAATGATTGATGAAGCTCAAGATTTAAGTCTAGTTCAAATACTTACGCTACTTCAGATAGCTAAGAAACAAAATGTAACAATAGCTGGAGATTTAGCACAATCAGTAATACCTCCCTTTTACATAAAAGATTGGGAACAGGTTATAGAACTTTTTAAAAAATGGGAGTTAGGAAAATACTCGTATCATCAACTAAACAGATGTTACAGAACAACCTTAGAGATAATTGAATATGCAAACAAAATATTTAGAGAAAGATTTCCTAAAAGCTACAAATTACCGGAAGCTGTATTAAGACATGGTGAGGATATAAGGGTGATTGAACATAGGGAGGGAATCAAAGATTTAAGCAAAAAAGAGACTAAGAATTTAGTTGATATGATGAAAAAAGAATTCGAGAAAGGTTCTGTAACATGTGCTCTAATATGCAAAGACAAAGAACATACCAAACAAACATATGAAAAATTAATTGAATATGAGGGATATCTAGAGAGGGATATTGTTGATTACACAATAAGTGACTACAAAACAGGACTACTCATATTAACAGTTGAAGATGCAAAAGGATTAGAGTTCGATACAGTTATAATTTTAGATGTAAACAAAGATACATATCCAGATACAGAACTTTCAACAAGACTCTTCTATGTAGCTGTAACAAGAGCCCTTCACAGATTAGTTATAATAGAGAATAAAGATAAATCACCTTTATTAAAAACATGAATATATATGGATTAATAATTGGTATTGCAATTGTTTTTGGTATTGAACTTCTAAGAAAGAAAACAAACCTTTTTTCATATTTAGAATATCTTTTCATTGGCTTGCTCGCTCTACTTGGTGCAAGAATAGTATTTCTTTTACATAATATAGAAGGGATACAGGAAGGAACAGTGAGAATTTTAAATATTTGGAACGGTGGTTTAGCTTTCTACGGAGCCCTCTTGGGTATACTCTTAGCCCTATGGATAATTTCGTTAAGAAAGAATGCTCCATTAATTAAACTTTCCGATACTCTTTTAGTATTTCTTCCATTAATACAAGCCATAGGGAGAATTGGAAATTACTTTAACAATGAATTGTACGGAAAACCATCTCAATTACCATGGGCAATAGAGATTCCATTAGAAAAGAGATTAACAGGGTATGAATCATATGAGACATTTCATCCTGTCTTCCTTTATGAATCACTTCTTTTACTTCTTCTGTTCTTTGCTCTTTTAAAGACCTCTTCGCAACAGAAAGGTCTCTTAACAGGAATATATTTCATAGGGTATGCAATGATAAGGTTACTCATGAATACCATTAGAATAGATAGGGAGTATATAATGGGTATAGAAACCTCAGATTTCTTTTCTGGTATATTCTTTATTATCGGAACTCTTTTAATTCTTAACCTACTTGATATGAAATATAAAAAAGCTATTGCAAATTTTTTCTCAAAAATCGTTATGATTGGACTAATAATATTTGCAGCTATAACCTTTGGTATACATACACAACTCCCACCCTTACCATTACTGGTACTAATTACCTTTACTTTCTTAGTCCCAATTTCTGTGATAATGCTTTTTAATGTCCTTGGTATAACATCGGATATAAATGTAACTAAGAGAGAGGAAAGACCTAGGCTTTTCTTGACAATATTAGCAAGTCTCTTAATATCACTAATTACAAGTATATATTTAGGTAATAGTACATTAATAATAATATATTTGATTGTTAATCTAACATTCATATTTGGATTACTAATTACCCTCTTTTGGAAAATTAGTTATCATATGATATGGAGTACTCTTTCAATTTTCATCGTAATATACCTTCTAAATAATGAATACACATACTTACTACTTGCTTTACTTCCATTCATGGCTTGGTCTAGAGTTGAACTCAAAAGACATACATATCCTCAAGTAATACTTGGTACACTTTTACCCTTGTTATGTATATTTTTAGTTTTAACATTTCTTAAATTCTGATAGAATTCAGTTGTTAATCTAAGGAATAGACCTTGTGGAAAATTTAAGTATTGTACAGATAAGAGAGAAGTTACTGAAGAAAGAATTCTCAGCGGAAGAACTAGTGAAATATTACCTAGGAAAGATAGAAGAGAAAGACAAAGAATTGAATTCTTACATTACAGTATTCAAAGAAGATGCTCTAAGTGAAGCAAAGAATTTTGATAACCATTTTGAAACAGAAGTACAAAAGAAACTAGGCGGTATTCCAATCGCAGTAAAAGATATCTTTTCTACTAAAGATAGGCTAACAACAGCAGCCTCTCATATACTTGATGGATACAGACCAGTATATGAATCAACAGTAACAAAAAGACTACTGAAAGAAGGAAGCATACTTCTTGGTAAGACCAATCTTGATCAGTTTTGCCATGGTTCATCAACAATAACTTCCTACTATGGAAGAACAAAAAATCCATTTGATTTTGAAAGATTACCAGGGGGTTCCTCTGGTGGTTCTTCAGCAGCAGTTGCTGCAGATCTTTGCGCAGGAGCGATTGGAACAGAAACCGCAGGCTCCATTAGACTCCCTGCTTCATGGTGTGGAATAGTTGGGCTTAAACCAACATATGGGAGAGTATCAAGATATGGTGTATTAGCAATGGGCTCTTCTCTTGATAGCCCAGGACCATTAGTAAAGAGTGTTGAGGATAGTGCATTAATCCTTTCTGTAATAGCTGGATATGATCCAAAAGATTTCACTACATACAAAGAGTCAACACCTGACTATCTATCCCAACTAAATCCATCAAAGATAAAAGGTATGAAATTAGCTATACCCAAAGAATACCTAGAGTTAGAACTTGAATCAGGAGTTGTTACTAACTTTGAAAAAAGTATAAATATACTTAAAAAGCTTGGAGCAGTTATAGAATATGTGAATATATTAGATCCAAAATTCGCAATGGCTGTATATACAATTACCTGTAGAAGTGAAGTATCATCAAATCTTGCAAGATATGATGGAACAAGATATGGATTAGAAGGAAAAGACAAATCAAGTGTAAAAACATACTATGAATCCACAAGAGGCGAAGGTCTAGGACAGGAACCTAAAAGAAGGATAATGACAGGTACATACTCTCTCTCTGCTGGATATGCAGATGAATACTTTAAAAAATCTGAACAGGTAAGACAATTAATTAAAGAAGACTTAGACAAAATATTAAAAGAGTACGACTGTATAGTATCTCCAACAACACCTTCCATAGCTTTACACGAAAAAGATGCTGACAACCCACTTTTTGGAGAAATAGCAGATATCTTAGCAGAAGGCAGCTCTGAGGCAGGATTACCAGGTATTTCCATACCAAATGGAATATCAGAAAATATGCCAACTGGAATACAATTTATTGGAAAACACCTTGATGAACAAACAATACTTAACGCTGCTAAAGCATTAGAGGAGAATCAATCTTAGGGTTGTAATATATCCTCTGTTCTTCCATCTACAGAAATGATTACTGTATCAACAGTTGAGAATTGTCCTAAAGTCCTATTAATCTGCTCCCTTATACTTGTAACCCTACAACTACCTCCAACTTCTCTTTCTAATTCTTCACTTAAATCGACTCTAGCAATACCATTAGAAATCGTTAAACTCTGTATCTTTACTCCTTCATTAATATTTGTAAAATACCCAAAATCTTCTTCATCAGTAGTTACACCTTTGAAAAGTTGCTCTAAGGCAGCCCGACCCACTGCTTGAGTATATGGTATTGTTCTGTTTACTGGATATACAAGAGTACAATCTGAAGTAGACCCCATATTCTCATTTGGGAAGTAGACTTTTACTTCCAAAGCCTCATTTACTGTTTTAACTAGAATTTGTAAATCAGCATAATCAGAGTTCTCTATTAAACCAGAAGGATTACTCTTTTCAAATCTTAAAACAATATATGAATCAGCTATCAGTGGAAAATCAACCTCTAATTCAAAGGGTACTCTTTCTGAGGTCATCCAATCCTCTTTTGCAAAAGCAATTAGAGTCTCAACTACTTCCATCTCTTCATTTAAAACCCTTACAGGAAACTCTCCCTCAAAATACCAGCTACCTGTTACACTACCCCTAATTACATACCCTAATTCAATTTCATCTCCATGTTTAACATTCTCAAGATATATTCTAACTCCTTCTTGCGTTTTTAATTGTAAAACTGATTTAGAGTTTTCACAGATATTGGTGAACTTAGTACATACTTCGTACTTACAACACAAATCTGGTTCTTTAAGAAGATATGAAAAAAGAATCAATACTACTGATAACAGTATAATACTAATTATCAATACTAAGTTCTTTATCATTAAACTAACAGAGTAAATCTAATAGTTGAGTATACCTAAATATTTAAGAATTTTCTACCCCCTAATATGACCATACTTACCAGAAACAGGATCTTTAAAAAGAAATATTTTAGGAGGAAAGAAGGTAAATATTCCAAAAAGAAAAAATATTAATACTAACAAAGTAAAAGATATTGTTTCTCCTATTAATGAGATTTCCTTTAGTAACATATTATATACTCCAATATATCCAAGGATAACAGATAAAATGAAAATACCTATACTTACAAAAACAACCTCTCTTTTGAGAAAAAATCGAATAGGATAGTAAAGAAGAGGAATAAGCAGTATTACCATTAACAATCCATACAAATTGCTTTCAATAACATTTGGATAAGTATTTCTTAAAAGAAAATAATTTAAAAAGGTAAGAAAAAGCATTGGGGTAAACGCTAATTTTAGATGTTCCCAAGTACTTTCATTAACGGAAGAGAAAACATGAAGAAGTAGGCTTCGTGTTTTTCGTTTGTGTGTGTAGTGAAAAATAACTCCAAAGAGATTTGCTAAAAAAATATTAGCAATAATTATCCAAAGTAACATATGCCATTGGTAATAAGGTTATTAATAAATAATATCAAATATAAATATACAATAACTACTTCCTTAAAATTTTCTCCATTGATTTCCCTTTAGCTAACTCATCAATTAATTTATCAAGGTAGCGAATTTCTCTCATAAGAGGGTCTTCTATTTCTTCAATTCTAATACCACATATAATCCCCTTTATTAAATTTCGTTTAGGATTTAATTTTGATGCTTTTTTAAAAAATGTTTCAAAGTCAGTATTCTTTTCTATTTCAATTTCTAGTTGTTGTTGGGTATACCCTGTTAACCAACGAATTATCTCATCTACTTCAGATTTTAATCTTCCTTTTCTTTCTACTTTGGCTATGTAATGAGGATATACCGTAGAAAAGCTCATTGTAAAAATCCTATGATTAGCTTCTTTCATTTGATTCTCTTGATAAAATTTTTGTATTGAGGGAAATTCTATGGTGAGCCGCCTGAGACTCGAACTCAGCACCTACTGCTTAAAAGGCAGTTGCTCTAACCTGATGAGCTAGCGGCCCGTAACGAATATGATTATAACCCTTTAACACTCATTTTTACAAGCTTTCTTCTATTAGTTTCTTTACAGGAGCAAAAGACTTCCTATGAAGACTACAAGGACCATACTTAATTAAATTTTCCATATGTAGTTTAGTACCATATCCTACATGCTTTTCAAAACAATATACTGGAAATTCCTTCGCTATTTCTTTCATATACCTATCTCTTGTAACCTTAGCTAAGATTGACGCTGCAGAAATAGAGTAATGTTTTAAGTCTCCTGCTTTAATCTTTTCCATATGATATCCGGAAATAGTACTTACATTAGTACCATCAACAATTAGGTAATCTGCCCTACTTTGAATCCTTTCCTCTATCTGCCTTAAAGCTTCTTCCATAGCCATCTTTACGGCTTCTTGTATACCAAGCTCATCAATTACAACAGAATCTATCATTGCAATCCCATATGCCAAACTATTCTCTTTAATATATTCAAAAACTTCCTCTCTCCTTTTCTCAGTCATCTTTTTACTATCTCTTACAAAAGGATGCAATTGAGTATTTGCATTAATTAATACAGCTCCTGCACAAACTGGTCCTGCAAGAGGTCCTCTTCCTGCTTCATCTATCCCTATTACATATTTAAAACCTTTCTTCCAAAGTTTCTTTTCTAATTCAATATCTGGAAATACCATACTACATATATCTAAAAATATGATATATGATATTACAATGAGAATCTTTATGATAGCAATTACAATATTTTTTCTTTTTTCTTTTCCGCTCTCCCAATCATATGCCCAGATTGAGGACTCTGATCAATTTGTAGAAATTGAAGAAAGAACTACAGAAGAAGTAGATGCAGATATACCAGTAGTAACACAACCTTCAGTCTCACCAGTATTGATAATATTGTCTTTAATAGGTATAGGGTTGTTTCTTTCTTTGGGGTATAACCTAATAAAAAGATTTAATCTCTAGATTTAATGGTATATCTCATGTACCATATAAATATATTAATTTGTTATCTTTTTTACCATGAGTTCATCAGATGATTTTTTCAAAGGTCTAATCTTTGGGACAGTAGTTGGAGTTACTGCTGGTATTTTACTTGCACCTAAATCCGGTGCAGAAACAAGAGCAGATATTAAAAGATTTGCAGAGGAAACAGGTGATAAGGCTGAGAAATATTACAGAAAGGCAAAGAGACAACTAGCAAAGAAGGTTGCTGATTTAAAAGAGGCAGGTCAAAATATTGATTGGGATGGATATAAGAAGTTAGTTGAAAAAGTAGTAAATGAAGTGAAGAAAGATGGAGAAGTAACCAGCGAAGTAGCCAAAGAGATAGGTGTTAAGCTAAATGATGATTGGAAAGAAATTAAAGAAGCTGTTGTTTAAATATATTGAATTAAAAAGCTTTTAGATATACAATCTGAAAGTTGCGAGAGTAGTTCAGTTGGCTAGAATGTCTCCTTCCCAAGGAGAAGGTCGCGGGTTCGAATCCCGTCTCTCGCTTTTTCTTGATTCCCAATATTTTCTCTGTTACAATTGCGTTACGCATTGCTGATGTAGCTCAGCTGGTAGAGCATTCCCTTCGTAAGGGACAGGTCGAAGGTTCGAACCCTTCCATCAGCTTTTGAAATATATGAATATACCAAAATATACAATAACAAATCTAATACTCAGCTATATTGTTAAATATGAGCTTAGTATAGATAAAATAAAAAATACTCCCATGCCTTCATCTACCCTTTTACAAGTGAAGGAAAAATATCGTACAGATGAAATAGATAAACTGGGAGAATTAATTTCATATTCAATCGGTTACAACAAAGCTCTAACCGTAGAAAGAGGACAGGTATTACCCTCATACAGAAACAAACTAAGAATTTTTACTAACTTTAAAAATGCTCAAGACTTTCTTGATACATACACTATTAAAAGTGCACTTAAGCCATCTATTGAGCTATCGACTCACTTAAACAAAATACTTATGAAAAATATTGTTGAAGATTGGGATTTAGCCAGGATAAAAACATTTTCTGAAAAACCATATGATTTGTATGACAACTGGTACAAGTTAAGAGATTACTATCCTAATATTGATATGAAAGATCATTTCAATGATATTTTTACATGGATTGCAAGCTCAGAAGCAGGAATTCATAAACTAATACAACTTTCAATACTCTTGTACGAATATATTGATAAGGCTCCATTCTTTGCAGGAAACCAAATTACCTCTATCTTAACAGTTAAAGCATTAGCAAAAATATATGGATTAAATCCCCACAACCTTATACCTTACTCCAAAGCAATGTATTTGATTAGTGAAGATATAGAATCAGCTTTCAGAATATCAAAAGGTAAAAGAGATTTAACAATCTTCATAGAAGCAGTACTGTATACTCTCTCTTTAACTACTATTGAACTTTCAAAAGAATTTTCACAAACATATGAAGAGAAGGTTAAAATTAATAGAAGAATTGGAAAAGATTTAAATCCAAGACAGAGAAAAATAGTCGAATATCTTTACAACAACGCTAAGATAACAAGACATGAATATACAAAAATGATGGGCGTTTCCTTTATGACTTCATACAGGGACCTACAAGAACTAATGGAGAAAAAATATATTGAAACAAAAGGTCGAGGTAGAGGAACCTACTACATCATTCCAGATGAAAGTGATAATATATCTAGTGAAGATAGTGATATCAAAATATTTCTTTAATTAAACAACAATACTAGTGGAATCATCAAAATACGATGTAATAATTGGATTAGAAATACACATACAGACAAAGACAGAGAGTAAAATGTTCTGTAGTTGTTCAACTAAATATTTTCATAAAGAACCAAATACTCAAGTTTGCCCAGTATGTTTAGGATTGCCTGGAGCACTACCTGTACCAAATAAAAGAGCTATTGAACTTTGTATTTTACTTGGATTAGCAACCAATTGTGATATCGAAAATGAAATTCATTTCGACAGAAAACATTACTTCTATCCAGATTTACCCAAAGGGTATCAGATTAGTCAGTACAAAAGAGCAATCTGCTCTGATGGATACATTGAGATAAGGGATGAAGATGGTAAAAAATACAAAATAGAGATTGAGAGAATACACCAGGAAGAAGATGTTGCAAAATCAACTCACCACACTGAAATAAATAGTGGATTAGAATATTCTTTGATTGATTACAACAAATCAGGAATGCCTTTAATTGAATTAGTAACTAAACCTAATATTAGAAGTGCATATCAGGCAAAGGAATTAGCAACAAAAATAAGGCAAATTGCTAGATATTTGGGCATATCAGATGCAGATATGGAAAAAGGCCAAATGAGATGTGAGCCAAATATCTCAGTGCAGGAGAAAGGAAAATGGGAATACAAAGACGGTAAGATATTACCTATTGGTAATTATATGCTTAATCCAAAAGTTGAGATAAAAAATATTGGATCAATCTCTGCCGTAGAGAAATCTATTACATACGAAGTAGAGAGATTAATAAAAGAAATTGAAGAAGGGAAAGAAATTAAGCAGCAGACAAGAGGATGGGATGCAAACAAATCAATTACAGTATTCCAAAGATCGAAAGAAACAGCAGATGACTATAGATATATGCCAGAACCTGATATTCCTGTTATTGAAGTAACAGAAAAGGATATTGAAAGAATCTCTAAAGAAATTATCGAATTACCCGATGAAAAAAGAGATAGATACATAAATGATTATGAGCTTTCTGAATATGATGCTAATGTTTTAACTTCTGACAGAGATATATCAATATACTATGAAGCTGTACTCTCTCTTGTTTCAAAAGATATAGATACAAAAAAAGCTGCAAAAGCATGTGCGAATTGGTTAACTGGTGCTGTCTTCTCTATCGCTAATGACAATAATCTAGATATAACAGAGGAGAATATCCAGAAGGAAGATTTGGCAAAATTAATACTAGAGTTTGAAGAGAAAATACTTACAAGAAGTAAGGCAGAAGAGCTATTAAGAGAATCGATTGAAAAGAAGATAGATTTGGGAGACTTAATTACAAAAGCTAAAACAGAAGCTAGAAATACAACAGGTAATCTCTCTTCAATTGTCGAAGAAGTAATAAAGGAAAACAGCAAAGCTGTGGAGGATTTTAAGTCAGGTAAACAAGCATCTTTAGGCTTTCTAGTTGGTCAAGTAATGCAGAAATCAAAAGGAACTGCAGACCCAAATAGTGCAAGATCAATTTTAATGGAAAAGTTAAATGGATAAAAAAACATTAAAACATATATCAGAACTATCTAGAATTAAACTCTCTGATGAAGAGTTAGAGAAATTTACACCTCAAATGCAAACAATATTAGAATCTGCCAATCAATTACAAGAGGTAGATACTTCTAATGTTCAACCAATGAAAAAACATCTTCCCTTTGATGATTTAAGAGATGATATTGTAGAAGAATCATTAACACAGAAGGATGTCCTCTCAAATGCAAAGTATACTGAGAAGGGTTGTGTTAAGGTGTATGGGAAAATATTTGGAGCTATAGAAGAAAGTTAATCTTTTGAAAAAATATCCTTTCTTTAGTAAAATATGCCTGTTGTGCCGAAGTGGCGAAACTGGCAGACGCACATGCCTTAGGAGCATGTTGGGATAATTCCCAGTGCAGGTTCAACTCCTGTCTTCGGCAAATATATTTACTTACTTTTTACAAAATCATGTATAAGAAACTTGTATCTCCCTTCCAGAAAGTACTTTTAGAAAAAAGAATGTGTGTAGGATGTACAAACCCATTGGATAAAGCTAAAAGAATAGGAAAAATCTCAGAAAGAAGAGAAATGGTAGAGTGTAAATGTAAAAGAAGATATATCTTTAACAAAGAGTTAAATGAATATCAAAGAGCTAGCTTCCAAGAGGAACAACAATTCCTAAAAGAACTTTCCAAAAAGGCTTTAGTGTAGTAAAATCTACTTCAGGTAAGCCGCTATCGTCTAGTGGACTAGGACGACAGGTTTTCATCCTGTAAACCGGGGTTCGATTCCCCGTAGCGGTACCAATTCTTAAATTTATGCCCCAAAAGAATGTACGAATCATCAGAGAGTGAAGTAAGTGGTAAGGTTAAAGCAACTGAAGTTTTCGCATCTGTTGGAAGCTTTATCTCATCCTTTATTGAAACAGTTGTTGTTGCATTAGTACTAGCAGTTGTATTGTATCTTTTCATAATGACACCACATGAGGTAGTTGGAAATTCTATGCATCCTACATACAAAAATGGAGAGTACTTAATGGCTAACAAAATTACCTACAGATTTACAGAACCCCAAAGAGGAGATGTCGTTATCTTCAAATATTCTGATACTCAGGATTTCATAAAGAGAGTAATTGGTATACCTGGGGATGAAGTAATGATAAAAGATGGAAGCATATATATCAATGGTGATAAATTAAATGAAGGCAACTATCTAGCAGACTCTGTAATTACAAATGGTGGATCATACATACATGAAGGACAAAGTATTACAGTTCCAGAAGGACAATATTTTGTATCAGGTGATAACAGACCAAACAGTTCAGATTCTAGAGAGTTTGGACCAATTTCAAAAGAAAGAATTAAGGGGAAAGCATGGATAGTATACTTCCCATTTTCAGAATTTAGACTAGTTACTCATGAGAGTTATGGATTGTAGACTCCATTCGTGAAACATGATAGATTATACAAATGAAAATTTTCGTAATTGCTAACCAAAAGGGAGGTGTAGGTAAAACTACTACTACAATAAATCTAGGAGCAGCGCTTGCTAACAAAGGTAAAAAGGTACTCCTCATCGATTTAGATCCTCAAGCTAATCTTTCATCTGGGGTTGGATTCACACAGCAATTTGATAAAAAGAGTTGGAATTCAACTCAAGAAGCCCCATACAAAAGTATTTATGATGTATTAGTAAACTCTACAGAGATACCCTCAGTATTTGTTACTACCTCTACACCTAACCTTTTTTTGGTACCATCACATCTTTCATTAGCAGGAGCAGAAATTGAAATGGTCAATATGTTAGCTAGAGAGACATTACTAAGAAAAGCATTAACAAAAGTAGAAAAGAATATTGATATAGTGTTAATTGACTGTCCTCCATCCCTTGGATTGTTAACAATTAACGCTTTAAGTGCAGCAGACAAACTACTCATACCTATCCAATGTGAATACTTCGCGCTAGAAGGCCTAGGACAGCTCATAGAGACTACAAAACTGATTAAAGGTATAAACCCTTCTCTTTCAATTGGAGGAGTAATACTAACCATGTATGACAGTAGAACAAAACTTTCCTCAAGTGTAGTAAGTGATGTACAGGAATTCTTCAAAGAGAGTGCTTTTAAATCTATTGTCCCAAGAAATGTAAGACTTTCAGAAGCTCCCTCTCATGGAAAAACAATATTCCAATATGATTCTAAATCTACAGGAGCTCAGGCATATGAAGATTTAGCGGAGGAATTTATAAAAAGATTCTTTTAAATTATTAATGTAAAAATATGTCAGAAGAAAGATTAGGAAAAGGATTAGCAGCATTGATAAGTGCAAATGAAATTGATAACTCAAGTAGTGCATATAGGGAGAAGTTTGATATTAACAGAATATCACCCAACCCCTTCCAACCAAGAATGAACATTGATCCAGAGGAATTAATTAGTATTGCAGATTCAATACGAGAACATGGAATAATACAACCTTTAATCATTACTAAGGACAAGTCTTCTGCAGAGAATTATTTTATCATTGCTGGAGAACGAAGATATAGGGCTGCTCAACTTGCTGGTTTTAAATATGTACCAGTTGTTATTAAGGATTCCTCTCCTCAAGAAATGTTAGAATTAGCCTTAATAGAGAATATTCAAAGAAAGGACCTCAATCCTCTTGAAGAGGCATACTCCTTTCTTCAATTACAAGATGAATTCGGACTCTCCCAGGATGATATAGCAAGAAAGGTTGGTCTTAACAGAGTAACAGTTACTAACAAAATTAGATTACTTAAATTACCCAATGAGGTAAAAGAGGTTATCTTAAATGAATCTATTAGTGAAGGACATGCAAGAGCATTACTTGGGATAAGAGATGAAGAATCATTAGTAGCTGCAACAGATATTGTAATCAAAAGAGGTCTAAGTGTTAGACAAACAGAATCTTTAGTAAGAAAAATAAATTACAATAGGAAAGGTAAATATACTGGAGTACAAACTTCCCATCCCGACCTATTACTTTATGCAGAAGGGTTAACAAAGAAGTTAGGATATACAACAACTATAAAAAAGATGAGTAAAGGTGGAAAGATACAGATTAGATTTGTTACAAAAGCAGATTTAGAGGATATATTACACAAACTTGGATTAGAAATTGAGGATTAAGATACTTCTTGTCTTAATTTCTCATACATTAATACTGCAGCACTCACGCTTACATTCAAGGAACCAATACCCTCTCTCATTGGAATAGAGATTTTTTCATCAGCTCTTTCCAACATACCTGTAGATATACCAACATCTTCTGCACCAACTATGAAGGCACAAGGACCTTTAAGGTTACTCTCAAAGTAGTTTTCTCCATCCATATGAACTGCAAACACCTTAATATCATTTTTTTGTAGTTCCTTTACCGCTGTAAACAAACTCATTTCAACAATTGGGATTCTTTCAGCTGCCCCCATAGATACCCTCATTGTTTCATCATTAACCAAAGCAACATCACTTGGAGCAGTAATAATTCCATTAACACCGACCGCAAAAGCAGTTCTCATTATAGCTCCAACATTTTGAGTATATTTCAAATCATCAAGTATTAAGAAGAAAGGCATTTTGTTTTCGGAGTATATACTCTCAAGTAAATCTTCTAATGACCAATAGTTTTGGGAAATCATCATACCTACTACACTCTCAGAATTAGAAGCTTTAAGTCTTCTTGTAAGTGTTTTTCTTGGTACACGTATAAGGGGGATATTCTTAGAGTTTGCGATATCTACAATCTCTTTTGTTTTTTCATCTCTAAAAGCAGTACTTGCAAGATATATACGTTCAAATTCCCTACCTTCCTTAAGTAGTTCTAACAATGCATTCTTGCTTTCTATTTGGATGAAATGTTGTTTAGTCATTACTCTTAAAGAGATTCTACCACATCAATGTAGTACTGTCCTCTTTTGAAGCCACTCATTCTTCTGAATTTGACTACTCCCTCAACCTTAGCATGAATAGAGTAATCTTTTGCCATATATGTATTTTTACCAGGATGATACACAGATCCTCTCTGCTTAACGATAATGTTTCCTGATTTTACTTTCTCTCCTTCAAATTTCTTTACTCCGAGTCTCTTACCTGCAACATTTGACCCCATTGAGACACTACCTGCTCCTACTACATGTGACATTTCTCTGTGTATTTAACTTAAATATTATCTTTTAGATAGTACGAAAATATTCCTTGTGATAATACTATTATTTCTCTTCCATTTCAAGTCCCCTTTTGTATATTTCTTGTTCAATACTTCCCATTTTTTCTGTGCAAATTGAGAAATATTTATAGTTTTTTCACCCTTTATTGTCTTGTATGAAGGAATTACTAATACTAACTTAAATCCTGAGTGTGCAATTTCATTTAGTATTTTAAAAAGAGAAATATATAAATCTTCAACATCCTTAAGAAGTATATCTGCCTTACTCTCTGTTACTTCTTTCCTTTGAGGTGGTCCCATGAATGGTTCACATACTACAGCACTTATATTTGTTCTTTTTAAATCCTTGACTATTCTTTTTTCAACATTTCGGATATCTAATTGAAAGAGATTGTATTTTATACCGGTAATAAGGTTTTCATCTTTCAACCACTGAATATTTTTATCTGAATTTTCAATGGCCTTAATATCAATATCTGAGCCTAATACATCAAAACCAAGCATAGAGGCTTCCATAAGGATGGTACCACTACCACAGAATGGATCCCACAAGATACCCTGTTTAAGAGATGTTAAATTACACATAATACGTGCTAATTTCTGTGGTAATACTCCCATTTGATAGTCTGATTCTGGTTTATCCAAATCCCTATGTACAAAACTCTCTACATCTTGAACTCCAAGTGTTCTCCCATACATTTGAATTTCATTTGTATCGAATATACAAAACTCAAAACCTTCTTGTAAAAGATTATTATTCCTTATCTGAGCTTCATTCAATTGAGTACTTTTCGGTATTAAAAATCTTGAAGAAATTCCTACACTTTTAAAATATCTTTTAATATCATTTGATAACTTAACAATACTCTTTCTCTCACCACCAATATTACTAATATATGATACTCCAAAAGTTACTTTCTTCATGTCTTCGAAAGAAGGAAGAAAAGAATCTAAATCCTCTACAACATGACCATATCTAATATATCCTCCTAACCGGTTAAAAATCTTTTTAACAATTTCATCTGTAACATCTTTAGTATCAAGAACAAAAATTCCACCACCGACATTCTTTAAACTGTCTTTTTGAATACCGTATGAATCTAATACACAGATTAACTCTGCTTGTGATAACTCTTGAAAACTACCTGATTGGAAAAAATATCGCATTTTAAGCAATAGACTTAACAGAAACTCTTGTTATCAAAGCTCTATGCCCTTGAGTCTTTCTGTATCTTGATTTTGCCTTGTATTTGAAAACTCTTACTTTGTCATCTTTCTTTTGGGAAGTGATTTCTAATACTACTTTTGCACCTTCTACTAATGGAGTACCTACTTTTGTATTCTCACCATCATGAAGAAGTAATACCTCTTGTATTTCTAATGTCTCTCCTTTTTTTCCTTCTAATTTGTTTACTTCGTACTCTTTACCTTCGTAAACTTTTAGTTGTACTCCAGAGATCTTTATTACTGCAAATTTTTTACTTTCATTGGATTTAACCATAACGGATGGATTTTAATTTATAAATTCATAATTGTCAATTATATTACTCTTTTTTTGCTTACTTTGACTGGCATTCATTATACTTTGAATTACTCCTAAAGAAAATAGGGTCATCACTGTTATACTTCCTCCTGCACTGACAAGAGGCAGTGGTATACCAGTAGCTGGTATTGCTCCAGTATTCGTACCTATATTGATAAAAACCTCAAGCAGAATTTTCATAGTAATACCAATTAGCAACATCGAAAAAAATGGATTATCAAAATTGTTAACAGATACAATTAATCCCTTTGTTATAAGGACCCCAAACATAAAGAGTAAAAATAGAGAACCTACTAAACCAAATTCTTCTGCAAATGATGCATATATGAAATCTGTTTGATGCTCAGGAAGGAAGTTTCTTTTACTTTGTGTTCCATTTCCAAATCCTTTACCCCATATTTGACCAGAACCTATTGCTATTCTTGCCTGATTAACATTGAATCCTAAATCTTGGGTATTCTCGGTTGGGTTTAAGAATACCTCTATTCTATCTCTTTGATACTGTCTTAAGACATTTGAATATATTATTGTTGAAAACAAACCAAGAATTACACTAATAACTAAACTAGCAACTATAAAGAGTTTCCATGATTCCTGGTAGTAGAATCCAAAGATTGCAATAATCAGACCTATTACTGCAAGCAGAAGAAAATACCAATTCCCTGTGACACTTATTAAGAAAAATGTAAGAACAATAGAAGTAATGATGATTAAGTTTATTGTATTTCTCAATTGATTATTAAGACCTGTGAAAGCGACCAAAAACCAAATTAAAAGAGTGAGTATAGACATACTTCCACTTGGTTGCATGTATATAAGGATTACCATAGGAAGAGTCAGTAATAGAGATATAAAAAACAACAACCATTCGTTGTATTTATCTTTGTAAGAAAGAACAGTAGCAGTTGTTAATATTACTGTAAATTTTGCAATTTCTGAAGGTTGTATCTGTATTCCACCAATAACCAACCATCTTTGTACATTATTTACAACAGGGCCTATTAAAAGAACTAGTATTAGTAAGAGTATCGTAAATATATATATAGGGAGCCCTATTTGCCACATTCGAAGCAAAGATATATCAAAAAAGGTAAGAAGGAAGTAAACAACTAAACCGAAAAGTATAAATGCTATCTGTTTAGTAATTATAGAAGTATCACCAAAAGAACCATCTGTTGTTATTGTTGTTGAAAGTAAAGCTACTATTCCCACTACACAAAGTAATATCGTTGGTACAAGAATAACAGGATCTATATTAAATATTTTTTTCTCTTTTGTTTGAATCTTCACCTTCGGATAATTCCACTAACTTATTTTTACTCTTTAATCCTTTAAGTATTTTAATAGAAGATTGAGGAATTCTAAAGTATTTTGAAAGTATTTCTATCAATTCCTTGTTTGCAAAATTTTCAATTGGTAGAGATTTCAATCTAACCAAGTAATTGGTATGTTCAATATGAGATATTTCCGAAATTTTTGATTTAGTTTTTACAGTTACCTGTATCTTCACCTTAATCTTTTTTCCCTTTAAACATTCTTCGCATGAAAGCTGGTTTGTCTAAAGGATCATCAAAGTCATCATCTAAATCGAATTCCACTTTTTTTGTAGCACCCTTTTGTACAGGTTCTTTCTCTTCTTCAACTAACTCCTCTTCTTCAGGTTCGTCAAAGAATGAATCTTTCTCCTCAAGTGTTTCCTCTTCTGCCTTCTTGTTGTACATCGGTGATTTTACTGATACTCCACCCAATCCAAATGCATCCTCTTCTTCATCTCCTCTTAATTGTTTTGTAAAGACCTGTTTGTTCTCATCAAATCCTGTAGCAACAATCGTTATTATTATCTCATCACCCAAAGAGGGATCTATTTGAGCACCAAATTTAATATTTGCAGAAGGATCAACAGCTTCTTTAATTAATTCAGAAACCATACTTATTTCAGGTAGGGTTAAATCTGAACCTACAATATTGTAAAGAACACCAGTTGCACCCTCTATGGACATATCAAGAAGTGGACTTGTTGTTGCAGCTCTAGCTGCGAGTTCTGCTCTGTTTTCACCACTTGCTCTTCCAATACCCATAAGGGCTGTACCTGAGTTTAACATTACAGATTTTGCATCATTAAAGTCTGCATTAATATATCCTGTTTGACTGATTAGGTTGGAAATACTGTTTACACCCTCAGCTAGTACAGAATCTACCATTTTCATAGCTTCAATAAAGGAGATATTTGCATCCGCAATTTCAAGTAATCTTTGGTTTGGAACTATTATTAATGTATCAACTTTGTCTCTCAATGCAGCAATACCTTCCTCTGCAACCTCTTTCCTTCTATTACCTTCAAAATCAAATGGCTTTGTAACTACAGCTACAGTTAAAGCTCCCATATTCTTAGCTACACCAGCAATTATTGGAGCTGCACCTGTTCCTGTTCCTCCACCCATTCCTGCAGTTATAAAGACCATATCTGCACCCTCTAAAAGCTCTTGAATTTGATCCAAGCTCTCTTCTGCAGCCTGTGCTCCAGTTTCATGATTCCCACCAACACCCAAACCTTTGGTAAGATCTTCTCCTAATTGTAATGTAATTTCGGCTTCTGACTGTTTTAATGCTTGCGCATCAGTATTAAACGCCATGAATTCAACACCAGTGATATCATAATCATGAATCATAGTATTGATAGCATTACAGCCACCACCACCTACCCCAACCACCTTAATTTTGGCTACTGGGTCTATGTTTGTTGTTACTAACATAACTATCAAACCTTTAAATTAAATCTGGGCAGTTTATGGCATCAATGACTTAAACCAATTTGTAATCTTTCCAATAAAATTTCCACCACTACTTTTACCATGAGAAGTATCTATTTCTACATCATCATCTATAGCGTGTTTGATAAGGCCTTGTACACAAGCAAAGGATGGATCAGATATTTCCTCTGTCATTCCACTTAATCCTGAAGGATACCCTATTCTAGCAGCTACTCCAAATACACCTTGTGTAAATTTTGTTAAATCTCTTAGAAGAGATGAACCACCTGAAAGAACAATACCTGCAGGCATAGCAATATCAAATCCAGCTCTTTGTACATTCTCTCTTGCTAATTCAAAAATTTCTTCACATCTTGCTTCTACAATCTTTTTAAGCATATCCTTGGAAACTTTCTTTCCAGGAATATCTAATATTGACAAATCTATTTCATCCTCTTTTGTCTGTTTAGGTTTGTCTTCTTCAACTCTTCTTAGAAGAGCAGGAGTAGAATCCATACCAATCTTTTTAGTTCTACCTTTGTTCTCAAACAAATCATTCATATGTATTTTAATCTTTTCTGCATCTTCCAAAGAAACTTGAAGACCAATAGCTATATCACTAGTAATATTTATTCCACCGAGTGAAATTGTACTGCTGTAAGTTATTGAACCTTCTTGAAAAATTGAGATAGTTGTAGTTCCTGCTCCGATATCTAAAAGTGTTACTCCTAATTCTTTTTCTGTATCTGTTAGTACACTAAGAGAAGACGCCCATCCTGCAAAAACAACATCATATACATTTAAACCTAACTGTTCTACGCATTTCTTTAGATTTTGCCAATATGAATTAGGTGCAGTGATAATATGAGTTTCAACTTCTAATCTAGTACCCGACATACCTATTGGATATTTAATACCACCTTGATTATCTACAACAAACTCTCTAGGAATTATGTGAATTGGATTAAGGTTCTCTGGTAAAGAAAGTGTTCTGGCATTTTCAATAGCTCTGTAAGTATCATCAATTGTAATTTCTGAGCTAGCAACTGCAACAACCCCTTTGTTGTTTAAACTAGTTACTGCCTCACCATTAATTGAGACATATACATCAGATACTGTTACACCTGCCATTCTCTCTGCAGCTGTTACACTTTCAGAAATTGCAGTAGTAGCATCATCTATATTAACTACAACTCCCTTTTTTATACCCTTACTTGGAAAGGAGCAAACACCTATTACCGAAGGTGCTTGGTTATCTTCTACAGCAGATATTACTGTAGTGATTTTAGAGGAACCAACATCTATTGCTGTTATTATTTTACGTGCCATATAGTTTTCGGCAGTCAAATTTTACTTTAAATTAAAGATCTATATAAGTTACAATCTCTATATAATATAATCAAAAAAGATTTACTTAGCAAGAACATTTACCAATTCTGTCAAAGTAACCCCTTTATGTCAATAAAATCCTATTCTAATTTCATTACAGGTCTCTCAAAACGCAAGTCTAAACTTCTAAAATTCATATTCTCATCATTGATTTTCTTTCCAACAATATACATTCTGTTTAACTGTATTTCTAAATTCTCTGAAATATCAAAAATAAAAATATGATTATCTATACCTTCGAATCTAGCAATACCATTTAATATATCAATACTTATTATCTCATATCCAAACACCTTTAATATCTCTAATCCTTTTACAATTTCCTCTGTATATATTAATTTCCTTGAATTCTCTAAAGAAGAGTTGCTTGATATATATATTGAAGGATATATATCAGTGTATTGAACACACTCCTCTTCACATTCCTTACATATCTCAACTATCCTTACTCCTTCTTCAGAGAAAAGTTTGCACCTTTGCGATGCATATCCTAGGAACTTTGGCTCATACTCCTCTATTTGAATATACAGTGTTGAAGGAATCCTTTTTTCAACATTAATACTCTTAACAAATCCGTTGTACTCATTTAATTTTTCCTCTACCTCAGAAGGTGTCACTAAAAAAATATTCTTACCCTTAATCTCTTCCACATATTCACCTAGTGTTGAAATATTTACATTTGAATCCTCTTTGATTCCAAATTCAATATTTCTCACATTCCAAAGACCAACGATGTTTGATATTAAAAAGAATAGTAAGAAAGCTATTAAAAGAATATATCTTCTAAGAAAAACTACAGGAGAGAATCTGCTAATTCTGTTAACAAGGGCTTGTGTTTTAGGTGAGGATATTTGCATACGAAAAGTTTATACTACTCCAATATATTTTGAAAGACAATTCAAAGATTTTTAAATATCTGTTACTATCATAATTGTATACATGATAGATTTTCTTTTAACAAAAACTGTAGAAATTTTAGTAGATATGGGATATTGGGGAGTATTTCTCTCATCGCTTGGCCTTTTCCCCTCTGAAATAGTTATTGCACTTTTCTCTGCAACACCCGATTCTAATATTTGGTTTACAGCTCTAGCCGCTTCATTTGGTGCCTTAGTAGGTGGAATACCTACCTACTTTATCGGTTATATATTCACAGAAGATGTTTTGTATAAATGGTTAAATGGTAAAGGTAAATTCTTACATATAGATACAGAGAAGATAGAGAGCAACAAAAAAATAGTGAGAAAGAGAGGTTTTATATATGTATATATTACAAGATTAATACCATGGTTAAGAATTGTAGCAAGTATTGCAGCAGGATATGTAAAGGTAAATCTCTTTCAATATGTAGTAGCAATATTTCTTGGCATGTTTACATATACAATCCTAATCTCTTTTATTGGTCTAGAAGCAGGAGAAAATTGGGAATTAGTAACTGATTATATAAAGATATTGGATAGATGGATAATAATTATATTGGTGGGAGGTACTATTGGATACTTGCTTTACAAGAGTAAGAAGAAGATTATGAGAAAAATAAGACAATCTATTTAAATAGTTTCTATCTCTTTCCCTAAAGCCTCTGCAGCCCTCTCTGCAATTTCACCCCTATTAAGGTTAAACCAATCTTCAAAAGCAAACCTTAAGTCCTGATTTTCTAATGTATTGAGTGAATGAAACGCTAGAACATAGTTTGACCTTTTAGGATCGTATAAAAACTCAGGCCACATTATTCCAGCACAACAAAGTTCATATGCTTCTGCATGCATGAAGCGTGTTCCATATTTATAATTTCTTAAAACAATATTTAGATATGAACCCATTTCTTCCTCTAATTCAAGTAGAGACTTTACCCCCCATTCCTGTAACTCTTGTATTGAAAAAAAAATCTTCTGGAGCAAATCTTGAATGTTCTGGAGACATTGTTTTAGAGGGTAAAATACTGGAGCGAGAGACGGGGTTCGAACCCGCGACCTACACATTGGCAATGTGTCGTTCTAGCCAACTGAACTACTCTCGCCTGGTGCCTAGACTCAGATTTGAACTGAGGACCCTCTGTTCTTCAGACAGATGCTCTACCAACTGAGCTATCTAGGCATATAGTATGTATAATAACAATCTATTAGATATTTTTCAATACGAAAGTTTTTATTTCTTTCTCAAATCTCTCTTTAGCAAAGCCTTTTACAGAGTCTTTTACTTTTGCATAATCCCATTTTTTCTTTTTAAAAGATTTGTATACAGTTTCAAATGATTCAACAATTTGATAGTCAAAAAACATTCCATTAACACCTTCCTGTACAAAATCTAAATACCCACCCTTTCTAATCGCCAAAACAGGAGTACCACAAGACATTGCTTCTACAGGGAAAATACCAAAATCTTCTGTACCAGAGCATATGAAACCTTGTGCTTTTGATAGTACATCATATTTTTCCTTGTCGGTAACTTTTCCTAAGAAATGTATGTTTTCGTTTTTAGAGTATTTTTTCCTTAATTTTTTGTATGAATCTCCTATACCAATTACTTTTAATTCGAAACCTAACTTAGAAGCACAATGTAAGATAAAATATCCCCCCTTGTTAGGTTCAAAGGGTGCTCCTGCAACAAAATACTTCTCTCTTCTTGTAATAGTTTTACCTTTATACAAACTCACTGGAGGATGTATTACTTTGTCTACATTCCTTTTCCAATATTTCGTTACCCTGTCTCTTACAAAATTTGAATTTGCAAGAATACAATCTGCCCTACTAGAAGCATATACATCCCATATTCTTAAAAAGTTCAAAAAGAAATGAACAATCAATCTTTTAAGAAAAAATGTCTTTGAAGGAAAGTATTCATTGGTTAAATCCCATGCATATCTCATAGGGGTATGAATATATGCAATATGTTTTGTATAAATACCCGTTATTACACCATGAGAAACTGAAAAACTACTTGAAATTACTAAATCATATTTAGAGAAATCAAAAGTTTCTATAAATACTGGCCAAAGAAAGTATGTATATCTGTAGTATTTTTTCAATAGTGGGAATTTGTTTAATCCAGTGAAAAATATCCTATTCGTTTTGAAATATTTCTTTGCCTTGATTGAATCACCCATTAAAAAATAGTAATGTGGATTTTTAAACAAAGAACCTAGCTCTTTTGTAACAAAGCTAGCCCCAGCAAAAGTAAAATAGTGATCAGAAACAATAGCTACTTTAAGATTTGAAATATCTTTATTCATACAATACAACAGTACCCTTACGTTTTCTAAAAGAAGATACTTTAGAATTACTGATAAAGATACCTACTGCAATTAAAACTAAACCAGCAACAATACCAAGATGGCTTGGTTCTATGGCAGTACTTGGACTTACAAATCCTCTTAATGCAAAATTTGCTGATTCTGGTTGAGAAGCTAGAACATTTTGAGGAGGACTACCCTCTTTCATAATTACAGATTTGAATAAATCGTCACCTCCTGAATATTCGAAATTCAATACTATCTCTCCTTTTTCTTCAGTAATAACTTCAAATTCTAATCTTGCCATAACGTCTGGCTCTCCCTCGGTTAGGTAGAGACTTTTTGTACCACCTGATTGAGTAAAACCAGTTAGCATTACCATCCCTCTCTGATTATCTATTGTACTTTCATCCTCAGGCCATTGATCAAAGAGAGTATTATTCCTATTCGCTTTAACAATTTGTATTTTGGTCGGATCAAATGTTACTGCAAACCTAGCTTTTGTAATTCTTTCTCCTGCAGAATCTATTAATATATCAACTGTAAAACCTTTAGAGGCATCTCTTACACTACCATTTTGAGGATAGAAGGAAAAACTAGGAGAAGCAGCATGACTTAATATAGGGGATACACCAAGTATTATTAAAGTAAGAACATATACAACTAGATTTTTTAATATCATAACAGTAAGATATTACCACATGTAATTAATCTAGCATATCAAAATATATGGAGATGTTTAAGGTCATATTATTAGCAATTGAACAGGGTATTACGGAACTCTTACCCATTTCTAGTAGTGCACACTTAATCTTAACCGGTAAATTAATTGGGTTAGAAGCAGATACATACATTCTTGCATTACTTCATTTAGGTACAACCATAGCCATTGTTGTATATTTTGCTCCAACTCTTTTTAAGGAAATTCTTCAAAAAGATACTCATTCTTTCTATTTAAAAATTCTTGTATCAACAATTCCTGCCGCAGTAGTTGGTTTTTTCTTACAATCTATAATAGAGGGAATATTAAGAGGAGAAATATTCATTGCTCTCTCCTTAATATTCTGGGGTCTTGTAATGATATTGGTTGAGAGAAAATACAAAGAAAAACAAGAATCTAACCTTAGAGAAATCTCATGGAAACAATCATTAACAATGGGTTTGGCACAAATTGTTGCTCTTATTCCTGGGACATCAAGATCAGGTATAACAACGATTGCAGGTATTCTTTCAGGAGTAAATAAATACAGTGCACTACAGTACTCTTTTCTTCTTGGTATACCGATACTTTTAGGTACTTCTATATACGGTATTTTCAAATATTCCCCTCAAGATGGTTTTAATATTACACATTTTGTAGGAATAATTGTTTCTTCTCTTTTTGCATATCTAGCACTAATACTCTTAAGAAATATAAAGAAAGAAAAATGGTTAAGTATCTTTGGATACTATAGAATATTTTTGGGAATAGTACTGTTAATAGTACTTTTCTTTTGATTAAAGTACCGTTCTTAAATCAACACCTGTCATACTATCAGGGACCTCTAAACCAAGAAGACCTAAGCATGTAGGAGCAACATCTGCTAGTAGTCCTGTTGATTTTGCATTTGGACCTGTTCCAACCTTAAGAATATTCATTCCCTGTGTAGGAACCATTTCCTCTTTATCTGTCATAATAATCATTGGTACAGGATTATTCGTGTGTGCAATATCTATTTCTTTTGTTACCCTGTTTACCATAGTCTCACAATTACCATGGTCAGCAGTAATAATAGCGGCACCTCCTAATTCTAAGGTTGCTTTTGCAATTTGTGCAGTTAGATTATCTACAATCTCATTCCCCATCACTGCTGCTTTAAAATCCCCTGTGTGACCTAGCATATCAGGATTTGCGAAATTGATAAGGATAAATTTGTATCCATTACTCTTTATATTCTTTATATTGTTTAAAACTTCATCTCTGATTAATTCTGCACTCATAGCAGGAACCATTGCATAGTTATCTACTCTTGGAGAAGGAATGTTAATATTTTGTTCACCTTTATGTGGAGCCTCGATACCACCATTAAAGAAGTAAGTTACATGCATATTCTTTTCAGTTTCTGAAACATGTAATTGATTCATATTGTTGTCTGCAAGATATGAAGCCAAAGATTTTTTAATCTTTTTAGGAGGAAAGATTACATGTGCAGGTATACCTTCTTCATAACCAGTCATTGTCGCAAAGTAAAGATTTTCTGGAAAATCTCTTCTAACAAAGTGATTAAAATCTCTCAAAACAAAAGCTTTAGTCAATTCTCTCGCCCTATCCTCTCTGAAATTCCAATATATCACTACATCGTTTTGTCTAATTGGACCTACAGGTTTACCTGCCGCATCTACTCTAGTTCTTGGTTTGAAGAATTGATCAGTCTCATTTTTTGCATATGCATTCTGTATAGCCACAATAGGGTCTTGGAAAGTCTCTTGAGAAAGACCTACCATAGCATCATATGCTAATTTTATCCTTTCCCACCTGTTATCCCTATCCATTCCATAGAATCTTCCTTGCATAGACGCAATTCTTCCTACTCCTAATTCCGCTATCTTTTCATTTAATTTGTTTAAATACAAAAAGCCATCCTTAGGTGGAGTGTCTCTTCCATCGAGCATTACATGAATATATGGATTTACACCATTAGCTTTAGCAAGCTCCATAAGGGAGAAAAGATGCTTAATATGTCCATGCACACCGGCTGCACTTAATACCCCTACCAAATGTAAATTGGAATTTCTTTTCCTCACTTGTGAAAAGGTCTCTTTAAGAACATCATTTTTGTCTAGTTCATGTGTTGATATTGCATCATTAATTCTTGGTAATGTTTGATATACTACTTGCCCTGCACCAAGGTTAAGATGTCCAACCTCTGAGTTTCCATCTTCTTCTCCTGGCAAACCCACATATGTACCAGAAGCATGAATCAAAGTAGATCTACTCTTAGACCATGCTAAATCTAAAAAGGGAGTCTTAGCTGCTAATACAGAATTACCCTCTGGATCTGGATGAATACCAAAACCATCAAGTATTACTAAAGTAACAAATTCCTTCCCATCAATAGCAAGGAAACCATTTAAATTTTGTTGTTCTTTTTTGTTGAATAGGCCAAACATATTAGCAGATTAGTCATTAAGTAAAAAACTAGTATAATATACACAAATGAGTACAATTAGTAAAAAAGATATAACTGAATTAATAGAGAAGTTACATGATATAGAGCTTTCTTTGGATATCCCATCAAAAGAAAGTGCCTTAGCAATACTTACAAAAGAAAGTACCAGGGAAGACCTTTGGGAGGATCAAAAGAATGCACAGAATATATTGGCACAAATAAGTGAGATTACAGATGAAATATCAACTTTAAAACAATTGAAGGAAGAATCGGAAACCCTACTCTCTTTGTATGAAGAATTACCAGAGGAAGAAACAGATTCTCTTTTAACAGATTTCAAATCCTTGAAAGAAAAAATCGCTTCTTTTGAAACACTTAAATTTCTTTCAGGAAAATACGACAAAAGCAATGCAATCTTTTCAATTCATGCAGGACAAGGAGGTACAGAAGCAAATGATTGGGCAGAAATGCTTTTTAGAATGTATACAAAATATTTTGAGAAAAAAGGATGGACCTACAAGGTCACAGATATTACAAAGGGGAATGAAGTTGGTATATCCACTGTAACTATCGATGTAAATGGTAAGTACGTGTATGGGCTACTTAAAAAAGAGCATGGTACACACAGATTAATTAGGCTCTCTCCCTTTAATGCACAAAATCTTAGACAAACATCCTTTGCTGGAGTAGAAGTTATGCCTGTAATGGAGGAATTAAATCAAGATATTGAGATACCCGAAAGTGACATTGATTTTAAAGCAGTAAAATCAGGTGGTCCAGGAGGACAGAATGTAAACAAAACATCTTCTGCTGTTCAAATTACACATATACCAACAGGAATATCTGTACACTGTTCTGAAGGTAGAAGCCAGTTACAAAACAGAGAGAGAGCAATGCAAATACTGCGAGGTAAGCTTTGGAAGATAATTGAGGAAAACAGACTTAAAGAAATATCTGAGATAAAAGGAGAGCATAAGGTTGCAGGTTGGGGAAACCAAATACGAAACTACATATTACATCCATACAAATTAGTAAAAGATTTGAGAACTGGAATAGAAACTAGTAATCCGGAAAGTGTATTAGATGGGGAAATAGATGAATTTGTTGAAGCTCAAGTAAGAATACAGTAATATATGTTGTATAACCTAACTGCCTAGAATACATGGTACTCTTTGATACAGTTACAAAAAGATATAAAGAAGATATCACAGCATTAGAAGACGTCAACTTCAATATAGAGGAAGGAGAATTTTGCTTTGTTGTTGGCCCATCTGGTGCTGGTAAATCAACAATTATGAGATTATTAATTAGAGAAGAGATACCTACTTCTGGAAGTATCTTCTTTAGAGATATTGAGGTTCCGAAATTAACTAGAAGACTTCTTCCTGCTTACAGACAAAAGCTAGGAGTAGTATTTCAAGATATAAAGCTTCTTCAGAGTAAAACTTTAGAAGAAAATATCGCTTTTGCATTAGAAATACTTGATAAAAGTCCAAAAGAAATAGTTGATACTACTGATTATCTTTTGGATTTGGTTGGATTAAGAGAAAGAAGAACTCTGTTTCCTGATGAACTTTCAGGAGGAGAACAGCAAAGGGGTGCTATAGCGAGAGCATTAGCAAACAAACCGGATTTATTCATTGCAGATGAGCCTACAGGTAACTTAGATCAGCAAAATGCAGAACAAATATTAGAAATTCTTAAAACTATTAATGCAACAGGTACAACAGTCATGGTAATTTCTCATGACTTTCACCTAGTTAATGGTTCCAAAGCTAGAACTATTAAGATTGTAAATGGAAGACTGGAGGAAGATTCTGGCAAAAGTATTGGACCTAAAAAAGAAGTTAAGGAAAAGGAAGTGGTAAAAGAGGAGAAGAAAGAAAAGAAAGAGGTTCATCCCGAATTTAATAGTTTAAGTGATACTTTGAAAGAAAAATTCCTAAAATTTGCTATTAATTCTCCTGAAATTCTCTTAAATATCACAGCTGGAGATTTGAAAAACATGAATTTATCAAAAGAGGAACACAAAGAATTAGAAACTTTTGTGAAAAATTATTTAAGTAAGAATACGAAAAATGCTTAGTACTACAAAGCTATTAAAAGTTACCAGCAGAAATGTAAAAAGAAATAAATGGTTAACAGTATCAACGATATTTGTTTCTGCAATTGTTTTTACACTTTCATCTGTTTTCATCTCTATGTCTATTCTTACGAAGAAGGCAGTAGATTACTATGAACAAAAAGCTCAGGTCATTGTCTTCTTTAAGAAAGGGACCTCTGAGTCTGACATCCTTACTTTTAGAGATAGTATTTACAATGCAGAGTTAATTGAACAGATTGAATATGTTTCTCAGGAACAGGCATTAGAAATATATAGGCAGGATTTTGCTGATAATCCTGATTTAATTTCTACTGTTACTGCAGACTCACTCCCTGCCAGTTTAGAAATTAGAGCTAAAGATATAGATTCCCTGTTACAAGTAATTGAAAATATTAACAGAGCCAAAGAGATTAATGCCTCTGTTGATGAAGTAATGTACTTTAGAGATGTAGTAGAAAATATGCGGACTTTGTCAAGAATTATTAATATCGGCTCTATTGTGTTAATTTCTGCGATGGCAATCGTAACAATATCTTTGATAAGGGTTACTATTGGTTTTAACATTAAACTACATCAAGAGGAAATTGAAATTATGCATTTAGTTGGTAGTTCGGACAAATTTATTAGAACCCCATTCATTCTTGAAGGTACATTCTATGGATTAATAGGAGGATTTATTTCATCACTCCTAATCATTGTACCTTGGTATATTGTAATCTTTTACTCGAGAGGCACTGATTTTGCATATTGGATTAACCAAGTCTTTATCGATTTTAAAATGCCATTTTTAACTCAACCCACTCTTGCCTTTATTCTGGTATACTTTTTAATACACATGTTGGCAGGCTCTCTACTAGGATTTTTTAGTAGTTATAGTGCTGTAAGGAAATATTTAAGTGAGTAAACAATGAAAAAAGTTCTGTTACTAATTACAATTGTAACCCTCACCATTGTTACAGCAGTCAATCTACCTGCAAGGGATACTGACGCATCTTCCCTTTGTCCTTCAAATATGGATCCTTCATCAAGAGAATGTCTTGATTACCTAAGAGCTAAGCTTGCAGAAGCAAACAAACAACAGTCTGCTCTCTCTAAGAAGTTAGCAGATGAACAGTATCAGCAACTTTCTTTACAAGAAAAGATTAACTATATAACTCAACAAGTAGCAGAAACGGAAAGAGTAATTAATACATTACACATGGAGATTGCAGCTCAAGATGTAGAGATAAATCTCTTAGCAAAAGAAATACAAGCAAAAGAAGATCAACTAAGTATATTAAAACAAGAGATTAATATCCTTAAGGAAGTAGTAAATCAAAGAGTTACAGAATCATATAAATATTCATATGTCGGTTTTTTGGAATTAATAATGGATGTTAAGAATATTGATACTGTATTAAGAAAAACAAAATATTTGATTGAAACTAGAGAGAAGGATAAAAGCTCACTAGAAAGCTATGGTAAAAGAACTGAGGAACTTGAACAAGAAGAAATACTCCTTGCAAAGGAAAGAGCTGAATTACAAATTAAAAGAAATGATATAGAGGTAGAAAAAACAAGATTAGTTGAAGAAAAAAACAGTCTTGCAGCTCAAAAAGCTGAAAGAGAGAGATTACTTGCAGAATCTCAAAGAAGAGGAAGAGAAATTCTTGCACAATTGGATACATACAGAACTATGCAGTCTTCCTTTGATAATGCAATCATGGAATACATAGCTGCCCATGGAGACAAAATGGCTAACTATGGATGGGTTACAAAAGGTACATGGATAGGTACTGTAAAAGAGGGTTCAAGTGCTTGTAGTACAGGTACACACCTTCACTTCTCTATAGATACAATTGGGTCTTCGGCATGGGATGGTTGCGGTAAAGTTAATACATTTGCAGGACACCTAGTAAAAAGTACTGACTATTGGTGGATGTCTGCTTCTGGTTGGAAGTATTTCTACATTACTAGTGGCAGTATGAGAGTTCCTCTTGGTGGTACTGTTATACTTACAGGAGATGGCTCTACACACTCTGCAAGAGGGTCATGTACAGCACCAAGGTATGCTATAGATATAACGAGTACACTTTGGACTAATATCCCAGTCTATGCAGCAATGGATGGTAATTTGAGAAAAGGTGTTGATAGTTGTGGAGATCAGTACGCAGTGATTGATAATCCTAATACAGGACTTAGAACTGCATACTTCCATATGAAGAGATAGTGTCTTTGCTAATTAGAAAAGTTTCTGCTAAACTTTCTTAAGCTTAAACTATAAGTTTATTTTAATTTTTCATATAGAGCCAAATGGCAAAAGCAAAAAGTAAACCAGAGAAATCAGAAAAGGTTTCAAAATCCACGATTAGAATAAAAAAGCCCAATATTAAATTTAAATTTACAAAGCCTGATTTAGGAAATTATAAAAGATTTGCTAAGCCAGTATTGACTGTCGTTGTAGTATTTGTATCTTTCATATTAGTAGATTTCTTAATCCAATATCTTAATAATGATTACAGTGTAGCTGTTGTTAATGGATCAAGAATCTCAAGAAGTACATACCATGCTAAACTAGAAAGCCTTTATGGACAATCAGTAGCAAAACAAATGATTGATGAAGAAATTATTAGACAAGAGGCTAAGAGCGCTGGAGTGGAAGCAACTAAAGAAGAAGTACAAGATAGATTAGACGAAATTATCAGAAGTATAGGTGGTCAGGAAACATATGAAGCAGCACTAACTGCAAACAATCTTACAGAACAAGAACTAAAGGATCAAATTGAATTAGACATTATTACAAAAAAGATTTTAGAACCTTCAATTCAATACACCGAAGAAGATGTTAAAGCATTCTTTGATCAATATAGTGCAATAATATTCCCAAATGAAACTGCAGCATTAGAAGAGGGGGAAAAGCTTGACTATGAGCAATTTAAAGATGAGACCAAAGATATCTTCCTACAACAAGAGGTTGAAAATCAGAAGTATACTTGGATTGACGGACTATACACTGATTACAAGATACAAAATAATGCAACTGAAAAACCAAAATATGGAGTATTAACTACAACAATAAATATATTCAAGAATTTGTTTAATAGCGTAAATACAAATCAAGAATAAAGTTATTAAAATTGGAAATAAAAGGGGGCATTAGCCCCCTTTCTTTTTTTACTTCAACCCGTTATCTGCAGGTTCTACCAATCCATAATCACCACCTTTTCTCTTGTAAAGCATTGATATCTTTCCTGTTTTCTTACTTCTAAATAACAATTGGTCGTATCCAAGAAGTTCCATTCTCTCAATTGCTTCTCCTTCTTCTAAAGGACTCATATCTTCAATCTTCTTTCTTACAGAAATACTTGGTACATAATCAGAATAATCATCAATACTCTCAACTGGTGTACTGTTTAGAGCATCAGCTTCTAATACCTTCCATGGTGTAGCACCTTCCCAATATGTTTTTCTATCAGTATATCTTCTCAATCTTCTTGCAAGAGTATCAGAAGCTTCATCAATATTTGCATACATATCAGAACCTGTTACTTCAACTCTTACAGTTGAATTAGGTAAGAATACATTAATATCTACTCTGAAGTCGTGTTCTACTCCCCTACTATTTACATACTCTTTCAAAAATACCTCTATATTCGTAGCTTCTTTCCAAAGATGTTCATGTTTACCTATTTTATCTACTACATACTTTTTAATAGGTTCTGTTGGTTCCATTCCAACAAAACTTATCTTAATCTCTTCTAGAGTCATGAGCATACTTGTTACAAGTTATATATTAATATATTACATTAATATTATTCCTTTATAAAACAGTAAGCGATTGATATAATATCCTATAATAATATATTCTCAGATTAGCATGGATAAAGAAGATAATATTTTAAATAATCCTAACAAATTTGTATTAGTTGTTGGAAAAGAAGAAATTCTAGAGGCATACTCAGAACTATTTGATGTTGTAAATGTTGATATCCTTCCTTTCTACATTGAAAAATTACATGATAATACCGTTCGAGCACATAGATTAGTTATTACCCCTTCTGGAATAGTTGCCATAGCATCAGAGGATAAAGATGTTATTTGGGAAATGAATTTTGAAACAGAGGAAGGCATACACCTATTAGAAGAATCAAATAGGCTCTCTGCACAGACAGAATCTAGAGATATACATGATTTAATACCCGTAATAGAAACAGAGCAACAAACTTACTATCTCAGATTACTTCCATATTTTGATCAAAGAGCTTCTGCGGTATTAATAGATATACTTGATCAGAAATATGCTGCTTACAACTTAGAATAGTTCTTGCAGAATGAATAGTTGGAATATATAATAGGTCTGTACTATTGATATTCCGCGATAGCTCAATGGTAGAGCGAACGGCTGTTAACCGTTTGGTTCCAGGTTCGAGTCCTGGTCGCGGAGTTTCCTTTATTTAAAAGTCTTCTTAACAAATTTTATTGTGTTTTTTCTGATTTTCTCTTCACTATTCATATCTAATTCAACAAAATCTTTTCCTTCAGCAATTATGACGGCATCTGAGAACATAGAATGAGCGGGAAGATTATTTATTAAAAGTATCTGAAATGTCATAGGATCAACTATCATTGAAATATCTTCAATCTCTACTCTTACGAATATATGACCTGAAATAGATATTTCTTTATCAGGATATTTTATAAAATCAACAAGTGTTCCTTCCGAAATAGTTTCCATATAGGTTGCTTTAATTCCTAACGACCTCATTAAGGAGATAAAAACTAAACCAACATCCGTGCAACCCATAAATTTCTTAGATTTTACAATTTCCGAAGCATCTCTCTTTCTGAACAATCCTCTATCATAATCCATCTTTTCTAGGTTCTTCTTAATCCAAAACATGCTTTCAAATATTGCTTTATATTTATTTTTTGAAAAGTTTTTTGTAATTGAGATGATTTCATCATTTGGCATTGTAATATCTTTTCTCATAATGTTTTATATCAATTTAACTTATTCATTATACATCAAACATATAAGAGGTAATTCAACTTTGTAAAGTCTATTTCAAAGTTTAACTTAAGGTTCAGGAAGATGTCATATACGGGAAGTTCCTTGACTGAATCCTTGTATAAATCTAGAATATAGATATGAGTAAAAATCCTTTTGTTAATTCCCTTGTTGCATTGGCATATATTGTAGTCGTTGTATTTACAATAAACATAATAGATGAAACAGAAGTGAATTCAGGATTAGCTCAATATATAATGCCTGTTATGGTCATATCCCTTTTTACACTCTCTGCAGCTGTGATGGGATATATATTTTGTTTTAAACCAATTACACTCTTTCTGGAAGGTAAAAAAGAAGAAGCAGTTAAACTTTTCTTAAAAACTGTTGGTATTTTTGGAATAATTACATTAGGTTTAATTCTTTTCTCAATCCTTGTAATAGGACAACAATAATTTCTCTCTCTTTGATATACTATTAATCATGCATAAGAAAGATTTTTTCATATTCGGATCACTACTCATACTACTCTCTTTTTCCTTTCTCTATAAATACAAAGATGATATTCAATACTTTTTTGAAAAATCTACCAATCCTCCTTTAGGGGTATATATGGATTTAGAAAGATTGGAGCAACACAAGAAAGGAGAGTGTTTGATTATATTTAGATGTGAGAATATTGGAATTGTTGAATGCGATTGGTCATGTGAGAAACCACTTAGACCATACTCTTTTCTTAAATTGGATACAGGGGAAGTAATAGGATATTGTAGTAAATTCTGTGTAACATCTTTAGGAAGAAATCTAAAATTCCTCTGTTCAGAGTGCTATCCAAAAGAGTGGACTTGTGAAATGTAAAGAAAAAAAATAAAGGATGGACCTGGGGATTTATGTGAGTAGATGACTTCTACCTGTAATAATATCCCTAGGGGAAACAGAACCCAAAGCTACGCCTTGGATTTCCTTTTTCTTGAAAGAGAATGACATAACGCCAGTCCCTAACAAACTGTTTCCTCGAAGCTTCCAATGTATCTGCAGATACACTGGAAATCGGCGCGCCCTCTATGGGACGGTTGATGTGCCGACTGGCTATCTCCCCTGAGCGGGAAGCCTCTTTGCCAACTCCTATCCTTTTAATGTTCCCCTTTTACCTCTCTGAGGTGGCTCTGTTGAGCCGGGGTTTGAAATGAACACGTACATTATACTATAAGCTCTCTTTTTGTGCAATATCTCTTCTTAATATTAATCATTGACAATTGATACTTTAAAGATAGAATTAATGATATGAGTAAGAAGAAAGACAACGAAAAGAAGGAACTTTACAAAACTATTTCATATATCTTAATGTTTTTCTTCTTTATACTTGGCTTTACTTTGGGAATCCTTTACAAAGTATTTTTTCCATCAGAAGAGAATTTTGCTTACAAACAAACAAGAGAGGGAGGATATGAATTTATTAATCCTTTAATTGATTTTGAAACTACTGATTCTGCAAAAATAGGGGAATTAGTTAAGTTAGAGAAAGATTTACAAAGCTATATAGATGAAAAAATAGGAAATTATAGAATTAGTAACATCTCCCATATTTCTATCTATTACAAAGATCTTAACTCTGGTGCATGGATAGGAATAAATGAAGATGAAACCTTTTCTCCAGCAAGTCTTTTGAAGCTTCCAATTATGATTGCTACTTACAAATTAGCTGAATCACAAAAAGACCTTTTAGAAAAGAGTATCGTGTTCACAAGGGAGGAAACTGGCGCTACACAAAATTTCCTTCCTGAAAATCATCTTGAAGAAGGAAAAACATATACCCTTGATAGATTAGTAGAACAATTAATTATCTATTCTGATAATGATGCTCTATACCCCATTGAACAATTAACTACTTATGAAAATTTAGCAAAAATATACACAGATTTAGGTCTAAGAAATCCATATGAACCAGAAAATGAAAATACAATGACAGTAAAAGATTATGCTTCTTTCTTTAGAATTCTTTACAATGCTTCATATTTAAATAAGGAGATGTCAGAGAAAGCATTAAAAGTTCTTTCACAAACCGAGTATGATGATGGACTCTCTGCAGGAATACCAGAAAATGTAAAAATTTCAAATAAATTTGGAGAAAGAGAGTATAAAGATGCACTAATCTATGAAAGAAAACAATTACACGATTGTGGAATAATCTATCATCCTACCAAACCATATCTTCTTTGTGTAATGACAAAAGGTTCTAATTTTGAAAGCTTACAAGAAATTCTAAAGGAGATTTCCTCTTCAATATATACAAAAGTTGATAGGAAGTAATTTGATATAATACAGAGTCTAAAATATCTACATACAAGATGAAAATGTTTTCTAAAAACAGTATATCTACTCTACTAACAGTAATCGTATTAATCCTTTTCGGAATATATCTATATAACAATCAACAGATTCTTTCAGTACTGTTACAAATAAATCCAATATATATTGCTTTAATAATGGGAATATTCCTACTAGTATTTCTTCTAGAAGGAATCTTCATTAAAGTAACCTTAAATGTATTTGATAAGAAGATAGACTTAAAGGAAGCATACTATCTCTCAACTATATCAAGAATTGGTAACTACCTACTTCCAATGAGAGCTGGTGCAATATTTAGAGCTACATATTTAAAAAATAAATATCAATTTGAATATTCTAAGTTTCTTTCTACTCTTTATGCATACTACATATTACTTTTTCTTATTAATGCCTTTTTTGCATTACTCTCTTTAATCTCTAAATACATAAACACAGGGAATACATACCCCTTAGTAACAATCTTTTTTGTGTTTCTCTTCATTATAACTCTAGGAGTAATTCTCTTTAGAAAGACCATTAACCTAAAGAATATTAAAGGTAATAAATATATTGAGAAAGTACTTACAATACTTAACAAATTTATGAATAGTTGGGATATGATTGTAAGAAAAGAAAAACTATTCCTTTCCTTAATATTTATCACAACAGGAAATATCCTATTAAATGGAATAATAAACTATATTGAATTCATTGGTCTTGGAATAAAGGCTACTATCTTAGATATACTCCTTTACACATGTCTTTCTGGTGTATCACTACTAATCAGTATTACACCAGGTTCACTAGGATTAAGGGAAGCAGTCTTTTTTGTAACATCCGAATCTATTGGGATAACCAATGAACAGGTAATGCAATTAGCATTCCTTGATAGAGGCATAATGTTTTTTCTCTTACTTGGATTGTTAATTCTGATTTCTCTCTTTGTAAAGAAATTTAAATTGAAAGATATCTTCTTTGTTAAAGAAAGTAATAAATAAATACAATTTGATACTAGGATTAATCTTTTTGATATTTGCTGCATTTACCCTGTATCTAGCACTCAATGTAAAAATGGAAATATCACCGGACTCTTGGTACCACCTGAGAGTATCACAGACATATTCGACAACACTCACAATTCCAGAGAACGCAGAGGTAACATATCAATGGAGAGATATAACTAATATTCCATATTTATACTTTTGGACAAATGGAAGAATACTTAATCTAAATGACAGTATATTTGAATTCAATCATGTAATTCTCCTTAGGATAATAAATATTGTGTACTCACTTCTTACATTAGTAGGAGTATATTTGCTTTCTAAGGAAGTAATTAAGAACAAGTGGGCAAGATTAATACCATTGGTATTAATAACTAATACATTAATGTTTTTACTTCTTTCAAGTTCAATTAATTACGACAACTTAGGGAACATGTTTGCTACATTTGCGATACTGTTTTTTGTTAAAACAATAAAATACAAAGGAGAATTCAAGTATCCACTTTTAACAATATTAATGCTTTGTTTAGGAACTTTAACAAAGTTCACTATAGTTCCACTAGCAGTAATACTTGTAATATTCTTGCTTTTTGAATTTATTAAAAACTTCAATATATGGAAAGAAAGCTTTAAAAAGAGAGATCTTTTTTACATTGTACCCCTATTACTCTTTGGAACCTTAAATATCTTACTGTATGGAAACAACTTACTAAAATATCAAGAACTTACTCCTAGTTGTGAGAAAGTTTTAACCCATGAACAATGTTTGGAGAACGGAGTATATTACAGAGATATGATTACTATGCCTGCGGTAGAAGTAAATCTTAAAGAAATGATACTAAGTGGAGAGAGATTAGATCCTCTAAGGTATACAGGCGTGTGGGTATGGGAAATGACTAAGAGAACTGTAGGGATAATGGGGGATAGTAGTTTCTATCATGATATTTTAACAATATCAGTCTTTACTTTTTTAATAGTTATTTCTTTCCTAATTGGTATATATAATTGGAAAAAATTAAAGAAAGAACACAAATATCTCTTCTTTATTACAATATCTTACTTACTAATTCTACTTTTCTTTCAGAACTATGATATGTATTTAAAGAGAGGATATCCCACTCTAGCATTACAAGGTAGATATATGTTTCCAGTAATATCTTCTTTTTATGTATTGTTATCTGTATTTTGGTTAAGTATTAATAACAGGTATTTAAGATTATTTATAATACTAACAACATTAATACTGCTTATTATATTCTCTATTCCATATTTCTTGCTAAATATTGATAGTAGTTGGTTTGGTCCTATTATTTATTAATTCCTATAGGGTTATTAAAAACTTCATAGATATATACTTTTCGTTTATAATTTTACAATGTTATCAGTATCTAAAGATTTTGTTTTAAAGATAGTAAAAACTTCAGCACTTGTATTTATCTCTTTCTTTTTATCTTTCTTTCTTTCAAGTTTAAATCCCTTAGTTAAACCTGTAGAAGCTACTTCTGAAACAAGGTACTTTAGAGGTGATACACAAACAGTAAATGGTTTAAGTGCATATCAGCTAGGAACTGCACAAAGTAATACAAGAAGAACAACTTTTTATCAATTAACAGGAGATGGTGGTAGTTCTCTGGTGACATGGGGTATAAGGGTGTGGAAAAGAACAAGTGGGGGAGTTGAAACAGAAATTACAAGTGGGAGTCCAGTTGCAACAGTAGAAAGAAGTGGAAATGGTGCAGGTACACAATTAGGATATTGGTCTCCTCCTCCAACAATACTCAACACTACAGACAGTATTGTGATAAGAGTATATATACAGGTTGGTACAAGTGGATGGCAACAGGGAGGAACCCCCCCTGTTTTTACTACAAATCAGCTAGGTAATACTCTTTTGGGACAGGAAGAGTGGACAGTTATCTACTATACCACAAGAACAAGCAGAACTACTGGTGGACAGGCTGGAAGATATACTCAAGGAGATTTTGATTGGGGAACTAGTACATATAACAGTAGAATAGAAAACTTTACCCACTATACTCCTACCACAACGGTTGGTACATCTGGAACACAAAATAGCCAAACTTACCCTAATACTAACGATTTTAATATAGGAGGTTCATTCACCTTCGTAAGGAATGAAGGGTCTGGAAATGTTACGAGTATAACAATATCTCATACAGGTTCAGTATCTTCTTCAAATCTTTCAGATTTAAAACTCTACTACAAGCAGGAGAGTAGCTGCTCTACATCAAAGCCTGTAGACGCAACACTCTTTAATTCTACACCTGGTTCTTTCTCCTCTGGGAGTTCAACTGTTACAGGAAGTATGAGTGTTGGAGCTACACAAACCTGCCTGTATGTACAATTGGATATAGGTTCTGGAGCACAAATAGGAGAAACTATAGAAATACAAATTACAAATCCTTCAACCCAGGTTACAGTAGCATCAGGCGTTGTTACTCCTGCAACGGCAGTAGTTATTACCGGTACTACAACAATTGCTGAAGCACCAATAGTTTCCATATCTATAGAAACAGATGGTGATATAGACTATGGTATATTACCTGCAACAGAAAGTAGAAGTACAATAGATTTAAGTGATACACAAACAATTAAAAATACAGGAAATGTAAATATTGATTTACAAATAAAAAGCACTAACGCATTTGGTGGTGTACCTTGGGAATTAAGTTCAACTTATGGTAATGATACCTTTGTTCATGAATATTCAACAGACTCAGGATCCCTATGGAATAAATTCTTTATCTCAGATCAATATTTCTCTCTGATTTCTGGCCTTACTCCAACAAGTACTCAAAATGTTGATTTTAGAATTACAGTACCAAGTTTAACTACTGACTATTTAGAAAAAAATATTACCATAACGATACTAGCAACTGAGAGTATATAGCTATCTCTCCTTTAATATATCTAGAACTCCTTCTAAGTTTCTAAGATATGTAATACCGTCTTGTGCCATATATCCCTCTCCCCATGGGGAATCTCTCCATACAGACCTTCTTAAATCATGTAAATTACGATAGTTAAAGGTCAAAATACCATCTACAAACATATCTGCATCAAAAGTACCTGTTGTTAAATATTCTTCTGCATATGAGGGTGAGTGTCTCTGGTCGTAGTAATCTGTATGCCAAGGTATAAAGAGAGTTGGGAATGTTCCCACCCTATTCTTTTGCCTTAATCCCCTCTCCGATGTATTTATAGTTACATCAACAAATCTTGTTTGTCTACCATCTCTACTTGCTAATCTAAAATCAGCACCCCACGAATCCTCATCGCCTCCAGTAGGTACACAATCAAAACCAAAATATTCACATGCCTCCAAAAAGAATACCTCACCTAAAATACCATTTGGAACCCTATTTACCCAATATACTTCATCTATATATGAGGCATTTTCAAACAAATCCTTATCATACAAATAGTGGTCAATATACCACTGACGAGGATTACCATTCTCTAATCTGAAATCTATTAAACCTAATACCTTACCTCTGAGTGCATCCCACCTATACCCTAATTCTATTGGGTTTACCTCTAAATGTTCTAATTCTAGTCTCTTGGCTGTATTAAGCAAGTACTAACTATGTAAGGTTATTATCCATTGTAAGTGACTTATTCATATATGACAATACCTAACCCTATATTTTTTTCTAAATTTTATGTAATGTTTAAGTAATATATAAATTTAGACATATACCAATATGGCTAAGAGGGGCAATATATATAAATGTGTAGAATGTGGGCATGTAATACAAGTCCAACATGAAGGTTCTGGTACGCTTGTATGTTGTAACCAACCTATGCAACATCTTGAGGAAAAGGTCGAGGATGAAGGAATGGAGAAACATGTGCCAGTGATTGAGTTTAGAGATAATATGGCTATGGTAAGTGTTGGAGACGTACTACATCCAATGGAAGAGAATCACTACATAGAGTTCATTGAATTGATAATCGATGAAGAGGTATATACACAGTATCTCAAACCCAATCAAGATCCAATTGTATCATTTAAGATACCATCAGAGTATACACGAATAAGGGCAAGAGCATACTGTAATATTCACGGGCTTTGGATTTCAGAATAGCATTAACTCAAAAAAATCTGATATCCAAAATATCCAATACCTGCAAGAAGCAGTACTATTATTACTACCAAAACAATAATAACCACACTACTATCTTTCTCCTCCTTACTACTCTCGTTTAGTGTACTCACAACTTCCTCTGAGGATGCTTCAACTACAGGAGCTTGTTCAACTGTATTAAGTGGCTGTGCTAAATTAGCAGACATGTCTGGCATAGGTGTAGGTACAGATGGGAATGCTGGTTGAGAATCAATACTTTCAGCGACAGGTGCACTCTCCATTACAGGAGGCGTAGGAGCCTCTTCCATAGTTGGAGATGGCTGAGCAGATGCGAATACGTCTGAAGTATTTTCCATGGCAGGAGTTACCTCTTCTTGGGGTATAGACATTGTTTCTGTTACAGGTTGTACATCTGGCATTACAGGTGTATCACTTACTACTTGAGTCTCCATTGGTTGGATTGATTCTTCCATAGGAGATTGCATTGTCATATCTGGAGTACTTGATAATGTTGAATCCGTTGTTTCAACTAGTGTCTCTTCTTGTGGTAGAGTAGTCTCTTCAACTGGTGCAGAAAGATCTACTACTTGAGGAGCCCCTGCAACATCAACAGCAGGGACAGTATCTTCTGCAGGTGTTTCAGATTGTGTAACAGTTTCTTCTATGGGTGGGGTTTGAACTCCCAGTTGAGCATTAATATCTTCAGGGTTTGCTGCTAATGCATCTATTGCAGAAGCATCTAAATCTGGAGATTGATCCATTACAGGAGTTTGTCCATCTATTGGAGCACTACCAGATACATTATCTGTAGGTAATACACCTAATGTATTTGATTGAGGTTGCATTGAATTGTAATCAGTACTTGGGGTAGTAGTATCATCATTAGTAGGATTTGGGGTATTTGGTATACCATTGTTGTTGAAATTATCCACTATGCTATTATAAAAAATTTATACACTATTCAATATATCAGAAATTTCTTGCACTCTTCAACAAATTTAACAGTAAGTTGGCGTCTTCTTTTTGAGCAACTCTAGGAATCAAGTCCCTATCAGATAATGTAGGGGTTAATTCTGTTTGAACAAGTTTACCCTCTAGTATATAAAGGGATAAAACTAGACCCTGCCTTGTACCAATCCATCTGTATTGATCAAAATACAAATTACCCAAGCCATAGAAAATTACTCCCTCCTTGTATACTTCATATGTTTGTGGCTGATGGGCCTGTGTTCCAACTACTACATCTGCACCAAAATCTACAGCCTTTCTAAAGACTCCCTTCTGATCAGGAGATGAAAGAGGTTTGTAACAAATAGGATAAATTACATCAGATGGAGGATAGCTATAACACTCTTGGAACTGAAATGTAACTATTACTACATCTGCATTTTCTTTTGCCTCTTTAATATCTCGCTCTAGCTTCTCAACAGAATAGGAATTAGCCCCTGCCCTTGTATCAGAAGCTATAGCTGCAGTATTAAGCATAGTGTCGTAATAATTGTATCCAACAAAGGCAACTCTACTGTCTTTAACTTCTTTGTAAAGTATCTTACTAGCATCTTGTGCATTTAATCCACCACCAAAGTAATCCCATCCTAACTCTTTATACATTTCAATACTCTTTGTATTGTATGATGAACCGAAATCATTGTTGTGATTCCCTGTTAATTCAACAATATCTATTCCACTCTTTTTTAATGTTTCAATATATTCTGGTTTAGAACAAAATCTCATACCTACAGAAGCCACGCATCCCTCCATAAAGGAAACCTCATTAGAGGTATGTGTTAAGTCTGCATCTGCCAAAAATTCCCCTATTTCTTTTGCTGCGTAAGCATAATCTCTCGTTGAATCCATCTTCATAGCTAAACCACGAGATATTGCTGTAACACCTGTCATATTTATCTTTACAACCTTTTCTCTTTCAATAATGTCATCCTCAAACCCCTCTATGTTCTTCGAAAGTATCGAATATACAAATGGAACTTTCTCATTTCCCTCTAATGAATACGATATTTTTATACCCCCCTTCTCATCATTAATTGCAAATTCATCATCATATCTTAAAACTTTCAACTCTTTACTTAATTTAGAAGGAAAAACCAATCCAATGTTCTTTTCACTTTTTTTCAATTCATCTGCTAATACATCAACCTTTTTGACCTTTACATCTAGAATTGATGATATATACTCACTTGCGAAAAGATATTCCTCTTCCTCCATTAATATTTCCGTTCCATTAAGATTACTCTCACCATTAATCCAATAGATGTGTCCAACAGGTATTAATTCCTTAGTTACAATATTACTCTCTTTAGAAGTTGATACACCTAATACAAAATCAGACTTACTCTTCTCAACAAATTCGAATCTTCTCTTACCCTGAAATTCAATATCCTCCACCTCTTTAACAATTATCTCTCTAACACTCTCTGACACAGAATCATCAATATATATCTTGAAAGTTTCATAATTAACCTTAGGAGTGTAATCAAAAAAGTAACTTCTAAGGAGTACAAATGGTGCTTGTGTAAAAAGTAGGAAATAGAAAAAGAAGCTTAAAAATGGTATAATAGCTATTGTAGGTATGAGTAAGAAGTATTTTTTCTTACTCTTTTTTATTCCCATTACTTTGTACTGCATATTCACAGATACATAGTATCACAAAAATGTTGCTGTGAAAAAGAAAACTATGGGGTACAAGGTATAAGAATAAATAAAATACATATGAATATACTTTTAAACAAAAAAAATATATTAGCTGTAATTGCAGGAATACTCTTTGCAGGACTAATATTAAATACAGTAGAACAAATATCTCCAAAACAGGTTATGAGTACAAATCAAGCACTTTACATTGAAAGCGGTGAAGAAGTTGTTAGATTTATGGACTCTAATGAAATTAAAGAAAGAATATTAGAAGAGGCAGTATCTACAAGATCAGAAGATACCGAAAAGTTAAGAAAGATAGAGAATGTTAAAACATACTTAGAAAGAAGAAACGCTCCTTTAGCTGCATATGCGAAAGAGTTAGTAGAAGCAGCTGACAGATATGGTATTGACTACAGACTTGTAGCTGCAATTTCAATTATCGAATCAAGTGGTGGTAAGCATACATTCAGAACCTACAATGCATGGGGATGGGGCAAAAAGAACTTTTCAAGCTGGGAAGAGGGTATTGATCAAGTATCTGCTGGTTTAGGAAGATACTACTCAAGAGGATTAAATACTCCTCAAAAGATTGCTCCTTACTACTGTCCTCCAAGTGCTTCTGAGTGGGCAAGAAAAGTTACCTTTGTAATGAGTGAAATAGAGAAGTAATATATCCATATGCAAGAGACTAAGCTTGGTAAATTCTCTGTTGTATTTCCAAACAGTAAGGAATTTCATTCCTTAAAAAAAGAAATCTGGGGAGAAGATATATATCACTTTGAAACAGAGAAAGAATCTCCAGTTATTCTTGATATCGGTTCCCATATTGGTATCTCAGTACTTTACTTCAAGGCAATATACCCTAAGAGTAAAATATTCGCCTTTGAACCAAATCCTATATCTTTTAAATACTTAGAAGAAAACATATATAGAAACAACCTAAGTAATATTAAAGCTTTTAATAAGGCAGTATGGAAAGAAAGTACAAAAAGAGATTTGTATGTTGATGGTACACAAAATGAGTGGAATTCAAATTCAAGTTTTTTAGAAAAGAGTTGGACAGGAAAAGAACAAACAAAGAAAATTATTGTAGATACCACAACTCTAGATGAATATTTAAAGTATGAAGTAGATATGCTCAAAATAGATACTGAAGGATGTGAATTAACCCTAATTAAAGCTAATGAGCATTTACTCATGAATGTAAACAATATTTCAATTGAATATCATCCAATACAAAACAGTAAACCAGAAGATATATTAAATATCTTAAAAAAGTATTTTTCAATAGAAATATATTATGAAGGTAAATATATAAAAAGATTAGAGAGAGGGAAATTGTTAACGATAAAGGGAAAGAAGCTTGTAAATAATTGATTTCCATTCTCCCCTAAATATACTGTATAGATTCCTTCCTAATTTATGAGGGTCGTGCCTAACTAAACTTCTAACAAGTACATCCCCTTTATCTTTCTTTATCAAGGAATTAGCAACCAAATCATCTCTAATGATAGTCCTCTCTGATTCATATCCCAAATCATCTTCAAAAAGCTTCTCTCCATCTGCTATATACCTATCATATGCTTGTTTAGGTATTTTCCCACTATTAACTAGAATATAGTCAAACTTCCTACCAATATATCCCTCTAAAAGCTCCACCATTCCCTTGTGAGTAAATCCTCTTGTTTGCCCTATCTTAGTCATAAGGTTGGGAATAAAGATAATCTTTGCTTTAGTTTTTTGTAAAGCTTGAGAAATACCATCAACTACAATATTAGCGAGAGTAGTGGTATATAAATCTCCAGGCCCAACTATAATAAATTGTGATTCTAGAATAGATTCTACTGCACCTTCGTATGCTTTCGCTTCTCCGTCTAAATAGAAATCCTTAATCCTTAAATCTTCTTCTGGTTCATCAATTAAATGCTCACCTACTACCTTTTTTCCATTACTATACTCAGCAACCAATTTCACCTTATCTAAAGTTACAGGGTGTATATCACCACGAACATTGAATAAATATTTAAACATCTCTATCGCAGAAACTTCAGAGCCAGTAATCTCTGTCATTGCGATCATAAGTAAGTTTCCTAATGTATGACCTCTTAAACCTTCACCCTGTGCAAATCTGTATGTAAACAATCTTCTTAAGATATCCCCTTCGTTTTCTTCGGACAAAGCGATAATAGATTTCCTTAAATCACTAAATGGTAAAAGACCGAATTCATCTCTTACAACAGCATTGCTCCCTCCATCATCCATCATTCCAACAATAATAGACAGATCTAAGTCCCTATATTTTTTTAGGCCTTCTAATACTGTTGATGTACCTGTTCCTCCTCCAATTACTGTTATTTTCATAAGTGAATTGTATATTAAAAAATGGTATAATTAAATGTTTAGTTAACAATTATACCTTATTATGAACTTCAAGATTGGATCAAAAGTATTCTATCCCTCACATGGCGCAGGATGGGTTAAACAGGAAAAAGAAATTGAATTTAATGGAGAAAAAAAACAGTATTTTGAATTTGAGTTTATAAATAGTTCTATAACAATATCAACTCCAATTGAAAATATTGATAATCTAAGTGTTAGACCAGTATCTTCTACAAAAGAAATTATGGATAAAATATCCATACTAAAAAAGAAACCTACAAAGGATCCAAAAACTACTGATTTTAACAAACTCATGGAACTCTTTAAGAAACTTGAGGAGGGTGCAAACATTGATAGCGCAATTGAAACAATACAGTACTGTAATCATGTTAAGAAAGGTAGAGAAAAGGATGGTAGACTAATCCCTGTAACAATTGAAAACGAATTAAATAGGGCAATAAATGATATCGTTGGTGAATTAGCAGTATCATCTGGAGTAAAGCTATTTACTGCAGCAAAAACCTTCGAAAAGATTACAGGTATTGAAACAAAGATAGAAGAGTAGTATCTACTTAACTATCTCTATCTCTAAAGTATAATTTTCAACCTTTATCACAGTATTCCCTGTTATCTCTTGGGATTTTTCAAATGATTCTACAAATATCATCTTACAAAGTTTCTCCTTGTTTTTCTCGATTAAATCTAATATTTCCTTACTCTCACTCCTATATTTCACTGATATCATTTCACCCATTTGACAACCACTATCCTTTCTAGCAACTTGCAATCCCCTTACAATTTCATTTAACAACCCTTCCTCTTTCAATTCTTCTGTAATCTTTGTATCAAGAGAAACAAATACATACTTTGCCTCTTGAGATTCTATACCTTCTCCCTCTACTTTCTTTTCCGAATATATTACATCTTTTACATTTAACTCACCCTTAACTATTTCCATCATATCTTTCTCTTCCAAAGGTATGTATACCTTAGAAAGAGGCTGTCTTACTTTAAGTTTTTTCTCATCTCTAATATTTAACCCTATGGAACATATATCTCTTACCTTAGACATATTAGAAAGGAGTTCTTCATTTAAGAACTCTTTGTTTACAGATGGAAAATCCTCTAAATGTACAGACTCTTTTACAGATGGTATAAATCCATTTGCTAGTGTCATGTATACAGATTCAGATATGAATGGTGCAAAAGGAGCCATTAATTTTGATATTTCAAAAAGTACAAAATGAAGAGTATCCAAAGCCTGCTTATCACCATTAACAAATCTTTCTCTAGACCTTCTTATATACCATTTAGACAAATCGTCAATTAAATTGAATATTGGTTTAGATGCTTTGTGAAGCTTGTAACTTTCCATACCTTCTTCTACCTCTTGTACTGTTTGATTTAATCTTGCCAATATCCACCTATCCATTACATTGTCCGTACTCCAATTGGAATCATATTTCCACTTGAATTGAGATTGATAGTTGAGGAAATATTTTACTGAGTTCCAATATGGAAGTAATACAGTAGCTGTAATATCTTTTAGAAACTTTTCACTAAATACAACCTCTTCACCATTAACAATTGGGGAGCTAACAAAGTACAACCTTAATGCGTCTGCTCCAAGTTGATCTAATACAAGATTTACTTCGGTATAGTTGCGCTTACTCTTGGACATTTTCGTTCCATCTGGAGCTAGTGCCATACCATTAACTATTACATTTTTAAAAGCTTTCTTGTTAAACAATGCTCCTCCTAGTACATGCAAGGTATAGAACCAACCCCTTGTTTGATCAACACCCTCTCCTATGAATTCTGCAGGATATTTAGACTTAAATTTCTCTTGATTTTCAAATGGATAGTGGAATCTTGCAAATGGCATAGCACCTGAGTCATACCATACATCTATTACGTCTTCTACTCTTCTCATCTCACCTGCACATTTCTCACATTTGTATGTAATATCATCTACAAATGGTTTATGTGGATCTCTAAGTTCTACTCCAGATTTCTCTTTTACTTCAGCAAAAGATCCAAGAACTTCTACTTCACCACACTTGTCGCATACCCATGCTGGAAGTGGTGTTCCCCAATACCTATTTCTACTTAGAGCCCAATCTCTTGCATCCTCTAACCAATTACCAAAACGACCCTCTTTTACATGCTCTGGAACCCACCCTATACTTTTGTTCTCTTTTACTAACAATTCCCTTATAGCAGTTACCTTTACATACCAACTCTTGATAGGTTTGTATATTAAAGGTGTATTTGTTCTCCAACACATTGGCATTTGGTGCTCATATTCCTCATGTTTAAAAAGAAGATTTCTCTCCTGCAGATCTTGCATAATGTATTTGTTGGCCTTCTTGTAGAACATTCCCTTAAACTGCTCTATCTCTTCTTTCATATTTCCTTGATCATCAAGATAGTCAAACATACCAATACCCATACCGGTCATTAATATGAAGTCCTCTTCTCCATATGGTGCCTGATGAACAATACCCGTACCATCCTCAAAAGTTACATGTTCTGCATGTACTACCTTAAATGCTCCCTCCTTGCTCTTCTCAGCGTAGTAAGGATATAAAGGTTCATACTCCATACCTACAAGCTCTTCACCTTTGTATGTGTTTAATATTTCTAACTGCTTACCAAAGATTGTTTCTACGAGCTCTTTCCCCACTATATATTTTTCACCTTCATATTCTACTTCTACATAGTCAAAAGACCTACCAACTGCAGCGAGTAGATTACCTGGTAGTGTCCAAGGAGTTGTAGTCCATATTAGAAGATATGAATCTTTCTCCTTAAGTTTAAGCTTAACTGTTACTGCAGGGTCAACTACCGCTTGGTATCCTCCTAATGCTACCTCCGAGTTAGAAAGAGTTGTACCTGCTCTAGTAGAGTAAGGTACTACCTTGTATCCTTGATACAACAATCCTTTATTGTAAAGCTCTTTTAATGACCACCATACACTTTCGATGTAAGAAGAGTCCATCGTAGCATACTCTTCATCTTTGTTAACCCATCTACCCATTCTTTTAGTTAATGCAGATATCTCACCTTGATATTTCTCAACTGATTTTCTACACATCTCATTGAATTTTTCTATTCCAAATTTCTCAATATCTTCTTTCTGTTCGAATCCTAATTCCTTTTCAACCTCATACTCTACAGGTATACCCTGACAATCCCATCCTAAACTCCTATCTACTCTAAAGCCTTTCATAGTTTTGTACCTAGGAACAACATCTTTGATTACCATTGTTAGAGCATGGCCATAGTGGGGTTTATTATTAGAAGTTATTGGTCCATCATAGAAGGTGAATGGTTTGTCTGTGGGTCTTTGCTCAATTGATTTTCGCAAGATATCTTTTTCCTCCCAATATCTTAATATCTCCAACTCTGTGTTTGGAAAAGTAGGCATATTATGCTCTTTTGATATCTTTATACTATCCATTTTTCTTTGTATTTATATTAAACAAAAATCCCCTTGTAAGATATGATACATTGTATCAGCTCTTACAAAGGGACGTATATACGTGTTACCACCCTTTTTCAAAATTGTATTACTACAATCTTCTCTGAGACCACTATATATGGTCTTGCTTTCTTTCGGTAGCATACCGTTGGAGTCTACTCACCATATGGCTTTCTTTCCACCACTCTCCAGTGATATCTGGGTCTTTGTGTTGATGCGATTATATCACAAAGATAATATTTTGTTGTAGAATATATAAATTAATTTTAGAGAATATTTACATGGATTTTGAAGAAAAAGATATACAAAATGGTCCTAATGATGAGGTTAATAAGGATGAGATGCTAGATAACAGCACATACTGGTTAGATATTGATCCAGAGACAGGTAAGCCAGACCTATCTTCCGTAAGAGGAGTTACTGATTTCATTGATCAAAATGGTAATCATTATGAACTTAACGAAGACGGAGAATATGTCTTAACAGTCCCTGGTCAAAAAGATGATTAGAACGAAGATTCTTGATTCTGTGGATTTTGATCAAACAATCTACCCATCGAAAGAATTAATCTTTAGGGCTTTAGAGCTTACCCCTTTTGAAAATATCAAGGTCGTAATTCTAGGTCAAGATCCATACCATGGAGAGGGAGAAGCAAATGGATTAGCTTTTTCTGTAAACAAAGGAATTAAATTACCCCCATCATTAAGAAATATCTACAAAGAATTAGAATCAGATCTTGGTATAAAAACACCTAACCATGGAGACTTAACCTCATGGGCTAGTCAAGGAGTACTACTACTTAACAGTGTATTAACTGTTGAAAAGGATAGACCAGCTTCTCATAGAAACATTGGATGGGAAGAATATACAGATTCCATAATAAGGGAAATATCTGAGAAGAAGGAAAATATCGTCTTTATTCTTTGGGGAAAATATGCACAAAGTAAAAAAGATTTAATAGACGTAAGAAAACACTTGGTAATATCATCCCCTCACCCCTCACCATTCTCTGCAAACAGAGGCTTTTTCGGAAGCAAACCCTTTAGTACAACAAATACCTACCTAAAAAGTAAAGGTAAAAAAGAAATAGATTGGAGAGTTACTTAATCTCTACTCCACCAAATGCCACTCCCCCTGTAATCTCAAGTACTGGTTCATCAATTTTTCTTTCTTCAACCTTAGATTCCCATCCACCTAATATCCCTGTTCCATTGGTAATTACTCTACAATCCTTAGGTACAAGTATTTCTACTCCACCAAATGCACAGTTTACATGTAACTTTGCACCATCTTTTGATATCTTTGCATCTCTCAAATCTACCTTTATACCTCCGAATGCAACATTAAGTTCCCCACCTTTAAATTCCTTAGAATTAACTATCTTATCTACTCCCCAAAACACTACACTCTCGTTCATTTTTCCTGCACTCGTTGTTGTAGTACTTGTATTAAAACTTCCTCCTTCTCTACGAAGTAGAATTGAAAGTCCAATTGTAATTATTACAACAGGCCAAAGAACTGCAAAGAAATTCCATTGAAAAAGATTTGTTGAAAGAAACACAACACCCAATACAAGTAGTATTAATCCTCCATTAGTATTTCTTTCAATGAGTAATCTTGTTCCAAGAAATATTAATATTAAAGGCCAGAAAGTCCAAACTAGATTCCAAATGGAAATACTAAATCTTCCGAAAAAACCTGTTTGTTCTATTAAAAAGAGTATACCTAAGGTTATTAGTATTACCCCTAAAATAAATCTAGAACTGTTTCTCATAATTAAATATATTAATTTAAATTATTACCTACTATTAATATTTAAAGTACCCACACCAACCTTTGCAATTATCCTTACTTTCAATTCCGCTGAGTCATAGTTTTCGGATTCATATCTTTTTTCACTGCCAATAAAGGTTGCAATATCGTTTCCATTACCAGTAATAGTTCCTACTCCCAAATCATATTCTAATGTATATCCAACCTCCTCTGGTAATTCTAAAGTTACTTCTCCTGCACCTACATCAATGACAATTCTTTCTGATGGAATACTTCTCTCTCCAAGCCTAAGAACTAATTTCCCTGCTCCAACTTTTGAAAGAATTTCTCCTGTAATAACCTCATCAAAGTAAACCGTACCACTACCTGCTCCCAAATTAATATCTAAATCTGTAAGCAAGTTCTTCTGTCCCAATACTAAATCATACTCTGATCTATCATTGGAAAAGAATGTAAAGCCACTAAAAGAAGCACTACTAAAATCCATTCTTAATCTGTCTCCTGAAACCTCACTAGAAAGCTTTGGAGCAATATATCTGGAGGGATACAAAGCTCTTACTGTTAAGTGATTCGATACATCTGAATCTATTAATTCAAATTCAGCAGCTCCGATATTTAGCCTTACTGCCCTACTTGCTAGGATTTCAGGATGGTCATCTTGGGCAACAACCATTTGTTTCTCTATGCTTTCTCTACCCCCTGTAAAACCCATACACCTTCCAGTTATACATCTGTTTACAGACTCTGGTAGGAAATCTATCCTGCTTTGAGTATATGTAAGGTAAGATACTAAACCTACAAAAAGAAAAAGTATTAATGCTAATACAGAAAGAAGTATCTCAGCTAATGCTGACTTACCCATTATCAACTTCAACCCTCCAAGTATTAAAAATACTGGCCAGAATCTAAGTATATATGACCATATTGACCAACTTACAACTCCTGTTGTATTAAGTAGGAAGATTGTTCCTACAAATATTAAAAATACAGCCCATACAACATCCTTGGACCTGTATCTCTCTATGTCTTTTTCCATAGAAATACTTTAAAAAGTTATTTTTCTCTGGTATCAGATTTTACCTCTCTTTTGATACCCTTTGCACTCTTTTCAACCTTCTCTTTAATCTCTTGAGTATTTTTACTTATAACCTCATCAGAGGAGAGATCGAGTGCAGAACTACTTGGAAGAACTACCCAAAGTATTAGATATGCTAATAGGCCAGAACCTCCATAAAGGAGAACAAAAACAAATATTAATCTAACGATGGAAGAATCAATATTAAAGTATTCAGCTAATCCACCACATACCCCACCAATCATCTTATCTGTTTCAGATCTATACAATTTCTTTGACATACTTGTATATATTTAAGTTATCTACACTATTTTATTCCAAAAACATTCAAATGTTAATACTTTTTAGGTGATAAATAGCCAAGAATCTCTCTGAAGGAAGGTCTTCTGTTGTACATTAAACAACCTAATTCAAACATCTTAAGAGCTAACCAAAGAGCAATAACTCCATAAAGGGTAGTTACAAAAACACCTAATATCAATTCACCAATACTTAATGCCCCAAGAGAATTTCTTACTAACAGAATCATATGAGAGGTAAATGGGAAGTATGTAAATATCTTTGCAAGAGTACCGGAAGGCTCCATTACAAGAATTTGCATAAGATAGATAGGGAATATTGCCAAAAGAATAAACACTGAAGAAAGATTTCTACTGTCTTGAGCTCCTGTTCCAATAGCTCCTACTCCAACCATTATCGAAGCAAAGAATATGAATCCTGATATTGTAAAGAATATATTGACGGGCAATACTGAGTAATCAATATTACTAATATCAATAGGTAAATCCAACGAAAAATATTGCTGTCCTAATACATACACAAGTATTCCGAAAGATAACCAAACAAGAAGTTGTAAAGAAACTATACCTACAAGACCAATTAACTTTCCAAACATTAATGATTTCTTGTCTACGATAGAAAGCATTGTTTCAATCATTCTGTTTTCCTTTTCTGCAGAAACACTCTCTAAAAGAAAGGTAGAAGAAATAAAGACTGCTAAAAAGAATACTACTAAAGATGCTATTGGAAGGATATATTGACCAAACCCTTCCACTGCTATCTCTCCTTCTTTGTCGAAGCTCTTTACTTCCCCTGAAGGTTCTTTAGCTAATAATGATACTACCAATGGATCCTCTATTCTGGAATATATACTTTGCTTAATTATGGAATTAATAACAGGAACCATCGTAACTCCAGATAATATTGATTCATCTTTTTGATAAATGAAATCATACTTTAGGTCATCTCCAAAGCTACTTGGAATATATACAAATGCCTTGTTTGTATCATCCTTAACTTCGTCAAGGGCTTGTATATAATCTTTAACCTCTTTTAGGGGTTCTACAAATATTTCTTTTGAAAAGATACCATACTCATCTAAAACTAATATTTGAGTAAATTGACCATCCAAATTTTCCATTTTCTTTGTGGCCTCTATACTTGCATAACCAGATACAAAAGAAATAACTCCCATTAGTACTGGCAAAAACAGTGTAGCCAACCAAAATGTAGGCTTTCTAACAACATTTTTAAATTCAAATTTTGCAATTGTTAAAAACTTTTTACTTTTTGCCATCTTTTGTTAACTTTATAAATATCTCATTAAGACTTGGATAATCAACTTTCAAATCTAACACTTTTGTCCCTCCCTTTATCAATGATTCTAAAATATCATTTGACGTAAAGTTCTCCTTTGGTATTATTTCTGCTGTTTTGTTTGAAATAATACTTCTGTACATTTCGGTTTCCTTTAATGGTCTTTTACCTTCAAAGGACAAAAATATTGAATTAGTTCCATATTTTTTTCTTACTTGAGTAGTAGAACCATATTCTAGTCTTTTACCGTTATGAATAATAAGTAATCTATCAGCCATTTTTTGGGCCTCATCAATAACATGTGTACTGTATAGAATTGTTGCACCTGTTTTTGCTCTCTCAATAAAGAGTTCAATAAATAATTGTCTATTAACTGGATCTAAACCTTTAAATGGCTCATCTAATATTAATATCTCAGGTTTATGAATAAGGGCTGTTCCTAGTTGTACTTTTTGTTGCATACCAGAACTTAGTTGTGCAATATTTTTTTCCCTATGTTCTATCAATCCAACTCTATCCAAATATTCTAAACTCTTCTTAACAGCTCTATCATGAGGTATTCCCCTTAGCTCTGAAGTGTATACTAAAATATCTATTACCTTCGTATCTCTGTATAAACCTCTCTCCTCAGGAAGATAGCCAATAATGTTGTTTAAAGAATCGTTGTACTCTTTACTGTTAATTAATAACCTACCTGTATCTTCTTGATAAATCTTTAGTAAACATCTAATAGTGGTAGTTTTTCCAGAGCCATTCGTTCCTAAAAAAGCAAATATTTCTCCTTCCTCAACATCGAAAGATAAATTGTCTACTGCTTTTAAATTTTCAAATGTTTTAGAAAAGTTTTCAATATGTATACTGTAATTAGCCATATGATATCCACTGTATCATTCGTCAATGCACTTGTAAAGATATCTAGTGTTGAAGCCAGATTTGAAGGTAGTTGACATCTGTATATTCTTTCACATATTATATACCTACCCCCTAGGTATATAATAAATTTTAATACCAAAACATGAAAAATATTATTCTAATGGTATCAATAACTGTTGCTGCTTTACTAATTATGTTTGCTCTTTCAAGTGGAAAAAATACTCAACAACCTGAAGTAAAAGGAGACACCACCCCTTCTGTGACCCAAGAAGGAGATACACAAGTAATTAATGTAGTCTCAACATCAGGAGGATACTATCCTCAAAATATTGTAGCAAAAGCGAATACTAAGACAGTATTAAGAATGGAATCAAAAAATTCATATGGATGCGAAAGATCCTTTAGAATTCCGAAATTAAATATTACTGATATATTACCTCAACAAGGTATCACAGAATTTGATTTAGGTACTCCTTCCAGTGGAGAAAATATACTTGGTACATGCAGTATGGGTATGTACACATTTACAATTAAATTTGAATAGAACTAGAAATGGAAAAAATAGAATTTGCAATAAAGGGAATGAGTTGTGCAACATGTGCACTTAACATAGAAAGTATTCTTAAGAAGGAAAGAGGTATAAAAAATTTTTCTGTGAATTTTGCATCAGAAAGTGGGTATATAGAAGCAGAAAATCCAAAAAATAACATAGAAAGCATAAACAAAATACTCAAACCCATGGGGTATGAAATATTAACAGAAAAAGAAAATGTACAGGAAATTCAATTAAAAGAAAAAGTTAGAAAACTCTCTTACATTCTTCCTATATCTCTTTTTGTATTCTTCTTTATGATATATGAAATATCCTCAATGTTCATTATGGGTTTACCAGAAGTAATGATTCCATACAACCTTATGAACGGAATACTTCTTGTATTAGCAACAATAATAATTGTAAGTGCAGGAAGACCCTTTTGGAGAGGTATACAGAAATTCTTTAAAGGTACGAGTGCAAATATGGATACCTTAATTGGTATTGGAACATTTACTGCATACATATACAGCACTTTTGTATATATAAATGAAGTATTAAATATTGGAATAAATCTTAGTAGCAATACGTTTTTTGATGCAGTAATCGTAGTAATCGGTTTTGTATATCTAGGTAAATACTTGGAATACAAATCAAAATACAAAACAGGAGAAGCAATTAAAAAATTAGCTACATTACAAGCCAAAACCGCTATCCTAGTAAAAGGAAAAGAGCAAATAGAAATTCTAATTTCTGAAATTAACAAAGGAGATACTCTATTGATAAAGCCAGGAGCTAAAATACCTGTTGATGGTACAATTCTTAAAGGAAATGGTGTTATAGACATGTCTATGCTTACTGGAGAACCAATTCCTCAAGATGTAGCTAAAGGAGACAAAGTATATGAAGGAACTTTAAATATTCAAAGCACTTTTACAATAACTGCAGAGAAAGTAGGAGAAGAAACCGCTCTAGCCAATATCATTAAAATTGTTAAAGATGCCCAAAATTCAAAAACAGAAATACAAAAAACTGTAGATAAAATTTCTAGTATCTTCGTACCAACAATTCTAGTCATTGCAACTATTACAATTCTTGTTTGGATATATAGTGGGTTTACATTTAGTAACCCAACCTTCATTTCTATGGGTATATCAGCATTTGTTGCAGTACTCGTTATAGCATGTCCTTGTGCACTAGGACTTGCAACACCAACAGCAATAATTGTAGGAGTAGGAAAAGCTGCACAGAGTGGAATATTGGTTAAAAATGCAGAAAGCTTAGAAAAGCTTAATAAAATTAATACAGTAATATTTGATAAAACAGGGACATTAACAGAGGGAAAACCAAAGGTAGAGAAAATAATCTTTATTAAAGAAAAGGCTAATTTGGAAAATATAATATATTCTCTAGAACTTCAATCTCAACATCCTCTTGCACATTCTGTAGTTTCCTACCTTAAAACGAAGAAAATAAAGGAGATAGAAATTGATAATTTCTTAAATATCGACGGGAAGGGAATTTCTGGAAAGATTAATAGAAAAACATATTATATAGGTAAACCAAAATATATTCAGAGTCTTGGTATAGAAATTAATGAAAAAGATATTCAAAAGCATGAAAACAAGGGTAAAACGGTAGTTCTGTTAAGTGATCAAAAGACACTGTTAGCGATAATCATTATCTCAGACAAAATAAAAGCTGAAAGTAAACATGTAATAACAAACTTACATAATCAAGGAATACATACAGTTATGATAACTGGAGATAATAAATATGCTGCACAGAATATTGCAGACAATCTTGGCATAGATGAATACTATGCAGATGTATTACCCTCACAAAAAGCATCATATGTTAACAAATATAAAAAGCAGGGTAATCTTGTAGCTATGGTTGGAGATGGAATCAATGATGCCCCTGCACTTGCATCCTCTGATGTAAGTATAGCGATGGCTACTGGGACAGAAATTGCAATGTCTACTTCAGATATAACTTTGTTAGGGGGTAATCTAAACAGAATACCTACAGCATTTAAAGTATCGAAAGCTACATTGAAAACAATAAAACAAAATCTTTTCTGGGCTTTCATTTATAACGTAATATGTATACCAATTGCAGCAGGAGTATTCTATCCAGTATGGGGGTTACTTTTAGATCCAATCTTTGCAGGATTAGCTATGGCTTTTAGTAGTTTTTCTGTAGTTGCAAACTCTCTTAGACTTAAACTTTTAAACACACAATATGAATAAGGAGAAATTTTTTGTGAAGGGAATGCACTGCCCTTCCTGTGAGATGTATATAGAATCTCAATTTAAGGATATTAAAGGAATAAAAAATGTAAAGTCTAATAACAAGACTCAAATTCTTACTTTTGAGATAGAAACAGATTTAGATAAGGAAAAAATAATTGAAAAAATAATTGAAAAAATAAATAAGGAAATTAAAAAGAATGGTTATGAAATTAAAACCGAGTTTGTGCAAGAAAAAGGTATTGATACTAAACATATTCCAATAGCAATATTTATAGCCTTTTTAATCATCTTATTATTTCTTGGATTACAAAAATTTGCTCTTGGAGAGAGTCTCTTTGCACAAGAGTTATCATTCCCAATCGTTTTTCTACTTGGAATCTTTGCATCCATTTCCTCATGTATGGCAGTAGTAGGATCCTTGGTTCTTTCTATGTCTTCTGTCTATGCAAAAGAGAAGCAAGGTCTTAAACCTATGATATTTTTTCATATTTCAAGATTAGTTGCATTCCTAATATTAGGGGGAGTACTTGGTCTCATTGGTTCCCTATTCTTACTTTCTAAATCTGTTGAAATAGTTATGGGAATTGTTCTTTTCTTTGTAATGCTGATTTTAGGTCTAAATCTTCTTAATATTACTCCGTGGTTTAGGAAATTAGAATTAACTTTACCTAAAGGAATATCTAAAAATCTATTAGAAAAAACAGATATTAAAAATATCTTTGCTCCCATATTACTTGGTATTGTTACCTTCTTTTTACCTTGTGGCTTTACCCAAGCAATGCAACTTAATGCAGTCTTAACTGGAGATATTTTAACCTCTGCGATGATAATGTTTGTATTTGCTCTTGGTACATTACCTGTACTACTAATAATTACCTTGAGTTCTAAAAGAATTACTCAAGGAAAAAATTCAGACCTATTTTTGAAAACAGCAGGATTCTTAGTAATTTTTTTCGCGATATATAACCTACTTGGAACATTAATTGCCAATGGTGTAATATCACCGATATTTTAATTAATACCCTTGCAAAATGAAAAACAACAAACAAAAATCATTAATCGGATTAAAGAAAGCAAAAAGTCTAATAGAAAAAATTATTGATATGGTTGAAAAGGATGAATACTGTATAGACATTATGCAACAAAATCTTGCAGCAATCGGATTACTCAAATCTTCAAATCAGACCTTAATGGAAAATCATTTACATCATTGTTTCTCTATGGCTATAGACTCTGAAGATGAAAACAAAAAACAAAAAATGATTGAAGAAATACTAACCGTAACAAAACTCTTAAATAGATAACTTGCAAAAACAGTAAAGAACTAATATAAATAGGAAGCTAGTTTAGATAAATAAGAAATTCAATGCTTAATAAAGAGTTTTTCAAGAAGTATAAACTTCCCCTACTTTTAATTGGAATAGATATTTTGCTAACTGTAATATATATTTCTACTAGAGGAACTATTAAATTCTTCAACTTAGACACAGAAAACAATATTCCAACTGTATACCAAACTATTAAGTTACTCGCTCTTTCATTCTTCCTTTACATATTCGCAAAAGAAAATATAAAGGAAAAAACAAACAAGATTACGAAACTAGCACTATACACATTTCCTGTAGCATTTTTCTTTCTTGCATTAGATGAAATTGGACAAATACATGAGAATTTAAAACCCCAATTAGCTCAAATACTACCCTTTATAAATGATATATATTCCTTTGCAAGATCGCTAGGATACAATTCTGCAGATTGGGTATTACTCTACTCACCCGCGATTCTTTTCTTTGGACTTATGTCCTTAATATTCTTAAAGACTATTTACAATAGACTCTCTAAGAAAAAAATCCTGTACTAGTAATAGCATTTGTAATACTCTTTAGTGTTCCCTTCATTGAGTTGTATAATACATCTAGAGGATTCGCTCCTTTTGAAAATATACTTTGGCTTTCATTAGAAGAATTCTCAGAGATGCTCTCCATTTCCCTTCTTTTACTAGTCTTTTATAAGAAGGGTACTTTAAAATATGAATCATAAAGAAAATGCACAGAGGTATGTTGTATTTAACAAATGAGGAAACAAGAGCTCTTTTAGGTAATGTCGATTTAAATAAATATCAAGGTACTCCTCTTTTTAACAAACTTTCCTGTTTGATAGAAAATCCTGATCATATGGAGGATTGTAAAGTACTCCTCTCTGAGGAAGAAGTTGAAACTATTCTAGATGAGATAGGATTTGTTGATGAAACAGAGAATCCTCAATTAGCATACGCAGTAAAGAAGGTAATGGAATTAATGTCCTCATTTAGAGAGTAACTTGCCGGACCTAGATTCGAACTAGGATTAACGGTTCCAGAGACCGTCGTCCTACCATTAGACGATCCGGCAGAAACAAGCAATTATACTATATTCCTAAAGAGAATTAATATACTCCTTTATCCTTTCACGAATCCTGTTCTCACCCATCACTTGTATCACTTGATACAAATCAGGAGTCTGTTTTCTTCCGGTTATTGCAACCCTAATTACCATGGCGACATCTCCAATCTTACCTTTATACTTTTTAGGACTCTTCTCATACTCTTTGTAATCAGCACAAAAACCATTCTTAATTCCAATCTCCTTAATCTTCCCAAACCACTCTGGAGCAGAATCTCCCATATAGAAGGTATCAAGGTATTCATTTAAAATATCTTTTTGTAAATCAAGGCTCATATCTAGAGACTCTTTCTTCATATCTTTGTACATATCATCAAAAAACAATTCCATTTGATATGGTACATCAGACCATTTAACAATATCCTTACGTATCTTTTCTCCTTCTCTCTCAATATTTAGAATTTCAATACTGTAATCCTTGTGATTAGTAAGCTTCTCAAAGAGTCTAGAGTCATATTCCCTTGCCCATTCAAGAGCATATTCATACACTTGTTTAGCACTTAATCTTGAAATATATTCCTTACATACATCATTTAACTTTGTAATATCAAAAAGTGCACCTGCCTTGTTAAACTTCTCTAATTTGAGATCAAACTCTACAATACCTTTTTCAGGATTTTGTATTCTCCAATCAGAGAAATTAGAATTTGCAATATTAAGAAGATATTCCTTTACACCTTCGATTGGGAAACCATTTTCTAAATAGAAGGAAACAGCAGCCTCAGGATCTTTTCTCTTACTTAGCTTTCTCTTTCCTCCTTCATCCATTTTCATTAGAGGTGAAATATGAGCATATTGTAACTGTTTAAAATATAATACCTTAAATATCTCCATATGTAATGATTGAGAAGCAAACCATTCCTCTCCTCTTGTCACAAAAGATATACCCATCAAAGTATCATCAATAGGATGAGCAAAATGATATGTTGGTAATCCATCAGACTTAAGAAGGACAGCATCCATATCATTTTCAGAAACAGTAACACCACCCTTAATCAAATCAACACTATTTATCTTGTTTTCAATATTTCCATTTGAATACAATCGTATTACAAAAGGTTTACCAGAATTAAGATTCTTCATCACTTCATCAAATGAAGCATTCCTCCATTTTGCAAATTCACCATAGTAACCAGTTCTTACCTTCATAGAAGTTTGTTTTTCTCGTATCTCTTCTAATTCTTCAGGTGTTGCAAAACAAAGGTATGCTTTTCCTTTAGAAACTAAATCTCTAGCAAAAACCTTGTAAATATCAATCCTTTGACTTTGAATATATGGTCCATACTCACCTTCGCTTTCCAGTTCGTTTTTCATTCCCTCATCAAAATGAATACCAAAACCTTTTAAACCATTAACTATTGCTGATATACCATTCTCAACCTCTCTTTCTTTATCTGTATCCTCAATCCTAAGTAAGAACATACCATTACTTCTCTTTGAAAGAAGGTATCCTACTAAACTAGTATATACATTCCCAATATGAAGAAAGCCTGTTGGACTAGGTGCAAATCTTAGAACTAACTGCTCTTCATTTAAGTTTCTTTTTGGGTATCTTTTAAAAATATCTTCTACTGATTCTTTTACTTCTGGAAAAAGTAATTGTGCTATTTGAATATTCTCCTGCTCTGTTCTCATTCTAAAGAAAGTAGTATAAAATTAGGTTGATATAACATATATACACTGTTATGATTATACCATGACATTAACTGAAGCAGCATTCTGGACTAAAAGATTTGGAGTAATAGCACTTGTAGCAGGATTCATTTTCATCTTAGTATTAATGTTACTCTTTACTTCTAGAGAAACAACACTCCCACCAGAGTACTTAACAGCAAACTTTGCTTGTACGGAAAAGAAAGACGATTTCCTTAAACACAAACTAGAAATACCAGGATTACAAATTAATCCTGATTCAGAAATGATATTTGAATTACAAACCGATACAGGTAAGGTAGATAGTCTACCTAATATTGTTAATGTATATAGATATACCAATCTGGGGCAAATTATTAACTCTCAAGGAGAAGCTAAAATCCTATCTAAAAAATTAGGGTTTGACCCAGAAAGATTTGTAAGGCAGGGAACTACAGCATATGTATGGGCAGATAATAGTACTCAGAGAAGTTTAATAGTAAGAGCAAGAGATTTAAACTTCACAATGAAAACTGATTTTGAAAAGATAAGGAGATTAAGAAGAGATATAGATTTGCCAACAGAGAGAGAGGCACCATCAATTGCTACTAATGCATTGAGAAGTTTAGGGATATTAGATCAGGCATATACAGAGGTACAACCAACTATTCACCTTATCGATATAAACCCAGATGGTTCATTCTCTCAAGCAGAATCTTTAATAACTGCAGAATTAATTAGGGTAGATTTCTTAAGAAAAGTCCCTATGATTTCAATTGCTACAAATCTTGAAGGTGCTCAATTAATGGTAGACAGTCTAACAAGAAAGAATCTTTCATATGAACTGGGTAGTAGTATAGTGAATGATCAAAGGGTAGAAGTATATAATTTCAGTACTCTTCTTACATACCAGTATCCAGTTAAAACAAATATATCAGTATATATTGGACCAAAAGACGATTCTACAAAAATTCTCCCCAATATATATCAAATTGAATACAATACATGGAGTATTGAGAGTGAAAGTTGTGGTACATATGAGTTAATTTCTCCATCACTCGCACTACAGAAAATACAAGAAGGAGAAGGAAGTATTGTATATCTTAATAGCTCTGGAGATGAAGTAAGAGATTATACTCCAGTTAGTGTAAACAAATTTAGAGTAGACAATATATATATTACCTACTTTGAAGGAACAGCAGAGCAGCAATATTTACAACCTGTTTACATGGTAGAAGGACAAGCTGAATTGAAAGGTGGTGAAAGAGCGGATTTCTTCATATATTATCCTGCTATCAATTACGGAATTGTACAAGACAAAATAGAGCTTCCTCCTGCACCAGTTAAGGAGAAAGGGTTACTTTCTTTCTAATACCTGCCTGCTTAATCTTTCAAGATTTTGTGTATCAGTAAACCTATCTTCAGATCCTAACACTACTGTAATTATTTCACCCTTACTTGGGTATACAAAATACCCTACAAAACACTGTTTTGCATCTTTGGTAATACCAGTCTTCAACCCTTTTGAATATGGATTAACACCATACAATTGATTAGTTGTGTATATGATTTTACTCTTTAATTCATCACCTGAATTCCAAGAGATATTAGCTGATGCTTTGCTTGTAATATCAAGGATATACTCGTAGTTAAGAGTAGCTGCAACTAATTTACCAACATCTCTTGCTGTAGAATAGTTCTTCTCATTATCTAAACCTGCGGGATTACTAAACATACTGTCTTCCATTCTTAATACCTTTGCTTTGTTATTCATAGCCTTTACAAATCCACTGTATCCTCCATTTGGATATGCATTGGCTAATATATACGCAGTATCATTAAAAGAACTTAAAAGCATAGATTTCAAAAGAGCATCAACCTTTATGATATCTCCCTCTTGCAATTCTAACTTCCAATCTAAATTTTCAGGGATATTCTCTAAACTAACTTCAACGGTATCATCTAGTTTAAATGTTTCTAGCGCAACTATTACAGAAAGAAGCTTAGTGATACTAGCAATAGGTCTTCTCTCATCAATATTTTTTTCAAATATAAAGGAACCATTTCTACTATCAAATACTAATGCACTTTGAGCGGATATATTGTTTGCTGAGATATTGAGTGTAAGAGGTAAGATTTCAATATCATCTTGAATTTCATAAAAAGATACCTGTTTGTTTTCCTCTTGGGCTTCAATATATTCAAGTTTTTCCTTTTTAAAAAGAAAAAAACTCGATACTATTCCCAATACAAGCAAGAAAGAAAAGAGTATTACAGATATTTTAAAAAGTTTTTTCTTTTTAGAATTCTTTTTCTCTAATTCTTTAGCTTCTAAACCAGCTTTGTAAGCCTGTTTAAAAAGCTTTTCATCATATCTCTCATCAGGAAGAACCTTTTCTCTGTTTACTGTAAGTAACGTATTAGACATACATATATCAGGAAATATTACTCCCTGATATTAACATATATCTAATATATTTTGGTTACTTTCTTGCAATTAATTTTCCTAATCTATTAGGTGTATTTGGAAGATATGTTGTTTCTAGAATACTTCCAAAGCCTAACATCTTCATAAGGAGTCTTTCAGTACCTATTGCAAATCCACCATGTGGAGGACAACCATATTTAAAGTAGTCAAAATACTCAGAAAGAGATTCTTCACCCATACCCCTTTCTTTAGCATTCTCTTTAAGATTCTCTACCCTATGCTCTCTTTGTGCTCCAGTAGTAATCTCTAATCCTTTCCAAAAAAGGTCAAATCCTAATGCAATAGAGGGATTCTCCTCATTTTTCATGTGATAGAAGGCTCTTCTTGCATGAGGGTAATCAACCATAAAGATAAATTCACTACCTGTTTCTTCCTCCATTATCTGCCCTATTGCTTTTTCCTCTTCAGGTGAAAAGTCACCGGTATCCTTACTTGGGACACCTGCTTTCGCTAATTTCTTTTTTGCTTCTTCTACAGAAAGGAATGGGAAATCTCCTTCGGGTACTTTTACCTCTGTACCAAAAACTCTTTTAATTTCTTCTCCATGTTTCTCTTTTACTTGCTTAAGCATATACTTAAGCATCTCCTGTTCAAAATGACAAACATCTTTGTATGAATCTATATACCCCATCTCAACATCAAAACTTGTATATTCTGTTAAGTGACGAGTTGTAAATGACTTCTCTGCCCTAAATACAGGACCCATATTGAAGACTCTTTCTAAATCAGAAGATATACCCATCTGTTTATGAAACTGGGGTGATTGAGCAAGATATGCCTTTTTGTCGAAATATTTAACTTCAAAGACACTAGCTCCAGATTCACTTGCTGCACTAATAATTCTTGGAGCTTGTATTTCTTTAAATTCATTTTCTATACAGTATGTTCTTAATGCATGTCCCATTGTTGTAGCAACATCCATCATCAGAGAGTTTCTTTCACTCCTCAAATCTATCCATCTATAGTCCAATCTTCTGTCTAGTGCAGAAATATTGTTTGTATGTGGTTCCTCAATCACGATTGGTAATGGGGTATTAGAAAGAGAATCAACCTTTAAACTCTTTATCGCTACTTCGTAGCCAGTTGCAACTTGCTTTGCCTCTTTTACATCACCAATGATATCTACAACAGATTCATTAGTTAGTGATTTAGCATTTTTAAATACCTCCTCATCACCATGCCATGCAACTGTTTGTACCTTGCCTGTTCTGTCTCTTAATACTAAGAAGAGTATTTTTCCCTGATCTCTAATAGTATCTACCCTTCCTCTTATTCTTACTTCTTTTCCGATATATTCCTTTAAATCTTTAATATGGATTCTTTCCATTTTTGTAAATATATATGTTAAATAAAAATCCCCTCTCCATTAAAGATACAATATCTTCACTGGAAAGGGGACGATATTCCTACCGCGGTGCCACCCCAATTGTCTTGTGGACCTCTTTATCATTTCTGCACTGTCACATCCTCATTATACTTTAAATCTCCACTCCTTTACAAGAAATTGTACCTGCTCATTTCCATTCCATGTATTTATGCCTACACTTCCTACAACATCTATTACACTATCGACCTGTATCTCTTCAATATCCTCATCGCAATTAAACATTACAAAGGTTATCAAGTCTATACCTTCCCCTTTACATATTAACTTCATATGATTTCCAAGTTTTCCCATTGGCTGTTTTTTAAATACCACTAGATCCGTCATACCTATTAGGGGCTTCCTGTTGCCATTTCCATATGGTTTAAACATATCTAACTTCTCTACTAAACCCTTTGTAATATCATCACTTCCAAGGAGTAAATCTACCTTTAATTCTTTTGTTAACATCTCCTTTGTAATTTCCCTATCTGATATCTCATGTATACATTTTGCAAAATCTTTTTCCATTCCATTCTTTATCGTAAACCCAGCTGCTTGTTCATGACCACCATATCTATCTAAATACTCACTACACTCTGTTAACGCCTTAGTTATATCAAACCCTTCTATACTTCTTGCTGAACCACGTATTCCTTCTTTAGATCTTGTACCTACGAGTACTGGTCTATGATATTTTTCATTAAGTTTTCCTGCTACTAAACCAACTATACCCTCATGCCAGGCATCTCCTACAACAAAGAGTAATTTCTTTTCCGCGATATCACCAATCATTTGCTCAGCCTCCTCTATACTACTTTGAGTCATATATTGTCTTTGATAGTTGGTTTCATTAAGAATATTGGCAATATTTTTACATACACTCTCCTTGTCACTAACAAGCATTTTAACAGCATCCAAGGGAGACCCTATTCTTCCTGCAGCATTTATTCTTGGACCAAGAATATATCCTAAATGATAGCTATCTATCTCATTTCTCTCTATACCAGCAATATCTATTAATTCATTTAAACCTAACCTTTTCCCCCTCTTTATCTGTTCCAATCCCCAATATACAACCGCCCTATTAGAATCTAAAAGAGGCATAATATCTGTAACAGTAGCCAATGCAACTAAATCTAAACCCTCACTTTCTTCACTAATTTTGGAATCCATTCCTAATTCTTTCCTAATTGCCTGAGTTAGGAGAAAAGTTACAAAAGCACCACATACATTTGTCTCTGGATATTCAAAATGAGGATACATTGGATGAACAAGAGTATAGTCGAGACTATCTAAAATATCTTCAGGGGGTTGATGATGATCTGTAATTACAAAATTAATACCATGTTTTTCTCTGTACTCCTTTATCAATTCCTTATCTCTCACTCCACAATCAACGGTTATTAACATATCAGCTTTCATATTAACCATATCCTCAAGTGAAGACTTAGTAAGTCCATATCCTTGATCTATCCTACTTGGTATATATGGAACAACATCTGTTTGCTTACCAATATAATTTGATACTTCTTTAAAAAGAAATTCCCAAAGAATACTTACAGAGGAAATACCATCTGCATCAAAGTCACCATGTATGAGAATCTTCTTTCCATCTTTAACTGCTTCTACTATCTCTTTTGCTGCTAATTTAGAATCATGAAGATATTCAAACAAAGGAATACTTTCTAATGAAGGATTAAGGAAGTTTTCCTCATCTTCAATATTCCTAGTTTTAAGTAAAAAGGATATTAAATCGTCTATTTCTATCTTTTCAGGCAATATCCAATTACTTTTACTCTTCAGTGTCATCGTTACTTAGCTTCTCAATTAAATCCCATGAAAAACCCTTTCTGTAAAGAAATCCAACCATCTTACTATCCTTTGTATCCAATTTCTTACCTTTGTATTTTTTTCTAAAAGTTTTCTTTAACAATTCATATTCATCCTCTACTTCCTCATCACAAACCATTTGAGCTGTATCTTTGCTTACCCCTTTAGAAATCAATTCTGAAATCATTACATTCTTACCTCTTGGTTTTATTCTCATTCTACTCTGAACAAACATACGAGCAAAATTCTCATCATCTATATATTTAAGCTCTTTTAATTTCAGAACAATACTGTCAATCATACTTTCCCAATCAATCTCTATGCCTTCTTTGTACCAAATATTCTTCTTTTTAAACTTTAACTCTTTTAAATATTTCTTTATTTGAAACTCTGTCTTAGGACTTTTAGAGATATATTCCAAAGCCCTTGAAAGGAATCTAGCTTTAAGCTCTTCCTTCACAATCCTATCCAATACCTCTTCTTCTATATTCAACCCTTCATACAAAGCTTCTTTAGCTAATGTATCAAGAGAAATACCACAGAAAAATTTACCCTCAAGGTAAAGATTCACCCTATTAGGATCCCTTTTTTGATATTCAAGCTTAGTAATTAACATTACTTCATTTTAGCACGTACAGCTTTTTCAATACTGTCTTTTAACTTTGTATCTTCTTTAAGCAATGCTACAGTAGCATCTTTTCCTTGGGCCAATTGTTCATCACCATGCTTAAACCAAGCACCACTCTTTTGAACAATATCCATTTGAATTGCAGCGTCTAAGATACTACTCTCTTTATCTATTCCCTTAGGATATATCATATCGAAGGTTGCTTCCTTAAATGGAGGAGCCATTTTGTTCTTAACTACTTTTACTACTCTAGAGTGACCAATTAGAGAACCATCTTTCATAATTTTATCTCTCTGTCTAATATCCATCCTAATAGAGGAATAGAATTTCAATGCATTACCTCCTGTTGTAGTTTCAGGATTACCAAACATTACACCAATCTTCATACGTAACTGATTCAGGAATATGATGGTAGTTCCTGTTTTACCAGTTATTGCAGTAAGTTTTCTTAATGCCTGAGACATAAGTCTGGCCTGTAAACCCATATGACTATCACCCATCTCTCCTTCAATCTCAGCTCTTGGTGTAAGAGCAGCAACAGAGTCTACAACGATAACGCCAAAGGCAGATGACCTAACTAATGTCTCTAATATCTCTAATGCTTGTTCACCAAAGTCTGGTTGGGATATATACAATTCATCAATATTAAGACCAATATTTTTTGCATAAACAGGGTCAAATGCATGCTCCGCATCTATGAATGCTACAGCCTCTCCTTTTCTTTGAGCTTCTGTAAGTATATGTATTGAGAGTGTCGTTTTACCAGAAGATTCTGGTCCATATATTTCAATGATTCTTCCCTTTGGAATACCACCAATACCCAAAGCCATATCTAAAGAAAGAGCTCCTGTGGGAATTACTTCAACAGCAACCTTCTCCTTGCTTCCTAGCTTCATAATGGAGCCTTTACCAAATTGTTTCTCAATTTGCGCAACTGCAATATCAATAGCTTTGTTCTTTGGACTTTCAACAACGGTTTTTACCTCTTTTTTAACAGTGGTCATAGTAAATGACTATATAAAGTTAGATATACAAGAATAACAGAGGTAGATAACAAGGTCAAAAAAGACTCAAAATATTAATGAATACTACACTCTGAAGATATTAGATAGGTTTTCAATAAATGTATTTCTAAGTATTTTGTCTTCTCTAATGTATCTGGCAATCTCTAACTGTATAGAAGGTACTCTAAGCTTAGTAGCAACATACTCACCTAATGTCTCCTGCCCATTATCCTCAAATCTAAATATACATGAATTAATACCTCTCAATTTACCCTTTCCTAATGCTTTACTGACAGTCTCTGCAAGTAAGATGGAGTTCTGAAATCTAGTAGGATAGTAGATACCTACATCTATTTCACTCTCATTCCTTAGTCCATGAAAATCTAAAAATTTTATAATCTTGTTCTCTTGAACAATTTTTGTAATTTCTTGTTTATAAGGATTTCTTTTTAAAGGGATATAATTAGGATCTGTATCAGTTTCTTGTGTCAGGACTATACCCCATGCACCTGTATTAGCACATATCTCATAAACAATATCATCTGTCCATGGCTCTCCTAATTTGTAAGATGGAGTTAAAGAAGGTCTTTTGTGTGAAAACACATGCGGAGCTGATAGAAGTATTGGATTTGTTCCTTTTATTATTTTGAAGTAATTCTTACTTGGCATTGATATAAATTAACATATGTTTGTCTTCTTTTACAAATATCTATATATTTAACTATATTATTTAATTCACTTCTCATATGAACGAAGATCTATTGTATTTCATAACGTTTTTTACTGTATATGGAACTATGATTTCCATTTTTGTTTTAGGAATTTACATATACACTTCATTAGTATTAAGTAAGATAGCAGAGAAATTAGGAAACACAGATACTTGGAGAGCTTGGATACCAATTGTAAAAGGAGCATATCAATTAGAACTGGGAGGCTACTCTCCTTGGTACTATTTATTAATCTTTATCCCATTTTTGGGTTGGATAGCGGTTACAGTACTAAGTGCAGTCGCTTGGGTTAGAATTTCAGAACTAAGAGGTTTTCCAACATGGGTAGGATTAATTGTAGCGCTTGCATGGTTAATACCAAACGGAGGAATGATTGCACAATTTATTGCTCAAGGATATATTGCTTGGGGAGAATATCAGAAAAAGTAACCTTGAAGATTAAAGACATAGGTGCTACTCTTTAAGAGTATAGATAATTTTTATATATATTTTATTAATGAGTAAACTAAAGCTATTTTTAGTAACTCTTTTAGTACTTACACTACTACCATTAGGTGTAGTAAGAGCACAAGAAGAGGAAGTACCTGTAGATGATACCCCTATCCTTTATCAGGATCCAACTACAGATGAGGCTCCAGATGAGTATATGTACACCACAGATGAAGGAACAGATTGGGATTGGGAATGGGATTATGACACAGCAGATGATCTCTTGTATACAACACAAGGGCAAGATGCCGCTGACGTTGCAGCTGGTCTTTTAGGAGCAGGCTTTATGGCATTGTTTGCAGGAGTATATATGCTCTTTGCAATAGTATTTGGTTTGGGAGGATACATCTTCTCTGCACTTGCTCTTATGAAAATTGGTAAGGAAATGGGATATGAGAATCCATGGTTTGCTTGGATTCCAATACTAAACAGCATTATGATGCTACAACTTGGAGGACAGAACCCATGGTTATTACTCTTACTCTTAATACCAGGAATTGGTGCATTCATAGTAATGATTATCTCTATCATTGCATTAGCAAATATTACAGAAAAGAGAGGATATGAGAAGTTACTCGTACTTCTAATCTTAATTCCTTTCGGTATGTTTGTACTACTCTACCTATTAGCATGGAAACCAAAGAGTAATACCTCTACTCCAAAAGTAGAAAGCACTCCAGCACAAGAAACAACACCTACTATGTAATCTGATACACAAAAGAGGAAACTGAAGGGGGCTCACAAGCCCCCTCTTTTTTACAACAGTGTTCCTTGAGAGGTAGAATTACTTTTCTCTGGTATAGAAACAATATCATTAAGTGAACTCTCTTTCGCACTACCACCTTCTAACTTTACAAGATCTATCTTTCTCTTCATCTGATTTACACGTGTTGTGCTTACATCTGAGTACTGCTTTTGTAATTGTTGAATCCTTATACCTACCTTATCAAACTCCTCACTAAACTTGTCAAACTCTTTTTCTACTGATTGAACATGCCCAACAATCTTGTATATATTCTCTTGAATTCTAAAATTCTCATATGCCTGCTTTACCATTCTTAGAATAGCAGTAAAACTAAATGGACCAGCTAATACAACCTTCTTTTGCATAGCATCTTGCCATATATGAGGCATCTTGTCGTAGATAAAGGAGAATATCATTTCATTTGGAATAAAGAGAATTACAAAATCTACAGTCCTATCTTCAGGATTAATATACTCTCTGGTTGTAACCTGTTTAATCTTCTCTTTAACATCTGTTTCAAACTGTCTCATATGCTTAGCTCTTAAATCAGCATCATCTGTTTCAGTCATTTTTTGTAGTGAAGAATATGGGAATTTAGCATCAACATTTATCTTCGTCTTGTCAGGGAAATATATTGTGAAATCAGGTCTACTTCCATTATCAGACTCCTGCCTTGTATATGTCTCACCTGGGACAAAACCTGCCATCTTAAGTAAATCTTCTGCAACCTGCTCCCCGAATTGACCTCTTAACTGATTATTCGAAAGAACCTTTTTTAAATTCTCCGTACTTACAGAAAGCTGCTCTGTAATCTTTTTATAATCATCTAAAGAAGATTTAAGAGCCGAGAATGAATTAATCCTTTCTCTTTCAGAGAGTTCTAAATCTTTTTTACTACTTTTCAAATCCTCTTGAATTACTTTTACCAATCTTTCTATCTCAGACCTTTTATTTTCTAAATCTATTCTTGTTTTGTTAGATTCTGCACCCAACTTCTGATCAGCCATCCTAACTAAACTCTCATTAGCCTGGCTTAAGATATTTGGCATTATCTCATTTAACTTTTGAGATATTGTTTCAGAGATTTCTTCCTGTTGCTTACTATTACCTTTGAAGAAGAAATAGAAGATTCCAATACCCAAGGCTATACCTCCGATTAATGCTATTATTAGTTCCATAATGGTAAAGTTTATTAAATTATCGTATTCTATTAATTATATATAACTAGACAAGTATACACCATGACACTAAGTAAATATTTTAATGGAGAAAATACCTTTCTAAAAAATATATTAATCACCATACTCGTAGGAGTCTTTGTAAATTTCCTTAACTATCTTTTCAATATTTACCTTGCTAGAAATCTCCAAAGTAATGACTTTGGTCTTTACAATGCCGCTTTGGGAATAATATACCTAGTACAAATACCTGCAATTGCAATACAAACTGCAATAACTAAAAGGGTTGCTCAAAAAAGAGACTTTAATCTAGAAAAATTCAAGATTAGAAGTACACTACAATTAGGACTTGTTGCAGTTACACTGTCTGCACTATTCTTAATCTTTGGAGAACAAATAGCTGCTTTTGCAAATATACCTGACAAATACATATTACCACTCAGCTTAGCTCTCTTTGGAGCAATTATTTCTCCAATTCCAAAGGGCTTTCTACTTGGGTTAGAAAAGATAGCTACATTGAATTTAATTCTTGTTGTTGAGACAATCCTTAAGTTTGTAATGGGCTACTATGCAATATCAAATAGCTTAGATATTACACTCCCTATTCTTTCGAATGTAATACCTGCTATGTTAACACTAATCTTTGTACTTCCTTTCGTAAGAACAGGAAGCATGAAACTCTCTACAGAGAAAATCAATATTCAATACAAAGCAGTTGTACTCCTATTTATAACATTCTTACTTCTTAATGCACCATTTACACTTGATTTAATACTTGTAAATCCTGAAGTAAGAGCATCATATGGAGCACTATCACTTGTAGGAAAGATTGTTTACTTTGCATCAATTACTATTGCTGGTGTAATGATTTCAAAGTTAGCAAATGAAGAAGATCAATTCAGAAAGAAAACCTTACTCATCTCTCTAACTATTTCTGCATTAACAGGACTCGCTATCTCTGCTGTATATTTCCTGTTTACAAAAGAAATAGTAGATATTGTATTCAAGGGAATGTACTCTGAAATAGTGCCATATATTACACTATATGGAATCGCCATGACAGTATATGCAGTCTCATATATGGTAATTAATTCATTACTGATAAAGGACTCATATATACATATCTTCTTCTTAGTTTTACTTGTTGCATTGCAATATACACTCTTTCAATTTAACAATGATTCCTTGAAAGATGCCTTTATGAATCAAATTATAGTATATGCATCACTCTTCTTCTTTGTATTGTTGGTTTTAATTTTTTACATTTTAAAAAGAAATGGGAAGAATTCTTAAGGGTATTAGAAAGGAATTAAAGGAGTTTAAAAAATTTGCAATGAAAGACAACGCCATTACTTTAGCAATTGGAGTAATCATTGGTGTAGCATTTAAGGATTTAGTTGACGCTTTAGTAAAGAATATCTTTACACCTCCAATTGGTTTTTTAACGGCAAATTTAGATTTTTCTGAAATGTTTTTTACCCTTGGTAAAGAGCAATATGATACACTTGCTCAAGCACAAGAAGCACAAGCAGTAGTAATTCAGTACGGATTAGTATTAAATGCGTTAATTACCTTTACTATAACGGCAATAATTTTGTATTTCATTGTTAGAGCTATTAACAAAGCAACAGAGAAAGAACAGGTAAAGGAAGAAAAAAAGACAATGAAATGTCCATACTGTTTTTCAGATATTAGTAAAAAATCCACTAAGTGTGCATTCTGTACAAGCAAAGTAAAGCCAGAAACTGGACAATAGTAGACTCGAACTACTGACCCCTACAATGTGAATGTAGTGCTCTAACCAACTGAGCTAATTGTCCGTTGGTGTATTGTCAAAAGGACTTTTGGGAGGATCATTTTTAGCAGCATTAAAATAATTCCAAAGTATGTATCCCCCAAAGGAAAGAATTGCAAAGCCCACACCTGCGAGTATGTTCCTAACCATGATAGAAAGTATTAGACTTACAAACAAACAACCTACTCCCACAATTATGTATTTTAGTAAATCCATACTTAAAAAGATTTATGTTATCCATTTAAATATATTACAAAAAGAAACCTTTATCAATTTCAAACAACTTTAAAAAACTTTCTAACTTCTTTAAGTCATAACTCTCTAATGCTTCGAAGATAGGGTCATATACAGAATCTATCTTCTCAATACTCTCTTTGAAATACAATCTTCTACCTGTACCACTCTTACCGAATTTTTCATGTAGATGATATGCAGCCCTTAGTAGTTGTCCTTCATGGTTTACCTGAGGAAGCTTCTCCTTACCCCAATAGTATGCTCTTTGAAATGCACTATTTGTATCATCAGATACCTTATCTGCATCACTAATTATCTTTTCAAAGTCTGTTTGAGGATTACCACATGATGCCCTATGTTGTCTTACAGCATTTGCTATCTCTTCAATCTCTTTTTGAGTATAGTACTTTCTTAATTCTTCATCCTTTAATATCATATCTGCACCATCGTTTTCGTGATTCTCTCTTGAGACTGATAGACCAATATCATGTAGTGTTGCTGCAACCCAAAGTAATTCTAGTTTCTCTGGACAGTATTTTTTACCCAGTTCTAGTGCAAAATTTCTCACAGATTCAATATGTCCCCATCCATGCCCTATATCAAATTTCTCATAGTAACTTCGATACCTATCTAGGTCTATTTTTGTTTCCATGTATTTAGCTCTCAGGTTATATACCCTAAGAATATATTACAGAAAACATTTTTAATCAATTTAAAACTGATTCCAAAGATACTGATTAGTTATTTCGTGATGATATATAACCTCAGACTTCTTTATACTCTTACCTAATTCCTTGTGAGCCCTGTCTGCAACCTTCTCTTTAAGATTTGCATATCTTTCTTTTGCATCTTCACCAAGGACTTCTGTCATTAAATCACTTGCCTTAAAGATTCTAAGAGAATCATGGATATTACCAGGCAATACTCTAGTTCTTTGTCTCTTAGATTCGTCTATCTCTGTTTTAGGGCCTTCCAACCCAATCTTCAACAAGGTATATGTTAAAAGATATGGATTAGTATCAGAACCAACAGATCTTACTTCAATACGAGTAGAGTTTTCATTCCCAGTAGGTATTCTAATCATTGCAGATCTATCGACAGCAGAACACTTAATCTGATTAGGTGCTTCAAAATTAGGATCTAACCTTCTGTATGAATTAACACTTGAATTTAATACTAAACAAATATCTGTTGCATTTGCCAATACCCTATCTATGAAATCTTTTGCAAATTTAGAAAGGGTCTCTATACCATTTTTCGTATAGAAGGAATTCTTGCCATTCTTTAATATTGAAATATTGGTATGCATTCCACTACCATTGATATTAGTCAAAGGCTTAGGGAGAAAACATGCTGTACATCCCATATTCTCAGCAATTTGTCTTGCTATCATTTTGTAAAGCTGAATCTGATCTGCTGCATTGATAGCATCTGTATACTTGTAATTTAGCTCAAACTGAGATGGAGCTACCTCTGGATGATCTTTCTCATTCTCAAAACCCAGAGCCCTTTGTGCCTCTGCAACAGAATCGATAAAGAGTCTTAGTTTGTCTTTTGGTAAAGAGTGGTAGTAACCACCCAAAGATACCAATTTAAAACCTTTACTTTCTCTGAAGTGCATCTCTGCATCAACACCTTCAAAAAGAAACCCTTCTAATTCATTTCCTACATTTATTTCCATTTTCTTCTTGTAAAGATCCTTTAGCAATACTTTTAATCTTGCTCTGAAATCCGAAGAATGAATTTCTCCTTCTCTAGTACAGATATCTGCAAATATTGCCACCTTTCCTGCTCCAAATATATCTGCAGGTAACCAGTAAAAAGAGGCCCAATCTAATCTTAATCTTAAATCAGATTCATCTACACTACTAAACCCTCTAACAGAAGAACCATCAAATGTTAAGTTATTACTTGATTCAAGTAAAAATTTTTTGTCATAGTCAAGCATATGAAACCTTCCTTCCAAATCTGAGAATGCTACTGTTACTGCCTTTATACTTTCTGTTTTTTCTAAATATTCCCTATACTCTTTTTCTAAAGCTTTTTCATTAACTAATGCCCTATTCTTTCTTTTTTTCTTAGCCTTTAGATTTAATTTTTCTAATTCCTGATATGAAATGGTAAGAAAACTTGTAAAACTGGAATCCATATATTATCTATGTATAAATTTATACTATCTGGTAAGACAGATATTATTAAAATATACACAGATATACTAAATGAGTCAAAACTAATATTTCATTCTATTATCTATCTCAGCAAAAAGACTTGGATTATCAGCTATTAATAGCAATATGTCTGTAAGAGCAACCTGAGCACAGTTGAGCATTATTTCTCTTTTTAACAATTCCTTTGTCTCTCTCATTTGTAAATCAATAGATCGAAGAAGAAAAAGGTTCTGTACAAGTAAATCTAAATTCTCTATTTCTAAAATATTTTCTTGATAGAATTTACGAACAAATTTGTTTAAATTCTCAGATTCTTTACCCTCTAGAACTGGAAAAACACTATTCGCGATACCCATTGCCGCTGCAAGATTTTCGTTAAGGATAATGAGGCTAGTACCATCAATACGCCCTGGTTCAGCCCATTCCCATATATAATCATCACCTTTTTCAATGTCATCTTTAATATCAGCCATAGGGAAATGTATAAACTAAAATAGTAGGATGTATTAATAAAACTACAATTGTATCAGAAACATACCTTAGAAATTACTTGCTTAAGAAATTAAAGTTACCCCCTTCTCTTTCGCTAGATTATCCATATACACTTCTAAAGGTTCCAAACCTATCTCAAGCCTTCTTTTATCTACCTCTTTCGGTTTATATATATCCTTCATTTTGTATATATTCTCTTTTCCTTCTACCGATACAAATTGAGTTCCATACAACTGTTTCTTTCCTTCCCAATTTCTTACTCTATCGGTTAACATTGCATATATATTTGGAGGGTAACCCGTCATATTCTTTCTCATTAATGAAAGATATTCTTTCATCAATTCAACTTCTTCTCTTGGCATATGTTGAACAATTAAAAAGGCCGCCATTTGAGCTTCTTCACCATATTCAGAAGTAATTAACCCTGTTTGTTTGAAAATTCTTTTAAACTCTTTTCTATTCATTTCATCAACCTTCGACATCTGATCTAAATATTTTTTTCCACTTTTTGATAAATATTTATCGCGAACCAATTGGTCTTGCTTTGCCATTTCAATTAATCTTTTTGCGATTTTTTTCGTCGCAGTTGTGACTGGGGGATAGCTTTGTTTCATTGGAGTATTATACCAAAAGCTTTCCCCCAGCACATTTAAAGAGAACCGGTCAGTAATTCCGCCATTGTCTTGGATAAGGGTAATCCCGTTTTGTCTTCAACAAATCCCCACTGTCCGTTAGGATTTATCTCTAAAAAAACATATTCCCCCTCCTTGGAATAAGCGAAGTCGTAGGCCCCGAAGTTCAGACCAAGTTGCTGATTCATGAGTAAACATTTCTCGATGATATTTCTATCAAGTTCGAAGGGTGTATATAGAGTATCAGGTTTTGACTGTACAGTTCGCCAATCAACTTGATCTGAAACTATTTTACATCCAAATATCTTGTTACCGATGATAGTTACTCTTAAGTCAAACAGCTTATGGATTAACTGCTGAAAAATCATAGGAGTTAACCCTAGACCTTCATAATCCATTGTCTGAGAGGAAGGGATAACAGTAGCAAAAAACCAGGAAGGTATACCATTTACAGTTGCAAACGGCCTTCCCAATGGCTTAATCACAATGTCTCCCACCCTGCTTCGTAAGCCCTCTATTGCCACCGGATCCGTCGAAAAGATTGTCTCCGGAACACGGAATCCAATCTTCTTTGCAATCAAAGTTTGCAAAAGCTTGTTTGAAGCACTTTTGATTGCAGTTGGTTTTGATACCCAAAGACTTTCAGGATATGCCTCGCTAATTAGTGAGAATCCCTCCTCATGTAGAGATGAAATTGCAGAGATTAAATCTTTCGGGATTCCCATTTTCTCTAGCTCAGCATCAGAAACATACTTTGGCTTCCGATACCAAATTGAGGTCGGATTAACCCCATCAAGAGTGGATAAAAGCCCTGCGTCTGAAAGCGTAAAGCCACCGGACAACGCCAGAGTCTTTGGATCAAATATGACTACATTCGCATCAGAACTGAGATGCTTTTTTACCATTTCTACGTGGGGGTCTGGCAATGTGGTTACTACTAGTATTGCGCTCATGATTTCTCCTTAAATGCTTGAAAGAGCTAGGGGGATGTAGAGAGGTGTCGGCCATAATAATGCATTGTGGATCTCCACATCCCCTTCTTGCTTGCCGGTGACGACTAATCGAAGTCAGTCTGCCCGCTCGATTTGTCTACTGTGCTAGTTGCGTTAGCATCAGTTGACTCGACCTGAGTGAAATACTTCACTGCAAACATTTACCTCACCTCCTTTCGGTTTGAGATATTGGATTATATAACTTATAGTTGTCATTAACAAGAAATATTTCAGTAACTGAGGAAATTTTACTACTCGATGTAATATAAGCAGGAATATTGAGAGATGAGTTAAACAAAATAACACCCTATGGAATGGTGGGCGATGTAGGATTCGAACCTACGACCCTCTCGGTGTAAACGAGATGCTCTAGCCAGCTGAGCTAATCGCCCTAAACGTGTGTATTATACACCATAAATACTCTGCCGAGAACAGGACTTGAACCTGCACAGGATTTTACTCCCACTACCACCTCAAGGTAGCGTGTCTGCCAATTCCACCACCTCGGCTTGATGTCGATATTCTAACAAATTCTTCTACTTTTTAGAACTACCTCCAAGAACTTTTCTAACATCCTCTTCTGATACTCCCCTTTGTATTACACTACTGTTTCTGTAACCCACAGATGCTAATACAGGACCTAAAGATTTAAGGAATGGATTTGTAGCCATATATGTTAGGATGACGCCTGATGCGAATACCTGTATAAAGAAGTATTCTTTGTGTACCTCTCTAGATATTCTAGCTGCCTCCTTAAATACATCTTTCCAAGAATTACAATTACCCAAAAGAGAAGGAAATTTCTCCTTAAGAAAATCTAAAGCAGAAGGATCGTTCCCAACCGTCTCCTCTACTACCGAATCTATTCCAACCATTTGTAATTCTTCCGATACATCCTGACTTACACTCTCATACTCTAATTCTTCCAAGATTACATCTTGTACCTCAACCACAATCTCTTCTGTAGGAGATGTATCTGGCTCAAACCATTCCTTTATCAATGCTGGTAAATCTTTTTTGTCTCCCATTTAGAAATCATAATATTTTAGTCCCGTATTATACCATCTAAACACCTACTATGGGTTTTTCTTGCCTACTAAACTACTTTGTGCAACAATCAAGTAATAAATTGCTAAGAGAAATGAAATGAAAATAAAGAATGTACACGCAATAGAAATATTAGACTCTAGAGGAATACCAACAATATCAACAGAAATAGAGCTATGGAGTGGAGATAAAGCAAGAGGAGAAGTACCAAGTGGAGCTTCAACTGGAGTAAATGAAGTACTTGAACTAAGAGATGGAGATAAGGCTAGATACAATGGTAAAGGTGTACTTAAAGCAGTAGAGATTGTAAACACAACTATAAAGAATGCAGTCATAGACAAAGAGTTTGAATCACAAAAACAGTTTGATGATTTTCTTAGAGAATTAGATGGAACAGAGAATAAATCTAAACTAGGAGGCAATTCAATACTGTCTTGCTCTATGGCATTTTGCAAAGCAGTAGCAAAAAGAGTTGGTATAGAGCTGTATGAATATATTGGAATGATATATTGGGAGAAAGAGTACTCAGTAGAAAAATTTAAACTACCAAGACCTCAAATACTTGTAATGGAAGGTGGAAAACATGGTAATTGGTCTACAGATATACAGGAGTACATGGTAGTTCCAAAGGAAGGTGTCTTTCCTAACTTCAAAGAACAACTTAGAGCAGGGAGCGAAATATTCCATGCACTTCACGATGTATTAGATGAGAAAGGATACTCTGTAGGTGTAGGATTTGAGGGGGCATACATACCTAAAGAACTAAGTGGTAACAAAGAATCATTAGATATTATTTTGGAAGGTATTAAAAGAGCAGGATACAAACCAGGAGAGCAGTTTGAAATAGCACTAGACTTTGCAGCATCGGAGTTCTTCAACAAAGAAAGTGGAAAATATGATTTAAAGAAAGAAAACAAATCTCTTTCACCACAGGAGTGGTATGAGATACAAAAGGAATGGTATTCACAGTATCCAATATATTCAACAGAGGATATGTTTGAGCAAGATAGCTGGGAAAGCTGGACTACACTCACACAAGAGTTAGGAAGCAAACTTCAAGTTGTTGGAGATGATTTACTTGTTACAAATACCAAACTTATTCAAAAGGGTATACAAGAAAAAGCAATTAATGCCGTTCTAATTAAACTAAATCAAATTGGAACAGTAACAGAAACATTGGAAGCTATAAAGATGACCGTAGACAACGGAATGAATGCAGTAATATCACACAGAGGTGGAGAAACTAATGATGACTTTATTGCAGACCTAGTTGTAGGTACACCAGCTCAACAATCCAAATTTGGAGGTCCAGATAGAGGCGAACGGTTAGCAAAATACAATAGACTCCTAATCATTGAAAACAGTCTTGGGAAATAGAAAGCAGTAGAGGTACTGAGGAGGACAAGGAGGAAAACCTCACTCTATGTACCCCTACTGCTTAAGGCGCGCTGGGAAGGACTTGAACCTTCGAGCTTTGGATTTAAAATCCAACGGGATACCAACTTCCCCACCAGCGCCCTTAAAAAAGACTTCGGATTATACTCTATTACTTCTGAAAATGTCAAAGTGAAAGTCTAGGATCTCTATCAATCTCCTCTATCTCATCTTTGTCTGTAATATACTTCCCCTGAAGTATATTTAAATATGCACTAACACCAATCATAGCTGCGTTATCACTTCTGTACTCTATCTCTGGAAAGTAGTAATTAAGATTGTAAGACCTAACAGTATTACCAACCTTTCTAAGTATCTCTTCACTATTAAACACTCCTCCTCCTACAAATACAGTTTTTACCTCTGGATGTTTCTCTATAGCTAACTGCAATTTAATAACTACAGAATCAACTACAGCATCTAAAAATCCTCTACAGAAATCATATATCCATTCTCTCTCAGGAATACCCTTTTCTCTTAATTCTTTTGACTTGTACAATGCTGCAGTTTTAAGACCTGAATAGCTGAAGTTTAAATCTCCAGAGTTCTTCATTGGAGTAGTAAACTTAATTACTCCACTTTTTCCTCTCTTTGCAAACTCTGTTACAACAGGACCACCAGGATATCCTAAGTTTAAAACTCTACCCACTTTATCAAACGCCTCTCCTGCTGCATCATCTAATGTTTGACCAAGCTTCTTGTACTCCCCAATACTCTCTACATACACTATCTCGGTATGCTTTCCGGACATAAGGAGGGCAATTGCAGGAAATGCATCTACTAATTCCTCATCACTTACTAACCCATTACCTTTTGAATTAAGAAGTAAAGATGAAAAAAGATGCCCTTCCATATGATTAACAGGAACAAAAGGCTTGTTATACCTATCTGCCAAATCCTTTGCGAACTTAAGACCTACTTCTAAGTCTATGGCTAATCCAGGACCAGTTGTTACAGCTATGTAATCCACATTATTTATCATCCCTGGATTGTTGTTTAATGCTTTGTTGTAAACCTCTTCAATATTCTCCTCATGTAATCTCCTTGCTAAATCAGGAACTACACCCCCAAATTCAGAATGTAACTCTATCTGAGATGAAAGCTCACTATTTAATACCTCTCTCCCTCTAAGTAGTGCAACAGAGGTATCATCGCAACTTGTATCTATTGCAAGTATTAATGGTTTCTCTTTTAATATTTCCTTAGTTAGTACCATATATCTTTATCTCTCTTTCTTTAAGTGAAATATATTTAAATGTTACTTTGTACATAGGGATGTTTTTTTGGCGACATATCCCTTCCAGCTCTTGGTAGAATTTGTCTGCCCACTCTATTACTACAATGTTACCCTTCTCCAAATGCTCAATTAGTCCAGACCTGTTTAAATCATCCTCATCCATGAGTCTCCATGTGTCCATATGTGCTAATACCTTACTACCATATTCATACTCATTTATGATTGTATATGTAGGTGAATTAACTAGCTCTTCTACCCCAAGTCCTACTCCAATACCTTTTGTGAATTGAGTTTTACCAGCACCTAGCTCTCCACTTAATGCAATTACAACACTACCTTCTAAATCCTTTAGGTATTCCTTAGTAAAGGACTCTCCCATATCACTTGTATGTTCAGGTTTCTTAGTTATTTTCTCTTCCAAAAGAGTACTTTGTAAAATTGCATCTTCAAATTTTAGCTTTCCTTCCCTTAGTACAGTAAGAGTATTCATAGTGGTATCTAATATTGTAGATGGTACATTTTTTGGTAGTTCTCCATCATCTAAGAATAGATCAATAAGGGATTCACTTTTCTTAGGTAAATCCTTTATCAATTGATCAATACTGTATGGATGTGGTTTGTAAGATACATTTGCAGAGGTCGCAGTAATTGGTCTTCCAAAAGATTCAATCAACTTAAGTGTAAATTTGTAATCTGGTATTCTAATACCGGTAGAATCTTGCTTAGAAACAACTGGTGGTTTAAGAACTCCTTTACTCATTGATACCACAGTTATTGGTCCTGGTAAGTAGTTCTTGTATATATTTTCTGCCATTTCATTTATTTCTACATACCTTTCTGCCATCTCTCTATTAGCTACAGCTACTGAGATAGGTTTGGAACCTCTGAATGTTTTGTATGAGAGAAGCTTACTTAATGCTCTCTCATTAGTAGCATCTACAGCAATACCATAACAGGTTTCTGTAGGATATACTACAAGCCCACCTTCATTTAGTACCTTTACTGCTTCTTTAATTGCTTCGTCCCAGTTATTGTTAGTTAATCTAAATCTTTTCATGGTATAATTATACTAGGAATATGCAGAATTGCCTATTACAAAGCTAAATTAAGTGTTTACAATTATGGCTCTAGTACATGTAACAGACAGTAACTTTCAAGAAGAAGTTTTAGATGCAAAGGGATTAGTATTAGTAGATTTCTGGGCTCCATGGTGTGGTCCATGTAGAATGTTAGGCCCTATCATTGAAGAACTAGCAGAAGAGATTAAAGAGAAAGCTAAAGTTTGTAAGATGAATGTAGATGAGGAGAGAGAGTTCCCTGCTAAGTATGGAATTATGAGTATTCCAACAGTAATGCTTTTTAAAGATGGTGAATTGGTAGAAACAATGATTGGTTTACAGGATAAGGAGACTTTTGTTGATGTAATTGAAAAGAATTCTTAAGCTTCCTTAGAGAATTGTACTTGGTTACGGCCATTTTCCTTAGCTTTGTATGCCATTTTGTCTGCAATCTCTACTGCTTTGTCCCATTCCTTTCTTAGTTTGTTTTCATTGTTAAGATATTTTTCAAAATCTCCAACTCTTGTAACATGTACCCCTATGGATGTTGTTGTTAGGAAATTCTTTTTGTTTTGATTAATAGTTCTTACAAGTCTACTACCTAATCCATGTGCAGTACTCTTACTTCCGGATAGCTCCTCAACCACTATTACAAACTCATCACCTCCATATCTAACCGCTATGTCCCGATTACGTATAGTGGATGATATTAAATCCCCTATCTGTGTAATTGCCTTGTCTCCTGTCTTGTGTCCCATTGTATCGTTAATGGTCTTTAATTTGTCTATATCTACTACCAATATACCTACCCTTCTTTCAGAGTCTCCACAGTTAAGTATCGCTTTTACCCTTTCCCAATATCCATATCTGTTAAGGAGTTTAGTCATTGGATCTGTATTAGCAGCAGTATTTAATTCATTGATTCTTCTTTCCAATGTTAGTTCTCTTTCTCTTGAGGTTTTGTAGAATTGGAATCCTACATATATCTCTCCATTTATAGTTCTTACACTTACATCTGCATAGTCAGGGATATTGAATTGTCTTTTGAAGAGAAAGTATTCTCTTTCTTGATCAATTCCTACACTTAGCATATCCATTAATCTAGCTGCATCTTCTTTAGAAAAGAACTCAAATACATATTTAACTCCTGTTGTTTTGAAATTTTCTTTGGTATTTAGTATTACTTTCTTTATTCTTCCTTGTTCATCTACATTAAAGAGGGTAATTTCTGCGAAATTACTTATTAAGGAGAGTATATTATTATCCATATATGGGGCTTTATATATTTATATACAAAAATTATATCACATTGTATTTTTAATATACGTTTGATATACTCTTTTAGCATTTTGGGGTGGTAGCTCAACTGGTTAGAGCATTGCACTGTCACTGCAAAGGTTGCGGGTTCGAGTCCCGTTCACCCCGCCATTTTCAAGAATAATGAATGAAGAAAAGTTAGAAAAAAGAGTTCAAATTGTTTTAACAAAGGAAATTTCCGATATCAACAGTAGAATATTCACCTTCTTTCTTGATTCTGATAGCAATTTTTCTTATCCCAATTCCGAAATTTTACAAGATCTATATCACTCTATCGAGGAAACCAACGTAGAACTAAGAAGCTCTTTTGTTAAGCTACTACTTTCAAGATATGATATAAACACTTTGCCCATTAGATCATGGACGTTATTTAATCTTGGACACAAAGACAAGGTTTTAGAACATATTCAATCAAGTCTTTATAACAATCTAAGTAATGAATCTTCCAATATTTTCTCTTTCATTGACCTAATACTCGAAGAGAATCTCATTTCTCTCTCAACTGATGAATTGTTTGATTTAAGATTATCTCTAAAGAAGATACTCGTTCACGAATTTTTTCAAGATTTGAACAATTTTAAGGAAGAAGTCTTACAAAAGTTAATTGATCTCTCAATCATAGGATTAAAAGGTGAACTTAGAGCAGTAAATATTGAAATTAACAAAGATGTAAAAGAGGTAAAAAGAATAATAAAATATATCGACTTAGATGAGAAATATAACGAATTTTTAACTGAGATAGACGAACATCTTAACACAAAAAGTCGTAGCATATCAGCAGGTTTAATTAATGATTTCCGATCTTTTTTCAGTGATTTGGTTCAAGATATAGCAAAAAGAATCTCTTCAGTTGAAGGAGATAATATTCCGAAATATAAAGACCCTGAAGGAAAAAATTTGCGAGATATTGCACGTTATAGGCGATATCTTAAAATAAAATTAGAATTATCGGATAGAGACGATGACCTAATAACCTCCTTTGTCGGAGTTCTTCATAAAGAGGGAGGGCATTCTTTTGTTTCAAATAAGGAATATTTCCGTTTATCTAGAAATATTGCAATAGAAATAACCCTTCTGTTGTTATCAAAAATGCTAAAAAAATATCCAAAGAAAGAAGAATAACTACTTTTCTTCCCTTGTTATAAAAACTAAGAAAATGTAAAATTCTATAAGCTAACTTAACAATTCTAACAAAAGTTAATGCAACAAACCTTCGAAAAATATCTTTCTTCCATATCTGAAATATACAAAAGTGAAAAAGGAACAGAGTATTCATATAGAACACCAATACAGAATCTACTACAGGAAATTTTTAATCGAATTGAAGTAAGAAAAATAAGGCAAGAGGCTAAAACCGAGGATAAAAATAAACCAGACTTTGTTATTTTTAATGGGGAAATCCCTATCTTATACATGGAAACAAAGGATTTAGGAGTATCTTTAGACAAGATAGAAAAATCTGAGCAAATGGCTAGGTACTATGGATATGCAAATCTTGTATTAACTGATTATCTAGAATTTCGCTTTTACAGAAATGGTCTTTTATATCAGGAACCTATTAAAATTGGAAATGTCGATAAAAAAACAAAAACAATATCTTCTATCCCCGATAACTATGTCCTTTTAGAAAAGACGCTCGTTGATTTCTCAAAATCATACAAAGAACCAATTAAATCGGGAGCTCACCTCTCAAAAATAATGGCGGGGAAAGCACAAAGAATAAGAGATAATGTTAAAGAATTCTTAAAAGAAGGAACAGAAATTGCGAGAGTCTATGAAATGATTAAGAAACTTTTAGTAAGCGATCTAACTGTAGAATCTTTTGCGGATATGTATGCCCAGACATTGGTCTACGGCTTATTCGCAGCAAGATATAACGATGAATCTCAAGATCGTTTTACAAGGCAGGAAGCAAGAGATTTAGTACCCCAATCCAATCCCTTACTAATGCATTTTTTCGATCATATAGCAGGACCTAATTTCGATAAAAGATTGGAATATATTGTAGATGAACTTTGCCAAATTTTCTCTCATGCTGATGTAAAAAATCTACTTGAGGAATACTTTGAAAAAAAAGATGGTAAAGATCCTGTGATACATTTTTACGAAGACTTCCTTCAAGAGTATGATCCTGCTTTAAGAAAAAGAATGGGGGCATACTATACACCCCTCCCCGTTGTGAATTTCATCGTGACTTCAGTAGATACCATTCTCAAAAAAGATTTTAATCTTCACAATGGTTTAGCAGATACTTCAAAATCTGCAGATGGAAAACATACTGTTCAAGTATTGGATCCTGCCACTGGAACAGGGACTTTTATTAGTGCAGTTATAAACCTCATTTATAAAAATATTTTAGATTCTGGTCAAAAAGGCCGGTGGCCTTCATATGTTCATCATGATCTTTTACCTCGTATTCATGCTTTTGAATTAATGATGGCTCCATATACCATAGCTCACCTTAAGCTAAGTATTGCATTTAAAAAGACTGGCTTTATACATTTTAATAAAAGATTAGGTATTTATTTAACAAATGCCTTAGAACAAGGGATTAAACAAGAAGGTCTATTTTCTTTTGGTTTTGCAGAAAGTATTACCGAAGAATCTAAGGAAGCAGAAAAGATTAAGAGAAACACTTCCGTTATGGTGGTAATAGGAAATCCTCCTTATAGCGGAGTTTCCTCAAACGAAACTCCTTATGCGAAGAGTATAATTAATAAATACAAAGTTGAGCCAGGAGGAGATGAGAAATTAAAAGAAAAAAAACATTGGCTAAATGATGATTATGTAAAATTTTTTGGCTTAGCAGAGAATTTCATTGAAAAGAATAATTCTGGAATTGTTGCCTTCATAACAAACCATGGTTACTTAGAAAATCCCACCTTTAGGGGTATGAGATGGAGTTTACTTAAAACCTTTGACAAAATCTACATAATAGATTTGCATGGAAATACAAAGACAAAAGATATTAGTCCAGATGGAAGTAAAGATGAAAATGTTTTTGATATTCAACCTGGAGTAGCAATATTTATTGGTATAAAAACAAACAAGAAAAAATCTAATGAATTAGGAAAAATATTTAGATATGATATCTGGGGAACTAGAGAAAAGAAATTAAGAGAGTTAAATTCACTCAAAATTGGATCTACTCCTTTTCTACAAATAAAGTATCAAGAACCTTACTACTTCTTTGAGGAAAAAAATTATGAAAATATAAATGAATATAACAGAGGAATTTCATTGCAAGAATTTTTTAAAGTTCACAGTATGGGTATTACTACCGCAAAGGACAATTATGCTGTAAATACAAACAAAAATAACTTAGAGAAAAAGATTAAAGACTTCTATGATCCTAACCTAACAGATGAAGAAATTAAATCAAAATATTCACTCCAAGACAACGCTCTTTGGAAATTATCTGACACAAGAAAAGGAGGAAAAACATATAGGGAAGATTTGATTAAGACATACTCTTACAGGATTTTTGATAACAGATTTATTTATTATCATAAGAACATTGTTTTCAATCCTCGACATGCAGTTATGAAACATATTCTCGAAAAGCCTAATTTCGTTCTAAATAGCACAAAAAGAGACCGAAGCCCATTTCATTGTTACTTTGTGACAAAGGATATAACTGATAAGGCTATTTGCTCCCCATTAGATAATAGCTATGTCTTCCCACTCTACCTCTATTCCGACGATGGTACTAAAACACCAAACTTGAATACCGAAATAGTGAAAAAAATAGAGGAAATAGTTGGTAAAACTACACCAGAAGATATCTTTGATTATATATATGCAGTATTACATAGTCCTAAATATAGGGAGAAATACAAAGAATTCTTAAAGATAGATTTTCCTAGAGTACCATACCCTAAAGACAAAGAATCTTTTAAGAAATTAGTAAAGATAGGAACAAAACTAAGAGAATTACATTTAATGGAATCATCAAAAATTAATAAATATATAACTACATATCCTATTAGTGGATCTGATGTTGTAGAAAAAATAAGATACAAAAACAGCAATGTCTATATTAATGATACCCAATACTTTGGAAATGTGTCTGAAATTGCATGGAATTTCTATATAGGTGGTTATCAGCCTGCACAAAAATGGTTAAAGGATAGAAGAGGAATAGAATTAACTAACATAGACATAGAGCATTATCAAAAAATAATAGTAATTCTAGAAAAAACAGATAGGATTATGAAAGAAATTGATAAAAATATAAAAAATGAGACAATATAGAAGTGTAATTGTTGATACTATTAAAAAAACGGACTCTGTCTTCGACGAAATCGGAAGAAATTATGAAAAAACTCCTAAAAATATTTTAATCCACAGCCTCTCTTATAATTCATTTCATATTACTGGGGCAATTCTTTTATTATGTGAGAAGAATTTTACTCAGGAAGCAGCCATCTTACTAAGATCTTTAATAGAAAATACCGTAAATTTAAAATGGATTTTAAATAAAAATTTTGAAACGAGAATAAAGGAATATCTCGTAGATATCTCCAAAGATGATTTTGGATTCGGGAAGAGATGGACAAAAAGTAACCTTGGGGAGAGAATGTTAGAGGTTGGATTTTCAAAAGAATACTACAATAAGGTAGTAAAAATCACTCATAGTTTTAGCCATGTAAATGCAGAATCTCTTGATTGGACAAACTTAAAGAAGGATTATCCTTTATTAAGTGAGGATGCGATACTCTCTGTTAATTATCAGATGCTTGGGCACACTCTAGAGGTTTTAAATAATAATGTTTCTTCAAAATTTTCCTTTTACAAAGAAATTTTTAAAAGTTTTGAATAATCTAAACAACAATATATACTATTAACATGGATACCTTCATAATATACATCCTAATCCTCATCCCTATCTTTGCATTACTCTCTGTAGTTTCATCATTAATAAAAAAGAAAAATAGGTATAAAACCAAAAAAATATATCAATATACTAGAAAGAAGTACCTATTAACAAAAGCGGAATCCGATCTCTTTAAGACCTTAAACCAACTGTTAGATAACCGATATTACATATTTCCACAGATACATTTAGATTCAATATTAGATAACAAAGTAATAGGACAAGACTGGAAAGGGGCTCTAAGCCATATACAAAGAAAATCTATAGACTATGTAATCTGTGACAAAGTATATCTTTCACCCCTTTTAGCAATAGAATTAGATGATATCTCCCACTCAAGAAATGATAGGAGAGATAGAGATAATTTAGTAGAAAGAATCTTTCAAGAAGCCAATATGCCTCTACTTAGGATACAAAGTACAGATGTAAACAATATTGGGAAAATTCGGAATGATATATATCAGATAATTGGGAATGAAAAAGTATAAAAATTTCCTGCTTTTCTTTTTGGTTCTAAACTAATTTTCCTCCCAATTCCAATCTCTACTCAAAAAGTCCAGGATTCTCATCAACAACTTTTTTAGCCTTCAACAGGAATTCTTTGAAATCTGTAATGTTTTCATTATACAACCTATCAAAATATCCCTGAATAGATATCTTTCCTTCATTATCAAACCATTGATAAGCATACTCTGATTGTATCCATGTAGTATAGCTAATTCCTCTTATTCTAATATCGTTATCAATAACATATGCCATTAATTCACTTAAATGCCAATATGGGTGAGGTGCTTCATATTGTTCTTTTGGTATATCAGGAAATACTTCCTCCCATTTTTTAAAGTAGTAAAAATGCGTGATCTCATGGATCATAGTAGACATACTGTTAAACAAGGAATCCTGAGCACAAAGTGCAAATTCTTGTTTATCAATATCTCTTGGATACCAATGTATGTTCCTTAAGTAGCATGTAATATCTGTATCTATTGATACTCCAGTTATCTCAAATAGGGCTGATAATATATTACTCTCATACTGTCTCCAATACTTCTCTAGTTCTACTTTGTATTCCTCTACAGAATTATCAATAACTAGATTTAAATACCTCTTTATTACCTCATCTGAAGGATTAGATTTATACTCCTTTACTAACTCAGGAAAATCTTTTTCAAGAACTTCAAATACTTCATCTTTAAAAACAGAATCGTCATTAAGAAGAGATTTTAATTCTTGAAATACATATTCTTTATCGACTTTAAAGGTAACCATAAATGATTATACTTTCGTATAAATATTAAAGGAAGATGGACCGGAGACGAAAAGATTATTTTTTTAGGATTACTAATCTTGATTGTTTCCTGAATCAGTAATACCCTGTGATACTTGAGGAGTATTTTCAAACGTTGGGGATTGAAGGTCTTCTCTATTCTCATCCCTATAATATATATTAGAATGCTTTAGTAAGCAAAACCTTTGTATAAAGAAAGGATAAAAATACTAAATCTGTTTCTTCCTAAATGCATATACTCCTGTAACTAGTAATACACTACCCACAGCTATTACTACCCACCACGGGAAATCTTTCTTTTCTGTATCTTCTAATATTACCTCAGTTACAAGGTTAGAATTCCCTAAAACAACCCCCTGTTCATACTCCTTACCATCATGAGTAATCTTTAATACATACTCACCACTCTCTATTCCATTAACCCTTATTTCTCCATTCATATCAGTAATATACTCCTTACCCTCAAAGATAACCTTTGCACCTACCAAGGCATTACCTTTCTCATCTACAATCTTTATTCTAAATACTACTTCTTTACTCTCTTCTACCTTCGTTTCCTCTTTCTCTTCTTGTACTTCACTACTTGATTCTAAATTCTCCAACACAGTTGGAGGAGTATATATCTTTCTCTTTATTAAAGTTGTTAAAGACGGTGTTGTATCTGGTGTTGGACCACTTGGCAATATGATGTATGTAAACTCAGAAAGAGAAGAAGAAACATCATCTGAACAACCAATAGCTTTAATCACAGAGGATGAAGATATTGGTATTAAACCTGTATATATTATTCCTGTACTACATGATGGATTTATTCCATTTATTGTATATCTAATTGTACTGGCTGAAGATGAAAGAGATACATTAAAACCACTAGAATATGTTCCAGAAACAACACTAGCGACAGGTGCAGAAGGCATCACCAAGCTTTGTATTCCTAATACTGGATAACCTTTACCATCATATACCGAATTCCATATTGTATTAAAATCCCATTCAGGATCAGTATTGTATACCTTGTGTGAATAGGTCTTAAATATTTCCATTGTACTTGCTCTTTCAAACCTACCTTCCTCTTGCTCTTCTGAATACATTTGAGGAATACTGAAGATATCTCCAACCACTGTACCTATTGCTTTGGTTATACCATTAAACCACCAATTATTTTGAAAATTAATATACTCATCTACACAGTTATTATCTGTACAATTACCTGCAAAAAACATACCCACTAATCCTCCTACAAAGACATTATCCCCTGTGTAAAGGTTTGTTATTAATCCTACTGCGAAATTATTAATTAATTCGGCTATATATGTTGTAACTCTCTCTACAAAATCCTTCTCAAAATTATTAACTATATCATTTATCATCCACTCATCCATTAGAAGAAGCCCAAATAACCCACCTACTCCCCCTTCGGCTAATTCTTCCTGACTCTCAGCAATAGTAATATCACCTCTGTTATATGAATTTCTAACAGAGGAAACCATAGAGGTACCAACTAAACCGCCACTGAAAGGGAAATAGCCACATGAAAAATATAAATAGCCATCTGTAAAATATTCTGTACAATCATTCCAATAGCTGACACTTAAATTCCCCGCATTATATGTGTTCATAAGCTTCATATTAATTGCCATACCTACCAGACCACCAACTCCATCTATTGAAACCATCCTTGAAATTGTTAATTCCGTTTCTATATCACCTTTATTGTAAGTCTCTTGTATATCTACTAAACCTCCGCAACCTAAAATACCACCAACTGACCTAGAACCACCCAATGCTTGCATATTACCAAGATTATATGACTTGGAAATATCACTCTTCCAAGCTGCACCTACTAATCCACCTACACAGACATATTGATCTATCCACGAAGGTAAATCATACTCTTCAGGATCATAATTTTCTAAAAGGGAAGAAATCGGGCCTTCATTGTACGATCTTAATATTGTCACCTTCTCCTCAACACCACCTACTAATCCTCCTACACGATAGTAACCAGAAATACTACCCTCATTGTATGAATCCGTGATTGAAATATCATACTGTGAGTAACCTACCAATCCACCTACTCTGTAGAAACCGACAACAGAACCAGTGTTGTAGGAATTAGATATCTCGTGAATATAACTTGAAACTCCTACTAATCCACCTACACCACTTTTACCAGAAATAACTCCCTCATTATACGAATCAATAATATATATTTCTGATCCTCCTCCATAGCCATTTCCTAGAAGACCTCCTACATAATTGTATCCTGTTACTGTCCCATTAAAACTACAATTTTCAATAGTAATACTATCTTCACTAAATCCTACAATTCCTCCGACATTACTTCCAAAATAGATATCTTCTGATATAACAATTGAATCGATAACTGAAATATTAAAATAATCTCCATCTGATGATTGTCCTGCTAAAGCCCCAACTCTGCCGTTGCCTCTAACATATGCTCTCTCAAGTGTTAAATTCTTCACTTCTCCACCCTCAATCGTATGAAATAATCCAATATTATTCTCTTCGGGTCTGTTAATATACAAATCATATATGGTGAAACTATTTCCATCTAAAGTTCCCCAGAAATCCTGCCCTCCACCAATAGGTATAAAACCATTACCATCATTCCATAACTCACTCTCTTCACAATATATGTCATTACCTAAGACATAGTGAGCTGTGGGATCATCCCCTATCTCCTGTAATTGGGAACATGTTGTAATTACGTATGGTAATTCTATAGTTCCACTTCCTAATCCAGAATACTGGGCATGCACCTTTGATGGTAAAAAAGAAAAAGTATTAATGCTGTAAACAAAAACATGAATGAAGGGTAGGCAAGTTTTCTCATATATTGATTCAATTTATCAAAACAGTACTACTTTGTAAATATTTTTTACTCATATCTCTTTGTGTTATAGTATCTAAAATGAAAAGAAGTATTTTCACCCTTATAACAATATCTTTTCTCTTCGGTATCTTTGATTTCCATTATCAAAATACCATTAGCCCCATCTTTTCTAAAATATTTGGAAACAGCAACAATCCATTACAACTCATCCCTCTGTTCATATATATGTTACTACCATGGTACTTACTAAGTCTGTATGTATACATTAAAAGTAAAAAAGAGAAACTAATATCTCTTAAAATTCTTACCCTTAGAACAATATTGGCATACCTAATCTCTGTAATCTCTTACTACCTGCACTATGTATTCCTACTATTCTTTGTAGGACTACCTAATTTTGAAAATATGGTACTTAACTTCTCAATACAGAATATACGATATGCATTTATTCAACTATTCTTACCAGGAGTAATAGAATGGAGTATAGGGGCAATTGTATTGGGATTACTAATATCTGTGTTTAACTATTTTGTAATTCCAACTATAAGAAGATTTACAGAGAAAGAGAAAAAAGATATATTTTAATAATAAAATATTTTCTATCCCAATTAATCAATGAAAAAAATCCTCCTCTTTGTATTAATAATAATATTGATTGTTGTAGGACTCGGATATCTTGCTTTAAGTGGTAAAGTACCATCTCTAACAAATGCAGCACTTAAACAGGTAGAACTAGGAGTAAGAGAAACACCAGATGAAATATACTCTTTCTATGATGACATAGGGTATGTAAACAATCTAAAAGGAGAAACACCTAAAAGTGGAGAATTAGTATTTGAGGGAGGTATAGAATTAGATCATACCTTTACACAAAGTGAAATTAACTCATGGATAGCAGGATGGGAAAAGGATTGGAGTGATTTACCCTTTAAGAATTCACAGATAAGGATAAATGGTGATGGTACAGTAGAAGCATCTTCATCAATATCTATACCTGTAGCAGAATCATTTGCAAAGATGCTTGGGTATACACAAGAAGATATTAACAAAGCAAAAACATATCTTAAATACATACCAGACCCACTTCCCTTGTATGCAAAAGGCAGAGCTTCAATAACTGAGAACAATGCAATATATGATATTGAGAGTTTAAAGATAGGGGGATATACAGTACCGAACTCCCTGAATAATTCATTGGCTGATTTACTAGAGAATATAACGGCTAAAACAAGAGAGCTCTCTAGTTACACCAATGTAAAAGAAGCAATAGTTACCTCAGAAGGTGTTAAATTTGTAGGAACAGTTCCTGCAAGTGTAGATATAAAATAAAAAAATATTACCTCCCTTCATACAAAAGAAGAATACCCTTCTTTAAATTTTACCCCTAATACATGGAATCAAAAAAGAAAAAAACAATATTAATAATTTCTCTCTTCCTCTTACTTAGCATTTTACTAATAGGAGGAGTAAGGGCATATTCAAATAACTTAAGTAAAAAAACAGATATGAATTTTTACGACTTAACATTTAAGAACACAATGGGTGATGAGATAAAGATGAGTGATTACAAAGGAAAAGTTGTATTAATTGTAAACACTGCTACACAGTGTGGTTTCTCATATCAGTTTAAAGATTTAGAGAGACTAAATAAAGAATATGCAGGAAAAGGATTAGAAGTAATTGGATTTCCTTCTAATCAATTTCTTAATCAAGAACCAGAATCAAATGAAGATATGGTAGAGGTATGTAAATTAAACTTTGGGGTAACATTCCTTCTCTCAGAAAAAATAGATGTTAATGGAAAGAATGAACACCCTGTATTTACATATCTCAAAGGAGAACTACCTGATGGTTTAATGGGTAACTCTATCAAATGGAATTTTACAAAATTCTTAATAGATAAAGATGGAAAACCATACAAAAGATATGCTCCCAATGTAGAACCTAGTGAAATAGAAAAAGATATTGTAGAGTTAATTAAAGAGATTTAAATTATTTTTTTCTTTTTGTATGAAATTTCTTAAATCATACACATACACATGGAAGCAGATAGCAATATTTAAATTTGCACTACTTTCCATAGGTACAATAATTGGTTCTTACTTCCCACAATTTATACAAGACAATCTTGTAATCTTTGCTGTAATAGCAGTAGTATGTACTGTATACACACTGTATGTATCATTTAAATAATATAAGTGTTTTTTAATATGTCAAAACATAATTACAGCAATCAATCAGGAAATGCAGTATATGGTTTCGGTCTAATTGGAGCAGCTATATATTACATCTCTACTGCAACTACCTTTTGGATGGGAGCATTAGGAATCCTTAAGGCAATAGTATGGCCTGCATTCTTGGTATATGAGATATTAAAATTCTTGTTAGGATAGATTTATCTATCTTCACTCAAAAAATACACAAACATATCCCCTTTCTTTGGGGACAGTGTTGATATTGGCTCACTAACAAATTCTAAGATTGAAATATCACCATTGTATACATTTAGAACCAAAGTATTAACAGAAGAATCTAAATCATCAAATGCTGCAGGATCATATACCAATTTAATCTCATCTTCTTTCTCTTCATAAGTACCCTTTAAAATATATCCATACTGTTCAAATTGAATACTTATTTCAAAAGTCTTCCTTTCAGAATCTAGTTTCAAAATATTCTCCAAGTAACCAACAAAATTGCCCTCAGAATCTTCCATTTGAGTAAAACTTCTGTAAACCTTTACTGGGAGATTCATATTTTCACTACTTACAGAGTATTTACAACTCTGTTGAATCACTTGCTCTTCATTTACTGATTTCTCGCATCTTTCAAAAAAACCTTGATTAAACAGATAGAAAATATAACCGCCAGTTACAACAAAAAACACAATGAATATAATGGATAAGATTTTCCAGAAGGATGTATTCATAAAGAAAGAACTAAAGTTATTAATTAATATATCACTTAAATTTAAAATTTTGTATATTCCCAACCTACATTGTATACTGTATTAATATTAAGCTAATCAAATATATACATGATATTTATAATACTTGGTAAACCAATTGTATTTTGGCTAGGACTCTTAGCATTAATCTTTTTCATAATACAGATAACGACGGGAATATTAATGACCAAAGGATATCCAAAAATGTTTAAATATCACAAAATAAGTGCAATCATATTCTCAATAATAGTACTTCTACACGTACTCTTTGCATTAAGTCTGTATATATAATTTTAATATATACCCTTCAATGATAAACAATATTGATGAGTTAAATCATCTACTTTTTCAATTTGCTAATGAATTAGATGATTTGTATGAAAAAACAGAAGGAGCAGATCCAGATGCGAATGAATTAACAAATCTCTTAGTAAAGTACCATATACCAGTAATAGAATATGTTACAGAAAATCAAAGACAACTGTATCTAATATTAAATGATTGGTCTAAAGGCTTACTAAACGAAGATATTGCTGAAGGATTAGTAGAAATATTTACAAGAGAAGATAACAGTGAATGTTTTAAATATCTTTGGGGAATAGGGCTTGGTGAGGTAGAGACAGAATTCTTTGCAAGAAAATTGCATAAAATAGAGGGATATAATATGGAATATCTACCACCTTCTCTACAGGGATACTATCCTATGGATAGCGAGGATATGAAAATCTCCTAATTAAATTAATAACCATATTAATATGAAAGAAATTTTAGTAATTGTACTCTCAGTAATCTTTGTTGTAGCTATAGGTATAGTACTTGTCTTACTTTTCTTTGTACCACAAAGAGATACCAGAACAAATGATAGCCCCAACCAACAAGTACAAGATGAAGATATACAAGAAAACAATGATGAACAAGAACAAGTAGAAGGAACAAGTAACACTATAAATGTAACAATACGAAACTATGTATACTCTCCATCAACAGTAGTAATTAAACCTGGAGATACAGTAACTTGGACTAACCAAGACAGTGTACAACATGATATTGCAGGAGACGGAGATTTCAAAGGACCACTACTTAGAAGGGGACAAACCTTTAGCTATACATTTACAGAGGTAGGAACATATGACTATATTTGTACACCACATCCATATATGACTGGAACTGTTGTTGTTGAGGAGTAAAATACTAGTTACTTTTTCAGACTTTTATGTATAATGGGAGCTATATGGGTAGTACATTTAGAACACCACAAAGTATATTAAAAAGCCAAAAACACGCTATTGAAGGTGTAATATCGATAGTAAAGAATGAAAGAAATTTCAGAATTCAATTAGTAGTTGCTGTATTAGTAATAGTCTTTGCATATCTACTTAAAATCTCACATAGTGATTGGATAGCTGTAGGATTTTTAATAGCATTAGTCCTTATATCAGAAGCTTTTAACAGTGTAATAGAGGCAGTATGTGACACTGTTTCTGAAGAGTACAGAGTAAATATTAAATATGCAAAAGATGTTAGTGCAGGTGCAGTATTAGTTAGTGCGATACTTTCTGTAATCCTAGGATTGATAATCTTTATGCCGTACCTACTCAAATTAATAAATCTTTAAACTCCTCTCCTAACTAGAATTTATATAGAGCCCATAGTATAATAAGGGGTTCTTTAAAAGTCAGTGAAAAACATTCCAAAAAGGAGATATGCAATGCAAACGCTTTTTGAAAGATCCTTCTACCTTGCCGATTTACTACTCGGCGCATCACAGACTCCCACCTATATCCATATGATTGAAGCTGATCATACTGGGTATGGTGTAGAGTCACAACTTTCCAAATGGGCTGGTGGCATTGGAGATGATAACTCCCCTGCCATGTACGCAGCATGGAAAGCATACACCCTTCTTGCCAAGGGCTCTCGTCAAGGAATCTCAAGAACTCCGATTCCGAATTTTGACGATGGCTGCGAATGGAAAGGTGGGCTCCGCGAGGATCACTACATTGTGGCTGCCTCAGCGTGGGAAAACGATAACGTTGACCTAATGCTGGCTGCTCTACTGATGTGGTCCATATCCTATGAAGTACGCTTCCACCACGTAGGGTTCAAGCACCAGTCAGAGCAAGATTGCCAAGAAGAGATAGGGAAGACTTTGGACAGGTATGATTCTGTTGCGATTTCAAAGTCTGCACCAGACCATCAACGATGGTACATACCCGTTCAAACGCGGCAATCACCAAACGGAATCTTCTGGGTTGAGCATCAGCTCTGGCCAAACGACTGGGTACCAGGTATTCATTGGGATTTCGCTACAAGCGATCCTGAGGATATGATTCGCTTCATAAGCGAGATTACTGGAATACAGGGCGAGTATTGGCGAAGAGTAAAAGATGCTCCTTGTTGCATGATTTCTATCCATGACCAGTACACCGGGAAGGATATAGCAATTCATGCAAGACCAAAATGGACTCATATAGATTCCTGGGAGGACTAAATTCACTGACTAGCTAAGGAGGCACACATGTGTCATCACCGTGTCTCCTTAGCCAAGTCATATATAACAATTATCTAAATATTCCCTGTATATTCGAATGATAGTAAGATATCATCCATAATCTTTAACATACTCTGTGCATCAGGTCTGTTCATATTAACTTTGTATGATACATACCCTGCTTGTATCCAATCTGTATAATTACCATTTGTATCCTTCTTACATACCTTGTATTCTGAAACTCCCTGACTTACCCAAAGAGTTCTTCTAAGAGAAGAATCTGTATTGATTGAAAAGAAATTGTCATACAAAGTACCAATCACTATCTCTTCTGGATTTTCAGTATCAGAGAAATAGCAAATTTCTGGTCCAGAAGCAGTAGGTAAACTATATACAAATACAAAATCAGGATTAGCTGACCTCTCCTTTATTTCCAAACCTAAGGAACCTTCTACAACATCCTCCTGTACAACCCATGACTCAGGATATTCAAATTTAACTCCAAACTCTGTATTTACATACTCTTTCATTTGTACAGCAGACCCTTCTTCTTCATCTTTCTCTTCTTCTATATCTTCCTCCTCTTCTACAACCTGCTTTGAGAAAGGATTCTCTACTCCAAGTAGTAACCTATCAGTAAAGAAAAGATATGCAAACAAACCAATCATTGCAAAAACCATAACCAAAAGAATCATATTCAAAGTCTTTGCTCTTTTCTCTTCATTAGACATAGTTGAAATAACACTCTCTTCCATACTTACAGAAGGTTGTGGAGAAACAACTGCCTCTTGCTCAGGTGTGGTATTAGGTTGCTCTAATGTCCCTTCTTGAGCCTTTCTTAATTCTTCAAATCTATCCATTAAATACAATATTACAAATTAGTATATATAAAGATATCAACATTAAAAATGAACTTCAAGTATTAAAGAATATCCGTATAGCTTTCGATTACAAAATCCGCTAAATCATATACAAAATCTTCATTCCAACCATCATTTAATACCCCTATTGTAAAAAGGTTAGCACCTTTAGAAGACTGAAGACCATAGAAGGAATCTTCAAATGCAATACACTCATTACTATTTACCTTTGCATACTCCATTGCCTTCTCAAAAGGTTCAGGATCAGGCTTACCCTTAACAACATTGTACCTATCAAAAACAATTTCAAAATGATGATAAACACCAAAATGAGTAAGCATCCTCTCTACATGCTCCCTTCTTGAAGAGGTAACTACAATATTTCTCTTTCCACTCTCTTTGAAATGCTCTAAAAACTCCTTAATACCTGGCAAAAGATATACCTCCTCTTCCAATTTCTCCTCTATCAACCTGTTCTTGTGTACATAGAATTGGTCATTTAACTCTTTGGATGAGAACTCTTCTACACCATGTACACCTAAATATTCCCTTAAACCATTCTCAGAACCTCTACCTGAGATATATTTCATAAAGTCCTCTCTAGTAAATTCTAAATTGAACATATCTTTAAATACTAATGCAAAAGCATCAACATTTAACTTATCAAGATTTACTAAAGTACCATCAAAATCAAAAAGAAATACTTTAGAGTTAAGTACTCTCTCTTTTGCTTGCTCTAGTTCTACTCTACTTTTTTTCATCTAGATATCCATTTAATTTAAACCAAGTATACTGATCAAAAAGTGACTCTTTTACGCTTCTAGGATTGTAGCCCAACTCTTTAGTAGATTTCTCATGAGAAATATTACTGTTACTGTAGAGAGTTTTTACACCATATGGTGTAATCTGTGAATCCTTGTTGAGTATAGAGGAGATGTAAGCAAGAAGTAAACTACTGGTATATCCCAATATTTTTGTATTAGATTGTATCCCAGTAAATTCTTTTAAGTAATTAACATATTCCTCCATACTAAGCTGCTCCCCAGAAAGAATGTATCTCTCTCCATATTTTTCTAATTCTAAAGCCTTTAGCATACCCCAAACTACATCTCGTACATCAACATAGTCAAACTTACCACCAGTAGTTAATTTCAAACCACTCTTTACACTATCAATCATACCTTGACCAAAGAGAGATGGTCTGAAATCATATGGACCAATAATGCCTGTAGGATGAACAATTATAGCTTTCAAACCTTCATTTGCTTTTTCTAATACATACTTCGTAGCATATGATTTGGAGTAATCATATATACCTCTTCTTTCTTTCGAATCTGTGACAAAAGTAGTTTGCTCTGTAATAGTAGAACCATCACTAGGAGCAGAAAGAGCATGTATTGAAGATGCATATACCATTACTATTTCCTTTCTCAAACACAAATCTGCAATATTTTTTGTACCTTGGATATTAGTATCAAATGTAAAATCTTTCTTCTTTGAAGAAATATTAATATGTGCTGCTAAATGAAAAATAGAATCTATATCTTCCAAACTACTTTCCCATTTATCTACCTCTAATATATCTCCATGTACAAACTCACAATTAAATTGTTCTAATTCTTTTGTATTAGAACCCTCTCTAACCAATACCTTAACCTTCTCTCCCCTTGTATTAAGCTCTCTGACCAATGCAATACCTACTCTACCAGTCGCTCCAGTTATTAATTTCATGGGACAGTATGTAACAAGTAAGATATCTTTCCATATTACACAATGATTGAAAATCATACAATTAGACAGACAAAATACTGTTCAAACATTAAAGATTTGGTATAATCTGGCTTCTTTAATATATTTTTACTAACACAAATGCCAACATTTACAAATGACAACGGAGACACAGTCTGGATACGCGATGAATCAAAACCAGCTCTTTACGTAGGAAATCCAAAGAGTCAAAGAGAGAGATTAGATATAAGGAGGGAAAGAACCGTTATCTGTACAGCAAGAGCAATGAGATTAGAAATGACAGAAGAAGAATTAGAAGATGTAATTGCAAGAAATGCACAAAATGTAGAAATGGAACCAGATGATTTAAGAGAATTAGCATTACAATATTTAGAACTAGAAGAGACAAACTCAAACGGTATAGAGAAAGAATAGGAATATATATTAGGTATTTTTGTATATTAGTGATATAATCATTTCTTGTTTGATAGATTTAAACGAAATAATCGCCCCAAATCCATTAAGGTTAAATATTTTTATTTTCGGTTACCTCTATAAACTGAAGATAAAATTAAATATTTACTTACATGGAAAACTATTCCAGAAAGAATTACGGTCGTAATAACCGTTACAACAATAGAAGAAGATCTTCTTACAGAAGTAGCTCATACAGTAATAGTAGGAGAGGTGGAGGATATAACAGGAGAGGATCAAAGATTAGTGTAAATCAATTAATAGCAAAAGCTGTATATGAAGATTTACCAAGTATTTATGTATTAGATCATAATCTCTTAGAGTTTGATTTAGTTAAAGAACTTAAAAGAAATATTACATACAAGAAATATACTAGTCCAACAAAGATTCAATACGAAGCTATACCAAAGATACTACAAGGGAGAGATATATTGGGATTAGCAAGTACAGGGTCTGGTAAAACGGCAGCTTTCTTAATCCCAATGATAAATAAGGGAGTACACGATAGAAATCAGAGATTCCTTATCGTAGTACCTACAAGAGAATTAGCAATTCAAATACAGGATGAATTTATGCAATTAGCTAGAAATACAGGACTAAGGTCAGTATTAGTAATTGGTGGAAATAGTATAGGTGCACAAATAGGGATTCTTAGAAGAGACCCTGCATTTGTAATTGCAACACCAGGAAGATTAAAAGACGTTTCTGAGAGAGGCGCTATATACCTAAAGGAAATAAACAATGTCATATTAGATGAAGTAGATAGAATGTTAGATATGGGATTCATTGAAGATATTAGGTATATAACTTCTCGCTTAAGCGAAAATAGACAATCCCTTTTCTTTTCTGCAACAATGAATAGAAAATCAGAAGAAATTGCAAATACATTACTTAAAAATCCTGTAAGAATTGAAATTGAGAAACAAGAACCAGGTAAAAATGTAGACCAGGATGTAGTTAGACTAAAACCAGGTGAAAACAAGTTTAATGTACTCTGTGATTACTTAAGTAAAGATGAATTTAAAAAGATATTAGTCTTTACAAGAACTAAAAGAGAAGCAGAAAATCTTTCAAAGAAACTTTTTGATAAAGGAGTTAAAGTAAATGCATTACATGGAGATAAAAGACAAGCACAAAGAACTAGAATAATAGATGCTTTCAAAAGGGATAATCTTAATATATTAATCGCTACAGATGTAGCATCAAGAGGATTGGACGTAAACAACATTAGTCATGTAATAAACTATGACATTCCTGAAAATTACGATGATTACATACATCGTATTGGTAGAACAGGAAGAGCTGGTAAAAAGGGTTACGCACTTACTTTTGTTTAAACAGATATTCTACAATAGCACTGGAGTCTTTAATTAGACTCTGGTGCTTTTTTGTTTTAATAGTAAGTAACTCTTCAATATGCTCTGGTATTAAATCAAACCTTTTACCAACATATCTAAAATTAGGATTCGTAAGTAGGTAATCAACGTTCCCCCATTCCTGGTACCCAACTGGATATGTAAAGATAGCTTTCTTACCTACCTTTTCAATCTCTAGTACAGTTGCAGGTCCCGGTTTTGCAATAATCACATCAGATATTGCAAAAAGATCTAATATTTCTGTTGTATATCCTTGAATTGCTACTCTTGTATTTTTCTTAAACATCAATTTAAGAGCTCTACCTAAGACTTTGTCTCTTCCAACCATAATGATAAATTGGTAATCATGCTTACGAATATATCTCATTAAACCCTGAACAATATTACCAGTACCCATACCACAACCGGTAATAAGTATAGTTTTCTTGTTTACATCAAATCCGTATTCATTAAATATATCTTTTCTAATTCTTAATATCCCCTCTTTCGAATACATAGGTACATCACGCAGTGGATAGTAAGGTGAGACTACATTACATTCTTTACAGTAATTTCTTAATATTTCATCTGCTTCTTTAGTTGGTGAAAAGATAATATCTGCTCTACCATCAGCCCACCAACGATTAACAGATATTAAGTCTGGTACAGTAATTACATATTTAAAATTCAGCTCTTTCTTACACATACCTACTGCTCTTACAGTAGGACCGTTGTTACAGATAACTAAATCAGGTTTTTTCTCTTCTAAATATCTTCTAGTAGGAGAATATAGTGGAAGAACTGAGAAAAAAAATACTACTTCACTAAATACCTTACTCCTATTTATCAACCAATATCCAAAATTGTATATCTTTTCAACAAATCTAAATCTAGTAACAAGGTAATAGTAAAAATCATAACCTTTTGTAAATACAGAGAGTTGAAATAGGTCTACAATCTCAATATCCAGTTCTTTCTTATACTTTAAAAGTGCTGTTTCAATAGCTCTTGCACATGCAATATGACCACCTCCAGCACTACCAATTACTATAAGAACTTTTTTCATGTCTTAAAATTAGACCAAAGAAAAGTATTTAATGCAACTTAGTTCTTTTTGAAATTAAAATTGTTGCTTGTTGATTCACATTTTGATTAAATATTAATAGTGAAAACTGCCAAGAAAAAGAAACTTAGGAAAATATTGATATTTGTAATTGCACTTCTTAGTCTTACTGGTTTAATCACGGCTATATTTGTAATGAGTACGAATGTACAAGAGGTAAGGGGCTGGTATAACAGTAGTTGGGCAAATAGAAGAACATTAACAGTTAGTGGTACAGGTTCCGACCTTACAAACGAAGATGTTTTAGTAGTGGTAAATACATCAACATTAATATCAAGTGGAAAATTACAATCTAATTGTAATGACTTACGATTTGTTGATAGTAATGACACGACATTACTTGCATACTGGATAGAGGGAGGATGTAATACAACAACTACACAAGTTTGGGTCAGAATTCCAAGTCTTCCTGCAGCAGGTAAGACAATTTATCTCTACTATTCAAACCCTTCCGCAACAAGTGGACAAGCATCCTGGAGTGGGAAATTCCTTGTCCTTTCTTCTGCATCATGCCCAAGTGGATGGACTAGAGAAAGTGTATATGATGGGAAATTTCCATATGGTTCCTCCTCCTATGGCACAAGTTCCAATGGTACCCATAATCATGGAACTGCAAGTTGTACAACTGGAACAGCAATTGGAACTTTCCATAATGGTGCTGACGATGATTCTCCCAACACTACTGCACAGCTAGCTAATCATACTCATACAGGAGCAACCGTAAATGTAACAGATACAACGATTGACCCCCCATTCACCCAACTATACTACTGTTCAAACACTTCTCTCTCACATCCAGCAAATACCATTGCAATGTTTAATACAAACTCAACAACTCTAGCTGCTAATTTCACTTACTATTCAACTCTCACAGGAAGATATCCAAAGGGTGGAAATGGGTTTGTAGCAAGTGGGGGATCTGCAACACATACACATAGTGCCACGGGTGGATACAATACTGGAACAAACAATTCTAGGGATAGTAAGGACGCCCACAGTAGTACAAGTGCTGCGGCAAACCACTTCCATACGACGAACAGTACCACTACTACAGCAGGAAATAATAACATTCCATATTATTCAGTAACATATGGACAGGCTTCTACCTTAACATATGCCAGTAACGGCATTATTGAAATGACAACAGCTCTTCCACCATACGGCTGGACAAGATTTTCCGCTCTTGATGGAAAATTTCCACTTGGAGCTGTAACAGCAGGTTCTTCATACGCAGGAGCAACACACACCCACAGTATAAGTGTTACAACGGGAGGACAGAGTGCAAGTTCTCAGGGAATATATAGGGTTTCAGGTTCAGCCTTCGTGCATGATACACATACTCATAGCTGTACAGCGACAACATCCGCAGTACAAGCACTCCCACCATACATAACAACCATTTTTGCTCAAAGAAAAGCATCTGTAAATGTCTCCCAAAGCGCGGAGGAGACTTACAACGCACCTCCAACAGCACCTACAAGCCTTACAACAAATGATGCTACAAATCCTACGAGAGTAACAACAATGAACCCTATTTTCAGTGCAATTTTCAATGATCCAGATACTGGAGATACAGGGGTGTCATATCAATTACAAGTAAATACAACATCAGCGTTTAATGGTACTACGATGTGGGATAGTGGAAAAATAAATATCTCTGCAGTAACAAGAGGAACAAGAGGACCAAATATTACATATGGACAATCTAATCTCACTTTGAATGGAGTTACATATTACTGGAGAATAAAATACTGGGATAACAAAGGTGCAGAAGGGGCATGGTCCTCTGCAGCATCTTTCAGGATGAATACTCCTGCAAGCGCCCCAACACAACTACAAACGGAAGGATTAGTAAATCCAACCTCTATTACAAACACACAACCTAATTTCAGCGCTTTGTTTACAGACCCTGATGGTGACAGTGGTAACAAGTATCAGATACAAGTAAATACAAATTCTTCCTTTACAGGTACAACTATGTGGGATAGTGGTGAGACCTCTATGGCCACAACTGCAAACAATACAAGAACTCCAAATATAACATACCAAGGAAATACTTTGACACTTGATGGTACTACATATTACTGGAGAATGAGAGTATGGGATGTAAATGGATCTGTTAGTGGTTGGTCGTCAACAAATACCTTCAAGATGAATTCTACACCTAATGCACCATCTTCACTTGAAACAAACAATCAAACAAATCCAACCCAAGTAACAACATTACAGCCTCAGTTTAGTGCAGTCTTTACTGATTCTGATCCTTCAGATCTTGGAACTCATTATCAAGTCCAAGTAAATACAAATTCTTCCTTTACAGGTACAACTATGTGGGATAGTGGATATATAGCGCTTTTAGGAAGTGACCGGATTGAGAATGGCTTAAGATCAATACCAATTCAATATGAAGGAGTAGCTCTTTCACTAAACGGAGTAACATACTTTTGGAGGATAAGATTCATAGATACACCTGGTACAGAAAGCCCTTGGTCCTCAACAGCTACTTTTAAAATGCTTGATGTACCAAACACTGTAACAGAGTTTAAAGGAACACCACTTACGACCACATCAATGCGTTGGGAATTCGTTGATAATGCAAGTGGAGAGGAAGGAATAATGCTGTATGATGAAAATGACATTCTTAAAGTAACTTGTGTAGGTCAAAATCTAACATATTGTGATGAAGAGAATCTCTCTGAAAATACACAATATACAAGATACGCAATCGTATTTAACAATGAAGCAGAAAGCTCTCCCTCAAACAGCGCAAGTGCATATACATTAGTATCTGTTCCAACAATACAATATTCTGGAGTTAAGACAGATACTTCAATATCTCTCACAGCAACACAACCAGTAAATGGTGGAGAACTGTACTTTGATTGCGAGGGTAGTTGCGATACAAATATTAATGTATGGACACTAGACAATAATCCTACCGTAACAGGACTCTCAAACAACACACCATATACATTTAAGGTAAAAGCTAGAAATGGAGATAATGTTGAAACAGAATATTCAGATACAATAACCATATATACTCAAGCAAGTGTACCGACTCTCTCTGCAGGCCCACTCTCTACTACCTCTGTATCTCTTAATGCAACTGGAGTAAACAATCTCTCAACAGGAGATTCTGGACTCTTCTTTGAATGTATAGAAACAGGATGTGATTCGGGAATAAGGGAGTGGATTAAAAGTACATCAGATGTAGCAATAGGATTACAACCAAATACACAGTACACATTCAGAGTAAAAGCAAGAAACTTCGATGGACAAGAAACCCTTTATTCAACCCAAATTTCTACATATACACTCGCAACAACACCAAGTCTTACAGATGTATATGCTACAAGTAATTCAACAATATCTCTAAGAGTACTGAATGGAGCAAATCCAGAATATACTGAGCTTCTAATACAAGAAACATTTACAGGCAAATATCTAAATTTAACAACAGGAGAATTACAAGCAACTCCATTCTGGGGAGAGAACAATGCAGATTTAACACCATTTAGTGTAATAGGGTTAAATTCAGGAACAACATACACTTTCAAGGTTAAAGCAAGAAATGGAGAAAATGTTGAAACGGACTTCTCTGGAACATCCTCTGCTACTACCCTACTCTCACCAATCACAGCAATAGCTCCAGTTGTTGATTCAAGTAGTCAAATAACATGGAGAATATCTGAATATACAGACAGTATATTAGGTATTAAGTTGTATAACGAAAATGGAGTATTAATTAAAACCTGTCTTGGGACAGAAATACTTAGCTGTACAGAAAACAACCTGCAACCTAATACCTCTTACTCAAGGAAAATGAAAATATACAACAGTATTGCAGAGAGTACATTTAGTAATGTGGTTTCTGCAATAACGTTTGCAAATGTACCATCATTACAAAATATTACAGCAGGAAAATATACTGCTGACAGTGTTGACTTAACTGTAAATACAAATAATAATCCTTCTACTACTAGATATCTTCTACAAGAAAAAATCTCTGGGAAATATCTTAATACTAACTCTCAATTACTTCAGGACTCACCCTACTATGCAACATATATACAGTTGGGCTCAAATAATGGAATAACCGTATATGGACTATTACCAAATACAGAATATACCTTCAGAGTAAAAGCCCTTAATGATGACTCCATAGAGACAGAATATGGTAATGAAGTAAGTATCATTACTCTTTCTTACCAACCAGCTATTACCTCTGTAACAGCAATTGATACAACTACAATGTCTGTAGTGATTAATGCTAACAGTAACAACACCTCTACTACATACAGATTAATGGAAGTAAATCGTAATCAGAATGTGAATCCATCAACAAGAGTATTCGATACACAACCTGTATGGAGATCCTTACAAGATTTCGGTAGTAACAGTGGAGTAAATATTCAAAACCTAGAAGCCAATACAAGATATACATTCTGTGTAAGAGCAAGAAACTCTCAAAATCTTGAAACAGATTGTTCCCAATCAATAAGTGCACATACCTTCTCAAGAGTACCAAGTGTAAGAGCAAGAGTAATTAGTGGAAGTTCAATAGAATTAACTGTAGACAAGAATCTTAATCCTGCAAATACAAGATATCAATTGGTTGAAGCAGTAACAAATGGAAATATTGATAACGAAAACAGATTTACAACTGCAACAGTAATACATGATGATACAAGAGTAAACAGTAACTTCACATTAGCAAATCTTCCACCAAATACAACATATACCTTTAGAGTAAGAAGCGTTAACTCAGATAATTTGTTCTCAGGATTCTCTGAAACAATTTCTGCTACCACATGGGCCAACCTTCCAAGAGACCTAATCTTTGAAACCGTAGGAGGAAGTACAGGTAGGATAAGATTCGACAGAAATGGAAACCCCACTACTACAAGATTTGCAATACAGGAAAGTAACACTGGAAAATATCTTGACTATACAACCATGCAACTTGTAGACAATGTCGTTTGGGGAACGCATTCATCATGGGGAGGAAATACCGGTTTAACAATTAGATCTCTTGAACCTGGAGCCCAATATGCATTTAGAGTTAAGGCTATTAACAATGCAAATGTAGAAACTGCATTTGTAGAAAGTAATACAGGTAAAACATTCTCCATTATTCTTAACAAGCCTGAAAACATAAGTACTATACTTGTAGACAACAGAAATATTGATGTAAGTAATGTTGAAGGAGCACAAACAGGTGTTCAAACAGTAAGAATCTTAACTGAAGATTTTGTTGTAGCTGACTTACCAATATCATTTGAGAACAACAGAGACTGGAGTAATGCAATTATTCAAACTTCTCCACAACAAGGTAAGACTGTTGTGAAGCTTAATACTACACATGGATTAACAGATAAGTATACTATGTATGTAGTTAAAAAGGATTCAGACAACGCATTTAGAATATGTCCAGAAGCAAGAAGCTTAGAAGAAATAAAAGTTGATTGTAACAAAGCAGTCCTGTATACAGGAAACTTCCCTCAAAAGCTAAAAGTCGAAGGAAATGATGTAACAGTATCTCAAGCAAGTATATCAGGAGTAACATATTGGATAGCAGATGGACTAAGAGGAACAGGTGCACAGGGAGAACTGTATGAGAAACCAGCAGTAATACCAACAACAGGAAGAATAAGGGACAACATCTCTAATGCAGTAGAGGGAGTAGTAACTACAACATTCAATTTACTTGATAGCTCACCACTGGGAAATATAGAAAAAGAAAGACTCACTACGGTATCAGCTACTGCTACTGCAGTTACTGTTTCAGTAGGATTAGCATCAATCTTAGGAAACCTTGGACAGGTAGGATATGCTATGTCACAAATCTTTATCAACATCCTAAGCTCAATAGGGTTTAGAAGAAAGAGATACCCTGCTGGATATGTATATGATTCAATTACAAGAGCACCAATACAGCAAGCAATTGTTAGAATATATGATCTTGAGAAAAAACTTGTTGATACTGCAGTAACAGATGGGTATGGACTCTTTAGAACAGACATCCCTACCGGAGAATATATACTTGAAGTGAAAGGAAGAAACTATGACTTCCCATCTAAACTAATACTTGGAAAGGAAGATTACCCACTTTCCAATGTATACCACGGAGAAAAGATACTGCTTAAGGAAAATGAAATAAATGTTGTAATCCCCATAGACCCAGATCAGAAAGCAATACAAAAGAAAGCATTTACTCTCTTCAGAAGTTTTGCTTCATCTATACTACCAATCATAAACCTAATTCTCTTCCTTGGAGGTATTACAATAGCTTCATATGTATACTCAAAGAATCCAATTACACAAAACCTAGCGATATTACTACTTTACATTCCAACCACATATGTTCTTGTAAAAAGCATTATTGGTATGAGAAGAAAAACAGGAAAAGTTCTTTATGAAAATGGTACACCCGCTGTAAATATCATACTCATACTTAAGGACAAAGATTTTGATAAGGTAGTAGCAAAAAGAGTTACAGACTCGGAAGGGAGATACTCATTTGATATCTCAGAGAAAGGAGAATATATTATAGAAACAACAGATAGTGGTATAAAGATTGTAGAAGGTAAAACAGAAATATCAACTAAGGGAAGAAAATTGATTAACAGAAATCTTAAGATAGCAAGAACATAAAATGGAAGGAAAACACAACAAAGCAGTAGAACTTCTTACTGTAACATCTCTTCTCGCCTCTGCTGTTACAGGATGTACAAATATAGGCCAATCCGCACAAGCAAAAGCAGAAGAAGCTGTTACAGAACCACCAGTTACTGAAACCCTTGCTACCCCCATGGGGTTCGAATATACAAATACTGCAAAAGCGCCTAGCTTTGCGACACCTACGCTAACACCTTCAATACAAACCCTTGTTGAAACACCTACTGAACAAACAATATCACAAGAAAGTAAGCCCTTTAATCATGAGATTTTAAATATTACTGACTGGAGTGAATATAAAATAGAAAAAATTGAAGCAAAAGAACCAGGATATGGTATAGAAATATTAAATGAAACTTCGATGTACATGATTCCTCTTAGAAAAGATAATTTTGTAGATGAAAGAAGAGAGGTTAAAGAAATAATAGTTCCTTACGGACACAGTTTTGAAATAGCGGAAATAAGAAATATTACCGGACCCAATGGAGAAAAAATTAAATTAGGTCTAATCGCGAATACATTTGGTGCAAACTTTGTCTCAGCTGTGCTCCTTGGTGCCACAGACGAAAATGGGACGGAGATAGAGTTTACCAAAGAGAAGGAAACAAATAGTAAAATAGTATCATATGTAGTAACAGAGGATTTCATATATCCTAATAAAGTTACAAATACCTTAATTGCTCTCAGAAATATGTCTGAGTACCAAGATGTAAATGGGCCTCTAAGAAAAAATACAGAACAATCATATTTAAATATGATTGGTTTAAAAGATTTAAACAAAAAAAATGAGTACGAATACGGACTAACAAGTTCCAAATCCAAGGTAAAAGGAGGGGGGGTCTGCGCAATGGCAACTGGAACCTCTGCACTCGTTCATCTACAAAATACCAATCAATACAAAATTTTGGAACAATGGGCTCATCCAGTAAGGTATGCACAAGGACCTTTTAGTCCTTCTGAATATCTTGTAGATGCAACAGTAGATTACAATGATAGAGAAACATTTGACTTTCGATGGGTTCAAGGTGAAGACAAATATCTTCATATTAAAACTTTTACAACTCCCTCTGATTTACCATATAGTGCAACCGAGAAAGATGGTGTAGGAGGTCTTTCAGATGTCTTTCTTGTAGTTTCGCTTTCATTTGAAGACTTTCCTCCAAAAGATCAAACAGAAAAATTAGCAATAGACCTTGAAAACTACAGATATTTCAGAAGTTCACAACACCAAGAGAGACTAAATGACAATCAAATGGACATAAATGTATTAAATCATCCCATTGATATACAAATGCAAAACTCTGCTGATTTAATATACAACGTAGAAGATTTACGACTTTTTTCAGAAAGAATAGAGCAAAACTCAACCTTGAAAAACGTATTGGAATTACAAGAGTCTGTAAATACATATACCTATGAGAATCCACAAAGATTAAATGAATACCTAAGAAACTCTGATTGGTATAAAAAGTATGTTACAGAAGAAAACAAAGAAAGGGTTGATAGAATACTTATGTTATCAACAACTGCACAAGTAAAAAACCAACCATTACAATGTGTAGGCTTTGTGATGATGGCCTCCTGGCTGTATCCAGAAATACCAATACCATACGTTGGAAGTGCTCCAGCAGATAGTGCTAGAGAATTAATACCCGAAGGACTCAGAAATTACACCTATAAAGAGAAAAGGTCTATGGCAACAAACTATGGAGCCCAAGCCATTGCAGGAGGAGAACTTAGTATTGATGATTATAACCCCGGGGACCTTTTTGTAAGAGTAGATGGTGCCCCAATGGCAGGTACTGGAAAACCTACAGGACATATCGGATTAATACTGGATAAAATCAAAGATGAAAGAGGAGAAACAGTACTGCTTGTAGCAGATTCAAACAGACACAATGATGGTAGAATAAAAATCTTCGTTGTAAAAGAAGGTGATATGGATGAAGTGTTTGGTCATGGACAAAGATATATTGTCAGAATAAGAGATAATTAAAAATATTCCAATCCCATTGCTTTCCTAACATCTCTTAATGTCTCTTTAGCATTCTCTCTTGCTATATCACCATCTATTTTTACCTTCTTGAGAATATCCTCCTCTTTCAAAGATGCTTTCTTCTCTTGAAACTCCTTTAAAAATCTTTCTAAGCCAGTAGAAATTACACCCTTTAGCTCACCCATTACATTCTCACCATCATAGTGTCTTTTCATAATGGATAGTATTTCTTCTCTCTCTTTTTCGTTTCCAACAAACTCCCCTATCAATACCAAAGAATCTAAACTCTCTGACTTCTCTTTGGCAAAAGCACTTTGAGCTCTCTTTACCTTGTTTAAAGATATCTCAATCGGATCATCTAGTAGAATTGCTCCACTAGGATCTGTTTTACTCATCTTTCCATTACCAGTCAAAGACTTAATCCTTACAGGCTTACCCAAAGACAATACCTTAGGAAGAGGGAATACATTTCCATATTTTTTGTTAAACTTCTGAGCCAATACTCTAGTAATTTCAATATGGGCAACCTGATCCTCACCAACAGGAACATATTCAGATTTTTGTAAAAGAATATCTGAAGCCATCATAATAGGGTACATTGCAAGTAATGCACTAGCATTACTCTCGTTTTGTCCCTTCTTAATCTTTTCTTTTAATGTAGGTACTCTCATTAATTCTGCAATAGTGACAAGTCTTGAAAGATACAAGTTCAATTCAGCTATCTCTTGAGTAAGAAAAGACTGCACAAAGATTCTGTTTCTGTTTACATCCAAACCCAAAGAGATGTAATCCTTTACGACATCAACAATGTTACTTTGAGTTTCTTTTGGTTCAGCATCAGTTAAGGCATGCAAATCTGCAACAAAGACCATTGTATTACCAACCTCTTCTTCCTCTTGTATCTTTACAATGGGATTAACAGCACCAATTGCATTAGCAATAGTTAAACCACCAGAGGGCCTAATCCCTGTAAAAACTTGTACTTTGTAATCTGTATTTTCCATATTAAAAATATACAATTAACTCGCCCATTATACTACAAAACTTACTCAATCTTAATTGGTATAATGGGGAGATGAAAATAGAAGACTTTAAATCACTGAAAGAAATACATGAGTACTTCGCAGTACATAACAGGTGTATTCTAAAAAGAAGTGCTACACAACCAGTATATGAAACACAAAAACCAAAGTCCGGAATAGTGTTCATAGGGGAAGCCCCTGGTTTAAATGAAGACAAAGAAGGAAAACCATTTGTAGGAGCAGCGGGGAAATTACTAGATCAATTACTAAGTAATATTGGATACAAAAGAGAAGATGTATATGTCACAAATGTAGTTAAATACAGACCCCCTAATAACAGAGACCCCCTTCCTGAAGAAAAAGATGCTTGTAGAACATGGGTAAATGCTGAATTGTTACATATAAAGCCAAAGGTCATTATTCCTCTTGGTAAACATGCATTAGAGCGATTCATACCTGATTTGAAAATCTCACTTGCTCATGGACAAGCATATGAACATAGTACGGGTATACCAATATTTGCAATGTATCATCCAGCTGTAGCTTTGTATAACCCTACTCTTAAATCTACTTTAAAAAAAGACTTCGAAAGACTAAAAAATTTCCTAGATGGAAAAATACAAATACAAAAGTTTGAATCTGAAGAAATAGATACAACCTTAAGTACAGAAAAACAAAACCTTGTTGATGACCTTCTTAAACTCTAATTACTCCAACCTACATCATAGAAGATTTTCTCTGCAGCAGTCTCATACTCAGAAATCTCAGTAGCATTAAACCATAGGCCAATTTCCCTTTCAGCATTCTCAACACTATCTGAAGCATGAACCATACTCCTTGTAACTCTCCCTTGCTCATCTGCTAATGCAAATGAATCTAAAGAAAAATCTGCCCTAATTGTACCTACATCACCATCAGCTGGGCTTGTACTACCAAGCATCTTTCTGACTCCTGAAATAACTCCAAAACCTTGAAGAACAATCGCTATAACAGGACCACACGTAAGATAGTTAATATTTGATTCTCTAATCCACCTACCCCTTTCCAAACTGTTCCAATCACTTACATCCTCTCCTCTTGCGATAGCACCCTTTTTAGCCTTCTCTCCTGTTTCCATTAGATATTCTTTCTTGTCTTCATAATGCTTACCTACTAATTCTTTACTAGGTATTAACATCTTCATTCCTACAAGTTTAAAACCCTTTCTCTCGAACCTACTTACAATCTCTCCAACTATCTGCCTTTGAACAACATCTGGTTTAAATACTACAAGTGTCTTCTCTTTGTTTTTAGCTAGCATGCATGTATCAATACAAGTTAATTTGTAGATTTTAATATATATATTAATTACAGGCAATTGTATAATAGACAATGACATATGACACAATAATAATTGGAGGGGGAGCAGCAGGACTCATCGCAGGAGTTGAGTGTAAAAGATTAGGACAATCATTCTTAATCATAGAAAGAAATCCGAGACCAGGGAAAAAGTTAGTAATTACTGGTAAAGGAAGATGTAATGTAACAAACCATAATACAAATCTTGATGATTTAGTCTCCAAATATCAAAGAAATGGAAAATTTCTCTACGGAGCTTTTTCAAGATTTTCAGTAGAAGATACTATGAAATATTTCAAAGATATACTTAAGATACCCTTAAAGGTAGAAAGAGGAAAAAGAGTATTTCCTAAAAGTGATAAGGCTGTAGACATCATATATGCATTAACTGAACAGGTAGGAGAAAACATATTACCAAATACTTCAGTAATGAAATTCAATATGGATGGAAATACAATCTCATCGGTAACTACATACAAGGGAGACTTCAAAGCAAAAAAATATATTCTTGCAACAGGAGGAAAAACATACCCAGTAACAGGATCAAATGGAGATGGATATACTCTAGCAAAAGAAATAGGGCATACAATTACAGAGCTTAAACCAGCTCTAGTACCAATACTTTGTAAAGAAAAATATGTAAAAGAATTAGCAGGACTATCTCTTAAATACGTTACTATTTCTGCATATCAAAATGAGAAAAAGGTATGTAGTAAATTTGGAGAAGCCCTTTTCACACACGAAGGATTAAGTGGTCCGATAGTGATTGATATGTCTAGAGAGATTGGAGATGCACTTGAAAAAGGGGAAGTAAATATCAGTATAGATTTTAAACCAGCAATACCAAAGGAAGAATTAGACAAAAGGTTGCAACATGATTTAAAAGAAAGTGGTAGAAAAAACTTAAGAACCCTACTTAAAAGCTACCTTCCATCTTCTCTAATCCCCATCGTTGTAGATCTTTCTCAAATACCCCCCTCAACTCAAGCATGTGATATAAACAGGGAACAAAGGAATACCATAATAGACTTACTTAAGGATTTCAAATTAACAGTATCAGGACTAGAAAGCTGGGACAAGGCAATCGTAACTAGTGGAGGAGTAAGTATAAAGGAAATAGATCCTAAAACTATGAAATCCAAACTCATAGATAACCTCTACTTTGCAGGAGAGATAATAGATGTCTATGGCCCAACAGGAGGATACAACTTACAAATATGTTGGAGTACAGGAATTACTGCCGCAAGAAGTAGACCCTAGTCTACTAAAAAACCTCTACATAAAGCTCTTCTGTTAGACTAGGGTTTACCAGTATAATACACGATGCAAAATTTCAAAGAAATATTTGAACAAATACAAAATACTAAAACATGGAGAGAAAACTCCCTTCAAACCATACTTAAGAAATATCCAAAAGAGGGAAAAGGGCTTTACAGACATGATGAACTAGTAGAAGCATACAAAACATTACTCAAAAAGAAAGAAATAGAAGTAAACAAAATAATAGAAGAAAGAATAAGGATGAAACCAACTAGAACTCAATCTGGTGTAGCAACAGTAACAGTCCTTATGAAACCCTTTGCATGCCCTGGGCAATGTATATTCTGTCCAAGTGATGTAAGAATGCCAAAGTCATATATAGCTAGTGAGCCAGGAGCACAGAGAGCATTAAAGAATGAGTTTGACCCCTACTACCAAACATACAATCGTATAAAGGCATTACAAAACATTGGACATAACACAGATAAAATAGAACTCATTATACTTGGTGGTACTTGCTCCTTCTATCCTGAACAGTACATAATTTGGTTTGTAAAAAGATGTTTCGATGGAATGAATAGCTTTGGTAATACAAAGTATGAGAAAGATACGGGTACAGAGAAAATATCTTGGGAAGAATTGTATAAAGCACAAGGAATAAATGAAACAACTGTATGTAGAAATGTAGGACTAGTATTAGAAACAAGACCAGATTACATAACGGAAGAGGAAGTAATTAGATTAAGAAAACTTGGTGCAACAAAGATACAGATAGGGATACAGAGTCTCAATGACAATATCTTAGAATCAAATAGAAGAGGACACAGTACAAAAGAAACGAAGAAGGCTTTCGAATTACTTCGGTTGGCAGGTTTTAAAATACATGCCCATTGGATGCCAAATTTGTATGGCTCAAGTGTAAAAGAAGATATAAAAGACTATGATAGGCTTTGGAAGAAAGAATATATACCAGATGAACTTAAGATATATCCTACATCAATAATTGCAAATACACTTTTAGAGAAATATTACAAAGAAGGTAACTACAAACCATATACAAGAGAAGAGCTACTTAAACTCTTTGTAGAAATATTACCCAAGACACCAAGATATACAAGACTAACAAGAATAGTTAGGGATATTCCTTCTAATGAGATAGTGGATGGAAACAAAAGTACCAACTTTAGACAAATAGCAGAAGAAGAGATAGAGAGAGTTGGTAAAAAGATACAAGATATTAGAAGTAGAGAGATAAAGGATGAGGATATAAAGTGGGAAGATTTAGAACTAGAAACTATTAAATACCAAACTACTGTCTCAACAGAGTATTTCATTTCTTACAAAACCCAAAAAACAGATAGAATATGTTCCTTCCTCAGACTCTCATTACCAAAAAGAGACTCATACATAGAGGAGATAAAAAGTAGTGCAATGATAAGGGAAGTACATGTATATGGCTCTTTAGTAAATATTGGTAAAGATAGTTCTGGAGAATCACAACACCTAGGATTAGGTAAGAAGATGATAGAGATTGCAGAGAATATTTCTAGAAAAAACAAATTCAAAAAGCTTTCTGTAATATCAGCTATTGGTACAAAAGAATATTACAGAAAAAGAGGGTTTGATGATATGGAATTGTATATGATAAAAGATATATAGAAATGAAAATATATAAAGGTAGTAGATTTTACTTAAACCCATTTGAACCTCAAATTGTTCACCCAGATGACTATCATAAATTTCCTACTCCTACTCCAAAAGGTGTAATCTTTGCAACAGATATCGAATTAAAAGCTAAGATATTTGCAGTATTTAGTGGGATATCATCATTCTCATCTAGTACTACAAATAACTCAGAAATCATTACTGTAAAAGTAGATAGGAAGATAAAGGATGAATATCTTGGTGAAAAGGTATATATCTATGAATTTGATACTGAGAATACTGATTGGAAATATCTAGAGAAAAGTGGAGAGTGGTACAGTACTAAAGAACAGGTACCACTAAGTATAAAGGAATATACAAGAGGAGAACTGTATAAGGAATTACAGGAGAACAAATATCTACTACTTCAAGAAGAACAGGAATATATAGATAGGAAGAGTTATTGCTTGTTGTAGGTTGTAGGACTTGAACCGCTTCAGGACATAATCCATAGATGCTTCACATCGCAAGTTATAGAAGATAACTAGGAGAGCTTCCCCACCTCTCAACCAACCTACATACGAGTATAACAAGAATCAAATGGTGGATGTACAGGAACAGAAGTCGAACAATTTGCAAAATCTTGAGAGTATAAATTCACTAGTCACTTTGTTCCTTAGTACAATCTTCAATATCCAATAGATATTCATTCTTCTCCATCTCTTTGACAAATCTATATGCTTTTTCTGTTCTCTCTTCTTCAAAACCTAATGCATCAATTAATAGAGCAATCTTATTGATTCTTTTTTTATCCTTTTCTGAGATCTTAGTATAAGCTTTAATAGTGATTTCTATCTCGTAAAGAAGATTCCCATCCTTTTTATGGGTAAAAGTCATTTTAATAACCTGAAAATTTAGATAAAACTGGTAAGGAGAGATTATACTGAGATTTTGATCTCTCCTTACCATTAACAGGTCGATTTTTACAAATCACTTATTCATGTTTCCATGAACTTTGGTAACTTTACCATTCTTATCAGTATCCCACGAAAATCTTCCACTACTTCTTTCCGTAGTTACCGATTCTGTTGAGTGCGTTGAACCATCTTTATTGGTAGTTACAGACCTATCATACCGAACTGGACCACCTGACACTTCTGATCCTTTTACCGTTTCACTTGTAACTTTTCTATCGCCCATTTTACACTCCTCTTCTTTGTAGCTTTTTTCTCGACCTGTTAAAGAACACTATATTATATAGACCTGTAAAAAATCCTACAAGATTGTGCTTAAACAATAACTAGAAAGGGAAATCATTAACATAAAACCCCAAAGGATCACTCGATGTAAGATATTCTGTATGAGATATGGAAAATCAAAAAAATGGGTGTACAGGGGCTCGAACCCTGAACCTAACGGTTAAGAGCCGTTTGCTCTACCAATTGAGCTATACACCCACGTTAGTGTTAAACACGCAATAATACCAGTAGATTAAAGATTTTTCAATACAAACTACTTAGATAACCTTGTAAGAACAATATCCCTTGTAACCAACATCTCCTTCTTAACATATACCTCATTACCACCCTTAATACTCTCTACCTTGTAACCAGTATCTAAAATCTCAATGTAATATCTACCCTCATCAGCAAGGAACCTATACCTACCTCTTACATCTGTTACTCTCTTTGCAACAATCTTGTCAAACTCAGACTCTCTTAGACCAATGACTACTCCCTCCAAACGATTCTTTGCTTTGTCTAAAACAAATCCATACCTGTCCCTGTGTAAGAAGATATTTCTTAATATGAAGAAGAAAGTTGGAACAAACAGAAGAAGTACTACCAATGAAAGAACAGACGGTGAATTGTAATATGTATAGAAAGCTAAAGTAATACCAGCAAGGAAAAGAAGAACATGTAAAATGTTCACTATGAACCTAACTCTAGTCCAGAAACCTTCTAATCTAAGTCTTAACTTTGATGTTTCCATTGGATCAAGAGGAATAGCAAAATTGATTTCTGTCTCACTTGATACAACAAACTCTTCACCATGATAGACATTGGTAACAGGATAATCTTCTTTACCAAATACTACAGTAGAAGGATATATATATCTTGGCGCTCTTACTACAATCTTGTACTTACCATCCTTTAATCTAGCCGTAAAATATCCTTTACCATCAGTTACATCTGACCATACAATACGACTCTCTTCATTAAAGATTCTAACAATAGCTTGAGAAATTGGCTCTTTAGTAACAGAGTCATATACAAAACCAACAGGCTTAGCACCCTTTCTAAATCCAAGTAAAGAAAGAAGATTAAGGAATAGCTGAAGAAGGAAATATGGAAGACTACCTAAACCACCAGCAGCAATAGCGATTGCGGAAGTAGCAGTAACAACAGAAGTAGTTGTAGTTACCCTATCCAAATCCTTAGGATCTAACTTACCAACAGTATCATCTAATATTACATTAATATCCTCTATTACCTTCTCTACTCGTTTGATAATTGGAGGGACTACAGGAGGCTCTACAACCTCTTCACCCGGAGGAATATCAATATATATATTACACAACCTTTGAACATTTGTAGCACCATCTACGGCCTCTACACAGAACTCATATCTCTGCCTTAGGAATGTACCTGAGATTCTCTCTAAATCACCTAACCTAATATTTACAGTAAATATATCTCCTTCTTGATTAGAGCTATTTGTACAAGGATATGAATTACCTTGGGAATTAAGACATATGAATTGAGTACTAGCTAATTGCAGGTTATCTGTAACCCTGAAAAGCATTGTAATTGTAAAACTACTACTCCAATTGTTAGTAGTATTTTCTCCAACACCACCAATATCTAATATGGAGATAGATGGATTTTGTGCATCTTGAACACTATATACAGAATTAGACCACCCACCTATACCACCAAAGAGATTTTGAGCCCTTACTCTGTAAAAGTACATCTTTCCATTTTCAAGATTTGTAAACTCAAAAGATGTAGCATTAATAACTCCTGACTCCTGCTTAATTACGCTAAAGTTTGAAAATTCACTAACCTGAACATTGTACCTATATGCAGTACCTAAACTTTGCCATAAAACAGTATTAGTTAAACCCTTTGTATACTGTGGCTCAGGAAGCATACTTGGAACTGGTACAGGAATTACATACAAGGTTTTACAGTTTTGTATATCAATGTCATAGCCAAAGGTAGTATCCTTTGCACAGACAGTATATGTTCCTGCAGTACCACTAGAGACAGAACCTGTTGTCCTACCAGTTGCATCAGTAAGTGTAATAGGTTGGGTAATATTTAATCCAGGAGCAACAATCACTATCTGTCTTCCAGGTATACCCTGACCATTAGGATTAAGTACCCTTATCTCTACGATACTAGGTTGAAATATTTCTACCGTTGAAGGATTAACATTTACTGTGGAGTAAAAATCTACATTAATATTTGCTGTAACAACAACATCTTCTTGTAATTGAGCATATATATTGGGAACAAAAAGAAAAAGAGATACAAGAAGACAGAATTGTAATATGGCAGTTTTAATTCTCATAGCTATATCTCTTCAATTACTTTCTTAACATATATATCCAAAGCCTGTGTAAAGAATTCCTCTGTATATGGATTATCACCTAATTCATAGCACTTTCCTACATTAATGTAACAGTTTTTACAAAGAAGGGCAAAGTTAGAAACATCAATATATCTTAAATCTTTCTCATTACCACAGATATTACACTTAGAAAAATCTTGCAAAAAACCCATCTCTTTAAGAAAGATTACTCGGAATCTGTTAACAGATTCAATATTGAAATCCTTCTTTAAGACGCTTTGCAACATCTCAAAAACCTTTTCATTAGAATCATATTCTGCAAGGATACGATTAAGCATAACTAAAACTCTGTTTAGATTCTCGACTCTGTCCTTTAGAACATCTGTATTAGGAGAGTGTATTAGCTGTGATTCTGTCAGTACAGGTAAACCCTTACCCTCATAGAAGGATATTTCACTAGTACAAAGAGTTTGCATATTCCCCCTATTCTTACTATTAATCTTTCTAATACCTTTTGCAAAGAGAGCAAACTTACCTATGCTTTTACCAAAAACAGTAAGCACTTTATCTGCTTCTGAGTAATTAACCGACTTTATTACAGTTACAATATCCCTCATAGTAGACTCTAGTCTATTTTTATCTATCTATATTAAGACATATTAGTAGACCCGGGTCTACTGAAGAGCACCTTTTCTTGTAAGGACGATTATTGGAGTTTTTAGAAATATGTACATATCCTTAAGTATACTAGGTTTAAGAGCATATTCACTCTCCATTTGTAGTCTCTTTCTAAAAGGTATTTCATTCCTGCCTGATACTTGCCAGATGCCAGTTAATCCAGGCTTCGATTTAAAGATGACTTCAAAATATTTTTTGTCTTCTGGATATTTCTCTAAGTGATGTAGAACCTCCTCCTCATAAAAAGGCCTAGGACCAACCATACTCATTTGACCAAGAATTACATTTATAAGTTGAGGTAATTCATCCAAGTCTGTATTTCTCAATATCTTTCCAATCTTTGTTACTCTCATATCACCCTCAAGCTTGTGATTACCTAAAAGTTTGTCTTTGATTTCACCATTGTTCATCGCAATATGATGAGCATTCGGAATCATTGTACGAAATTTGTACATAAAGAATGATTTCCCATTCAGACCATATCTAATAGGGGTACCAACAAACACCTCACCTCCATCAGACACCTTTATCAATATCGAAATCAACAACATTAATGGAGATGTAAGTATCCAAAGTACTGTGGCTAGTATTAAATCAAGGATTCTTTTAACGATTCTGTATAGCATCATCTACATACCTTTGTAGCTTGTAAATAAAGATTTCTACTGCAAAGTTACTTGCTTGTTTTCTACAGTTTTCTGCCTTGTACTGTCTTCCATCAAATTTCTTAAGTATCCTTGCAAGAGATTTGTAATCATACTTTTTGAAAAACTCTCCACTCTTAGGATTAATATCCGAAATAGTTTCAACTACACCACCATCTCTGTAAGCAATAACGGGGGTACCAGCTGCATTGGCTTCTACAGGGACAATACCAAAGTCTTCTCCCCTAACAGGAAAAATCAAAGCCTTAGCTTTAGAAAGTAATTCTAGTTTCTCCTCTTCTGAAACAAAACCCAAGAATTTGACATAACCCTTTGCATTTAATTCCTTTACCAACTCCTTCATTCTTTCTAAATCATCCCCTATACCTGCAATCTTAAGTGGTACCTTAGCATCATGAGCTGCCCTTATTGCAAGCTCTACTCCTTTGTATGTTTCTACTCTTCCAAGATACAGAAACCAGTTTTCTTTCCTATTTACTTTAGTTAATTCTTGAATAGCTTTTACTTCAACAGGAGGATATATTACATCACTATCTCTTTGGTAATACTTTTTAATACGCTTTTGAACTGCTTTTGATATAGCTATCATTTTATCTACTTTTTGAGCTGCACCCTTATCCCACCCTTTCCAGATATCTTCTAAGAAGGTATCCATAAAGAAGGAGTAGAAGCTAAATAGGAATCTATTAATTCCTTTTAATTGATTGTTCTCCTTAAGTGTTCTACCCTCTTTCTCCCAGAAGAACTTCGTAGGAGACATACATATATTTATATGTGGAATATTTCCTCTTGTGAATTTTGCAAAGGCAATAGATATTGAAACTATCGCATCATATCCTTTGTATCTAAAAGATTTGTAAGCTAGAGGTTGTATTAACTGAAGAAAATATCTGAACTTAAACTTTCCCGGTATATATTGCATAAAGGAAGTTTTAATTTCAACATTAGGATAGTATTTTTTAACAAAATCCCTATCACAAAATGCAGTAAAAAGAGTACTGTTTGGAAAAGCTCTAAGTATATCTCCTAGATGTTTCTCTGCTCCACCATATTTGTAAAGAGGATCTGCTACTACCGCTATCTTGTATGTACTACTTTTTTCTTTCTGTGTCATATACTTTTTTAATATATTCTTCTAGATTATTTAAGAACTTTTCTTCTGTAAATTCCTGTGCCCTTTTAACAATCTCTCTAGGATTATACCTTCTCTTCTTAAAATTCTTAAGTAGTTTAGTTAATTCTTTTTCATCTTTGAAAAATTCTCCACATATACCTCTCTTAACTGTTTCTAATACGCCACCCTCTTCATATGCAAAAACTGGTGTCCCCTGTGCCATAGCTTCTACAGGTACCAATCCAAAATCCTCTATACCACAAAAGAGTAATACTTCTGCAATATTAAAAAACACTCTTACTTCGCTATCATCTTCTACAAATCCAAGGAACTTAATTAGAGTATTTCCATTAGCTATACTCTTTAGATATTTCATATCTGGACCTTCTCCAACTATTACTAATTGCTTACCTGCTTTTAAACATGCTCGTATTGCCCAATCTATTCTTTTGTAATCGTACAAACGAGATACAACAAGAACAAACTCTCCTTCTATGTCGTACTTTTCACAAATCTTTCTTTTCTGCTCCTTAGATACTTTTTCAAAACTCTCTTTTGAAATTCCAGGATATATTACTGTAGCATTAGTCCCATATCTCTTTAGTATTTTCTTTGCAATATATTTCGAATTAGCAGTCCAGTAATCTACACGTTTAGAAATACTTAAATCCCATATACGCATATATGTGTTTAATATTGTTGAAATTGGTTTGTAGATATTCTTTAACCGAGAGGCTCTTACATTAAGTTCATTGTCCCAAAGACTTCTTGGTGGGGTCATTACCATTGCGATATGGGGTTGATATATACCAGTAATTACTCCCCTTGCCGGACCAGCTGAGATGCTAATTACAAGGTCGTATTTCCTTAAATCAAAGCTTTCATATGCCCATGGTGTTAATATTTTTAAATGTCTGTAGAATGATTTTGGTTTAGGTATTCTTTGTACAAAGCTTGTATATACCCTCTGCTTTATACCAATATATTTGTTTGCATCAAATGCAATGGTATATATATCTGCATTAGGAAAAAGTTTTAACATTGAAAACATCTCCCTATCAGCACCACCAAAGGAAGTCATTTGATCAGCAATTACAGCAACTCTTTTGAAATATTTTTCTTGCATTAAAGCTCTGGAAGACCCTCATCCCCCAAGTCATCAACAAGTGGGAAGTCGTCATCCTCTTCCTTATCTAATTCTGCGACAATGTCGTCTAAATCTGTTAGACCCTCTGGGGCAGAAGAGGTAACTTTCTCATCATCTTCATCATCAGGAAATATATCTCCTAATGTGTCAACACCATCATCAACAACAGCTCCATCATCTAATGAATCATCGTCTGCAAGGACAATGACATTAGGTTGTTCTTCTTCATCTACAGCTATTAAATCATCTTTTTTAAAAGTACCATTCTCAATCTTCTCTTGAACTTTTTTTAAAAATGCATCTGCATCATCTCCAAACTTCTCAACGACATCTATTACCCTCATTGGTTTGGAACAATCTGGACAGAGTTGAATATGTTCGGTTTCTTCACCACAATCAGGACAGGAGAAAAAAACTACATGTACACTTTGTCGCTGGGTAACTACCTTCTTTGTATTTTCATGATTTGACATAATTATAACCGATAACTGATTACAGTAATCTAGGATATTACAATTAAGAGAGATAGGTCAATAAACCCATAATAATAGCTATTCAAATTCAGGATAATGACACTTCTTGTACTTCTTTCCACTACCACATGGGCAAGGATCATTACGTCCTACCTTCTTACTTCTCTTAACGGTTTGTTGCTTACTTACATTACCTGGCCTGTTGTCTGTTAAACTCCTTACCTCTTCTTTTTCTGTTTGTATTGGTGCTTGTAAAGGACTTTGATTTCTTACCACCCTTACCTTGAAGAATCTACTAACAGTATTTTCATCAATACTTCTTAGCATGGAATCAAACAGTCTGAAACCTTCATTTTTGTATTCTACTAAAGGATCTCTTTGAGCAAGATTACGTAAAGAAATACCCTCTCTTAAGTCTTGCATATTATCAAGATGTTCCATCCAATATCTGTCTATCCCCTGAAGTATTAGTACCTTAGATAGCTCCCTCATTGGCTCTACCCCTATCGAATATATATGCTCAATATATGATACAAATATCAATCTTTTTAATTCTTTACTAATATCAGTAATACTCTTTCCTTCTAAACTTCTAAAAAATTCAATACTGTTTTTAAATGAAAGATCTTTTACTCCTTTTTCAAATATCTCTTCTGTAAGTAAGTTTTTTACCTGTATATACAAATTTCTCTCCTCAATGTTATCTATCTCCATATCATCTTCAAGCTGTGCTTGAACAAGCATATCTATGTATTCAAGTAGTTTCTTTAAAATGGATATATCCAAAGGATTAAGTTTAAATTTTAATCCCTCTAGCTGTTGAATATCCCAAGTATCCTTCTTCGTTACTGCGAAACCATCTAATATATCTTGAAGGTTTTCAATATCTAAATTAGTTGTATATTTAATATCTTTTTCTAAAGATATTTCTTCAGTTTCCTTTCTCTCACTAGATATTTCTAATACCTTAGCTCTTAAATCATATATGATATTTCTTTGTTTGTTTAAAACATCATCATATTCAACAAGTCTTTTACGAATATCATAGTTGTGAGCTTCTACTTTCTTTTGAGCATTCTCTATAGTTTTACCTAGTATACCCATTGATATTGGCATATCATCCTCAAGTCCTGCTTGAGTCATTACTGCTTGCATTCTTTCTCCACCAAAAAGTCTCATCAGTTCATCTTCGAATGATACAAAGAACTTTGATTCACCTGGATCACCCTGTCTTCCTGCTCTACCTCTTAACTGGTTATCTATTCTTCTAGATTCATGTCTTTCTGAACCAATGATATACAATCCGCCAGCTTCCTTAACTCCTTCACCTAAAGCAATATCTGTACCTCTACCTGCCATATTTGTAGCAATTGTAACTGCGCCTTTTTGACCTGCTTCTGACACTATCTTAGCCTCTCTCTCGTGATGTTTTGCATTTAAGACCTCATGAGCAATACCTTCTTTAGAAAGCATCATAGACAAGGCCTCAGACTTCTCTACCGATGTAGTACCAACAAGTATGGGTTGCCCCTTTGCATTGTGTTCTTTAATATCTTCAACGATAGCTTCGAATTTACCCATCATTGTTCTGTAAACAACATCATTGTAGTCCTTTCTTACAACAGGCCTGTTAGTAGGAACAACAATGGTATCCAGATTATAAATGGATGCAAACTCTTCAGCTTCAGTAAGTGCTGTACCTGTCATACCTGAAAGGTATGAATACAACCTAAAGTAGTTCTGTAGTGTAATGGTTGCCATGGTTCTACTCTCACGTTTAACCTCTACACCTTCCTTAGCCTCTATTGCTTGATGTAATCCCTCACTGTATCTTCTTCCAGGTAAAGCTCTTCCTGTAAACTCATCAACTATTAATACCTCACCATCCTTAATCATATATTCATCATCAAGTTTGTAGAGCTCTTTTGCTTTGAGTGCATTGTCTAAATGATATGCCAGTTGTGCATTCTCATATACATTCTTAACCTTCAGAAGTTTCTCTACTGCATCAATACCCTCATCGTTTAAGGATACAGAATTAGATTTTTCATCTACTGTATAGTGCTTTTCTTTTTGTAAAGACTTAGCTAAATTAGCAAACTGTTTGTACATCTCATTAGATGCCTCTGCACTAGTAGAAATGATTAAAGGAGTTCTAGCTTCATCAATCAAAATGGAGTCTGCTTCGTCTACAATTGCAAAATATCTAGGACCCTGAACTCTCTCAGCTAAACTGGCAACCATATTGTCTCTTAAGTAATCAAAACCATATTCATTGTTAGTACCATATACAACATCACAGTCATATGCTTCTTTTTTACTACACTCAATTAGATTTACACCACTCATATGATCATACTTAAGTCTACCCGCCTCTTTAGCTTTTTTCTCTCTTTGCTCAATTAGCTCTTTACCTTCATCCCCTTTGAGCTTAAGAACCTCTTCATCAGTAATATATCTATACTGTGTACCAGAGTTAATAGCTGCGACAGTCATACCAAGACTATTTAATATATGCCCATTCCATTCTGCATCTCTTCTTGCAAGGTAATCATTTACAGTAACTAAATGTGCTCCCCTACCTGTTAATGCATACAGGTAAAGAGGCATATTAGCTGCTAATGTTTTACCTTCACCCGTAAACAGCTCAGCAACCTTGTTATCAAACAATACATATCCAGCCATTGCCTGAACATCAAAGTGTCTGTGATTAGCAACCCTCTTTGATGCTTCCCTTACTACTGCAAATGCTTGAGGTAGTATTTCTCTAAGGACTTTTTTCTCTTCATCCAGTATTTTCTTAAGTTCTTCTCTACTGAGTTCATAGAAATCTTTTCTTGATTGTTCTAAGTCTACATTAAGTATCTTTCTAAACTCTTCTGTTTTCTTCTTAAGCTTCTCATCAGAGAGCTTACTCATTTCCTCTTCTAAGGAGTTAATCTCATTTACAATTAGTTGAATTTTTTTAAGTTGTTTTTCGTTAGAGTCAAAAAGACCTTCTAGTAGTTTTATCATAGCTCTCGATTATATCAATATTTTACTTAGTACAAAAATATTTCTTTAAAGATTTCTTCATCTTTAGATGAAACAATGTAGGTATATATGATACCACTAATATTTGCAACTGTACTAAATATTTCATACCCAACATATTCTCAATTACCTCTTAAAACAGAGTGGGAATCATTAGGCAACAATATTGAATATGAGTTGCAATATTCATATACGCAAGATTTTAAATATATTGAAATATCTCATTGGCCAACGACAAATACATATGAATATACATATCATTTAGAAAACTCCTTCTACTGTAGGAGGCTGAGATACAAATATATTGATAGGGAAGATTACTACTACAAAGACTTGGATTGTTTCTTCTTTGACAAAACCTATACCCCTCCACAAATACCAGATACTCCTGAAGATATTCCTACTCCGGTCCTTCCCCCAGTAGAAAAAAGATCTGTTCTTACAGAAATATATGAGGAGCCAAGAATTGTAGATATTCCCGAAGTAAAAGGTATACAAGAAAACAATACTACCCAATGTACTCTTTCAATATTAAAGAAAGAGACATACTCAATACAGAGTCTTGATTGTGATTTAGGTATTTCTATTACGAATACAAAGTATTTAGATTGGAATACCTACTTCTCTCTTTCTTTAGATGGCATATACAGAAAAGAAATATCAGTAGAGACATATGTATATGAGTGCAAACCTTTTTCTCTTCTAGACTTTGATACTTGGGGAAAATGCAAACAGGTATTAATTGAGAAGAAGCTAAGAAATCTTCAACCAATCTACTATGGATATATTGAAGTCGATGGTATGTACCAAAAGAATTCCTCTTTTGGTTTCAAGGATTCTGCATTCTTCACCAACACAATATTCAATACAGATATCTCTTCGAAAAAAGTAACTTTTGTGCTTAATATATATCTTTCATTCAAAAGAGATATTTGGGTAGATTTAATATATACAAAGAAAGTACCCATATCTATGCAAAAGGCTACGCCTGTGATTAAGCCGTTCTCTTTCCCATTAGAAAGATATCTTGGGGTTACACAGTGGTATGGGTGTACAAAGTATCAATGCCCACACAAGGGAATCGATTTTGGAGCAAAACTAAACAAAGTCGTAAGTATTGCAGATGCTACAGTAGTTAATGTGGGATATGACAAGTATGGAGGGGAGTGTAATCAAGGTGGTAACTTTGTAATCCTTAAGCACAAGAATGGAATGTACTCCACCTACTTTCATTTGAATTCCTACAGTGTAAAGATTGGTGAGTCTGTAAAAAGAAATCAAGTACTAGGTATTAGTGGAAACAGTGGGAAATGGAATTGTCAAAATCTTGGATATCATCTTCATTTCGAAACAAGGAAAGGATTAAGTTCTTCTACACATACAAATCCTGTTGAATATATTGATGTGGATTGGAATATGATTCCTACGATTGGTAAAGATATCTTCCCTGATCGATTAAGTGGTGAAAATCCTCATCCTAATTTTTGAAAATATATACATGATTGAAAATATCCTGTTGTTACTTTTAACAATCTTCCAAACAAAGAAAGAGCCTTTCTTTGAATATGTACTTAACACAGAACAAGTTCCTCTAAATATATATTGGATATCACATGACAATGTATTACTTTCATATACCACCAATTCTGAGATATATAACCTGGAGAACAGAACTAAGAATATCTTAGAGGTATGTTACAACTGTATCTATGGCTATGAGAGAGAATTACTAAGGTGTGAGTATGAGCATAGAAGTATAAAGAGTATGGATGAATTTAGCACTTCCATATCTTTGTATGATTCAAAAGAGAACTTACTTTTTAAAAAGGATATCTTTCCTACTGTCATACCAATTGTGTGTAAGAAAAATTTTATTATTTTACAAAATGCATATTCTTTCTTAGAAGGAAGAACGTACAAATTAAATATTGAAAATGGAGAATTACTGGAGGTACAAAATTCTAAGGGAAAAAGGATTGATGGATTACCAGAGTATACAAATATTTCAGTAGGGCAAAAGAGATTAATATTACTTACAGAAGAAAATCTATTAAGGGTATACACTATGTAATTAGCGCATCTCTTTTATCCATTTCTCAAGGGGGTCTGTACCATTCACATAATCTTCAATAGTAAGGGGAATCCGAATATCAGGCTCCACTACTTCAATATCTTGACCTGGAAGTAATTCAAAATATTTGAAGGATGATTTCATCCTAATTTTTGAATTTGGTAGAGTAAAGTGATAACTATCTCCGAATCTGTTCGGCTTTTGACCCGCATTCTCACCTATTAATGTTGCTCCTTTTGAATTTTTCAAATAGAGAAGATGATGCATAGCAGAAGAAAATGTTCTTCTACCGATTGCAACATATATTTTCCTATCATCAGGCAACCTCTCGAACAAGTCCCACATCACCTCAGTACTCCCTCCATCGTTTGACCTTAAATCAACCACAAGTGTTTGACAAATTCTTGCCTCCTCTAATAACCGATCTTTAAATTTTTCCAAATATTCTTTCGAATATCCTGAATTAGTACAATCGTTATATTTAAAGAACAGGGTATTACCAAAAATACGAAATTGATACAATGGGTTTCCAAAATATGTTTCATCATCATCTACATCCGTAGGTATCCATTTCAGAGGGTCAAGCCTTTGTAGATTATTAGCTAATTTTTGACTTACTTTTAGTGGAATTTGTCCGTTATCTGTGTCAAGAGACACTTCTTTGCCATCTGAGAAACCATAATACCTAAGTATCATATTTGATTGTAAATACCAAGCAAGATCTCTCAAAAGTACCTCTGGTCCTTCCTTTGATGAAAGAGATTTAACTTTCTTAACAATATCTTCGATACTGTGACCATTTATCCCTCGGACTTCCCTTCCAACAACATGGTCTCCTATGTCAGGAGCCCCAATAATATAAAAATATCCACCTATTTCTTGATATCGTACTGGAAATAATTCGCCAAATCTAAAATTACAGACTGTAGTATGTGCATCTCCAAGTAAAGCTATAGATTCTTGTATAGCTATTTCTCTATACCTTTTCTCCACAAATCCTACTCTATTCAGGGATTGTGAAAATGTTTGCTCATCAACATTTCTATAAGGATCAAAATGCACTTCCTCTATCTTGCTTTTAAGAAAGGCCAAATCTTCACCCATTTCTGTTTTTTCACATCCTATTGTCTCTGTAGGTTCCATGCGTCATTATACATTAAACTATATTAACAATACTCCCTCAACCTCTTGTAATACACTATATACAACACTACTAAAGATATACTCTGAAGTATAAAGGTAACCCATACTACACCAATATATCCATATATCTGTATTACAAAAATATTAAGTAAAACATTTATTACACCAACAACCACATTCTCTACAGCCATATATTTTGCATGCCCAGTAGAAGCTATTAACCCCGTATTTATAACTAAAACAGGTATCGCTTTTGCAGATGTTAGTGCAACAGGTAAAAGTAGTGCCATCAATATACCATTAGAATACTGTGGAAAAAGAATCTCTATTCCAATCTTAGTTAAAAACATTGCAATTGGAACAAAAAGGATAGCTAATGTAAAAAAATATATTAAAGATCTTCTAAACAATCTCCTTACATTCTCATACTTCTTTAAAGAAAACATCTCTACAACATTAGGAGCAAGTACCTGTCCAAGTACAGTGAAAGGTATTACATATATTGCAAATATCTTGTTAAGAAGCTCATATACTGCAATCTCTTCTAAGAGGTTGTATCTACCAAGTATTAAGATATTTACTTTAGAAAAAAGGAAATATCCTAATGTAGCAATACCAAAATATATGGAGTAAGAGACAATATCCTTTAATACTTTTGAATCATATTTAAACTCATACCCTTTATGAAGTAGTAGAAGAATTAGTGCGTACAGAGAAAAAAATACTACCTGAGTCAGTACAGCACCAATCAATCCATATGTTGTAACAAGAATGTATGAAGAAAGGATACCCAATACACCAGTACAAATTGAAACAATAGCTAAGGTCTTAAACTTCTTTAGACCTCTGTATATGCCATCAAGTAAAGAAGTTAATGGATATATGAATATGAATGGTAATGCATAGTAGAGATATATGTAATACTCAGGAAAAATACTTCTAGCATATATAGCCATGAAGAGAACTACTAACATTGAGACAAGAAATATTACTAATCCAGAGTTGAAAAGTACTCTACCTACTTTTTCCTTACTAATGGTATTGTACTGAGCTACATATTTAGAAGTAGCAGTAGAGATACCGAAATCTGCAAAAGCAATCATCAAAAAGAGTGCAGAAGACATGTAATTGTATATACCCATTTCGCCTTTGGTAAGAAAGTAAGTAGCAATGAAAAACATTAATGCACTACTTCCCTGTTTAGTTAGTATTTGGGTTAATCTCCATCCAAAGGAGTAAGAGAGTTCTTTGTTGTTTTTGTATTTAGTAATGAAAAAATCTTTAATATTCATTCACCAATTCTACATCTTGGTACAATCTTCGACCACTCCATCCAAAATATTTTTTCCATCATCATTATCTGTTTGGAATCTATAGTCTTTATCACTAGTCTCTTCTACTTCATCTTGTCCAAGCGAATCAATAATTCTTACAATCTTGTATATTTTTTCTTCATCCTTTTTCGTAAGAGGAAAGAAATGTTTTACAGAGAAATCCACTTCGAACTTTTTAGTCTCACCTTCTTTGTCGTTACTTACTGATATAGAATATTTCATTTCTTTAATCCAAGCTTTTCAAACATATTAATTTCTTCATATCAAAGTTCTTTTTAGAAGACGCTTTGACCAATCACGAGGATATTTCTCTAAAATCAATCGACCCAAAACAAAAGATAGAGTATGAGAATCAGAGAGAACAGAATCCTCCCTTGTTAAATCTTTTTCCTTCTCTTTCTTAAGAAGGACATCTAAATCGTTAGTAAAATAGTTGTTCATTTTTTTGAAATATCTAGGTGCATATTTCTTTGCGAAAGAATATTCTACACAAAAAGAAAAAATCTCTGATAATTCAGAAAGAGAATTTAACTCAATTTGATATTCATTTTCAATTTCATTTCCAGAAAATAGCTTTTTAGACAAAGCAAGTAGAGATAAGTTATAATCTTTATCTGCGTAATAAAAAGGATTTACGCTATTGAAATAAACATGAGCAAATTCATGAATTATGGTACAGATATAACTTTCCTCAGAAGAATAGATACTCCCCTTTTCTTTTTGTATTCTAGAAAAATCCGAATAAAGTCCTCCTGATATTATTTTTTTACCTTGCAGTTGAGTAGGAATGTACTCATAGAGATGCTTTCTTTGTCTCAAGTACGCACTCCACCCCTTTTTTGATTCATCTGTGATACTTTCTTCATGTGGGATTTCCGTAATATTTATACGGTTGTTTTTATTTTCAAATATATGCAAATATTTATCATCAAATGAGACAACAAGTAAATCTTCTAGTATCTCTTTTTTTGCAAAAACTGTACTTAATTCTTCGAGTAGTAGATATTGAATACTTCTGACAATCAATTGTAAATCATACTTTTTTGACATAGAACTTTGTTCAAATTTAATAAAGGAGTGGAGAGAGAGCCATGATATCTACGAAGATAAACTGTAGCTCTCCCTCCTATAGCCCATTAGTCGTGAGGTTCGCAATCTGGACGACAGTTGCCGAAAGGACCACAATCAGGATTGCAGGTATCATCTGCATCTGGTGGATCGGTATTGTCCGGCTGGCAGGTATTTGGCTGGCACAGTGCCAATTGAGTATGTACAAAATTTGTAACACAGGTCACAGTGGGATGTACACTCTCATTAGCCATTAATATGACAATTTGTGTAGACATTTTGCCTCCTTTCTCTAAGATTCTGACGACGATGGGAAAGGTTCGTACTCTAACTTCGAGTTCTTCTGAACCCATATTCCCTTGCCCCATACTCCTGTATAGGGATTATATGTACATCTGGGATTAGGATAGCAAGAGAAAGCATCCTCGGTTTGATAGGTATCTGCTGCCAAAGGTCTGCAATCGGAACAAACGTACCGATATTCACAATCTTGACAAACAAGAATACTATCCTTGGTAATCTTTCTGACTTTTCTTGCCCCTACTCCGTTAAGTATTTCTGAAACACTCCCCTGTCTTACATTTCCATAGGCATTCCTCCTTGTAAATACGCAAGGGAAGATATCCCCATTCTCAGTAACAACAAATTTGTTTGCTAAACAATTGTTGTAATCCTGATTACGAAGAATCCTCCTTTTTGACGCATAGAAATTCGGTTCTAGCATTAAACCATATCTATATAGGTATTTCTCATCTGGCAGCAGAAATTCATCAGAACCAAAACCAGTCGGTCTTATTGGATCTGGAGTTCTGTGACGAACACCTAGCTGCTCAAGAAAAGAAATCGTCTCTTCAACAGTATCCTGATTAAGAGACATTAAAACTATTTCTACCCGCACATCAACACCCAATTCCTTTAAGAGACGAATCGCAGATACAGTTTTTTCTTGGCTACCAGTATGACCAGTAATGGAGTCGTGAACAAAAGGCACAACAGAGTAAAGCGAAGTTGCGACCCTTATTCTCTGGCTCTTTATTCTCTGCGCTAGCTCCTTTGTAACCAACTGCAAATTTGAGAAGATCTCAACCCTTTTATAACCACACTCACAGGCGTAGTCACAAAGATCAAGAACACCGTCCACTCGGTGATTATATAAAAGGGGTTCTCCACCGATAAATTGGCAACTTCTTACACCTAACGAATAGGTTTGTGCTATAATCTCCCTCCACTGCTCCTGCGGCATTTTTCGTTTCTTAGAAAAAGAATTGACAGGATTACCAAGGTAGCAATGACGACATCGAAGATTACACGACGAAGTCGTTACTTCAAACCAAGCAAACTCAAGTTCTGAACTTTTTACTAGTTTCTCTTCTTCCTCCTTTTTCTCTATGCATAAAAGATCCAACTGAATCAGCATTCTTGCTAACTCAGAATCAACTTGGGATTCCCTAATTTGTTTGGATGAAACGGAGTTTAGGGAATATACTTTCCCATTTCTCGTATCACATAAAACTGAATTTCGGGCCCCTTGGAAAAAATAAACACCACTTGGAATCTTGTAGTCCATTGCTCCTCCTTTTTAATGAGCTATTTGAACTACAAATTATAACACATAACTGCAAATCCTATAATAATTACCCATATTTCTTTAATCCAAGCTTTTCAAACATATTACTTGAATCACTACTACCAATCTCTTGACCCTTGTATACAGGAAGAGTAAATGTAAATGTACTACCCTTATCTATTTCACTCTCTACCCATATATCACCACCCATAAGTCTTACAAGTCCAAATGTAACATACAGTCCTAGTCCAGTACCTCCTGGTCTTACAATTTCAGAACCAAGATAGTTATCTATTCTATAGAATTTCTCTCCTAATTTAGGAAGGTTTTCTTTTGGTATTCCCTTTCCTGTATCTTGAATTGTTACAGTTACAAAATTCTCATCATATTTAGTACTTACTGTAACTGCACCCTCTTGAGTATATTTAATTGCATTACTAATTAGGTTATTAAGTATTTCAACTACTCTTACCCTATCTGCATACACATTAGGAGTATTTGGATCTACATTACTATTAAATTGTATACCTTTCTCCTGCACATCCATCTCATGACCATGTGCTGCCATTTCTATCTCTGATTTAATATCCACATTATCATGTCTTATCTCAACCTTATCCCCTTCTAATTTTGCAGATGTAAGTAATGTATTTATTAATCCTATTTCTGTTTCAACAGACTTCTTAATCCTATCAATGTATTTCTTAAATTCAGCTGGATTACTCTCTATGAATTTCTCAAGAAGTTCTACATTTAGTTTTACAACAGTAGCTGGTGTTCTTAATTCATGTCCCATTATATCTATCATATCTGCCTCTTTCTTCCTTGCTTCTTCTAACTCTTTAACCTTAATTTGTAATTCTTTAGTTTGTTCATTTACTTTTTCTTGTAAGGATTTGTTAAAAGTTTCGACTTCCTGATACAGTACAGCTCTACCTATAGAGACACTAATATTTGCAGTGATTTTTTCTAAAAGTTCTACCTCATCAACGCTAAGGGGATACTTGTCAGCCCTATATCCAAGTAAAAGTACACCATTTAATTGTGTTCTACTATTAAATGGAATCATCATTGATATTTCAGACTTTTCAAAAGCTTTAACAATTTCAATTATTCTTGGATCCGATTCTTGGCTATTTAATGTCATCTCTCTTTTTATTTCATCGGACACAAGTATTTGACTAAGGGAAAGATCTGACCAATTTCGAATAATTTGAAGAAGATATTCTGGAGAAATCTCTCCAAAATCTTTTAATGATTCATACCTTACAGAAAAATCCCTTTTATCAAAAAGTATTATTCCTGCTTTCTCAATCATGAAAATCTGCTTTATCGTTCTCTTTACATTTATTACTAACCTATCGATTGTAAGTTCAATATTACTTACTTGCGTAAAGTTGTTTAAGACCTCTTCTTTGTTCTTCTCATCTTGGGAAAAGGTGTTCAGTAGAAGGTTTACTAAAGGTCTGTAAGCAAGAAGATATACTGCAATTGTTATTGCACAATAAATAACTAAGTTAAGATAGTTATTGTTTTGATTAAGGAAGAATGATTCATATGAGTCAACAAAGAACAGTAATACCAACATTGCATAACCTAAACTGAAAAGAAAAAGGAAGCTGTTCCTCAAGACAACCTTAATAGTAAGGAATCTACTCTTAAGAATTGAATACCCTACTGATATCGAAAAAGGTATTGCAAAAAGAGGTCCATATACAAATGGACTAGTATCTCCAGTTAAAAGTGGAATTCCATAATCAACAATAACAAGAGGAACCATCATGAGAAGTGCACCTAATATATAGAAATGGACCTGAGCTTTTTCATAACCGATAAATTGTTTACTTTTGTTTAAAAAGTAAACTGCAATAAGAAGGATTCCAAGGGTATTCGGTAATGTATATACAAAATATCCAGGCCCCATTTCTGCAACGGAGATAAATAGTTCTGGGTAATGCCTTGCTGTAACGACAACAGAATTTTCAATAAGTAAAACATAGGCGCTTGGGATTAATAGTATAAATAGGGGAAGAGCGAACAGCCAAAATTTACCAGGTATTCTTTTAGGGAAATAATATGCGAACATCATTTGCGCAATTAACATCCCGTACGATGCTACATAAACAATTTTTAGCCAGTAATCAGGAGTAAAGAAGATTGGGTTGTTGTAAAAAAAAGTAACCAAGGCCCAGATAGCGATAGAAAAAACACTAATTGCATAGACAATATTGTTAGCCCTTTTAGGATTCTTAAAAAAGACGATTACTCCTAATACAACATTAAGAAATACAATCAGTAAAGTAATTATTCCGATAGCATTAATGGGCATATGAATTGTAGGAATAATCTGAATTTAATACTCTATTTTACCAATATTCTTGAAGTTCTAAGTACCAAAGGGTCCTTCTCTTTACAAAGGCGCATCATTGTACCACCATCTACTTCTTCCTTACCATTAGAATATCTATCTTCACCAACTTCAGTCCACCCATATTTTTCAAATTCAAGTGGTCTTTCAATAACTTCAACTTCTTTCCCTCCCTGCTTTAGTGCATCAACCATAACATTATGGTAGTCAAAGGGAGTTGTTTCAACAGCTCTGTTAGCTCTAGATAAGTCAGTTGCAGATTTAATTGCTGCCATAACCTCCTTAAATCTTGGTCTGTTTTCAACGAGTAGCTTACCTAACCATGTGTACATTCTTGCAGCACCATCTGAGACTACACCATCTATTACTATCATTCCGGTGTTTTTGTCTACTTTGAAATTGTAAGTATGAGGGTATCCATATGGAGCTTGGAACTTACTCTTTTGAGCATATACTTTTCTCAAGTCTCTAAATTTTGAATCAATAATCTGAGTTAAATGATAGAACTTAGGTATTTCTACCTTAATCTGGGAATCTAAACCTAGTGCACCAACATACAATCCATCACTTCCCACATTATGAGAAACATTTGATAAAAGACCTCTAGTAAACTCCTGGCTTACATATTGCAAACCATTGTCCAATACCAATGCATCAAATGCTACGTTCAAATCTTTCTCTTCATTAGATGCATTAAGAGCATCCTCAACTTGTAGCACAATAGTTTTGTCTCTTCCATATAATTCTCTTGGGATTGATCCTTTTACAATATGTATTTCATATCTATCACTCTCAGGTAGTAACTCATTCCATACCGAAAAATTAAGAGCCGCTATTGCAATAGAATCGGCGGCAATATCTGTTGCTATTAAATTAGCAGATACCCCAGATTCATATAGCCTTGAAATTAAACTTTTGTCTGCAACTGCTGCACCACAGAAAAAAGATCTAATGTTTAATACTTTTGATGGATCTTTCTCTTTAAGCCCCTTTAGATGAGATGCAACTTCATCAGTATATGAGAGTATTGGTTCAATAGTGTCTGTAACCATAACTCTTCTTAAGACACCCATTACATATGGTTCATCGTCTGCTCCTACTTTCCATGGATCTATTTGAAATCCAACCCTAGACATTTCTTTCTTTAACTCTGTAGACGTTGTTGCGATTAATTCTGAAGTTTTAGGAGACATTGTATATGGGTAGTTAGGACCGATATTTCTTCTAAAGTCTTCATCCCATGGTTTGTCATGTTCATAACACATTTGAGTAAATTCTGGGTTTACTCTGACAACATAGCTTGAATATCCTGACTCAAATTCTTGCTTTTCTAATCTTACTGTTGTTCCTTGGGCATCTTTTGGGTCATCCGATTGATATATTTCTTTCTCCATATATCTAATTCATTAAGTTATTGTTCTGTATTTTACTTTATTCTATCCCCTATGTATACAGTTATACTACAGATTTGAAAACCTCCACTGTCATATCAGTGGTATTTCTCCAAGAGAATTCTTTACCTCTTTGCAAACCTTTTTGTATTAATTCATCCCTTAGTTTCTTGTCTTTGTATATCTTGTACATGCACTCTCCTACTTCTTTAGAGTTAAGACCATCAACTAGTATTCCTGCATCTTCAAGTACCTCTGGATAACAAGAACCATTGTGAGCAATAACTGGGGTACCTGATTTCATTGCTTCTACTAATGCAATACCAAATCCTTCATACAATGAAAGATGTATGAAAGAGATTGAGTTACTAAGTAGTGGTTTTACATGAGAATCTTCATAGAAACCAGTAAAGATTACATTTTCTTTTAGTCCTAAACATTCAATCTTGTCTCTAAACTTTACTACCCTTTTATCAATTTCTTTAGTAAAGTTCTTTCCTGCAATTACCAGGTATGGTGCCCTACTATCATGTTTTACCTTAGTAAGAAATTCTCTGTATCCTTTTACTACTCCTTCAGAATTTTTGTTAGAGCCTGGTGTTCCTCCCATGTATATGAAATATCCTCTTTCTTTGTAATCTTTTGGTAAGGAAGAATCCCACCCCTGAATATCTTTAGAATCTTGTACTTCTCCATCAAGATATATGGGGTATATGTTTTCTTTAGGGTATCTAGAGAAGTATCTTCTAAAGTCTTTTGCTGTACATTTGGAATTTGTAATAACAGCTTTACAATATCTTGCTTTGTACATCTCTATCCAGTACTGTATGCCTCTAAATATATTGTGGAATATACTTTGTTCTGAATATATGTTGTATATGGGCAGTATGAAGTCATGTACCATTAGTACAGTAGGTATATGTAATGATGGTATCCCTATCCAGAAATAAGGACAGAAATATATACTGTCTTCTTTTTTGTACTGTTTAATAGCGGGGAGTATTTTAAATATATATGTGAGAAAATTTTTGTAATCAGATGGTCTTACTTTTCCTAATCTGTGTATATGAATATTTCTTCCTTTAAGGTATGGATCTAGTGTAGATTCTCCATCAAACATTAGTAATGTTATATCTATCTCTTTCTTTTCTAATATTCTACTTACAATATGTTTAGTATATTGTCCTATTCCATTGTATTTAAGTTGATTTTGAGTGGTTGTACAATCAATTATTAAATGCATGGTATATATTAGCAGATGTTAAAGGAATTTACATAACAGTTATATTACTAGCGAAAGTACATATACAATCATTCCGATAGTGAAACCTACTTTAAGTACAATACCAAGAAACAAACCAATGAAAGACCCTATTCCTGCTTTAAAACTACTCTTAAAGTCCTTACGAGCAAATATTAATTCAAACAGTGTAGCTCCCACTATTGGACCTACAAACATACCTAGTATATTACCAACCATTAAGCCAACAATACCACCTAGTATTGCACCTAACATACCCCAATTACTTCCTCCTAACTTCTTAGCACCTAAAGCCATTACAATATTATCTGCTATTGTAGAGAATACAGAGAGTACAAAGAGTATTACTAATATTAAGGGAGTAATGATTTCAAATGATCCCATCCAAGCTAATATGAATACAGCTATATATACTAACCATACTCCTGGAAGAGTTAGGACAGTTAATATTACTCCAGAGATACTTAGTAAAGCTAGAATTGTGTACAGAATGATGTCGAGCATTATTCTTTTCAAAAGATAAAAATTAAAAACTTTTACTATCTGTTATTGTTTTAGATTTATTAGTTACCAATACTAAAGGAATTAGTAGAAATCCGAAGAAAGAGGTTAAGAAGAAAAAAAGTAGCTTCGAAATTTTTCTTCTTGTAAACATATGCATATATTTTCCATCGGTATAGTAGTTGCAATTATATTTTTTAGCTATGAACTCAAAACTCTCTTTCGAATACAGTGCAACATGTTGCCCATGCTCTAATCCGTAATACCACCAATCCTTAGGTTGAGGAGTTGGTTTTGGTACTAACGTTGTAGAGAAAATGATAGTATCTGAAAGCTTAAACATTTTTTCTAAATCTTCATAAGGATTTTGGAAATGTTCAAAACCTTCAAAAATTGTAAGTGCTTCATATCTCTCACTTAAATCAGCTTCAAAACCTCTGGCAAGCTCGTTACTTGTGTAAGGATCAAACCAGTAAAAATCAAAACCTATATCTCTCATTAATCTAGTAAAAATCCCCCACCCTCCTGCGTAATCTAAAAATTTACCTTTACGATTAAACAGGAATTGAATAATTAAAGAAGTTTTGAGTCCCAGTAATATATTTCTTGTTAAAACGCCCGTATCACTTATATTCATTGATGATTGGTAAGCTTCCTTTAACCAATATTCTTTCTCTGTTTGTATGAACAAGCATCTAGGACATTCATAATACTGTACGTCATATTTATTAATAATCTTTGCTTTAAAGATAGGAGTAGTATCAGAATTACATATCTTACATTTCATTTTTATTGCTCTTTTGTTGATTATTTGAATACTCTCATTATATTGTACAAATCTAAATAAATAAATTAAACTCAGTGTATTAATATTGAAAGTAACACGAGTGGAACTAAAAGATGTTGCAATAATAGTTTTTACATATGGGAGATTAGATCATACCAAAATTACATTGGAATCACTTGCATCAAACAGAGGGTTTAAGAATCATCCAGTAATAGTCTATTCTGATGGCCCAAAAGCTGGACACGAAGAGAAAGTTCTCTCGGTCAGAAATTTCCTTAAAGATTTTAGGAAGAATCATAAGAATATAGAAATAAAACAAAGAACTAATAATCTTGGATTGGAGAAATCAATTATCTCAGGAATCACAGAAGCCTTGAAAAAATACTCGGCTGTAATAGTAATTGAGGATGATATTCGCACTTCACCCGCATTTTTGAATTTTATGACTACTATGCTCAGTAAATACAAAGATGATAAAAGGATAGGTTCTATCTCAGGATATACTCACTCAAGAGAGATTATGCAAATTCCTGATTCTTATGAATATGATATCTTCTTTGTACCAAGGACTTCCTCCTGGGGATGGGCAACATGGCGAGACAGATGGGAAGATGTGGATTGGAATGTCAGTAATATCGAGAAGTTCAGAAAAGATAAAAACGAACAGTACAATTTCAATAAAGGCGGCAAGGATTTGTCAGGAATGTTAATCAAACAGGTTGAGAAGGGTATAGATACGTGGGATATTCAATGGTCATATCACAATTTTAAAAAAAATAGACTAACAATCTACCCTACTATCTCCTATGTAGAAAATATTGGACATGATGGTACAGGGATTCATTGTGGGATAAGTTCGTCGTTTGTAAACAGTAAACTTAACATGAAAACTAATCTTTCACTACCAAAAGATGTATTTCTTGATGGGTACCTTGTTAATAAGTATAAAAGAGTATTTGAGATGACTCCAACAAAATTTGTCCGTTTGGCCTTCAACAAGGCTATATTTGAATTTAAAAAGTTTTTGAAGATTAGCTAACAATATGAAAATCTCAATAATAACAACAAACTATAATACCGATAAATACCTAGAAAGAACTATCAAAAGTGTACTTAATCAAAAAGGAGACTTTGAATTAGAATATATAATTACTGATGGAGCATCTACTGATAATAGTTTAGAAATAATTAAGAAGTATAAAGATAAACTTAAATACATATCAGAGAAAGATAAAGGACAATCAGATGGAATAAATAAAGGATTAAAGATGGCTACAGGAGATATAGTAGCATTCCTTAATTCAGATGATGTATATACAGAAGGTACATTAGATAAAGTAGTTAGATATTTTAAAGAGAATCCTGATTGTATGTGGTTGACGGGATATTGCAGAATTATTGATGAGAATGATAAAGAGATAAAGAAATATATAACCAAGTATAAAAACCATCAATTAAAAAGATTTACCTTTGAAAGACTCCTAATTGAAGATTCAATACCTCAACCAGCAACCTTTTGGAGAAGAAAATTACATGAAGAATTTGGATATATAGATGAGAGCTTACACTTTGCAATGGATCAAGATTTATGGGCAAGGTTTGCAAGTAAGTATAAATTACATTTAATAAGGGAATATTTAGCAGAATTTAGATTTACATCTGATACTAAGACAGGTTCTAGTGTACATAAAACATTAAGGGAATCAAAATTGGTTGCAGAAAGGTATACAGACAATAAATGGGTACTGAGAAAACAGTGGTTGAGTAATTTAAAGAGGATATTTGTTTATAAATATTTAGACCCTGTATTGAAAATTATTAAAAAGTAGGTTACTTCTTTTCTTCTTCTACATCTCTTAAAGCTAACTTCCTATTTAACAAGGTTATTTCTCTCTTTATTTCATTTAACTTAATCTTTTGATTAAGAGATACATAAAGAAGATATACAATACCAATATATACAAAAGCATCTATACTTCTTCCTACACCTAGACCACTACCTATTACATCTATTAGATGAGGAAACCATATTAATATTAAACCTGCTATCCAAAACAGTATCCAAAGGAATGCACCAAATGGTGTCATAGATTTCTTCTTGTATGAAGAATATATACTAGGTATTACTAATACTAATACTCCTAATGTAACTACTATTTGTATAACCATATTTATGTATTTACTTAATTAAAGAATTCTCTATTAATCTTACTACCATCTTAATACCATTCGTTAATCCTTGTGGTGAGAACTTACTCATATGTTTGTACTTGCTCTTAGAGTAATCTGTATATATTACTTTAATTGGTACTTCCTTTATCCTTAAATTTGCATCTTTAATCTGTCCTAACATCTCTGATTCAAATTCATATCTATCCATATATGTATATACAGAGTTATATGCTTTCTTAGAATATGCTCTTAAACCTGATTGACTATCACTTACCATTATTCCAAAGAATATATATGTAACAATATTAGCTATCTTGTTCATTAGTATCCTTGATTGAGGCATATCTTTGTTATTTATCATTCTACTACCTATTACTACATCAGCTTTTTGATCAATGATTGGCTTTACTAATTTCTTAATATCTTTAGGATCATGTTGTCCATCAGAGTCCATTGTTACTATGACATCTGCATTTAGTAATTTAGCAGCATCTATTCCTGTTTGTGTAGCTGCTCCTTTTCCTCTGTTTATTGGATGACTGATTGTAATTACTCCAGTACTTTTAGCTTCTTCATATGTATTATCACTACTTCCATCATCTACAACAATGATATTTTTATATCCTTCTTTCTTTATTGAAGCTATTACTTCTTTTATTACCTTACCTTCACAGTAGGCAGGGAGTATTATGTAGGTTTTCATATGTTGTGATTATACCGTATTTTGAAACTTATAGACTATACTCATTAGCTATTGTATTATCTGCGTATGCAAAAGAAACTACGAGTCTTTATCGACCACCAAATATTTACAATGCAAAACTATGGTGGAATATCTAGAGTATTTACAGAGTTATATAAGCAGTTCGAAAGAGATCCTAATGTGGAACCTATACTCCCAATTTTACTCTCCGATAACGAATATATTGGGGAGATAAAGAAGGTATGGTCTATATTTCCTTACAACAAATCGTTTGCAAAGAAACTCTTCTATTATGTAGTTAACAGAATATATTCAACCTTTTTTCTTCTTAAGGGAGATTTTGAAATATTCCAACCTACTTACTATGATCCATATTTCCTACCATTCCTAAAGAAGAAATCTTTTGTACTAGTTATACATGACATGACTCATGAGATATTTCCAGAGACGGTATCTAGTAGAGATAAGACTATTGAATGGAAGGAGAAATTGGTTCATAGGGCTGAAAGAATAATTGCAATATCTGAGAATACAAAGAAAGATATTGTTAAATTTTACGATATAAATGAGAAAAAGATAGACGTTGTATATTGGGCAACCTCTTTAAAAATTTCTAACACAGATTTAAATATTGACTTACCTAAGAGGTATATTCTTTTTGTAGGGAATAGGAATACATATAAGAATTTTGAACTTTTCTTCAAATCTATAGCAAAACTCCTGAAAGAAAATAAAGACCTATCTCTATTATGTGCTGGTAGTAGTAAGTTTAGTGAAAAAGAGATAGAGATGTTTAATGGGTTAGGAGTTACAAATAAAGTTAAGCATATTAGGTTTAAGGATGATAATGAACTTGCATATATATACAGTAAAGCTATATGTTTTGTATTCCCTTCTCTTTATGAAGGTTTTGGTATACCCGTATTAGAGTCTTTTGCTTGTAATTGTCCTGCTATCATTAGTAATATTAGTTCTTTACCCGAGGTAGGTGGTAATGCAGTAGAATATTTTAATCCTAACAGTAAAAAATCCATATATAGTGCAGTTAAGAAAGTTGTAGGAGATGCGAATTTAAAAAAAGAGATGATTACGAATGGAAAAGATCGGTTAAAGTTGTTTAGTTGGCAAATAGCTGCTAAAAAGATTATTGCTATATATAAAGATTTAAATAAATGAAAGAATTAATAAAAAAGATCCTGGGGAAAAAACTCGCTCTTAAGCTATATATGCTTAAGAAGGAATTTATAGGCGGCTTTGCAACAAAGATATATTCACAAGAAGGTGAGGACATTATTCTTAGTGAATTCTTTCCAACCCAAACAGATGGTTTTTATGTAGATATAGGTGCACATCATCCAATGAGATTTTCTAATACATATATGTTTTACAAAAGAGGTTGGAGAGGTCTCAATCTCGACGCAATGCCTGATTCTATGAAAGCTTTCAATCGAAAAAGACCTAGGGATATTAATCTAGAAGTGGGAGTATCAGGAAAGGAAGGAGAAATGACATACTACATGTTTGATGATTTTGCTTTAAATGGTTTTTCGAAGGATTTGTCAAAAGAGAGAGATGAAAATTCTAATTTTGAGATATTGGAAGAGAGGAAGATAAAAACATCCCCTCTATCAAAGATATTAGATGAATACTTACCTGAGAATCAAAAAATTGATTTCATGAGTATAGATGTAGAAGGTTTGGATTTAATGGTTTTAAAATCTAATGATTGGGGGAAATATCTTCCGAGCTATATACTTGTAGAAAGTATTGGAGATGATATAGAGAGTATAATCAAAAATCCTATATATCTTTTCTTAAAAAAGAAACAATACACGATTGTAGCAAAAACATACAGAACGTTAATATTTAAAAAAACTGTTAATGAGTAATTATATATATACTCTAGTTCCATTAATTATTCCAGGCCTATCTTTTGTATTAATAGCTCTCTTTTACGCGATACTATTTAAGAAAAGAATTACAGAAACATATTTTCTTTCAACTGCAACAGTAATAGTAGTATTATTTTTAACAGGTTTGTTAAATTTCAAAGGTTCATTAATATTAGGGTACTCGATTCTCCTTTCATTCTCTCTTTTCTCCTTAATTTATTCTATTAAAAAATATCTAAGAAATAGAGCAATTATCAAAGACATCTGGCTAATACAAGGTCTCATAATATTAGCTCTCTTTTTCAGTCTTTCACTTTTTCTTAATTACAGAAGAATGTTTATAAGTTGGGATGAGTTTAGCCATTGGGGCTCTATCTTAAAAAATATGTATAACTTAGATGCATTAGGTACATTCAAGGAAACAAGTGGGCATGTAGTCCAAACATATCTTGAAGGGTCATCCCTATTTCAATATTTTTGGATGAGACCGTTTGCACAGTATACAGAATATCCTGCATATCTTGCTTCAAATATTTTGTACTTCTCAATAATATGCTCTTTTATTAAAAAATATAACTTTCGAAATATCTTGTTCCTATTCACAGCAATATTAATTCCTCTTTTAATGGAAGGTAATTTCTATAGCTCTTTATATGTCGATTGTATAATTGGGTTGCTCTTTGGTGCAGCATTTATATATTATCACTATTACAAATATGAAAATTCTCTTTTCGGAGTAATAATAGTTTTAGCAACAATTTCTGTTTTAACCTTAGTTAAAGACATGGGCTTTGTATACTCTGTAGTTCTAATTTCTCTTTTCTCCGTAGATTTCTTACTTTTTAAGAAAGATTATCTTAGGATCTTCTTCGCTGGGAGAAAATCTTCTCTTCAGAAATCTAAGCTCTTGCTACTCTTATTTTCACCCGTTCTTGTGACTTTTCTCATTACACTCTTTTGGAAATTAAATATTCGTTTTACAAATACAGATGCAGGAGAAACTGTTGTAACAAAGGGTCTACAACTCGTCTCTGAAAATATTGTTCAGATGATAAATGGGAATTTACAATCGTCTCAATTAAATATTATTAATACAGTCCAAGATGCGCTTATAAACAAGCCTATTTTCTCTTTTTATTTCTCCTATATACATTTATTCATCGGAACAATTATTGTTTCAATTGCTCTCTCATTGTTGTACACAAAAAAGGATCTTAATATTAAAAGAATAATTGTCAATTTTATAGTTTTGACCCTTGGAAGTCTGTCTGTTGTTTTCGTTATCCTCATAACTTATTTGTTTATCTTCACAGAATACGAAGCTCTTACCTTGGCGAGTTTTGGAAGATATATAATGTCCTATTTTGTAGGGATCTTTTTTGCATACTCAATATTCATTATTCTTGAACCGAAAGACGAATTAGATCAAAATCGATTCTCCCCATTTTTAAAGGAATCCTCGACCATTATTAAATATTTTCTAACCTTCTCTCTTTATTTCCTTTTGATATTTAATACAAGAGGGAGTATAAATACGCATTTTTTGAACGCAAGAGAATCAGTACATTCATCAATTGCTACGCGCGAAGACTACGGCGGAATAATCAGTTGGACAAAATATATACCGGAGGAAAAAGAAGGAGAACTTTATATTATTGCACAGGCAGACAAGGGATTCGTAAAATTAGTGACAATTTATAATCTTATACCAACAGAAATGGAATGGATTACGGACTATTCTGTGTCAACTCAACATTATTACCCCGAGTACCCTTGGACCAAAATTATTAGTCCAGAAGATTGGGAAAAGTACGTATTGGAAAACTATGAATTAGTATATATCTTCGAACATGATGAAAATTTCATAAATCTTTATGGACAATTTTTTGATGAGATCAGGGATGATTCTCTTTATCAAGTAACAAAAGATAAGAATGGAAATCTGAAATTATTAAGCATCCAAAGAGAGTAAAGTATTACCCTTGTTCATAAGCCTTTATAACTTCCTCTACAGACCCATTTATCTGCAACACACCATCCTTTAGAAATACTGCCCTATCACAAAAATCTCTAACTGATCCAGGGGCATGTGTAACTAATACAACAGTTTTCTTCTGCTCTTTATAGTTCCTAAAAACATCAAAACACTTCTTTTGGAATGCTAAATCACCAACAGCTAATACCTCATCTAATATATAAATATCAGCATCAGCCATGATAGCAATAGAGAATGCTAACCTTACTTGCATACCTGAAGAGTAGTTCTTTAAAGGCATATCCATAAATTTCTCTAATTCAGAAAATTCTACAATCTCTTCATACTTCTTCTTTAGGAAATCTTTAGGCATACCAAGAATAATTCCATTAAGATATATATTCTCTCTACCTGTTAACTCAGGATTAAAACCAACACCGAGTTCTAGGAAAGGAACCATTTTACCTGTTACTTTCACAGAGCCACTCGTAGGTGTATATATTCCTGCCATAATCTTAAGCAATGTAGATTTACCAGATCCATTTCTACCCATTATTCCAACAAATTCTCCCTGATGAATATCTAAATCAATATCTTTAAGAACAGTGAATTGCTCACCTCCAGGTTTAAATATTCTTAAAGGGTTTGAAAGGAATTCAACCAATGAATCGTGCCTTTGATGTGGTAAAAAGAATGATTTTTTCAAATTTCTAACTTGTATTATTGGTTTTTGTTCCATATTAGAAGTATTCAGCTATCTTAGTAACTCTATTTCTAAAGAAAAGAATTCCAAACAATAAAAATATTAAACAGAAAAGTGAAATCGGAGCTAATTTGAGGAAATCTTCGACTCCAACATCACCACCAGTTATCAAACCATGCCTTACAGCAATTAGGATTCTTGTGAGAGGATTTAATAAAATAATATTTTGTAATCTCTCTGGAAGCATTTCTAATTTATAGTAAATTGGTGTAGCCCAAAAGAAAAGCTGTAGAACAACTTGCATTAAATTATGGATATCACGTAGCTTAATAAAAATTACACTAAGAAATAGAGCTGCACCCATAATCAAAAAGTAAAGAGAAAAGATAGCAGCTATAAATAAAAGTATGCTTGGTAATGTTATTACTACTGGAGTAAAGATTGTAAAGATTGCAAATACAATCATATTGAATAAGAAATCTATGAATGCAATTGTAACAGAACTAAATACTACTATCTCTCTTGGAAATTTTATCTTTAATATAATTCCAGACTTTGCCATAAGGGAACCCAAGCCCATCATAACTCCTTCACTAAAGAAAGTGATAAACATAATACCCAACAGAAGACTCATCATATAGTCATCATCCATAGACATAATATTTGAAAAGACTGTGTATATAACACCAAAAAGAGCAAGAGGTTTCAATACAATCCATATAAGACCAAGATAGGAGTTTTTATACCTAAGCTGGAAGTCTGTTTTAATAAATTCTTTGAGTAATTCTAAATAGTTCGACATGTTCAAATCATCTTATCATATATTATGCTCTTCTAGGACGAATCATTTTAACAGACTTCTTACCATACTTCTATACTTTACAAAAGCTTCTCTGCTAGTAAGGAATTTTATTTTTTGAGGTAGAGATAATTTCTTAAACCTTTCTAATTTATTATTCTTTTTTGAAATTTCTAGTATTTCTTCATAATAAGGTGATTTCTCTATTTTTTCCCAATATACATCTGCATATGGAGCATTAATATGCTCTTTCTCCCAAGGTTTAAGAACATATGAAATAATTTTTGGAGAAATTTTACCATGTAAGTAGTTATCCCTTTCCTCTTTAACGAAGAAATCCTCTTCCTTTAAAACAGGTGCACTATTAAAATAGTTCCATTCTCTTGGTAGTTTGTATGTTTCTTCTGCAGAAAAAAGGAGATTCATAACATCTTGATCAAGGCAGTAAAATTCTCTATTTAACAATTTCTCTAATGATTTGTTTTTTTCATTTTTATCTATTTTCTCTAAATTGAACATTAGAACACCAGAGCTAAAATAACTGTTAAACTTTTCCTTAGAGAGCTTAAGGTACTCTATAAAGTAATCTTTTGCCTTACCAGAATAGTGAGGATAGCTAATATATTTCTCTCTCCAAGGAATTTCATAAGTAATTGAATCAGGAGCACCTGCTATTAATTTTTCTCCCATTGGTAAGTTATATAGCTCTGCAACATCACCTAATATATAAGAATCAGCATCTATATATATTATCTTTGGGAAATTCCTAAATAGTCTAAATATTGCTAAACGGTAATATCCTGCCCTACTTATATGCCTAGACTCATATACAAATACAAATTGATCTCTCATATCTATAAATTCAATATGAAAGCGATTATCTTTTTTAACTAAATCATAAAAATTTTCTTTATAACGAATACCTCCATCAAGGATATATATGTAATAGTTGTTATCCGATTTTGCATTTTCAATTAAAGAAGCAATATTTACCCATAAATGAGCTTCATAGTTTGCATCACTTGATAATAAAAGAAATACTGCTTCCTTTTCCCTAGGAACATCTAGAGGTTCAATTAATCTCAACTTCTGAATCATTTCGTTTTTACTATTATTCTTTGCTTCCACCAATTATATTCCTTATCTTATTTACTAACTTAGGGACATATTTTCTTAAAACCTTTTTAGTTGTCAAGATAACACCTTGGTATCTAAAGAGATATATCATCTTTTTAAATTTATTCATGGAAGCAAGACGCTCAGACCTTATATATGCAGATTCCTCACCGGATAAAACAGTTTTACTTATTTCTATATAAGCCTCAGCAAGTTTTGATATGTAAGCATGATATTGAGAGAAATCCTTATCTGTTAACAAATATCCTAGAATATTGGTTAATCCTTGTAAATGCTTCTTTGAATCATTCGCAGCACTATTTTCATTAACATTCACAATAGTCAATGGATTTTCAATTCCTAGAAGTTTAGTTTCTCTTAAGATATTTAACCAGAAACATGTGTCTTCACCTATCCTAAAATCTTCCCTAAACCTAAACTTGTTAATTTTTAAAAAGTCCACTCTAATCATTACAGTAGGAGTTGCTATTGGACAGCTGGATATAATTTTGGGTATTACAAACCCATTTAAAGTCCCAACATTCTTTACCTCATCCCTTCTACCATTTCTCCTAATATACGAAGTGTGACTTACATCACAACCAGTCAGAACCATTTGCACATACTGCTCCTTAATCTTCTCTGGTAAAAATTCATCATCTGAATCAAGAAATGCCAAATATTCTCCAGATGCTTTTTCTATCCCTAAATTACGTGCCTTTGCTGGACCAGAATTTTTTTCTAAGCTTAATATCTTAAATCTTTTATCGTCTTTTACAGACTTCTTAACAGCCAAAAGATCTTCCTTTGAACCATCGTTTATTAACAATACCTCTAGATTTTGATAAGATTGTTTTTTAACTGAGTCTATTGTCTTCAATAATGCAGAGACTCTATTGTAGAACGGAATAATTATAGTAATCTTTTCTCCTGAGAGAGAATCTCTTGCATTTTTTAGAATCTTTTCCAATTTCTTCTCTGCAAAAAGTGCTGCCTCTTCGTAAGGAGAACCCTCAATTAAAAAATTCTTCATCTCTCTATAAAAATTATACTCACTCCCCTCTAATTCTTCTTTTCTTTCTTTAGGTATACTCTCCATCATCTCTATCCACAAAGGATTTCCCTCTGTTGTAACATTGGGGTGCTTGTTTGAATCTTGTAGCGGATGTATTCTTGTCTTAGTGAATATTTCTTTCATATGAACAAATTCATAATCATTGAGGAACCTCTTCCACATATCATAATCTTGAGTACATTTAAGTTCTAAATCGAACTCTCCATGCTTATCAAAAGCTGCTTTAGGTATTAATAAAGTAATTCCATTAACAGAACCTCTTAGTAGTGCATATTCAGGTTTTTCAATTAACATTTCATGGTCAAGAATAACTTTCGAGATGAATTTAGAATCAGGATCTATTAATTCATAATCAGCATATAGAATTACATTCTTTTTTCCTAACTTCTTTAAATATTGAATCTGTTTTTCTACTTTCTCTGGATAATAGACATCATCATGACTCAACCATGAAAAATATTCTCCTTCCATCTTCTCTATTCCCATATTCAATGCACTAGCCACTCCTCCATTCTCTTTTAAAAAATATTGTATCTTCTTTCCATAGCTCTTGCATATCTCATCTGTCTTACCTCCATCTGTACTACCATCATTTACTACGATTACTTCTACATTGTCATAGGTTTGAGAAAGAGCACTGTCTATAGCCTCTTTTACATAGTTACTACCGTTGTAAACTGGGATTACGATACTGACTTTAGGATGAAATTGATTAGACATTAATTATTGAAGATAAAAAGTATTTTATAGAATTATATCACACAGAAATTACAGTTTTTCCATTAGTTTAACAATTAAATTCTTTGTTGTAAGTAAAACCCCTTGCCTCTTAACTACCATAAGCTTGCTCTTAACTATTCTCAGAGGATTAGTGATTCTCCATAACAGAGAGCTTTGAATCCCTTTCTGAATATCTTCCATTTGCTTCTCAATTGCATTTTCATACATCATGACGATTTTTTTAGTTTCTTCATTAAAATCTACTGTTTCTGCTTCAATTTCCTCTGATTTTAATACCCTCTCTATTAAGCTCTCCCACTTAGAAAGTATTTTCTCAGTACTGTAATTCTCAGCCATTTTCAAAGATGCTCTACTAAAGGACCTGTATTTATTCTCATCTTTAATTAGCTCTAAAACTTGTTCAGCCATTAAATTAATATCACCTGCTTTAATTACATAACCATTTACACCATCATCAACAATTTCTCCAGGTCCACCATCATCAAATACTACAGAAGGAACTCCAAATGTAGCTGCTTCTATCACAGACAATCCAAAACCTTCTCTTTCAGAAGTTACAAGATTAAGAGAGCTTTCTTCATAGTATTTTTCAATATCTTTTACTTCTCCTGTTAACACAAGATTCTTTTCTGGTATTTCTAACCTCTTTATCAAATCATTTACAATCTCTCCAGTTGGGACTTTCATATTTAAATTGTAAGGACCAACAATATAAAGTTTAGTGCTAGGGCTTTTCTTCAATACTTTTACAAAAACTTCAAGTAATCGATCAATACGTTTTTGTTCTGAATTAAATCTACCAACAGATAATAAATTGATGACTCTACCTTTCTCTTTTAACTTTATTGGTGAATTTATAGATACTGGATTATTAATATGAAAAACATTGCTAGAGAATGCAGAGCATACCATTGCACTTAGATGCGATAACCAAATAACGGCAGATACTTTTTGATATATTTCTTTTCTTACTTTATTAACTTCTTTTAATTCTAAATCATAAAGTGGTAGGAAATAGTTTTCATGATTCCACATTATTACTTTTGTTCCAAGTTTTTCTATCTTCTCATAAAGATTAAGAAGTGGAACAAAGCAATTATTACTACCAACAAAGATGTCTGCATCAAGCAATCTAAGCAATTCTGGAATTATTGGGAAATCATACTCTTCTATTTCAATGTACCTTACTTTCTCTCCAAGTTTATATCCCTGTTCATTTCCTCCCTCTTTTACTGTACATAGAACTACATCGTACTTTTCTGAGAGTAGTGAAGTAATAGTAGATATAACCCTATTCATACCTCCTCTGTCATACCAATTTCCTGTAAAGAACACTATTCTAGGTTTCCTTTTTAAATCAATTTTAAGAATATTTTCTAAGAGTTGAATTGAGGGGTTTTCTTCATATATGTATTCAGATATTTTTTCTAGAATATCTTCCGATTTGCTCGTTCTATATAGATTGCTATATTCATCGAGTATTTTACTTTTTAAATACAGAATAAATCCATGGTATAGAGTTTTTGATTTAAATGATTTATACAAATCTTTGTAAAACTCTATTACATCACCAGACAAAGAGATTTTCATTTGATCAGGAGTATTTTCTACGCTCTTCCTCCAGAATAAATCGCATTCTTCTATATGTTTATCTATGTTTGCTCTACTTTCTTGATCGGGGTGTGCCCTAGATTTCAATATTATACTTCCTTCGTAGTGTATCTCTGCATTTTTAAGTATACGAAACCATAAATCATAGTCTTGTGTTGTAGGGAGATCTTTATTAAAAGTTCCAACTCTTTCAAAATGTGTTTTATGAACAAGCATTGTACAACCATTTAGTAGTAAATGAAAAAAAGGGAATAACGGTTTATTAAGAGATTCTAAGTCATATCCTTTTTCGAAATTAGCATCTTCTATCTTTTCTCCAAAAGAATTTATAATTTCGTATTTTGAATAGATAACAGTTTCCTTATTATTTAACTTTGATAAAGCCTCTATCTGTCTCTCTACCTTCTCTGGGTAATAGACATCATCATGACTTAACCATGAGAAATATTCTCCTTCCATCTTCCCTATTCCCATATTCAATGCACTAGCTACTCCTCCATTCTCTTTTAAGAAGTAGCGTATTCTATCTCCATAGCTCTTACATATCTCATCTGTCTTACCTCCATCTGTACTACCATCATTTACTACTATTACCTCTACATTGTCATAGGTTTGAGATAAAGCACTGTCTATAGCTTCTTTTACATAGTTACTACCGTTGTAAACTGGGATTACTATTGAAACTTTTGGATGAAAGAGACTATTCATTATAAATCACTTATATAAATAGATATTTATTTAACTTCATAATCAGAAATCTCATTTATAATTTCATCAAAATCCTTAAAGTCGAAAAATTGTAATTTTCCAGTCTTCGAACAATTATATACTTTAAGACCATTTTTATTACTCTTAACATATTTATCATAAAACCATCTCCATGCAGGTAGATGCCATGTCAAAGCACCTGGCTTGTTGTATGTTGTACCCTTACCGTAGTAATCTTTTCTAAAATGATTAGGATCATTATCACTATTTGACACTAGCTGTCCATTTACTAATTCAGTACCTTGGACCTTTTCCTCGTAATTTGCATCACAACCAAGCAAATAAATCTTTTTAAATCCCAAAAGACCAATCGCAACCTGCAGCCCAAATAACCCTGAGTTAGATACTGCCAATTTTCCCAAAAAATTTAAATCCGGTTCCTTCGGAGTATCTTCCTTAATCTTAATAATTGAGGTTTTCTTTGATTTAAGGTATTTTCTAGACATCTCATCTGCTGAGAAAAAAAATCTCTTGATACTAGAGTTATCAATAAGATTTTTATACTCTTCTTTATTATCATTATTCACAACATGGTCTAAACCAACAAAATATGTAGGTTCAAAACCCCAGTCATCAAAAGCTATATAGGATCGATTGAAAGACATTGTATAGCATTTTTTTAACTTTGTAACATCACAACTACTCAAAGAAGGTCCAGATCCGAGTATAAATAAGGGCTTTTTCTTTTTCTCTTCCCTTTTCAACAATAAATTGCTAGATAATAATCTGCTATTAAGAAATTTTTTCATTATATTTTCCTTTTTTATATTTTTTATTAAATGCTACAAAAGTATTTAAGTCTCCTGCAAAATTTTCCAAATTTTCGATAGTAAAACAATTTAGATGCCTTTCAATATCTTTAAATCCTGAATGAGTTTCTCCAACGATTATATCAAATTTGTTCAACAACTCTTTTTTTGCTAAATTCGAAATTATTTCATATTCGGACCCCTCTACATCTATTTTTAAAATATAATTACTGTTGGGGAACTCTTTTAAATATTTATTAATTTCACTACTTGCTTCTTTAACTTTCACTTTTTTCTCCTTAACTCCATTCTTTCTATCCTCTGACCAATATTTTAGATAGAAGTCTTCCCTAATAGTACTAACCCCGTCATCATTTTTCAGATATCGCAATGTTGTTTCCTTCGACTTACCTGCCAAACCAAATGTATTTGATTTTATCTTTTTGAATAGTTGCTTGTTCAGCTTCCTATTCTCATCAATATATTCACTTAATTCCTCATTTACCTCATATCCTATTACCTTCTTTATATTCGGTTGCATTGCAAACCACATACTAGAATAACCCTTGTTCATACCAATATCGAAGACTAAATAACCATTATCGCTTTCTGGGAAAGCAAAGTCATAGTTTCTATAAGCAAAAATCTGAACAATAGTTGCAACAGAATAATCCGAAACTAATATATATTTTTCATTATATCTAAAGTATATTTTCCCTTCCTTCTGATTATGAGATAGATATTTTATGTTATTTTCTTTACACGAATTATACAGGGAGACTATTTCTATATTTAGTTTATAAAAGAAGGAACTATCAAATCCAAAGAATCTAAGAACATTAATCTTTTTTATTAATCCAAGATCTTTTGATAATAGGAAATTTTTTAATGTTATAAGTGACACGATAGATGTCGTTAATTTATCTTTTTCTCAATCTGTCTAAGTATATAATCACTGCCCGCTTTGTTTGGATGCATATTATCAAAAGTGTATTTCTTAATTTCCTCTTCACTCCAAGTCATTAGATTTATTACTTTTTCTCCACCTAATTTAGAAATAAATAAATTCGAGTATTCCTCAATGAGACGGATATTTTTCGGTCTTTCTTTCCAATAATTACCATTCCAGTTGGGTACTATCTTGTTACTACTTATCCATATTAAATTGGGAATTTTATTTAATTCCGGAATCAAATATCGCTCTGCCATATCGAGTGAATATAAATTTATAGTCTTATCACCTTCGTATTCCAAGCCGAAGTCTTTAGACAAATACCCCTTTATTATCTCTTCACCAAAGATTTTATCGAATATCTGCTTTTTATCAGGATAGATATTTTCATTAGCTATTTTTTGATGTCTAGGAGAATGATCAACAATTCCAGTATGAAGTATGACAAAATCATATTTATTTAAATCTTTTTTCTGAACAAGATCCAAAAAATCCAATGTTGTTGTCCATTTCTCAGGACAAAGATATTTTTCTACTTTATATCTCTTCGAAAGCAAGACACCATAGTGATCATAATCTAATTGCCCCGGAATATTGTCACCTCTACTGTCGGTGTATAATAGTATTTTTTCCCTTTTTCTAAATAATCCGAACATTTAAATAACATATAAATATTATTGGTGTGATATCAAGCTTCTTATTTTCTTGGGTAACCATAATAATTTTTCTCCAAACCTATATGTCCTGGAGGTAATTAACTTATGATATCTTAATTCTGATTCTTGTAAGAGATTGTTCAATCTTTCCTCCTCCTCTAAATGAATCTTAAGTATTTCTTCCTTTCTTTTAGAAAATTCATTTTCTATATTCGAAATATAAAAGGATTCAACAAGCTGCTTCAAATACTTCTCTTGTTGTGAATTGAATTTTTCTGAATCTTCCGTCTCTATAAAATTCTCTGCGATATAAGCGACAGCCCTAGCAACCCAATAGAACATAAATTCTTTATTCTTAGTCATATTTCCAGATTGAATTCTGTAAAACGCTAAGCTTTTCTCTAAATATTTAAATCTACAACCTTTCTTTGCAATCATAACCCACATAATCCAGTCCTCAATAGCCTTAAATCCTCCAATGAAAGGATCTGATTTACCAAAAATAGACTTTTTAAATAATCCACAATGTATTGGGATACTCAAACCTCTCTGCCATTTATATATAAAATCATCAAAAGGATTACTACCTAATTTATCCTCCATCTGAGACTCCGAATATTTTTCAGACGCATCATAAAAATATTGGTAATTTGTATAGGAAACATCTAGTGAATCATCCTCTTGGAATTCTTTAATCTGTACTTCAAATTTCCTCTCATCCAAAAAATCATCAGCATCTAGAAATTGTATTAAATCGCCAGTAGATAGCTGGAAACCATAATTTCTTGTACTTGCTAGTCCCTGATTCTTCGTGTGGTAAACCTCCGTATTAGGTTTATTATAATTTTTTAGTAAATTGTTTGTAAATTCGTCTGTAGATCCATCATTAATTATTATAATTTCGAAATTCTGATATGTTTGCTTCAGTACAGAATCCACGGCATCGTCAACAAACTTCCCCTGATTGTAGCAAGGAATAATAACTGAGATTTTGTATTCTTTCTTTTTTACACTCATTTTATTCTTTTTGAATTAGATTTATTTCTTTTGAGTATTTCTTTATATAAATTTATCAAATCTTTATTATATCTCTCTATATTATAGTGTTTTTCCACCAACTTTCTACTCCTTTTTCCCCTACTTGTACATTCCTCTGGTGAAGAGATCAGTCTAAGAATCGTTTCAATAAATTCCTTGGTGTCACCTTTCTTTAACTCAATACCGCAATCTGGAGCAAAGGTAACTCCAGGTAAAGCTGTTCCTTCAGATACAATTACAGGGAGTGAACATGACATTGCTTCTACAGCCATTAAACCAAAGGATTCTGCAACTGAAGGCATAAGAAACAAATCCGAAATAGAATACAATTTGACCATCTCTTCAGGATTATTAATCCAACTATGTTCAATGATTTTAAATTTGTCTTTATATTCATCCAACAAACCAGTTTTTCCAACAGTAATGAATACAATTTTTTCTGACTTCTTCATATTAGAAAGCACCTCTTTAATATATGACAATCCTTTCCATTCTTGATCATCTTGCCTAAACATGATCACAAAACTATCCTTTGATATTTCCTCCTTTTTTCTTAGTTCTTCTACATTATTCTTTTTCTTGAAAATATTCGTGTCTATACCAAAAGGTATTAGATGAATATTTTTAAAATGAGAAGTTAATGGACTACGTTTTACTAAATCCAACATCCAATTTGAGGCTACAACAATATCTAAATCTATTTGGCTATAAATTTGACGCTTTATCTCCCAAATGCTATGAGCTGAGTTTCTTGTTAAAGGTGAATATCTCTCTAAATGCTTACAATTGTGACACCCTGTCAACCATCCGTCACAATCAATGGGATGAACACAATGTCCCGTTAATGCCCAAGGGTCATGCAAAGTCCATACACTAGGCTTAGTTTGTACCAAATCCTTAAAAGAATACATTGACATAAAATGATTGAATATCAGATGGTAGTGAACGATATCTGCCTCCTTGAATTCATCCATATCCTTCATTAATTCTCCATATGGATAAATAACAGATTGAAGTGAGACTTTTTCTTCAAATCTTTTGCAGAGTTCTCTAATAAAAAAATCTGATTGAGTAGGAAGAAAAGAGATTACATTTTTATCTCGACTCATCTTATTGCAAACAAGTTGTTTTGCTTCATATCCTTTCTTATTCAGCATTAACTGAAGATCATAACCATTAAATCTTCTACCTGGGAGGTCTATCTCGTTAACTTGCAAAATTCTCATTTAAAGAAACATTTTTATGTTAATTGCTTTCAACTACTTTCCCACAAGTTTTAAAATATTTATTTTTAAAGAAGTGAATAACTTAGAGAAAATCTTCTTAACCATAAATCTTATTCTCCCGTGTTTTTCCAGCTCCATTTCCAGAGATGTAATCTTCCATTCAAGATCTCTACAATATTTTGTAACTTCTGCAATTATCTGGGTCGTTTCTTGCAGTAACAACTGGGATTCCAATGATGTGTAATCATATTTTCTATCCTTTTCTTTGATTTCCATTTGTTTCTTTAATACCTCTTCCATACAGTCCTATTAATATACCCTGTGTAACTTAATATTATTCTTACAACCTTTGCAGCTAATATATCATTATTATAATCATCTACTACCCTCATCCTTATTCCCTGTTCTGTAACTACCCTTATTGAATTAACAACACTTTCTTTATCTAAGTTACTCATGATAACAGTACCCTCATCCATACCCTCAGGTCTCTCATGTGCTTGTCTTACAGTAATTGCAGGAAATCCTAATAATGATGACTCCTCTGCTATTGTTCCACTATCAGAAATAACACAAAAAGCATTCTTCTGTAATTTAATATAATCAGCAAAACCCAAAGGCTTCATTATTCTAACCAAAGGATTAAATACAATATCACCAGCTTCAATCTTCTTTTGTGTTCTAGGATGTGTAGAGAAGATAATAGGTTTACCAAATCTCTCTGCAACTGCATTGATTGAATCTACTAAAGCTTGTAGATTTTTAGGATCATCTAAATTCTCTTCCCTATGAACACTTAAAACAAAATAATCTTTCTCTCTAACATCCAACCTATTTAAGACATCACTACTCTCTATACTCTCCTTGTTCTTCTCTAGAACCTCCTTCATACTAGAACCGACTTTAATAACTGTCTCTGCAGGAATACCCTCTGCAACTAAATACTTTCTAGCATGCTCTGTGATAGTCATATTAATATCACTCAAATGGTCAACAATCTTTCTATTAATTTCCTCTGGTACTCTTTGATCAAAACATCTATTACCTGCTTCCATATGAAATACAGGAATCTTGTTTCTCTTTGCAGATATCACAGCTAAACAAGAGTTTGTATCACCATATAGAAGTAATGCATCTGGCTTGTGCTCTTTAAAAAGTTCATCAGAAATTTTAATAACATTCCCTATTGTTTCAGCAGGAGTTTCTCCAGCAGCATTCATAAAAATATCAGGTTTTCTAATACCCATACCCTCAAAAAATATCTCATTTAATTCATAGTCATAGTTTTGTCCTGTATGAACAAGAATATGTTCTGTAAATTTGTCTAACTCAGGAATAACTGTAGAAAGTTTAATAATTTCTGGTCTTGTACCAACTATAGTCATTACTTTCATATGAGATATTGTTTAATATTAATTTTTTACTTCAATTCCCTGTATTAAATCAGGGTACATTTCTTTGTGATTTAACACCCACTCTCTCATTTCTTTTACCATTTGATCATAGCTAGGAATACCGAAATCAAAACTCTTCTCTGTTCTAACAAGTGTCTTTTCACTTACTACATCCGGGTTATGATTTATTGTGATATCTTTATCAAAATATTTCTTAAACAAATCTAGAAGGTCATATTTACTTATCGTTTCGTTATTTACACAGTGATGTAATCCAGTAAGCTTTTTCTCTATTGCAATCTCCATACATTTTGCAAACCAGATAGTGGTAACTCCTGTCCATAGCACTTTATCATAACCACCAACCTCTCCTTCTTGGTCCATAAACCATTTGAAAAGACCAATACCTTTTTCATTGATATCAGGACCTACAATAGAGGTTCTTAATGTTACACTCCTATCATTAATTACTTCACCTAGAGCTTTAGATCTTCCATAGAAGCTTATTTCATTAGGCACGCTATCTTCATTATAGTTACCCTCTTTTCCATCAAATACACAATCAGTACTTACATGTATAAATTTGTATTTATAGGTTTCAGAAAGTTCATCTAAATAATGGGGCAAATAGCTATTAATTAATACTGCTAAAGCTTTGTAATCTTCAGCTGCTTTGTTAAGTATTCCAATACAGTTTATAACTATCCCAGGCTTAACTTCTTTTATTACTCCTTCAAGACCATCAAGAGAATCTTTTATTTCAAAATACAACTTCGAGTCTTTATCTCTTCTCGTTGTACAAACTACCTCATGTCCTTTTTCTTCGAAATAGGTCTTTACTACATGACCAAGCATTCCATCAGATCCTAAGAGTAATATTTTCATTCTTCTATTTCTCCCATTTTAACTAAGAGTTTCATCATACCTTCTAAATCAAGTCTTTCTGTATTATCTGAGGAATATTCTGTAATCTTCACAACTTCTTTTTTACCTTTTTCAAAGTACTTACCATAGTTTAAATTCCTATCATCCATACTAATCCTAAAGTAATTACCTAAATCCTCAGATTTCATCATTTCCTCCCTAGTAACTAAAGTCTCATCTTGCTTCTCTCCATGCCTTGTACCTATTACCTTGGTATTAACAGGAACACCTCTGTGCTTACAGACTGCCTGTGCAAGTATATCTATGGTTGCAGCAGGAGCTTTCTGAACAAACAGATCTCCAGTATTACCATGCTCAAATGCAAAAAGTACTAAATCTACGGCATCTTCAAGAGTCATCATAAATCTTGTCATTTCAGGGTTAGTTAAAGTCAAAGGTGAACCCTCTTCTATTAACTTATAGAAAAGAGGAATAACAGAACCTCTTGAACCCATTACATTTCCATATCTTGTTACACAAATTTTTGTCTTAGTACTTTCTGTACGAGCTCTAGCAATAGCTGCCTTCTCCATTAAGGCTTTACTCATTCCCATTGCATTAATTGGATATGCTGCTTTATCTGTACTTAAACATATAACTTTCTCAACTCCATGATTTATTGCTGAATTAACTACATTGTCGGTACCTAAGATATTTGTACGAACAGCTTCTAGAGGAAAGAATTCACAAGAAGGAACCTGTTTTAATGCTGCTGCTTGAAATACAAAATTAACATCATCCATGGCATTATCTACGGAGGCAAGATCTCTAACATCTCCAATATAGAATTTAATCTTATCATTCATATACTTTCTCCTCATATCATCCTGTTTTTTCTCGTCTCTTGAGAAAATTCTAATTTCTTTTATATCAGAATCTAGAAATCTCTTAAGAACTTTATTGCCAAAAGAGCCTGTACCTCCAGTGATAAGTAAAATCTTATCCTTAAAAATGTTTTTCTGATCTTTATCCATGAATAATTATTATTTAGTAATATTATTTAGCTTATCCGATACTATATATCAGTAATCTCCTCTTTTCAATCCTCATACCTCTCTTTCTTTAACTCATACAGTATCTTTTCTTGATTTACTCTTACTCTGTTAAACATATTTGCTAACATTCCAACTATTACTAAAAGTAATCCAAATACTAAAAATGCAAACCCAGTAAAACCAACAAACTTAAAAGGAGTAAAATCTCCAGATAGTAAAAAGTGAATACCTAAAAAAATCTCCATAACTAAACCAATGAATATTAATATACCACCAATACCACCGAAGAAAACCATAGGCTTGTAATCTCTTAATGTACTTAAAATAATATTTAAGGTACCAAAAGCGTACCTAACAATACTACCAGCTACCCTAGATTTCCTCTGTGGGAAATATATAACCTCTACTGGAAATTCTACTACCCTTAAACCCTTAAATACCATATCTAATATACTCTCCTGTGTATATGTAAAAGCACCAAAAAGATTTAACCTAAGTAATGCTTCTCTGTTGTATGCTCTAAAACCACAAGACACATCCCTAAACCTTTGACCAGTAATTAAAGATATTAGTTTAGACATCTGAGCATTACCCCAATACTTACTCTTTGGCATATTCAAAGGAATACCCTTCTCAAACCTATTACCAGTAACCATATCTGCTTTGTTGTTAAGTATAGGTTGGATGATATGAGGTATTTGCTCACTATTAAACTGCCTATCAGCATCAATACTTACCAATATATCTCCACCTTTTTCTAGTGCATACTGTACTGCACTTTGAAATGCTCTTCCTACACCCTTGTTAACAGCATGACTTACTACCTCTGCACCACTTTCTTTTGCAATCTTTGCTGTATCATCTGTACTACCATCATCTACAACTAATACCTTAATCTCCTCTATACCCTCTATCTCTTTTGGTAATGATTTGATTACTTCTGCAATACCCTCCTGTTCATTTAAAGCAGGCATATATATGATTAATTTCATCTCTAATACAAGTAAATTTACGCCCCCATTATACCCCAAAAAGTAATCCAAAATATATACACTCCTCTTTTCCATTGTGATATATTAGAAGTAGATATAACTTTAAGGACAAAGAGCAATGTTTAAATTAAAGGGTAAGTTACTTTTACTTCCTCTCTTAGCAATACTTCTTGCGGCTGTATTTCCTTTTGGTGCATATGCTGCACAGTTTGAAAAAGGAGATTACATATTAGAAACAGAATCCATTGTTGAGGATGATTTGTATGTAGCAGGAGACAATGTAATGGTAAGAGGAGTAGTAGATGGAGATTTAGTTATCTTTGGTCAAAATGTAACAGTAGATGGAACGGTCACAGGGGATTTGTATGCATTTGGTAATACCGTAAGCATTGCAGGTAGTATATATGGAAATGTATTTGCATTTGGTTCAAATGTAAGCCTTAAAGGAACACTAGGACAGAATGTATATGTAGGAAGTATGATGGTAGATATTGATGCAAATATTGGTAAAGACCTTAATATTGCCTCTGGTACAACAAAGATAGCTGGGAGTGTTGGAGACGATGTAAGAGTAACAACAGGTCAGCTTTCTTCTGATGCTTCTGTAGCTGGTGATTTCTTAATCTCAAGTGAAAGCTTTAACATTGCAGAAGAGAAGGTAACTGGAGAGTTAGTAGTTTCAACAAAAGAAAGTAAGGTAATAGATGCACCAAAGTTTGAATTTAGAAAAGGTGACTTCCTAGGATTTAACTTAGGATTAGCAATGGTAGGCTTTGTAGGAATGTATATTGTAGGTTTACTCCTTATCTATGCAGCACCAGTAAAGACATTAGCGATAGAGAGAAAGATTACAACATCATGGGAAGATTTACTTAAGAGTTTTGCGATTGGATTAGTAGTACTCTTTGCAATACCACTCCCACTATTCATCTTAGTTCTAACACTTGTAGGAGCACCATTAGCATTCTTAATTACAGCAATCTTAGTATTTTTAGTAACATTTGGTACTCTTTGGACAGAAACAGCAGTAGGTCACAAAGTACTTACTTTAGCAAAGCAGAAAGATGAGAGGAGGTTCCTTTCACTTCTTGTAGGGAGATTGATAACCGTCATTATTAAACTAATTCCATTTATTGGAGGACTTTACTCATTAACTTTGAGTATGGTTACTGTAGGAGCTGTAGTTAGAATGAAATATGATGCTTTCCAAGCTTGTAAGGATGTAAAGAAGAAGAAATAACTAAGGAATATGTAAAAAGAAAAGGGAGCTTACGCTCCCTTTTTTAATCTCTAAATATATCTTACTTAAGATATTCTTTAAGAATCTCATCAAATGATGCAAATGGATATGCTCCAGCAATTAACTTACCTTTAACATTCCCATCTTTATCCAATACACCTATTACAAATCCTGGAGTACCTTGTACACCAGCTTTCATACCATCTGAAAGACCTTGGTCTATCTTATCCTTATACCTGTTCTCTGCCATACATGTATTATATTTATTCATATCTATTCCCATGTCTTGAGCTGCTTTGCTTAAAGCATCTGTATCCGCAACCATAAAGGCCTTAGAGTGATATTCAACAAATTTACTTATTCCACCAATCTCATTTACACAAAGTGCTGCATTTGCACTATCAATTGCTAATTGACCATGGAAATCCAATGGAAATTCTCTAAATACATATATTGCTTTTCCTGTATCTACATACTCCTGTATCAATTGACTCTTAGTTTCTTGATCATGTCTTTGACAGTAAGGACATTGATAGTCTGTAAATTCTACAATTGCTACCTTTGCTTTACTTTTGTCACCAAGGAAAGGTGCATCACTAATTGTTGTCTCAGCAGCAGGAAATTCTTCTTGTGCAGGATTACTTGGGTTGTTGTTTCCATCTACACTTGGATTACCACTCTTGTTGTTAGTGAAAAAGATTGCAGCTGCAATGATAATACCTGCAAGAACAATTGAGAGAGGTACTACAAAAGAGTCTAAATTAAGTACAATTTCATCACTCTCTTGTGCTTTTTGCTTCTTCTCTTTAGGCATAATTGGAAAACGTTTAATATATTAATTCGAGGGCAATTGAATATTATGATATTTCAATTACCTAAGTATGTCAATTCTTGAAGTGTATGATATACTAAAGTAGGTGGGGCAATATATGGATAACAAGATAAAAGATGTTTTAATAAACATACTACTCTTCATAGTACTTGTACTTCTACTTGCCATACCAGCCTACCTTTGTTACAAGGTATTCCTTGTAGATACAAAAGCAAATGAGGAATCTCCACAAACGGAAAATATTGAAGTAGAGCAGGAGAATCTTGTAGAAGAAGATATTGCAAAAGGACCTCTGTATGAGGAATTTTTCCCCATTATCGATAACGAACAGGCATATGTAGTTGTACCAACAAAGATTGATTCAAAAAATCCTCCAACATTGATAATATACAGCCATGGTTCAAATACCAATGTAACACAGAATATGGAAGATCAATTTATGAAAGATCTTCTTGAATATGGTATCTTCTTTACTCAACATAACTATATCTTTGCAGCATCAAATCAACATGGAGTTAACTGGGGTAATCAAGCTTCTGTAAGAGATACTCTCAATCTAAAACAGTGGGTAATGCAAAACTATGATATTAAACCTAACATATATTTGATTGGTTTTAGTATGGGAGGTCTACCTACAATGAATTTTGCCTCTGAGAATCCTGAGATGGTATCAAAGATAGCCCTACTTGCTCCAACAACTAGAGCTTCTGAATGGAATCAGGCTAGAGTAGACAAGATTAAAGGGATAGAGATAAAGATATGGCATGGTAATGCAGATATAAATGTTCCATATTCCACCTCTGTTAATTTTGTAAATACGATGAATAGGTTTGGAAAAGAAATAACGCTTGTTACCTTACAAGGTAAAACCCATTGGGATGTTGATACGCAGTATATGGAAGATATATTAGATTTTTTCTCTAATTAAGCATATTTAAATCCTTTACTATACTTTCCATCTCTTCTTTCGAATATTCCCTCCTATGATTAACCTCAGAGACTACTGTCGTACCATTGTATACTGGCTTAATATGAAAATGGATATGAAATACTGACTGTCCTGCCTTTTCTCCATTGTTTTGTCTAATAACAATTCCCTCCGGCTTATAAATCCTCTGTATATGGTCCGTTATCTTTTTCAATGCTTTCATAGTAGTACACAACTCTTCATCTGATATTTCAAGTATATCTTTGAAGTGTTTTTTGGGTACTACTAATGTATGACCCTTACTCAAGGGTAATATATCCAAAAAAGCTATTACATTCTCATCCTCATATGTCTTGTAACAAGGTATTTCTTCCCTCACTATTTTACAAAATATACAATCTTCCATTGTTTTAAAGATGATATATTACTACTCTACTCCAAAAGGTTAAAGTCTCTTTGTTAGTTTTAAGATATTCTAAACTTACAAACCCAATATCTTCTAAACCCTCTTCTCTAATATGTACATCGCTACCATCTAAATCATATATGTAGAACAATCCTACATGAACATGGTTAACAGGATTTTCATCCTCAATATATACAAGACCAAGAAAATCTTTCTTAACAATTTTAGACTTAACATCAGCTTCTTCATGTAATTCCCTATCCAACGCTATCTCAAAAATATCCTTACCTTTTACAATATCAAACTCCTCTATATGTCCTCCCAGTGGTAGTGGACAAAGAGAGTTTAGTCTTTCTTCTGTTCTGTTTACCTGTTTGTGTAAAAAGTACTTGTCTTTGTATCTAAGTACTACCTGTGCAATAACCTGCTTGTATGAAGGGTCTTCTTCTAATTCGGCCCTTACTCTGAATTCACTTTCTTCTTTCAGAATCTCTAGATATTTATCTAAATTCTCTGTCTGAAGACCATTCCACTTCCCAAGCGAAAAAAGCTTGTCACTTTGTATACAGAGAATCTTCTCTTGATGTTTAGACATATATTTAATCTTCAATAACGATGGCAGTTACAGGACACATATCATGTGCTTCTATAACCTTTGCTCTTAATTCTTCAGGAATATCCTTTCCCTTCCACTCTGATTTCACATCTACGGTTCCATCCTCTTTCATTTCAAATACTTCAGGACAGATAGCGACACATGAACCACATGCGATACACTTTGTTGGGTCTATTGAAACTTTCATATTCTAGTTTCTTAATTTATATATCCCATTTTTTCAAAAATCAGAGAATATATCAACCGTCGGGAAATGGAATCCGTTCTTGCTACGTATTCCATATCAGTGGAAGTTACCTTCACACTGCCCGACCAGTTGTTTGACTAAAGAAAACGTCTTTTCTTTAGTACTTCGTACTAGCGATTCACTAGTACAAAGGTTGTTGGTCGATTTAACAAAAAACCGACCTAGTTGGCCGGTTTTAATTCGTCGTATGACGCAAGGCGTTATTACTCTCTATTTATACCAAATATCACTAATTTACTCAACTAAGAAACCTTACTAATCCTCTTTCACCAATGATTTCAAAGTTGAAATCCTCAGCTAAGTCAGAAAGTAAAATACCATTACTTGCTAACATCTCGCCTGGCCTTACTCCTCCATCCAATGCTTCCTGTACTTCATCCGTTGGTATTCCCAGTGTAATACTTAACATATTAACCATCTTAGATTTGTTTGAATCAAATCTACTGTACTGCCTATCTACATCAAAATTGTAATCATATACATACTCTTCTTCTGAAAGAGGTACTTTAGTGATATATTCTGATGCTACAACAAACTTAGGTACACCTACTTCCTGTTGTAAAGGATTAAAGGCATTAAAAAGCGAAAACCCAAATACTGAAATGAAAATTGAGAGCATAACTACTCTTTCTTTGTTTGTCATATTAGTAATACATGACAATTTATTTATAACTATATGATATATACATTAAGTGTATATTCCTAGCATTTTTAAGTTATAGATAAGCTATATTGATTCATTGATATCAACTACAAACCTTTAACAAGGCGAAATTCTAATTTAGCACTTAGGACTATAAGCTGATAGAAGAGTATTCAAAACTATAGATATTTAGATATATTAACAATTGAGAATCGTACCAACCTATAGTATAATGATTTCTGTTCTTTGACAACACACACTATCGTTCAAATAAGGAGTATCCATGTTTAGAAAGCTGGTAGTTTATGTCCTTGTCGTTGCAATGCTTGCTGCTTGCTCGACGCCACCCTCTGGGGTGAATACTCAACCGGTTGCGCAACCTGTTGCAATTCCGGATAGTTCAAACCAGCCTCTAGCACAGGCAAGTGCCGAGGCAACAATTGTTCCTGCGGGGGGATCGATAACTACAAGTGAAGGGAAGGTTATTACTACTCCCACTCCTGTTAGGATTCAAACTCCCCCAACACTGCAAGAAGACGTTGATGGACTGCAAGTGTACTATCTATACAAGCCCATCAACTGGCAAGAAGCAGGAATCGCTGTCATGCCCATCGGTGCTGCCGTTGGTGTAATGGATAGTCCTGCCCCTGGTCCAGCCGATGTCTTGGCCCTTATTGTCTGGGGAACCCTAACCGTTGGGTATGTCGTATATACTGCAAATGTACCTGTTGGTGCAATATATTACGATAATCCAATGGACCTGAGTGCCGCCTTGGCCTTATGGGCATCAGTGCTAGGGTATATACCGGTAAGCCCAGAACACAAGGAAGCACATACCGTTGTTGCAGGAAGCTCGAATGTAGCAACACAGGTGTTTGCTGACTTGAAAAACCGGTGGCCGCCAGATCCTAACGAGCAAGACCCCATTAAGAAAGTGGTATGCTATGCACTTAAGAGTGGGAATCAAGTTCTCCGATATTTAGTATGGGCTGGTACAAATTACAGTGCAACGGGGATCCCTCGCGGGAACCTTAGTTGGTGGCAATTTGGTCCGTCAGGCCCCGAAGCCTATGGCTACGGTGGCAAGTCGTTCGAGACCATGAGAAATGTCCCCAAGGACTTAGCTGGAAAAGGGTACACTATTGACCCCGTTGGATGTGACTCGTTCACCCCACCATTCCAGTTATTAGCCCCGTAGAGCCTAATTAACCTATCGGTGTGTTGTCAGACACTCCCACCTCTTGTTTACCTGAATCTAGGTAGAAGACAAAACAAGGGGTGGGAGTCAACAACATATTTACAAATGAAATTTCTTACAAAACTATACTCTCAGAAACAGAGTTTATTGCTTTAAGAGTTGCTTTTTGTTCCTCATACACAGAAATATTTTCTTCAGAACCTTTGTTCATAACATGTACAAAACCAAAGAGTGCTATAAAGTTTACTTGTTCACAAAGCTCTTTCACTTGTCTCTTTGAGAGATATGTAGCACCTAAATCACCATAATCGCTAGCATAGTTGCCAAAACCTACTCCTTCTGCAGCTCGAGAAACAATACTTAGAATAGTAGAAAGTCTATGTGCTAATTCATGAGGATTATTATTTTCCTTATACTCAGTAATACCCATTAATAAACCCTCTATCATGTACTCTTTTGTGTCTCTAGAAACAGGTCTTAATTCAATACCCTCCTGTGCTAGTTCATCTTCGGTTTCTTTTGCTTCTGAAAGAAACTTATCAGCCAACTCAAACCTATCTTTTGGCAAACGTACATCCCCCTTTATTTTCTCTACAACAAAACTATCTCCTTCACTTTCTGCTACTCTCCAAGCAATAGCCCTTTCTTCTGGGGAGTTAGTCTTTCCCTCGTAAACATCTCTTTTTATTTCTTGAACCCTATCCCAAAGTTGTGATTGTATTGGATCTTGTAAATCTGACATGCCCCAATTATATCACCTATATTCCTTCTTCTGAACTTTTTGTTCCTTCGATATTTAACACTACTCTTTTCATAACACCCTTCACACTCTCTACTCCCTTGTTTAAATCAAAAAGAACAAAGAAGAGAGTAATTAATACAAAACATATGGAAAATATTAAAAGGTATTCTAAAACTTTGTCATTGAAGTCTTTTTTCATATTCTGGTAGTACTGAAATTAAGAGAAGACAAGTTCTACAATATCAAAGATACAAAACATTGTGAAATATATTCCTAGACCCTTAGTAATGGAAATGGTCGGGGTGATCGTACTATGTACGAACGGATTCTCCCTTTCATTGATAGCATTATTTCATTTGTTAAAGAGTTTGAGTATAAGTGGAAGTTCCTTTTTGAGCTTCCTTATTTAAACATATAAGTATAAATGAAAGTCAACATTCTTTACATATGTATTGACAAATATATTTGACACCGGTAAAATCTAAATATAATTTTATTTGAATCATAGATATGGCTAGAAAAGTAACCAGTAAGAAAGTTGCAAAGAAAGCATCTTCACTGCTTAGAAATAAGAGAACCACAAAAAAAACAAAATCTGTCGCAGGAAGTGCGTTGTCACAAAGAGAAAAAAGAAAAAAAAGAACTAAATAGTATTTAATTTAACTGCCAAAATACTATGATTGGAAAATATATACAAAAACAAAGAGAGAAATTAAATTACTCCCAAAATTATGTTGCCCAGAAATTAGGGATATCTCGCCCAACGTATATAAATATTGAGCAAGGGACTAGAGATCTCTCACTTACTGAACTACAGAAACTTGCGAAATTGTTAAATATGTCAATCGATGACCTACTTAACCAAAAGCCTGTTGATAGGATTAAGATTGATATCATAGAAAAGATGAAGAACAATAACGATAACCAAGAGGAAAATCTAAGGATTAGTATCCCTCAGAAAAATTTCAATAAATTTCGTGAAATTTTCTTATATATTCTGACCAAGGCAGGTGCCAAACCAAATGTCGGTGAAACAGTACTATACAAGTTACTTTATTTTATTGATTTTGATTACTACGAAAAATACGAAGAGCAACTCATAGGAGCAACATATATAAAAAATCATCATGGACCAACACCGGTTGAATTTAAAAAGCTTGTTGAGGAAATGGTTGCAAAAGAAGAGTTAGTTATAGTGAAAAATAAATACTTTAACTATGACCAAAAAAAATATTTAGCTGTAAGGGAACCCGATTTATCAAAACTTCTTAGCGCACAAGAATTACGTCATATAGATGAAGTTCTTGCAAGATTATCAGATAAAAATGCAAGTGAGCTAAGCGAATATTCTCATCAAGATGTTCCTTGGATTGTTACCGAAGACACGAAACCCATTGATTACGAAACTGTATTTTATCGAACACCTAAGACATCAGTGAGAAATTATGGGGAAAATTAGCTTTGAAACAACATCTGAATTTGACAAAGACCTAAAAAAACTTTGCAAGAAGTATAAAACGCTTCCTGAAGACTTAGAAGTGGTTAAAAAGGCTGCTATAAGTCTATATCATCTCAACAGCATTGATAACAATTCAATATTTCCAATACCGGGCTTCAGCAATGACGATATTATTTCGTGCAAAGTCAAGAAATTCGCTTCAAAATCATTCAAAGGAAAGGGGGCAAAATCAGGTCTTAGACTTATTTATATTTTCATCAAGAAAGATATAAAAGTGATTTTGGTTGAAATATATTACAAAGGAAACAAGGCTAATGAAGATAAAGAAAGGTTAGAATACTACTACAAAACATTTCTTTGATAGTATAAGAGATCAACTAATTACTTTATAAACGACAAATGTATTACGGTTTAATATAATTACCATATGAAAGAACTAGAAGAACTCAAGAAAAAAATAGATAAATTCGACAAGGAGAATAGTTCAGATATAAAGAAATATTCTAAGGAGATAGATGATGTCGCCGATGTCGTTAGCAAATTAGAGGAATCTTGGAGTGGCTCCTGGTTAGGATACCATGCTTACCTATATTTTAGCGATTTTCAGAAACCACCTCCTGGAAGTAAATTTAACATTGAATGGGGAGGAGCAGGTTATCATGGAATACCCGCAGGATGGAACGAAAAAACATATGAGGACGTAAAGAGTAAGATCGGAGAAAGTCACAAGCTGAAAGAAATAGATGATCTTTGTGGCAAGATAAATCAAATTGCTGAAAGTGCTAAGAAACTTAGAGATGATATTGTTAATACTCTTGCATTTATCAAAGACAGTGACGAGTATTCAACTCAACAGGCTGAGCTAAAGAAGATTGAAGATCTGGAATTACACCATCAAACGAGAGATCTTATCAGATACCAGCAGCCCTCAAATGCTATATCAAGAGATTCTAGAGCCGTTTCTGAAGGATTCAAAGTTCCACCACACATACAGTTCCATTCAGAACTGCTCTCTACTACATTATTAGCTAGTAAAATGTTGGAGCTAATACGCTTGTCACGTAACGTATTGAAACAAATTGATATCAAGTCAAAGTATTTTAAGCAGGGTACGGGAAGAACATCTGAAATACAGGATGTTCTCGATTTGTGCAACGGCTTCCATAGATTTGCTAGAAAAGTTAAGGATCGTTATGACGGTCGGGATACAATTCAGGTAGAAGATGAATATGACGTACAAGATTTATTATATGCGTTATTGCACATAAAATTTGAGGATGTTCGCAAAGAGGAGTGGAACCCAAGCTACGCAGGAAGCTCATCCCGAAGTGATTTCTTGATAAAGGAAATTGAAACCGTTATAGAGGTGAAGAAGACAAGGAAGGGCTTGGAAGATAAGGAAATTGGAGAACAGATTATCATTGATATCGCTAGATATTCGAAACACCCTGATTGTAAAAATTTGATTTGTTTTATCTATGATCCAGAAGGCAGGATCGGTAACCCTGCAGGATTGGAGAATGATTTAAACAGTATGAGTAAGGATAACCTTAATATAGTCACTATTATTAATCCCAAGTAATATCAGTTTATTCGTCTGACCAAGTACTTATAGTTTGAATTATATTCACAACTTCCTCTGGAATGTTCTCCTTATCAAGATTAATTATATATGTAAGAATATCGTTTCTTCTTGCTTCTTCGCCTTGCTCAAAAACCTTCTCGAATGATGTTGTGTATGATTCTATATTATCAGAATTATCTTCAAGAAGTGTATATTTACCCTCTTCGTCTTGATCATAGATCACAAAATAAGGGATACCAAAGGCTTTACATAGCAGAACATAATAAAGTATTTTTGTCTTGCCAGTACAGCTAACAATCGTTGTGTTTTGAAATTCCTTCGATAATTTCTTAGCAAGAATCGCATTTCCATACTTATCTATAGGACCTTCAACTAGCAAACACTTATCGGCAAAGAATATTTCATTATTTTCCCTCACAAAGATTGTTTTATCTTGGTGGAACTGTTTAATCTCCTCAAGATGCTCACTAATGGCCTTATCCTCAATGCTCTTGTCATTCAGAATTTCTTCTGTTGGGTAGACCTCTTCTGGTGAAAACCTTAAAATAGATTTCCAAGCCCCAATATCAACGAACATATCCGAATGCGTTGTATAAATCACCTGGTTCTTGGACTTCTGTATCTCATCGAATAACTTAACCTGCGCCTGTGGATGCAAGTGCATTTCTGGCTCATCTATAAGATATATTACCCTCTCTTTCGATAATTTACTGATTGTTTGCAAGAGGAAATAGGCTAATATCATTGACTCTCCAGATCCTAAGTTGTTTACTTTAATCTGCTTTGATTTCTTCTGTTTCCTTAGAGAGAAGAATCCTGAAGAAAATGGACTTGTAAGATCAAGAACTGATAGTTCTAGATCCTCATACATCTCACCCCAGAAGTCTTTCATTTTCTTCTTTAAGGGATAAATAATTCTCTTTGATTTTTCTTTCTCAACAGTACCAATTACCTTATTGTAATATTCTTCCCATACATCTAGAATTAGTTGCTCTAGAATAGCTGTTCCCATAACAGCCTCGCCTTCGGATTCCTCCGACTGGAGTATTTCAGTCTCATCGCTTGTTTTTGAAAGGTATCTCCAATTCAGATCATCTAAAATCCTAGACATAAGATTGTTGAATTTCTTACTTGTTTCTCCTTCACGATCTTTATCAAAATAAAAGACATTTGGGAATCCAATCATGTTATTCGAAAGTTGTAGACTTCTTGAATCTGCGTATTTTACCGTACCACTCTTCCTGGTGATCTTATACTTGTATTCATCTTCGTCACCATTAAGGAGTACTGAATTAGGGAGCTTATCCAACGATTCTTGACCATTTAGCATACTATCTTCTAATACATCAGATAGCTCTGTGCTACTTGAATATGTATATGGGATTGCAAAATGATTAATTGTATATCCGTCATTTAAAGCCTTACCGGCAGCGGCCTTTGATCTTCGTGAGATTGCTAGATAGATTCTATTTGAAGGTACATATTGGGAAGCAAAACCATCAGGAATGAGCATGACAAAGCACTTATCAAATTCTACTATAATCCTTATATTCTCTTCGTTATTAAAATCAGATTCATTTATACGAGAACTAACGTAATATTGAGAAGTAGCTAAGTTGATGGCTTCTAATACAGATGTTTTTCCAGTTCCATTCTTTCCGACTAGCCCAGAATAGTTCTCAAAGTTGACTACCAAAGGGGTATCGAAGCAACGGAAATTCTCAATTGTAACGCTCTTTATCTTCATATAGTTTTCTTCAATGTATAGTTAATTATATTCCATTTCGCAATTTCAGTAAAAAAATAATACTGATCATGCCTTTCTTTGAAGAATCTTACCCTTTTTCTTAATCGAATTTACCTGCTCCCATGCAAATGCATTGGCTAACCTTAGCTCGATCTCAATTAATGGCTTTGCAACCTTAACAAGTTCAAGCAATTCTTCATCTGATTTATCCTGAAACTGTGGAAAATTCCCTTTTTCAATCTCATCCTTCAACCACTCAAATAACTCATCCAGTGTTACATCTGAATCTATTAAATCCATTTTATCCATATAAATATTAGTAAAAAATAATATGAATAAAATGATATCGATTTTTACGAGCGGAATATAGCTAAAGACCTGACAGGACTTGAACGGTGATTATGCTTGTACAAAGGGACTTTATACAGATTTAGTAGAATCTGGATAATTTTGATAAATGGCATGTATCACGCTGATAATGCCTATGTATCAATGTTTCGGGAGGGTCTCGTCTTAACTGGTCGGGGTGACACGACTTGAACGTGCGACCTCTTGCACCCCATGCAAGCGTTCTAGCCATCTGAACTACACCCCGTAAAAGCATTATACTAAAGCCCTATTTCATCAGCAATACTATTCATTTCCTCTAGTGCTATCTCTACAAATCTTTCTAGAGTGATTCCTGTTTTCTCAATATCATACATATATTCTCTGTTAACAGCCTTTGCAAAATCTTTCTTCTTAAACTTTTTTATTACACTCTCAACTTGTACACTAGATATCTTCTTGTCTGGCATAACTAATGCACAAGCAACTAAAAAGCCACTAAGGTTTTCTGCTGCTGCAAGTGCGTAGTCAAAGTTGGATTCTCTCTTTTGGGTAATATCAGGATGATCCTCATAGTGAGACTTAATTGCATGATACATATCCTCTGTAATATCTTCTCCAATCTTTATACCTTCAATTTCCAATATCTTGTCTAATTCAATTACATGCCTTTGAGGATCTTTGTTTACATAATCAAAATCTAAATCATGAAGTAAACCTGCAATACCCCACTCATCTTCATTCTCACCTAATTCTCTTGCTAAACCTCTTAGTATTACTTCTGTTTCTCTCATATGTAATTTTAACCATGGCGTAGTAACATACTTTTCTAAAAGTTCTTGAGCTTTATCTCTAGTTATCATTATATATATTTAACAACTTAAGTTCCTTTTTAATTTGCTTATCAGAAATATATTGTATTCCAATTATACCAATAGTTTCTGCTGCCTTAAGATTATGAAGAGAATCATCAATAAAATATATATTCTTCTCAGGAATTTCTTTTTGTATATATTCATATACTTTAGGGTCATTCTTTAAAAGACCTAACTCATTAATTGAAAATATTTTCTTGAAATATTTCTCTAACGAATATTCTTCTCTCCATTCATCTAATTTCCAAGTAAGAGTATTTGTACAAATATATTGGGAAAGACCTTTAGCATTTAATTGTTCAACAATATTTAGTGTATTCAAGTCAATTACCAAGTTCTTAAAAAGAACCCCATTTAAATCCCATACAAGAGCGATATCCTTCATAACTAGTTTGTCTTTATCTCAACTACTACTTGGTTAGGACTCTGTGAAGCACTTAGTTTAAATGGTTTTGCTCCCCCTATACCACCAAATCTATAACTACTTACCTCTCCAGCTCTTGAGACATTAACTACAATACCTGCTGGTAGAGTGATTGAACTACCCCATGTAGATACCTTGTCTGATTGAAGAGAGGTAAACCTAACGTCTAATATGTTCATTTCGTCATACTGTGCTTCTACACTTGGAATAGGGTTTGAGGTTCCACTTGCTACTGAGAATACAAATTTAAGAACTCCCCCTGTTACACTGTATGAGTATGACGATATTCTTGCACCATCACTAGCACTCATACCTTTTATACTTTGCAATGTATTACTAAATTCTGTACTACCGAAATCTATTGTAGGAGGAGAATATTTTAAATCATATGCAACCTTTACAGATATATTCCAACTATTTACATCTGTTTCAATGTAATCTAGCTTAAATGGATTATTACCTAAAAACCCTATCTCATATACTGCAGTTTTAGGAGTAGAAGTAACGGCACGATATATTCCAGTTACAGCACCCTTGTCTACAACTCTACTTTGTTGATATGCAATACCACTATTATCCTTTCCTACATTCCTTATCGTTACCCTATACACCCCTTTATCAAGTACAGGCTCTACTGTAAACGAGGGAAGCCCTGCTCCTTCTGTAGAGGTAGAAATATTAAAATTAAATGCATGATATCCATTTGATTGAGAATCTTCTAAAGAGTCTAATGTATATTCCGCATCAGTTAATTCACCAATACTTTTCTTACTTTTTGCATATTCATCAGGGTTGGAAAGATACCCTAAATCACTACTATCTTTTTTAGGTTCTTCTTTAGATTCTGTCTCCTTTTTTTCATTTTCAGAATCTACAATCTTTATTTTGTCTCCATATTCATCATCCTTTTTAGTACAGCCCGTCAAAAGAATACTACACAGAAGTATCAAAGGTATATACAAAAACAGTCTCTTTTTCATCTCTTTTTAGCATAATATTAATATATGTAAATATTAACACAGAAGGAATTAACATTGTATACAGCAAGTGGTACATTATATATATCTAAAATACTGTCCATATATATGGTAAAAGAACTAAATATATCAAAAGGTAAGGTAGTAGAATCTCCTCCTGTTAAAGAGAATTTAAATGTAGAAGTGGAAGCAGTACAAACAAATGAAATAGGGAAAGAGGTTAATCCGACGTTAGAAACCAAGAAAGTGAAGAAGAAAATACAACTCTCTCCTAAAACAGTAAAACTATTGTTAATTACTTCAGCTGTATTACTTGTGTTTGGGATAGCTGCTTTTTACTACTTTGGCATTTACAAAGCAAAGCCATTCAAGAACCCCTCAGAAATTATTAATCTAAACAGTGAATATCTAATATCTCAAGCAGTTGCAAGTTCACTTACTAACCTCCCTTCTGTAATACCACAAGAACCAAGGACAGAGGTCAGTCCAATTAATGGGTTACTGTTTACAAAAACAGAGATGAACAAATTAAAAGGTAGGAGACCTGTTGCAGTAATGATTAACAATCATGCAGAAGCAAGACCACAATCAGGTCTTAACAGTGCAGATATCGTGTATGAGACATTGGCAGAATCTGGTATCACAAGATATTTAGGTATTTTTTGGAGTGAAGCCCCAGCAAAAGTTGGACCCATTAGAAGTGCAAGACAGTATTACTTAGAATGGCTAAGCCCATATGACCCCCTCTTTATCTATGATGGGTGCGCAGATACAGATAACCCTAAGACTGATGCTTGTGGTAATATTTCTTCTTACAATATTAAAAAAATTGCAACTATTGGTGCATGGAGATGGAATGATGGTAGAAGATATGCCCCACACAACGAATATTCATCAATTACTAATGCTTGGGAGTATGGACAGAAGATGAATTGGGATTCATTTCCTACTGTTAAAGCATGGAAATTTAAAAATGATGCAGTAGTAAGTGAAAGAGGTACAAAGACCAAAATAAATATTACCTTCCATCAAAGGATAAACAACAACGGATTGTACGATACAGTGTGGACATATGACCCTAAGACAAATAGCTACCTATTACAAACAGGAAAGCAGGCATCATTAGATCAAGAAACTAATACACAGGTATTTGCAAAAAATGTAGTAATACAAGAAGTAAGTATGATGCCATCATATGATGACAGTGGAAGAATTATTCAAGATACGATAGGAGAAGGTAAAGCAGTATTCCTTATAGATGGGAAAATATTAGAGGGAACATGGAAAAAAATTAGTAGATTAGACAGAACTGTGTATTACTATAGCGATGGAAATGAGGTACAATTCAATAGAGGAAGAATATGGATTAATGCCCTATCTCGCTCTGAAGGAAAATTTGCTATAATTGAACAATAAAATGCCCCATGGACCTAGTGTATATAACTAGGCCTATCTAATATGTATATATTAAAGGGCTATGCTAAAAAACCTTTTTATCTCAAAAGTAAGATTAAGGATACTTGAAAAGTACATGCTTAATGTTAAGGCTACATATCATGTAAGAGGATTAGTAAGAGAGTTAGGTGAGGAAATAAATGCTGTAAGAAGAGAATTACTTAATCTAAAAGATGCTGGTATTCTTAAATCAGTAAAAGAGGGAAACAAGATTGTATATACACTTAACAAGAATTGCCCAATACTTTGGGAATTAAGAACTATATTTTTCAAAGATTCAGATGCTGGTAGATTACTACTTTCTTCACTTTCTCCTGTAGAGGGAGTAAAAGTAGCAATTGTTACAGAGGCATTTCTTAAAAACAAACATGATGATCCTTCCGATATCGATATGCTCTTTATCGGTGAAATGAAAATAAGGGAATTAACAAGTGCAATGAATGGAATAGAGAAGGAACTAGGCAGAGTAATTAAGTATGCCGTTATGAAACCAGAAGATTATGAATTTGGAAGAAGAAAGAAAGACCCCATCTTAATGAACGCTCTTCTTAAGGATAAGATAATAATAATTGGAAAAGATACTGACTTGATATAAAGATGAAAAATTTCAAACTCCCTAAGATAAAGGCTGGAAAAATAGATTTTAAATATTTACTCAACTATTTCCTAGTCATACTACTTACTTCCTTTGTACTTGTTTGTATATTGATAGCCCTGCCTTTAACTGAAACAGTTTCCTCTAATGTTACATACGATCTTAAAACAAAGAGTGAAATGTATTGGGCAAAAGAGTATCTCTTAGAAATAGATAACTCAGATGCAAGAGAGAAAAACAAACAAATTGATGGTATTAAATCAGTTCTTTACAGAAGATTAAGCAAGTTAGGTGTAGAGAAAGTAGATATGGCCAACTACTCCGAGAATGAGAAAGAGTACATATTAATCCATGTACAATCATCCCTTACACAGATGTTTGTAGATGAATTGATAAGGAGTCCATTTCTTTTAGAAGTTGTAACAAAGAATCCTGATATTGATTTTGAAGATCCCGAAAACCCATATGCAATATATCTTGCAGAGAACTACCTGCCAACAGGATTCACTAGAGAATCGTTTAGGAATATATATATAACGAAATTAAAAAATGCTTCCAACGAATACTCATATTTTGCTCTTTACAAAACATGGCCATGGGATAGTGAATGGAATGACTTTATGAACCTCTACAAAGGCCAAGAGGTTGGGGTATCAATAGATGGATTTGTAACCCCTATACAAGTACCTGCGACTGAACCAATACTGTTTGCACTACCTGTCTCTACTCTTGAGAGAGAGGAGGCAGAGTTGATAAGTATTTTGTACAACTCTGGAATAGTACCATTTACATATTCTCTTGTAGATCAACAGGAAGTACCAATAGAGAATGTAGAAGCTGATTACATAAAGCTCATTCAAGGCATAATTATTGCAGTAGTTGTAATATATGCGTATTTGTTACTAATAGATAAGACAGAGAAAAAGACTTTAATAGTCTCTGCACTTACAACCATAATTACAATATCAATTTGGATAGCATATCTTAAAATTGCAGTAATTCCTGTAGATATTTTCCTCCTAGCTATCGAAGTTATTGTCATGGTTGCAATACTTCGTATAACTACAGAAAATACTGAATCTAGAATAATTGTTACAGTTTTACTCGCACTGATTGCTTCTTTGGTAGCAATATTGGGAACTGGGTATGCAAAGATATTTGCATCAAATCTATTTGTATTACTAATACTAGGAAACATTGCAGAACAGATAGCTCGCTTCTATACATTTAAAGTAAGAAAACTGTTAAGACTATGAATATAGTTACAAACCTTTGGTATGGTTGGAGTACATTTGAGAAAACACAAGAAGGTATACTTCTGTTTGGAATACTTTTAATTTCTTTAATAGCAATATATCTCATTTCAAAGGAAACTAGATTCCTTTTACTTTCCTCAATTGGTTTCTCAATATCTGCAGTACTTAATGTAATTGGATTGTATTTAGCAAGTGTACTTCTTGATATACAAATAACGGAAGTCTTCAGATTAGTACCAATACTTACATCCATTCTTTTAATTAGTAACTTAGGTATATTAATTGGTTACTATGTACACAAAAGACACAAAAAAGGATTTAGTATTGAAAATATTAGATTAGAGTACTTCATGGACACATCTAAACAAACGATATTTTTAATACTCCTAGGCAGCTCCATCTTCCTTTTTGTATCAATTCAAACACAGGTGATACTAGTAATTAGCATACTCTCATGTGTAGGAAGTATATGGAGTATATACTGGTTTTCAAAACATCTCCTTAAATGATTAACTACAAAGGAAAGATAATTGTAATTGCAGGTCCTACTGCTTCAGGGAAATCAGATATTGCTACTAAGTTAGCAAAAGATATCGATGGATATATCCTTAATGGTGATTCAAGACAGATTTACAAACATCTAGATATTGGTACTGCTAAGCCTACAAAGAAAGAAATAGAGGACACATGTGTAGACCACTTTCTGTATGATTTTGTAGATCCGAAGGAACACTTTACTCTTTTTGAATATCAAAAGAGAGTCCAAAGTATATTAGATACACAAAACTCAATACCAATACTTACGGGAGGAACTGGTCTGTATATTGATAGTATTGTATTCAACTACGATCTCTCTGAAAACAACATTAAAGAGGATATCTCTTCTCTTTCATTAGAGCAATTACAACAAATGGCAAAGGAATATCTTCCGGAAATGACTGAAAGTGATAGGCAGAACAAACATAGATTAATACGTGTAATACAAAGAGAAGGATTAGGAAAGAAAAAAGGAAAGGATTTAAATCATATATATTTTGTAATAGATATTCCTAAAGAAGAGTTAAGAGAAAGAATAGATGAAAGAATAGAGAGGATGTTTGAGGATGGATTACTTGAAGAAAATAAGAAACTACTTTCAATGGGATATACCTATGAAGATAAAGGGATGAATAGTATTGGATACAAGGAATTTAAGGAGTATTTTGAAAAGCAAATTACCTTAGATGAGGTAAAGGAAAATATCAAAAGAAACACATACTCATATGCCAAAAGACAAAGAACTTGGTTTAGAAGAAACAAGAATGCAATTTGGACAAACAATTACGACAACATATTAGATTTAGCATCAAATTTCATTACCAAGGAGTAGACTCCTTGCTTACTTTTTACTAAATACATTTCATTAACAGTGAAAGATATCTCTTCAATATTTAAAGATTTAGAAATATTGTGAATATCCTTTACTAAATTTCTGTATTCCTCTTCTGATAAGTCCTTACTTACCCTACCAATTGTTAAGTGAGGAACAAATGTACTACTGTCTTTACCAGGTATTTCTTTCCTAACAATATGCAACAACTCTCTTAATTCTTCTCCACCCTCATTTATATCTAAATATACTAGTTCTTTGTATTTTCTTGATATTCCTAACTTTATCTTCCCAAGAGATATTGTGAATGGTTCAAAAGAAATTCTCTGTATTTTTCTAGAGAGAAGAAACCTTTGGATAATGTTGAAATGGTCACCTAGGATATAGAGAGATATATGGAATGTTTCAGGTTTAACCCATCTAACAGGAATATCAAAATCCCTGAATATTCTTCCTACCTCTCCTACAACCTTTCGAATTTTGTAGTTAGCTTTCTGATCAGGAAAGAAACCTAAAAAGTAGCTCATATTTACTACTTCTCAATTTTATCTACTCCAATATACTTTCTTAATATCTCTGGAACTACAAGACTTCCATCTTTTTGTTGATATGTTTCTACGATTGCTACCATAAGTCTACTTGTTGCCAAACCTGATGCATTAAGAGTATGAACGAACATATTCTTACCATCTTCTTTTGATTTGTAACGCATATTTCCTCTTCTTGATTGATATTCACGGACATTGGATATAGAGCTTACTTCGTAGTATTGACCAATCGCAGGAAGCCATACCTCGACATCATATGTCTTTGCCGCACCAGCAGAACAATCACCTGCCGCTAATTTGCTTACTTGATAGTGAAGACCTAATCCCGCAACAAGCTTTTCTGCTTTAGTAACTAACTCCTCTAATGCCTTTTCAGAATCTTGAGCTTTAACAAATTGGTACATCTCTACTTTGTTAAACTGATGAACACGAATTAAACCTCTTTCATTAGCTCTGTAACTACCTGCCTCTTTTCTGTAACAAGGTGTATATGCAAAGAACTTCTTTGGTAAATCTTCCTCATTAAGAATTTCATCTCTATAAATATTCGTAAGTACAGTCTCAGCAGTAGGAATTAAGAACTGATCTTCATCCTCAAGCCAATATACATCGTTTTTAAATTTTGGAAGCTGGCCAGCACAGTAACCAGATTGTTCTCCTACAATATGTGGAGGTATTATCATCTCATACCCATCCTTTATATGTTCATCAACAAAGTAGTTAATGAGTGCCCACTCCAATCTTGCTCCCATTCCTTTGTACATTGAGAAGTTTGAACCAGACATTTTAGATGCTCTTTCAAAATCAAAGAGTTGAAGCTCCTCACCTAATTGAACATGATCTTTAATTTCAAAATCAAAGAGTGGCTTTTCTCCACTTGTTTTCACTATCTCATTACTCTCTTTTCCACCAGCTACTACATCATCATCAGGAATATTTGGAAGAACCTCAAGTTTTTCTGTTAATTCCTCCTCTATCTTTCTTAGCTTCTCATCTAACTCTTTTACCTCATTAGCCAACTCTTTAAGTTCTTTTACAAGCTTAAGAAATTCTTCTGAACCTTTCTCTACTTGTGCCATTTTAGTATTAAAACTGTTCTGACCTGCTCTCTTCTCTTCGAATTCTTTAAGTATTTCTTTCTTCTTGTTATACAAATCTACGATGATATCTAAATCAAGCTCCTCTTTATTCATTCTTTTAAGTAATGCCTTTTCTACAATATCTTTTTCTTCTACTATTTTCTTTATATCTAACATTTTTTCTTTTTACTAATTTAAATTGATATTACTAATTGTGTTTAAAATATATATGTCCACCTAAGTGGACAGATGAGAAAATCGAACTTGAATTAAAAAATACTCTTTTAATATACATATTCCGATTATATTACCCCTACTATTCATTATCAAGCATATTCAATATCTGATATACTTACGCTAATGAAAAAAGAATCCAAGGAACTAAAGAAACTAATATCAAAAGCAAAGAATATATTAATACTTACTCACAAGGGACCGGACTTTGATGCCTTTTGTAGTGCATTAATACTTTTAGAATATATTCGTACTTTTTACAAAAAAAAGAACGTTGTATTTAAGGCAAGACAAATGCCTACACAAAATATACCTTTTATGCAGGATATTCAAATTGTTGAACATTTGGATATGGGGGACGAGGATTTAATAATATTGACTGATTCTGGAAATATGGATATGTGTGTCACACATCATGACAGTATTCAAAACAGTACAGCGAAATTAATCATTATCGATCACCATGATACTGCTACAGAGCAGACAGATTTGAGTGTAAACAACAATATGAGCTCTGCTACAGAACAGGTACTTACTCTTTGTATGGATATTGAGGGAAGTAGATACAAGATTACAGAAGAAATATCTAAGCTTGGACAGATTGGAATTATCTCAGATACAGGTCGATTTTTGTATGAGAATGCTACTCCAAATACGTATGAGATGATGGGGAAATTAAGGAGGGTATTTAATCTTGATATTGAGGACTTTACTTACAAGAACAGTAAATTCCCATATGAGACACTACAACCTTTGAGGATATATATAAAGAATGTGAAAGTTGAGGGAGATATGGCATATACATATATTACCAAAAAACAGATAGAGAAATATGAGTTAACTAAAACAGCGGTCAATAATGCACAGCAACATGTAAGAGACAGGATTATCAGACATATACAGGGTGTACATTGGGGATTTGTAGTGAAGCCTTCGTATTACAAGGAAAATATCTGGCAAATATCTTTCAGGGGTACAAAGGGATATCAGAAAGTAGACAAGATTGCAGAATTACTTGGTGGTGGTGGACATGAGTATTCTGCTGCTGCAAGAGTAGAGGCAGTAGATGCAAAAGAAGCTGTGAGTATTGTGTTAGATGCCATTAAGAGTTCTCTTTCTTCTTAGCTTTGTATTCATTCTCTAGTTCTTTTACTTTCCACATAAAGATACGACTTCTATCTTTTGCACTTGGGTAATCAATAGCGAAACTGTACGCTTGCTCGAGTATTGCTCTGGGTTTTTCTTTTGCCCATTTAATATACATAGTTACTCTTTTACTGTCCCCCAACTTACCTGCAAGTCTCAAACCATAGAATTGATACTCCTTGGATATATACTTATGCTTATCATTTATGACTACCTTTCTCTTGGAAAGAGATGATGTATCAAAAAGTTCACCCTGTGGTTCGTCTCCTTTTTCTTCTTGATTGAGATTTTTTAATATGTCTTTGATAGAGTCCACCTATTCTCAAAAAAGAATTTATATCAAGGAAAGATCTACTTTTTAGAAACTACTTTTTTCTTTGGTGTGAGATATTTAGCCAACTTCTCTTTGTAAACCTTTTTAGTAGTACTATCAATTTCTACTCTCATCTGTGGGAAGAATGTACCTTCTCTACCAGATACATCTTCCAAAAACCAGAATATTCTTTCACTTTGACCATATCCACTTGTAGGAGGCATACCATACTCCAACATTTCTACAAAGTCTATATCTAACATTTGTGCCTCATCATCTCCAGAGTCTCTTAAATCTTGTTGTTCAAGGAATCTTTCTAATTGGTCTACTGGATCATTTATCTCGGAGTAACCATTTCCTAGTTCACTTCCTGCTATGATAACTTGAAATCTTTCTGTTAATTCTGGATTCTCTGCATGAGATTTTGCTAAAGGAGAAATGAATTTTGGTTGATTAATTAAAAATGCTGGTCCTGATATACCTGCTCTAATAACTTTCCATAGATTATCAATTAACCTATTCCTGTTAATATCCCCATCTAATTCAATATTGTTTTTCTTTACAACTTCTAATATCTTCTCATCACTGTCATTAAAGATATCTACATCAAAAGTATCTTTAATTACCTGTGTGTAATCTATTTCTTTCCAATCGTCTGCTAAATCAAAGGTGTGACCTCTTGTAGTGAATTTAGTATTTCCATATACCTTCTCTGCAATCTCTAAAAATATTCTCTTAACTAAATCCATATTGTCTCTAAAGTTGGCATATGCCCAGTACCACTCTAATTGATAATACTCTTGTAGATGTTCGTCATCCATTCCTTCGTTTCTAAAGTTTGGTCCTAATGTATATACTTTCTCATACCCTCCCCCTATTAATCTCTTCTGATACAACTCTGTAGAGATTCTTAAGAAGAAATCTTGATCTAGAGCGTTATGATGAGTAATGAATGGCTTAGCATCTGCCCCTCCTGTTACAGGCTCTAATATAGGTACTTCAACTTCTATAAAGCCTTCTTTTTTAAGAAATTCTCTTTGTACTTCCCAGAACTTTGCTTTTCTCTCAAACATTCTTACCCTATCTTCATTAATTATCAAATCTAGATATCTTCTTCTGAATATTTGTTCTTTACTATTTAATTTGCGTGGAATAGGGCGAAGAGATTTTGTAAGTAACCTTATCTTTTTAGTAAATATACTAATTTGACCTGTTTTACTTTTTCCAATCTCTCCCACTACTTCTACAAAATCTGCTAAATCTAGAAGCTCTAAGTTATCCCAATCTAAATACTCCTTCTTTAAATCTCCCTCCAAAGAATCCTTCTTTACCATGACCTGTATTGTTCCAGTTTGATCTTTAATATCTAAGAAGAGTAATTTACCATGTGTTCTCCATGCCATAACTCTTCCAGCAAGACATACTTGCTTACCATCAAAGGAATCAAATTCATTTAAAACTTTCCCTATTTCATACTCCCTATTGGATTTTGCAGGATATGCATTTATACCTAACTTCTTAAGTTTCTCTATTTTCTCTAATCTTACTTTTCTTTGTCCGACTAAGTCACTTCTTTGGGACTCTTCCATGAGGAGTAAAATACAATTTAATATATTGCGATTATATCAATACAAAGGGGAAAGAAAAAGGTTTTTGTGTATTACTCATGTATGAGTATTAAATCTCCCTTGTCAAAATTCTCATACAAGTACTTGGCATCTTCCTCCACCATCCTTATACACCCACCACTTCTTCTTACACCGATATTACTCTCCGGTTCATATATTGCTCTTCCATTAGAATCATACCACCATATTAGTCCATGTAGACCATACCAAGATTCCTGTCCTCCTGCATAGTGAAATGCCATCCAATATGGCATATATGAACCTGTTGGAGCTTTAGGATTCAACCCTTTATCCACGATTGGAAATACTCCATATACTTCATACCCTTCTTTGGGACCAGACAGAAGGATCTCTCTTTCAACCTGACCATTTCGCCATACATACAACTTTTGTCTTGAGTTATCTACCTCAATATATTTAGTTGCATATTTACCATCAGTGCTTGGCATATCCTTCATTTCAATATCAACATTTGTATCTAAACCAGAGAGAAAAGATACATATACCTCTTTGAAAATATTTGTTAAATCAGGCCTAATATCCTCTTTCCAATATACAAAGGAACCATTACCATTAGCTGCCAAAGATTTACCACCATAGGTACGTTCAAAGTGTGATACTACTTTGTCTAAAACTTCTTGATATACCATTCCCTCATCTATACTTCCCTCTTTGCTTACTGCAGTATTAGGAATATATATACAGTCATCTCTTAAACAAACTGATACAGAGAAGTCACCACTTGCCTCTGCAGTATCTACACCAAGTACATCTTGGTCTGTAATTTTTTGTGTATTAAGATTTGAAAGACCAAAGAATATTACTAAACCTAGTAGTATTGCAAGCTGTACATCTACAAAGAGGACAAGTTTTGTAATATTTCCCTTTTCCATTTATATATAATATAGCAGAAATTTTCTTAATGGGTAAAGAATATAGTATAATTGGGCGTTTAAATAATAAATATTAAGATATGTCACAAGATTTACTCCAAAAGATTACGGCTTTAGCAAAAAGAAGAGGAATAATTTTTCCAAATTCTGAAATATATGGGGGAATTGGAGGCTTCTATGACTATGGTCCCGTAGGAGTAGAGATGAAAAACAATCTCAAAAGATATTGGTGGAAAAATATGGTAGACAAAAGGGAAAATGTTGTAGGTATTGATGGAACCATTATCACACATCCTAAGGTATGGGAAGCTTCTGGACATGTACAAGGATTTTCTGATGAGGTAGTTGAATGTAAGAAGTGTCATCAAAGATTTAGGCCAGAAGATATTCAAGAGAAATGTCCAAAATGTGGGAGTACAGAATTCACAGATTCAAGAAAGTACAATATGTTGTTTAAAACAGAGGTAGGTGTTGTTGAAGGAGAGAAAATGGATGCATATCTTAGAGGGGAAGCATGTCAAACCATATACCTTGACTTTATGAATGTAGTTGATTCCACTAGACAGCAAATTCCTTTTGGTATTGCTCAGATTGGTAAAGCTTTTAGAAATGAGGTTACTCCTGGTAAGCTAACCTTTAGAAGTAGAGAGTTTGAACAGTGGGATTTGCAGTTCTTTGTACATCCTGATGATATGGAAAAGTGGTTTGAATATTGGAAAGAAGAAAGAATGAAATTCTACAAAGAGCTTTACAGAAAACAAGAAAATCTCAGATTCTACGAACATCCTCAAGACAAACTTGTCTTCTATGCAAAGAAAGCTTTTGATGTCGAGTATCTTTCACCATGGGGATGGGCAGAAAATGAGGGTATACATTGGAGAAGTGACTATGATCTAACTCAGCATAGTAAGTTTAGTGGTAAAGAATTAAAATATACAGATCCAAAAACCGGAGAGAAATATATTCCATGGATAGTAGAGACCTCAGGTGGTGTAGATAGGACTCTTCTAATGTTACTCTTTGATGCATATGAGGAGGAAGATTTAGGAGATGGAAACATTAGAACTGTTCTTAAGATACATCCTGAAATTGCTGCATACAAGGCCGCAGTCTTTCCACTGGTTGGTAACAAAGAAGATATCTCTAAAAAGGCTAGAGAGGTCTTCGATTTACTCTCTGACAAACACAAAGTTGTTTGGGATGATAGAGGAAATATTGGTAAAAGGTATAGGTATCAAGATGAGATTGGTACACCTTACTGTATAACCATAGATTACGAAACATTAGAAAACAATAGTGTAACAGTGAGAGATAGGGATACAATGGAACAGAAGAGGGTCAATATTGAAGACTTAGATAGTATTCTTAGTTAGCAAAAAGGGGCACCCGACCCTCCACGGATGCCCCTCTTTACGGTCGAACAAAAGAGATTAACATACGTCTAGGATCTTGTATTCAGTAACATTTCCCCTTATCTTTACATTTACTATATCTCCTGATTTGGACTTTAACAATACTTTCCCTAGTGGAGATTTGTCAGAGATATAATTCTTTTCAGGATCAGCCTCAAGAGAGGAAACTAATTTAACATCAAATATTCTTCGACCTTGCTTTAATTTTACAGTTGAACCTAAATTAACAGTGAAGGGTTCGCAGTAATCTTTGTCTATAATAATTTCACAATTATCCAGAATATCACTTATCTCATCTATTCTTCTTTCAACCACCTCTTTTTCTTCAAGTATCTCTCCAAGCTGTATATCATCTTCACTTAAATCTTCTTTTCTCGTTTCTTCAAGTCTGTCAGCTATTTGTTTCAAAACTTCGTTCTGTAACTTGTTAAGTTCTTCAATTAACTCAAATTTTTTCTCCTCAGTTATCCTGTATGTTTCTTTCTTCATGAGGGTGATAGACTCAAATATTTCTAATATGATTGTAGAATATTTAGACAATCTAAACAAGGTCAAACTATTTGCTCAAATCTGGTCTCTTGTTTTTTGTTTCTAGTATTGAGTTTTCCTCTCTCCATTTCTGTATCTCCTTGTGATTTCCAGAGAGTAAAACTTCAGGAACACTCCATCCATTAAACTCTGATGGTTTTGTATATTGAGGGAAATCTAACGTATCATTAGTAAATGACTCCATATCAAGGGATTGCTCATTTCCAAGTACACCTGGTATTAATCTTGTAATTCCATCTACTAATACCAAAGCTGGCAGCTCTCCACCAGAAAGAACATAGTCCCCTATTGAAAATTCATAATCTACAAGATGGTCATGTACCCTCTGATCAAAACCTTCATAGTGACCACAAAGAATAATGTAGTGAGCATTGATATCATTAGATAGCTCTACAAATGTACTCTGTACTAACTTCTTACCTTTTGGGGATGTAAGGAAAACCTTTGTATTCTCTTTTCTTAATTCGCAAAGGGCATTGTATATTGGCTCTACCATGAAAACCATACCTGGACCTCCTCCATATGGAGTATCATCAACAGTTCTATGTTTACTACTACTCCAATCTCTTAGATTGTGTACCTTTATCTCTACTAATCCTTTTTCTTGAGCTCTTTTCAAAATACTGCTATCAAGATATGCTTGTAAAGAATCAGGAAATATTGTTATTAAATCGAACTTTATCATATTTGTCATTGGTACCGCTACGGGGAATCGAACCCCGATTACATGATTGAGAATCATGTGTCCTAACCGTTAGACGATAGCGGCATATTGGCTAGCATTTTACCACAAAAATGGCTTTTGGTCTTTCTTTTTACCCATATTTTTTGATGTAAAAAATTCATTGACAAAGGGGATAATTGGTAATATGATTGCACGAATATAACTTATATATTCATTAAGATGGCAGTTAACAAACATAAAGTACTGCTCACAAAAGAAGGTTACAGAAAGCTTCAAAAAGAACTAGAAAAAAGAGAAGGAAAGGTTAGAACAAAATTACAAGAAACACTTAATCAAATGAGAAAGCAGGGTGACCTTAGAGAGAACGATGGATACTCTCTTGCTGTAGAAGATTTTCAAAACAACGAAGAGAAGATTCTTGAGATACGAAAGACATTAGAAACATCAGAAATTGTAACAGAGAAGAAAACAAATGTTGTAGATATAGGCAGTAAGGTAACGATAGAGTGTCAGGGCGGTCAATTAAAAACTTTTGATATTGTAGGTATAAATGAGGCAAACCCACTAGAGCTGAAAATCTCTTACAAATCCCCTATTGGTAGCTCTCTTATGGGAAAGAAGAAGGGTGCAAAATTGTCTATAGAGACTCCAGCTGGAGAAACAGCCTGTACAATCCTTACTATTGAGTAGATTTACGGATGAACAAAGGTTCCCTCGTTTAGGATTTCCTTTATATCTTGTTTTTCATCTAATAGCTTCCCACCAGTTATATGAAATGAGAGACCTTTCTTTTCACAATACATTGAGCATTGTGAGTCTACTGGCATATGGGAATTTGGGGTATGTGTTTGCCCTGGAAATATTGAAAACATCTGAAAATACTCTTCCCAAGACATATCCCTTATAGGTTTTGCTTCAAAGTATTCTTTTGGATCTTTGTCATATATTGCATCTACATTTGATATTTTAAACACCCTGTCTGCACCTAATATATCTGCAAATACCGCAGCATCCATATCTGTACTCCATCCTACCTTCAAACCACCACTTACCATATATTTTCCTGTAGACATATGTAGATATTCATATGCATCACCCAACTTTTTGGGGAGAAATATTTCCTTATCTTCAAGATATGAAGCAAGTATTGTTGCATTCGTTTGTGTTAAAGACATTGCTATATTATGAATATCTTCTTCCCCATCAATATTTTCAGAGACTTTCTCCTGCATATTTCTGGATATGCCACCCCCACCTGTTACAAGAACAATATTCTCATATTCTTTCTTTGCATCCCAGTACCAAAGTTTTACTCTTCGAAAGAGTTCAAAATTGATATTAAGTAAATGATCATACAGAATTGATCCTCCAACTTTTAATACAATGCTCTTTTTCATAGGTTTAAGATTAATATTAATGCTAGTATTGAGTACAGGAAAGGAAGAAGGTAATCTACCAATCGGACTTTACCTGCAAAACGTATATTCCAAAGCGACAAAATTAAGTAAAATGCCAAAGTTCCTACTGCTGGGATAATGAATATATTACTAGAGAAGAACAAACATGCAAAGAGAGATACAAAGATAGCTGATACAAAGGAGAGTAAAAATGCTACAAGGCTTTCCCTACTATGTATTTTTACATCGAACCAGAAAAGTATAAACGAGGAAAGGAATACTAATCCTAGAAATGGAAAGATTGTTAACCCCATCCTTATCAATACACTTAGTAGTAGGAAGTATGTAGATATACATATGAAGTCAAATACAGCCCTTGTTTGTGCTGCAATTGTATATACCTTGTTAAGAGAGCTTTTTACGTTTAGAAAGAGTATTAATATCTGTATTGAGGCAACCAATATTAATACCATATCCATTATTGTAGAGGTATTAAAATATATATATGCAAGTAGAGAGATGTAGAAAACGGATGGTAATACAAAGTAAGAAAAGAATCTATCCCTTATCGATATCCTTTGTATTACTTCACTATATTGAGATATTCTTCTTCCAGAGTAGAGTGCAAATGCTCTTACAAACCAAGTAAGCAGGAGTAACAAACCAAGAGTACCTGTTACTAAGTACATTAATCCAGCAATATGTGTAGTGTATGAAAAGTACACTGTAACAAGTGTAATCAATGCTAAGTAAAGCAATTCATTTTTTATCTCTATTTTCTTTTTCAATTTTAGGCAGTTTTAATTAATAATTCCTCCGAAACCTTTAAATACACCAACTAAGATAATTAACCACCATGCCCCTATCGTAAACAATCCTCCAGCACTCTTTCCTAACATTCCTTTTTTCCAATATACATATACCTCTATCGATAAGAGTATAAATACAAAGGATACAATTGCCAAGCTTATACCATCTGTTGTACCAATAATATTTCTAAACCAAAGTATCAAACTGGGAGTTCCCTGTGTTACTTCATCTCCGTCTAAGAAATATTCCGATATATCATGTTCCGAAATATTGCCTGCTGCATCTGCAATTATGATAATTGACCTTCCCCCAATATCTTCTCTTGAGATTCCTAATACTGCATTTCCTTCTTCATCTACTTCTAAATCAAAGGTCTTGTCACCTGTTACAAATTGTATTGACTGAGCATCTACAGGTACCTTAAAACTAATTATAAATTCAGTATCTGTTCTCTTTACTACGATACTTTCTTTGGAAAATATTGGTGGAGAGGAGTCAATCGTAAAGATTACTTGTTCTGATTTAATATCTTGCCCTTTTACTTGAGCAATAATTCTTTTCTCTCCTTCTTCCCAGTCACTTCCTTTGTCATATTCCCACTGCGAGGAACTACTCTCAACCTCTCCAACATATTCACCATTGTTGAGAATTTCTACAGAGTAGTTTCCTGTAATATTTTTTGTTATACCCTTAATATTTACATTAGCATCCTTTATTAAATCCCCAACTTTAGGACTAGTTATACTTATCGATTTAATCTGACCACTTTCTACAATGGTTGCTTTTGGTTTTGTAGTTTCTGATTTTACAGGTGCATCTGCTTTAAATGTCTGAGATGTTAAATTACCAAACATCTGAACAACAAGAGTTGTTTGTTTTCCAAGAAGTTCTCCCTCTACTACTGCAACTCCAATATCTTTGTAATTTCCACTCATTATATTATCCCTATGTGTCGGACTAGCCATCCATGCCTCATGTACACCCTCTGCTGTTCTAAACCCTTTTGCTAAGTTTTCACCTGCATATACATACTGATATCCCGCTTGTGAGATAAACATCCAGGGAGTCTCTCCATTTGGTCCAAAGTGATCCCAATACTGCTCTGAAAACATGTTGTTTGCCTTCGCCTGAGCCGCTGCAGTAAGCCTAGAATCAACATTAAGAGTATTTAGTCCAGCTGCTGCTCTTTGTTGATTTGTAAGCCCTATTATATTACTTGGTGTGACAGAACTTGCCATTACTTCTGGTATACCTACAAGTCCACCAAAGGTGTTAACTAAAAGAAGTAATATTGTATATACAGAGAGAGCAGCTCTCCTAAGTAAGAAGGGTTTGTAATCATTGTCTTTACTTGGAATAAAGAATTTCCTCACTAGCAGTAGTTATACATCATTTATTGATACATAGTAGCATGTCATTGGTTAAATATGAAGTTCGCTTTTGAAAATAATTCATATATAATTGCGTATAATTTGATAACTAGATTAATGAATACAGTAATAATATATAAATCAAAATATGGTAGTACAAAGGAGTATGCAGAGTATATAAACAGGAATATTCCTGATAGCGAACTATTCTCTGTTGAAGAATTTGATATCAAAAATTTGAATTCTTACAAGAATGTAATATTAGGTTCTTCTGTATATGCTGGTATGACTTTTTACAATTCCTTTTTAATTAATAATTGGAGTATATTAAAAAACAAGAATGTATTTGTATTTGCAGTTGGAATGCTACCAGAGGATCATCCTAATAGTAAGGATGCATACAAACAAATTCCTGTACATATAAGGAAAAAGATTCAATATATTAAATTACCTGGTAGGGTTGTTTTTTCTAAATTGAATCTTTTTGAGAAATTCATTATCAAAATGATAGACAATAAAGAGAAACTTGGGGTAGCTGATATGGTTGATTTAGAAAAAGCTAATTCTGTAGTATTCTTCTTCAAACAAGAGAAATAATCATTGGATTGTGTAAAAGAAAAACCTGGGTCAGGAACCCAGGTTTTCTAATTCTCTCGTCTAGAGAGAAATGCCGGCAGAAATTGCTTACTTAACAGCAACCTTAAGTGCTTTTCCAGCTTTAAAGGCAGGAACCTTAGATGCTGGTAACTTGATCTTCTCAAGAGTCTTAGGATTGATACCTGTTCTAGCAGCTCTTTCTCTTACTTCAAACTTACCGAAGCCTGTTAGTAAAACAGGATCTCCAGACTTAAGTGAATCTGTGATTGCATCAAACAATGCATCTACAGCCTCACCTGCTTGCTTCTTTGTAAGTCCAGCAGCTTTAGCAACTCTCTCTATTAAATCTTTCTTTAACATGTGTTTAAACCTCCTTTCTTAGAGATATGGGTGCCACGAATCCTGATATCATGCGATTCGTGCTACCACTTCAATAAAATAGCGTAAATAAAGGATTACAGCAAGAAGCTTATTGTTATAGGATTTTATAGAGGTAGTATTAAAAAGTATTGATTTGTCAAGATAAATGATGTTTCTTTTGAGTAAATAATTTGATTATCTTAAATTAATATTTATTTAAATGTTTTCTTTTCTATATTGTTTCATATCCCCATGCCTGAAAAGTCACTATTTAAAAGCATTCTTTCATGTTTAAGTAAATCTTTGTATAAGGATCTTTCCAAAGGTTTTACAAACAAAATGTGTACATAAAAGGATTTTTAAACAAAAAGGGGAGATTAGTTATCTCCCCTCTTTTACCCTAGTTGCATTTAGGTCCTGTAGTAATGTGTACTAGAAGTTACGCTATCTAGCTACTTCTACAGCTCTAGTTTCTCTAATTAAGGTTACTTCTACATTACCTGGATAGTTCTGAGTCTTCTCAATACTTGATGCAATATCCTTTGCAAGTACTGTCATCTCATCATCGGATATCAAAGCAGGTTTAACAATTATTCTTAGTTCTCTTCCTGCTTTAATTGCAAATACCTCTTCTATCTTGTCTCCACCTAATTCCTTAGCTACATTCTCTAATGATTCAATTCTCTGAATATATTGTTCATAGCTATCCTTTCTTGCACCTGGTCTTGCACCAGAGATTGCATCTGCTATATATACTAATACTGCTTCTACAGATTGTGGTTCAATATCTAAGTGGTGTGACTCTATTGCATTAACTAACTTCTCATCTAATCCATACTTTCTAGCAACTTGACCAGATATATGATGATGAGGACTTTCAATTTTGTGTGTTAAAACCTTACCGACATCATGTAAAAGACATGCTCTCTTTACTAGTGATACATCAGCTCCTACCTCAGCAGCTAATACTTCTCCCATTCTCATCATCTCAATTGTATGAGACATGAGTGATTGTCCATAGCTTGTTCTGTACTTCATCTTACCAATGAGTTTAAGCAACCCTATGTCTATTCCTGGCCAATCTGCCTCTTCAGCAAGTATTTGACCATTCTTTTTAATCTCTATCGAAATTTCATTCTTTGCTTTTCTAATTGCTTCTTCAATTGAACCTGGATGAATTCTTCCATCACCGATAAGTTTGGTAAGTGCGACAGAAGCTATTTCTCTCCTAAGTGGATCAAAGGATGAAAGAGCAATTGTATTTGGTGATTCATCCACTATTACATCTACCCCTGTTAGTTTTTCAAATGCTCTAATGTTTCTTCCTTCCTTACCGATTACTCTACCCTTAACTTTGTCATCTTCAATTTTAATAGTAGATGTTGTAGTTTCTCCTACATAGTCAGTAGCTATTCTTTGCATAGATTCTACAAGTATCTCTCTAGCTTTCTCTTCTGCAATTTCTTCTACCTTCTTTTCTGCTTGTCTAATCTTTTTTGCTTCATAGTTTTTTATATCCTCATCTACTTGGCTCATTAATTTTTGCCTTGCTTCTTCTTGTGTAAGACCTGATATCCTTTCTAATTCTTCTTTAAGTTGAGCTCTAGTCTTCTCGAGACCTCTTTGCATTTTCTTTACACTTTCAGTAGATACTTCCAATTCCTCACTCTTCTGATCAAGCATCTTTGTTCTCTCATTTAGCTTCTTCTCTCTATCTATGAGAAGCTCTTCATGCTCTTGAGTTTCTTTCCTCATTTCCCTGAGTCTATCCTCAGATCTCTTTTTGTTTTCCTCTATTTCTTTTTCGGCTTTTTCTATTTTGTCACCGATTATTTTGTCTGCAACTCTTGCTACTTCTTCTTCTGGTATATTCTTTATGTCTACCCATTTTTTTACAAACTTAATGTAAGAAAATGCGAGAGCACTTCCCAGTAGAGTTGCAATGAGACCAATAATGAAGTCCATTACAGTACTGTTAAAAATTTATTCAATCCTTATTTTGGGGAAAAGAAAAAGCAGAATCTAACCTAGATTCCGATTGTAATATTCTTCTTGTATATATCTTTTAATATATATATTCTTCAAAAATTTCATTAATTCAATATATCAATATTTCTTTCCCTGCCTTAAAAAATGGCTATATCAAGGACTTAGTAATGATATCATTTTTAGCGTCTTCTTTCTAGCTATTTAGCTTACTTATTAAAGACTGGTAGTGTGTAAGATTGTGGATAGTTGCCAGAGTAAGCGCAGTCGCTTCTCCATTTTTCATCATATGATGAATATATGCTCTAGTATAATTAGAACAACATTCACAATTACAATTAGAATCTACGGGTCTTTTATCCAAAGCCATTTCACTATTACCCATCCTTAATTCTCCTTCTGATGTATACAGTGTTCCATGTCTTGCATTACGAGTAACAAGTACTGTATCAAAGAGATTAAAACCTATTTTCGCTGCTTTAAGAATATCTTCTGGTTTACCAACTCCCATTGCATACCTTATTGTATCTTTCGGAACATTCTCTATCACTGCAGACATTTCATCTTCCACTAACCTTCCCTCACTGTCTACTACAAATCCTCCGAAGTTGTAACCATCAAACCCTATTTCTACTAATGCTTTTGCACACTTTTCTCTTAAGTCTGGAAAATTGGCTCCTTGCACAACACATGTAAGAAGTTTTCCAGTTTTTGCTGTTCCACCATATTCTTTCTCAAAGTGATCTTTACATCTTTTTGCCCACTTTATTGTTCTCTCTACAGATTGCTCTGCTTCATATCTATTTAAATCTGTTTTTCTACAATCATCTAAACACACCAATACATCACTTCCAATCTTTATCTGTATATCAATACTAGATTCAGGTGTAAGTTCATATACATTTCCCTCTCTTGGAGATTTAAAAGTAGCACCATTTTCATGTACTTTACCCTTCCATTTCTTAGAATGAATTAAAGAAAATACCTGGAAACCACCAGAGTCTGTAAAAACAATACCATCCCATCCCATCATCTTCTTTATACCTCCCAACTCCTGTATTACATCAGGACCAGGATGTATAAGTAGATGTAGTGTATTTGTAACGATAGCCTCTGTACCTGTTTCTTTAAGTTGTTTTGTAGTTAGGTATCTTACTGCTCCTCTAGTTGCATCTGGCATGAAGAAATATTTTTGTTTAAGAGTCTCTAAATTCATCCTTCTATTTACTTAAGTTATTTCCAATTAACATACTGTCCCCATAGCTAAGGAATTTGTATTTTTTACTTACTGCTTCTTCATATGCCTGTTTGATATTTTCCTTACCTGCAAAAGAACTAACCAGAAGAATTAGTGAGGAGTCTGGCATATGGAAGTTTGTAACAAGAGTATCTACAATCTTCCATTTATATCCTGGGTATATATAAAGGGAGGTATCTCCGGAGTATGATTTAAGCAAATATTTCCCATTTTGTTCATATGCAACACTTTCGAGTGTTCTTGCTACTGTTGTTCCAAATGCCCACACTTTTCCTTTTCTGTTGTTAATTGCTTCTGCTACCTCTTGAGATATATTTATATATTCCGTATGAATTTTGTGATTTTCAATATCTTCTTCTCTAATTGGTGCAAATGTTCCCCATCCTACTCTTAATTCTACCTTCAATATTTTTGCTCCCCTCTTTTCAATTTCCTTTAATATTTCATCTGTAAGATTAAGACTTGCCGTTGGTGCTGCTACAGCTCCTTGTATTTTAGAAAATATTGTATTGTATCTCTCTTTATCACTTTCCTCGTCTTCTCTTTTCATATATGGGGGGAGAGGGGTATGCCCATACTTTTCAAAAAGGATATGACTTGAACCTTTAGTAAACAGAACTACAAATCCATTCTCTTTTCTCTCTTTAATCTGTATTTGTACTTCTTGACCTTCTTCATTTACTAATGTATCTTCGATATCTACATTTCTAGCTCTACCGATGAGGACATACCATATGTCGTTACCAATATTTTCCAAAAAGAGTACTTCCACTCTCTTACCTTTTGGTGTAAAGAAAAATGTCCTACTGTTTATTACTTTAGTTTCATTTAATACAACAATATCTCCTTTCTGGATATATTCTGGTATGTTAAAGTATTTCCTATGAGTGATTTCTCCACTCTCTTTATCAAGTACTAACAAGTTCGATGTACCTCTTTTCTTAGGAGGATATTTTGCTATTAACTCCTCTGGTAAGTTGTACTTAAATTCTTCTATTTTCATTCTTGGTATCGCTATTATATTACATTTTATGGCATTTTTCTTGCTATTGCAGTAAAATTACAGCATGGTGGAATCAATTAAAACTCTCTTTCTTGGAACAGACTGGGAATCAGTCGAGACACTTAAGGCTCTACATATTGATGAAAGGTTTGATATCGTAGGAGTAATAACTACAACAGATAAGCCGGTTGGTAGAAAACAGATCTTAACTCCTTCTAAAGTCAAAGATTATGCTCTTGAAAATGGTATAGAGGTTTTTCATACGGAGAAGAATGAAGAAAGATATGCACAAGCTTTAGAACTTTTTAAACCGGAGCTAATTGTATGTAAAGCTTTTGGAGAGATAGTGCCAGGGTTTTTCTTGGAATATCCTAAATACAAGGCAATTAACGTTCATTTTTCAATATTACCTAAATACAGAGGAGCTGTCCCTATTCAAAAAGCAATATTGGATGGTGAGAATGAGACGGGTATTTCCATAATGTTAATGTCAGAAGGAATGGATGAGGGAGATGTCTTAGAGATTTACAGAGAACCGATATTACCAAATGATACCAACCAATCTTTAAGAGAAAGATTAGTTAAGAAATCTGCGGAAGTACTTGGAGATATTTTGGAGGATTGGATAGAGGGAAATATTACCCCTGAGAAACAAGATGATTCTAAAGCTACTTACTGTTGGCAAAAGGATATATCCAAAGACAAAGCGGAGATATTGTGGGATGAAATGGACCCAAAATATATTGAAAGGCTAGTTAGAGCTATGATTCCTTGGCCAGTTGCTTGGTTTGTTATACAAGAGGGTAAGACAAGAAACTTACAGGGTAAGATTGTCAAGATTTATGAGGCTGAACTTGTCGATATAGATTCTAATTTGAAGCCTGGGTCTCCTTATGTAAGCAATGACTGTCTCCTAATTTCTACAAAAGATAGAAACACTTCCTTAAGAATAAAGGACTTACAAATAGAGGGGAGAAACAGGTTGAAAGAAAAAGATTTTATTAATGGTATTGGAAAAGATTTAATCTTGTAAAGAAAAAGAATCGGCACTACTCATATCACATCCACCATTAAGTTCTGAAACTCTAGCGTATACCCTATACTTTAATTTTCTGATTGTTTTCTTGTCATCTTGGGCAAGATCAAATGCATATGCTATTACTTGCTCTAGACCTGAAAGGCCATTTGCGGTTGAAGGGTTATCATCTGTCACTTCACCCCATATATAGTCCATTGCTAAGTCCTCAATTACTTCTTGGTCTAGTTCCTTGTCAAAATCATCATCATCGCCGAAACAATCTTGATATATCTCATCCTCTATACTCATGTTTTCTAGTGTACTGTATTTAAATGCGTAAGTATCAAGTAAGCCGGATTCTGTATTAAACGATCATCTATCTATGCGGCTAAGCCTTGCTCCAAGGGGGGTTGCCACGCGATATTACATTACTGCAATACCCGGTGGTCTCTTACACCACCATTTCACCCTTACCTAAGTAAACTTAGGCGGTATAACTTTCTGTTGCCCTTTTCTCCGAAAGATCACTCCCTCCCAATTTTCATTGGCACTTACCTCAATATGTCAGAGGCTACATGGAGTCCGGACTTTCCTCACTAATTATTAATTAGCGCGATCGTATATGATACTTACGCCATATATTATATCATTTTATCCTTTATTTTACCTGCTTTTTCTTAGTAACGAATATGACAATACCTACAGGTATTAGAACTACAGGTGAAAATACAAGTAACCATATTCCTGCATTTACTAATCCTCTCAAAACAGATACCAATGCATTAAGAGCTGCTCTAAACTCTCCCAAAGGTTTCCATGGTTCATCAGAAATATTTAATCCTTCCTTGTCTATACTGAATGTAATTGATATGTATGCATAGTCTGTCTGACTATCAAAGTATCTCTTTTGCGCTTCATAGCTTTCAATGTCTCCCCTTACTGTGTTTAATTCTTTCTGTACCGCTAGGATGTCTTGTACTGAGGAAGCATTTTTAAGAATTTCTACGAGTTGGGCTTCTACTTGTTTAAGATTTTCTAATCTAGAAGTTATATCAATGTATTGCTCAGTTAAATCATTAGTTCCAATATTTGCATATGTTACCTCACCATCTAAGCCTCTTAATTCTTCATAGTAGGTTTCAAAGTTTTCTACTGGTACTTTTACTGTAATCTGAACGAATCTTTCATTTCCTCTTCCGTAGTCATATATGTTTGTTACTTGACCTGAATATTTACTATTGACAGATTCCATACTATCAACCGTATCATCTATATTTCTTACAAGCATAGTTACGGTACCTGTTTTTTGTACTTTAGAACCCTCTTCATTGTTGTAAAGTGCATCTCCACTTCCTCTACCCATAGAAGAGGAATCAATAGTGAACTCTGGTTGCATATATTCAACTTTTGCCTGCTTCTCGGAGTATATGAACCAAGAGAACAGTTGAATTAAAAGAAATACTGCAAGTAAACTTCCAAGTATTACTAAAATTATAAAGGGGACTTTTTTCATTCTATAAATGGGTAATATTAAATATATACATATTACCATGTTGATAAAAAAAAGCACCTTTCGGTGCTTTCGTATTCTTAACGTTTTGAGAATTGAGGTTTTTTCCTTGCTTTAACCTGGTGATATTTCTTTCTTTCAACTGCTCTTGGGTCTCTTGTAACAAGACCTGCTTTTCTAAGAGGTGATTTTAACATTTCATCCATAGAGTAAATTGCTCTTGCTAATCCTAGTGATATGGAATCTACTTGAGCAGCTAAACCACCACCACTTACTGTTGCGCTAAAGTAGAACTTACCCTCTAAATCAGTAACTCTAAAGGGTTTAATTACTAAATCAATTGCAGCAGGCATACTTGAAAAGTATGTATCTACAGCAATTCCATTTACCATATTAGCCTTATCTCCAGCATATATCCTTACTCTGGATGTGGCTGTTTTTCTTCTTCCTACACCTTCAAAATATTTTTCCTTACTCACTCTTTAAAACTATTATAATTTATACTCTTTAGGACTTTGAGCTTGATGTTTATGCTCAGAGTTTTTATATACAAACAATCTATTCATTCTCGAATCTCTTAATTTGTTCTTTGGTAGCATATTCTTAACTGCATCAAACATTACCTTTGTAGAATCCTTTGTCATTTGATCCTTGAATACTATTTCACTTAATCCTCCTGGAAATCCAGAATAGCTATAATACATTTTCCTATTTTCTTTCCCCCTGGTTAGTTTTATTTCGTCACTATTAATAACTACAACATAGTCTCCACAATCAACATTAGGAACTATTTCTGGTTTTTCTTTTCCAATTAAGAGGGATGCTATTTTTGTAGCTAGTCTTCCAAGGATTTGATCCTTAGCATCTATTACATACCATTCTCTCTTTATATCTTCTTTTTTTGTCCACTGAGTTTTGTACTTCATCTACTTTTTATATCAAATTAAAGACCAGATCTAGATTTAGCTCTTTCCTTATTTATTGGAGCAATACCCTTGGTTATTGATTTCTTTGCTCCTAAGTTAAGGATTCCTTTTCTTTCTTTTTCTACGACTGGTTCTTTCTTTTCTACTTTTGTTTCTTCTTTTTCTACTTTTTCAACCTTTTTTGCACTCTTTACTTTCAATCCTTTAAGTTCAAGCATTGATACTTCTGCGTTATCTCCATCTCTAAAACCTACCTTCTTAAGAATTACTTTTGAGGTACTCTTAGAAGATACTTCTAAGAATTTCTTAACTAATTCAGTACTGCCAAAGACTACTTGTAATTTTCTTCTTAGGTTTAAATCTCCTTCTTTAGAGTTTCTACTCTTTGAGATTAGAGATTCCATTTCAGCTTTTACAACTTTAGCTTTTGATGTAGTTGTTTTTATACTTCCACTCTTTACTAAAGATCTAAGTTGATTATATACAAGAGCTTTTCTGTGTGCCATTGTTCTTCCTAATTTTTTAGTTCCAATCCTTTTATACATCTTGTTTATTCACTCTTTATATTAATTCCGTATTGATTCAAAAGTTCTACTACTTCATTTAAAGATTTGTTACCAAATCCTGAAAGTGCTAATAGATCATCTACTGTTACACTCTTAAGATCTCCTAATGTTTTGTATCCACCAGAGAGTAATCCTGTTTTAGATCTTTTTGATATTGGTAATTCCTCTATTCTTAAATCATTAGCTTCATCATATTCCTCTGCTGCTTCTTCTACAATTTCTACTTGGTTAATTTCTTCTGCTCTTTCTTCAACTTCCTTTTTAGAAATTCCCATAGCAATCATTACTTTACCTGAGAATTCTTGAAGAATCTTTGCGGATTCTAAAAGGGCATCCTTAGGTGTAATACTTCCATCTGTTTCAACTTGAATTAGAACGGCATCAAGATCTGTTTCTTGTCCCTTACGTGCCTGTTCTACACTCATACTTACTTTTTCAATTGGTGTAAAGTCGCAATCCATAGGGATTATTCCTACCTCTTCCCTATCAATGTTTCTTGCATCTCTATATCCAATACCTGATTCTACTATTAATTCAATTTCTAGTATTGCTGATTCATCTGTAAGATTTGCAATTACAATATCTGGAGTTGCAACAACTGCTCCTGCTTCTACTTCTATATCTGATGCTTTTACAACACCTTTTCCCTTTGCAGAGATTTTGCATGTCTTTGCATCTTCAGAGTCTACTCTGAACTTTACTTGCTTAAGGTTAAGAATTATTGTTGTTAAATCTTCTTTAACTCCATCGATTGTAGAGTACTCGTGTTTTGCACCCTTCACCTTTATACTGGTTATACCAGAACCTTTAAGACTAGAATACAATATTCTTCTTAAAGCGTTTCCTAATGTATGACCATATCCTCTTGGAAGTGGTGAAATTTCATAAAGGCCAGTATTTCCTTCCTCTGCCTTTATTGTTACTTTTATATCTTTAAATGCCTCCATTGTGTATTTAAAACAAATTATTATCTAGAGTAGTACTCTATGATGAGGTTCTCACGAATACCTTCATCAATTTCATCCCTTATTGGTAATCTAGCTACCATCGCCTTGTTATCCTTAGATTCTATCCATTCAGGAACTGGGAAGAATTTTTCGGAAGGTGCAAGAGATGCTTTTTTAAGTTCCAAAGAATCTCCTTCTTTCATTTCTGCAGAAGGAACGGTAAATTTCTTTCCATTTAAAAGAACATGGCCGTGTACAACATATTGTCTTGCAGCTGACCTTGATGGTGCTAATCCTGCTAAATACAATACATTGTCAATTCTAAGTTCTAACAATCTTAAAAGTTCAAGACCTTTATCAGTATTGTATACCTTTGATCTTCTATTTGATTCTAGGTATATATTTCTAAACTGTTTTTCTCTAACTCCATATGTTCTCTTTACTTTCTGTTTTTCTCTAAGTTGTAAACCATAGTTAGAGAGTCTTGTTCTCCTTTTACTACCATGCTGTCCTGGTACAAAAGGTTTTCTTTTTAAACCACTCTTCTCTGAGAATGATCTTGAACCTTTAAGGTGTAATTCTACACCTTCTCTTCTACTTAATCTTTCTTTTGGTCCTGTATATCTACCCATTTAAACTAATTACAAATATTATTATTTTCTTGGTGCTTTTCTAGGTCTACATCCATTGTGTGGGATAGGGGTTCTATCTACCAATGTTGTAATCTTAAGTCCTGCTGAGTCTAATCCCTTTACTGCGGCATTTCTTCCTGCCCCTGGTCCACTTACAATTACCTTTACTTCCTTTAATCCATATTTTTTGATTGCTTTCTCTGCTGCATCATTTGCTGCTTTTGTCGCTGCAAATGCTGTACTTCTTTTTGCTCCTTTAAATCCAACAACACTTGGACTTCCCTGTACTAATACTTCTCCTTCAGTATCTGTTATTGAAATGATTGTATTGTTAAAAGTAGATTGTACTGTAACAATACCTGTTGATACACTCTTTTTTGCTTTCTTTTTAGTGATTGCCATTGTAATGCTAGGTTTTTTCTAATTTACGATTTAATCCTCCTACAGGTCTACTCTTTCCCTTTCTAGTATGTGCATTGTGTCTTGTTCTTTGACCCCTTACTGGTAGTCCAAGTTTATGCCTGATACCCCTGTAGCTCTTAATATCTTTCAATCTCTTTATCTCTCTAAATATTTTTTGTCTTAGCTCTCCTTCTACTTGTAGATTCTGATCTAAGTATGCTCTTACTATATCTAACTGTCCTTCATTAAGATCTCTAACATATGTGTTACCATCAATTTTTACCTCTTCACAGATACTCTTTGCTGATTTCTCACCAATTCCATATATACTCATTAAAGAGACCCACAGTCTCTTGTCATTTGGTATTTCAACTCCAGCTACTCTTGCCATATATATTAATTAAATACAGTTAAATATATTATCCTTGTCTCTGCTTATGTTTAGGATTCTTTTTACAGAAGACATATACACGACCCTTTCTTTTAACGGTGTAACAATCTGCACATCTTTTTTTTACTGAGGCCTGTACTTTCATTTTATTTCATTCTATATGTTATTCTACCTTGTGTTTTGTCATACGGAGTCATTTCAATCCTTACCTTGTCTCCTTCTAAGATTCGAATGTAATTCATTCTCATCTTTCCAGAGAGATATCCTATTACTTCGTGCTTAACACCATTTACCTCAATTTCTACTAGAAATTTGGTATTAGGCAAACACTCCTTTACCTCACCTTCAAATTCGTAAACTTTCTTTGTATCTAAAGCCATAAATGAACTTCCGTGTAACTAAATAGAGTCCTGTGCATTATATCAAAAGTATAAGCTTTTTTCAAAGATTTAATGCTATTTTTCCTTGAAATATCACAAAAACCCTACAAAGACGAGTTAAGCATATCAAAAAGAGAAGATTTTTACAACCCTAGTTTTAATACGACTTCTTTGTGTATTTCTTCAATACTTGGAGTAGCATCTATCTCAATTAATATCCCTCTTGCCCTGTAAGTATTAAGTATTGGTTCTATGGTTCTGTTGTTCTCCCTTATCCTATTTCTTATTCTATCTGGTTGGTCATCCTCTCTTTGTACTAGCTTTGTACCACATTTATCACAATATCCTTTTACTTTCTCTATTTTAAACTTCTCATGGTATGTACTGTCACAGTTAGGACATATCCATCTTAGTGACATACGCTCAATTGCTGCTTCTTCTGAAAGGGTGAAATATATGAAATGGTCAAGTTTTCTTTCTACACTTTCCAACGTTTTATCAAACATTTGTATTTGTCCTTGTTCTCTAACAACAGATACAAAAGCCCAATTTTTTTCCCTATCAAATTGTGCTACCCATTTATTTAACATACTGTATACCAGTTCATTTGGTACCCACTGCCCTTTTGACCAATAGTTATATGCTTTTATAGCTTCTAAATCTGCCTGCTTATACATTGTCCTAAACATATCCCCAGTTGCAATACTCTCAAAATCATATTTTTCTTTAAGTAACTCTACTTGTGTGTCTTTACCACTACCTGATGGCCCATGAAAGAGAACTGTTTTCATATATATTGAAACATATATTAATTAGACAATAATATCATTCTAGAGATATCTATCATAGTCCCTAACTACAATCATAGAGGCTACTTGTCTTCTAATATCTAATACTACATTTACCATGATGAGAAGGCCTGTTCCAGTTATTACTGCTGCTGTCATAAGGCCTATTGAGATAAAGATGTTTGGTAGAATTGATATTAGACCAAGGAATAGGGCTCCTACTGATGCTAATCTGAATGCTACTTTTCTAAGATATTCTGAAGTATTTTTCCCAGGCCTTATACCTGGTATAAAGCCACCCTGTTTTTGTAAATTCTCTGCTAAATCATCAGTTTTAAATACAACTGTGAGGTAGAAGAATGCAAAACCTACGATAAGCAGGAATGTAAATGTATTGTTGAAATACGGATTGTCTAATAGATTCATAGCTTTTGTTGTGAAATCTATTATTCCATCACTCATATCTCTACTGAGTATGAATTTACCGATAAGTTGAGGAAAGGAAAGTAGGGATACAGCGAAGATTACTGGCATAACACCAAATTGTACTAGCTTAATTGGTATATAACTGTCCATTGCTCCACCTGCTCTTACCCTTCTTGAGTATTGCACCTTTACTCTTCTTTGGGCTTCAGTAATATATACAACAGAAATTATTAACAACAAAGTTATTACAATAAATACAATCTTTTGTAATGGATCCATAATGGTGAAGTTAGAACGAAGAGTTCCAGGAATACCTGCGATAATACCTAGAAAGATTAGGTAGGAAGAACCTCCTCCAACACCACTTTCTGAAGTTAGCTCTGCAAACCACATTACTAATATGGAACCTGCTGTAAGTGTGGCTACCATTACCATTAAATGTAGAGGTTCAAGTTGGCCAATTAATCCGAAACCTCTTAATGTTGAATATATTACAAAGGATTGCATTATTGCCAAAGGAACTGTAAGTAATCTTGTATACATACTAATCCTTCTTCTTCCTTCTGGTCCTTCTTTTTTGATTTCCTCTATCTTAGGAATTACAGATCCGAGTAATTGGAAGATAATGGAGGCATTGATATATGGACTAAGTCCGATTGCTGCAATTGATGCTGTTTCAAGCACTCCACCAGATACAGTAGAGAGTAAATCTCCAAAACTACTTCCTTCAAAGAGTAGTTTTATTGCATCTGCTGGAATTCCTACTACAGGGATTGCAGCCAAAAACCTATATGCTAACAATATTGTCAGTGAGAATATTATCTTTTTTCGGATTTCTTCTGTTCTAAGAATCCTTCGAAAAACTTCGATATATTTGTTCATATCTATAGAGGTTACTTTATTGTACCTCCTGCTTTCAATACTTTCTCTTTTGCAGTCTCCGAGGCAGGGATACCTTCAATTAATATCTTCTTACTGATATCTCCAGAACCAAGTATCTTAACAGAGAGTGTCTTTTTTGCAATCAATGCTTTCTCCTTAAGAGAATCTATAGTTACTGTTTCTCCAGCTTTAAAGTTCTTTTCTAGTATGTCTAGATTTATTGCAGTAGCTTCTACTTTATCAGATTTGTTGAAACCTTTCTTCTTAGGCATTCTTCTAAAAAATGGTACATTACCACCTTCAAAGAAGAGTAAAGATTTGTGTCCTGCTCTTGATTTTTGTCCTTTAGTACCTCTTGTTGCTGTGTGACCACCAACTCCTGATCCATATCCTCTTCCGAGTCTTTTTGCTTTTCCTGTTCTATTTTTTCTTCTTGGAATGCTATCTAAGTGCATATTAGTTATTTAATACTTTATTTCTTTTCTTCTTTTCTAGCAGGTCTTCTACTACCTCTTGTATCTTTTCTTCTTGTTTCTTTCTTTTCTGCTCTTTTTGCTGCTCTCTTTTTGTCTTCTTTTATTTTTCTCTCCTTGTCTGTTTCTTTCTTTGCTTCTACTCTGTCTCTCATATTTTTCATCTTAGAGAGTACTCTTGTATTTCTAAGAGATTTTAATGCTTCAAATGTAGCATATGCAGATGCAATTGCGTCTGTTGTACCTAGTAATTTACCATATACATTCTCAATTCCAGCAAGTTCTAATACTGTTCTTACTGAAGAGCCAGCGATTACACCAGTACCTGGTCTAGCAGGTCTAAGTAATACTTTTGCTGCTCCTTGTTTGTGAGTTATCTCATGGGGAATAGTGTCTCCTGCCAATTGTATTCTTCTCATCTTCTTAACTGCTATTCTTTCACCTTTCTCAACAGCACTCTTTGTATCTACACCTCTTCCCAAAGCTACACCAACAGATCCATTGTGATCTCCTACAACTACCATTGCACTAAATCTAAGTCTCTTTCCTCCTTTGGTTACTTTTGCAACTCTTCTAATGGAGACTGTTTTCTTATCATAGTTTGGTCTTTCTCTTTGTGTTTTGCTGTTATCAACCATTTATTTTTTAACTAAATCTTAATTCCGTTATTTCTTAATTCATCTGCAAATGCAGCTATTAATCCATGATATCTATATCCACTTCTATCAAATACAGCTACTTCTATTTTCTTCTTCTTTAAATCAGAAGCAAATGTTTTTGCCATTTTAACGATATCTTCTTCCTTCTTATGTACCATTTTACTCATTAAAACAATACTCTTTTCATCATCTGCTACACCAGCATAGAAATATTTGTTACTTTTGAATACAAATACTCTTGGCTTTACAGAAGTACCATTTAGGTTCTTCCTTATGTGCATTTTTCTTCTTTCTCTTTTTTCTGTTTTAGTATGTTTCATTTTTTCTTATTAAACAATTATGCTCCTACTCCTGATTTTGAACTCTTCTTTCTTACATATTCACCTTCATATCTTACACCTTTACCCTTATATGGTTCAGGTTTTCTAATAGATCTTACTTTTGCTGCAAATTGTCCTACTCTCTGTTTATCATGTCCTTTTATTACTATCTTTGTCTCTTCTGGAACTTCAATCAAAATTCCTTCTGGGCTTTCTACTTTGATAGGGTGATTCCATCCAAGACTCATTACTAGTGTTGTTCCTTCCATCCTAGCCCTGTAACCTACTCCTACTAATTCTAATTTCTTTTCAAATCCCTCTTTAATTCCATTTATTGCATTTGCAATGATTGCTCTAAATGTACCATGTAAAGATTTACTTAGTTTCTCGTCGTTTGTTCTTGTTACAAGTACTTGTCCATCTTTAACTTCTACTTTAATCTGCTCTGGTAGTTCAATAACTGTCTCTTTTCCAGAACCAGTTACTGTAACTTTGTTTCCATCTACCTTTACCTCTACTCCTTCTTCAATTGTTATTGGTTCTTGACCTATTCTTGACATTTGTATTACCAAACTTTACAGATTAATTCTCCACCTAAGTTCTTACTCTTAGCCTGTGCTCCTGTCATAAGGCCTTTAGATGTAGATATTATAGATATACCTCTACCATTCATTACTGGTGTTATCTCTTTACTTGTTACATATATTCTTTGTCCTGGGCTACTTACTCTTTCAAATTGTGTTACTACTGGCTCTCCATCATCGTATTTAACAATTACTTCAATACCTTCATCACTCTTATCAAAATCCTCAATCATTTCTTCCTGCTTTAAAACAGTCAATATATGAGTATTCATCTTTGTAGATGGTACTGTGATTGATTCTCTCTTTCTTTGTATTCCATTTTTCATTCTAGCCAAAAAGTCTGCTACTAAGTCGTTCATTGTTTATTATTAATAAATTACCAAAAATTACTTAATTTCTACCAAATAGATTTCTTTACTCCAGGTACTTGACCTTCACTTGCTAACTTTCTAAAACAAACTCTACAGATACCATAGTGTCTAATATATCCTCTTGACTTACCACAAAGCTCACACCTGTTATACACTCTTGTTTTAAACTTTGATTTCTTCTTTAATTGTCTTGCTTTGTACTCCTTAGCTTCTGTTGACATCTTTTTTGAATGGGAACCCAAATTTATCTAAAAGTAATTTTCCACCTTTATCATCGTTTGCTGTAGTTACTATTACTACCTGTAAACTTCTAACTCTTCTAATATTGTTTGCATCTATCTCAGGAAATACTGTGTGATCTTCTATTCCTACAGAGTAATTTCCAGACCCATCAAAAGCTCTTGTATCAAGACCTCTGAAGTCTTTTACTCTTGGGAACACAACATTTACTAACTTATCAAAGAACTCCCACATTCTATCTCCTCTTAAGATTACAGAAACTCCTATTTCCATTCCTTCTCTAATCTTAAAAGCAGACACTGCTTTTCTTGCTTTGTTAACTACTGGCTTTTGACCAGTTATTTGTGTAACTATACCTACAATATCTTCAAGTGCTTCTGCTTCTTTCACTGCTGCACCTGCACCAACATTTACAATTATCTTCTTAAGAGTAGGGACTTCCATTATATTGGTGTATCCGAACTCTTCCATCATTTCCTTTCTTATTCTGTTGTTATACTCTTCTCTTAATCTTGTCATTATTATTTACTTTCTTTCTTCTTAGTTACTTTCTTTGTAGTAGTTTTCTTTTTAGTCTTAGGTTTCTCTTCTTCTTTCTTTTCTACCTCTTTTACAATTTCAATAGTCTTACCACACTTCTTACAAATTCTTGATACTACCTCTCCCTCTCTCTTAACTCCTACTCTTGTACTCTTTCCACAGCTATTACATATCAATATAACCTTAGAAACATCCATAGGTTTTGTAATGTTAAGGATTTCAGAAGTTCTTGTTCTCCCATCTCCTTTCACATGTTTTTTGTATATGTTTACTCCCTCTACAACTACATGATTCTTTTTAATATCTACAGCAACAACTCTACCTTGCTTACCTGCATCTTTTCCATACAATACCTTTACTGTGTCTCCTTTTTTAATCTTCATGGTTTTTATCTTTAAATTACAATACCTCTGGTGCAAGAGAAACTATTTTATCAAACCCCTTCTCTTTTAACTCTCTTGCTACTGGTCCAAATATTCTTGTTCCTCTTGGGTTTCTTTTATTATCAATTACTACTGCTGCGTTATCATCAAATCTAATATATGATCCATCTACTCTTTTATGCTCTTTATGTACTCTTATGATTACTGCTGTTAAGACTTCGTGCTTTTTTACCCCGCTATTTGGCAAGACTTTCTGAACAGCAATCTTCACAATATCACCTAATCCTGCATATCTAATTTTAGAATATCCAGGGATTCCAATGATCTTTCCAATCTTTGCTCCACTGTTATCTGCAATTGTTAAGTTACTTTCTTTCTGTATCATTTTTACTTATTAACAACAACCCATTTTACATTTTTAGAGATAGGTTTTGATTCTCTAATGGTTACTTTATCACCAATATTTAGCTCTTCCTCTGTATGAGCAAAGAATATCTTTTTCTTGTTCACAACCTTCTTATATACAGGATGAGATTGAGTAGTATCCACTCTTACTCTCACTGTTTTTTCCATCTTGTTGCTTACAACAACTCCCTCCAATTCTCTCTTTTTTCCTTTGTTACTCTCGTTAACTGTCATTTCCATTTATATATATTTTATGTATTAAAACGGCTAGTATTCTACCAATAATATGGGTTTAGCTCAAGCCTAAATATCTTTTTTAGATACAAATTTAGTCAATACTGAAAGCTTTTGAGCACCAAGTCTCATGGCTTCCATTGCTGCTTCCCTTTCTACTCCACTAATTTCAAAAAGCATTGTTCCTGGTCTTACAACTGCTACATATCCTTCAACATCACCTTTACCAGCAATCATCTTACTGTTTACTCCCTTTTTTGTGTATGACTTGTGAGGGAATATTTTAATCCATACCTTTCCTTTTCTTTTAATAGATCCTGTTATAGCTCTTCTTGCAGCCTCGATTTCCCTAGATTTAACCCATCCTGATTCCGTAGATTTGAGACCATATTCACCGAAGGTAATGGTACTATTAACAGTAGCAATTCCCCCCATTTTACCTCTCATTTCTTTTCTGTATTTTGTTTTCTTAGGCTGTAACATATTTATTATTTATCAATATATTATTCTTCTATACTTGTTTTATCTCCTTTATATACCCATACCTTAATTCCCATTAATCCTGCATCCAATGTCTTTGCTGTTGCTTCTGCATAGTCTATATCTGCTTTTAATGTTTGTGCTGGTACTGAACCTGCATTTACCTTTACTGTCCTTGCCTGACTTGCGTTATTGATACGTCCTGATACCCATATTCTTATACCCTTTGCACCTGCCATCATTGCTTTTTCCTTTGCACTTGCAACAAGTAGCTTAGATGGTTGTCTTCTTTGTATTCCCTCAGCTATTGATTTTGCAATTATACTTGCAGAAATATCTGCCTTTTTTACTTCTCTAATCTTAATCTCTACATCTTTCTTGGTCATTCTTGAGAGATCCTTTTGTAAAATATCTATTCCTTCTCCACCTCTTCCAATTGCAACTCCAGGTCTTGCAACATGTACCTCTACCTCTACCTTATTAAGAGTTCTGTTAATACCAATATTGTCTACTCCTGCATCGTTCATCTTCTTTGCTACTATTCCCTTTATCTTCATATCCTCTGCAAAGACCTTAGGGTATTCTGCTTTCCTTGCATACCATACGGAGTCCCATGTTTTGTTTAAGCCCATTCTTATTGCGTTGGCATTAACCTTTCTTCCCATTATTTTACAGTTAGTTCTAAATTAATATGAGATCTTCTCTTTGTTATTCTTGATACTCTACCCTTAGATGCAAACCTTACTCTTTTAAGAGAAGGAGCTCCATCTACTGATATGTGAGATATTACTAATTCTCCCTTATCTACACTAAAAAGATCTCTTGCATTTGCTACTCCACTTAATATTGCTCCTTGTAATGTCTTTGTACCTTTTCTATTTGTAAGTTGTAAAATATCTAATGCTGTTTCAACATCTTTACCTCTTACTAAATCAGCAACTAATCTCAACTTTTGTGGAGATTGTGCAATATTCTTTACTTTTACTTTTGTACTCTTAACTTCCATTTAATATTTCTATTATTTTATTCTTCAAATCTACCGCTACTACCATATACTTTTGCTAGCTTACCTTTCTTTGCGTGACCTTTAAACTTTCTTGTTTGAACAAATTCACCTAATCTGTGACCAATCATTGATTCTTCAATTAATACATCTTCATGCTTCTTACCATTATGAACAGCGAAGGTAAGACCTACCATTTCAGGTGTAATTGTAGATGCTCTTGCCCATGTCTTTATTGGCTTTCTATTACCACTTTCAAGTGCTTGAGCTACTTTTTTCTGTACATTTTTGTCTACATATGGTCCCTTTTTAAGTGATCTTGACATACCTTTAATCTCCTAAATTATTTCTTAGCGAATGGTCTATTCTTAGACCTTCTTCTTTTAATTATATATCTCTCAGTTCTCTTGTTCTTTCTTGTTCTTGTACCAATTCTGTTACCCCAAATATCCTTTGCCATACCAATTGAGCCCTTTCCTTCACCACCACCGTGTGGATGCTCTACTGCGTGCATTGCCATACCTCTTACAACTGGTCTCCATCCTAGATTTCTCTTTCTTCCAGCTTTTCCTAATTTTACATTCAATCTATCTTCATTTCCTACTTGTCCAACAGTTGCCATAGCTTCTGCAGGTACTAATCTAATTTCACCGGAAGTCATCTTTATTTGTACATATTTTCCTGTTGGGTCTATACCTTGTACTATTATTTCTTGTCCAGCAGATCTACCAAATGTAGCTCCCATTCCAACTCTACTTTCTACACAGTGTACTACTGTTCCTGATGGTATATTCTTTACCATCATTGCGTTTCCTGGTAATACATCAACCTTCTCACCTGATACTATTACATCTCCAACTTTAAGATCCTTAGGAGCAATTATATATCTTCTTTCACCATCTACATACTGTAAAAGTGCTAAGTGTGCTGTCCTATTAGGGTCAAAGTAAAGTCCAATTACCTTTGCTTCTATTCCAAACTTTTCTCTCTTAAAATCAATCTTTCTAAGTCTTCTTTTGAAACCACCACCTCTGTGCCTGACGGTTACTTTTCCTTGATTGTTTCTTCCTGCTCTTTTCTTCTTTGGTGCAGTCAAACTTCTTGGTCCGGAATCTTTCTCTAAGTGAGATCTATCCTCTAACCTTGTTGTCCTGCGTGACGAAGTTGTAGCTTTAAATGATCTTACTGCCATTATTAAATATTTAAGAATTCATCAATTTTATCTCCCTTTTTCAAGGTAACGATTGCTTTTCTAATATCACTCTTCCTACTCTTTCTATTTGTTTTCCAATCTCTTTTCATCTTTCCAGGCTTAATTACAATATTTACTGTTTCTACTTTTACTTTGTATTTTGCTTCTACAGCATTCTTTATCTCTATCTTGTTTACTCCACTTTCAACTGCAAATGTATACTTGTTACTTGCATTTGCTAATGTGTAACTTTTTTCAGATACTACTGGTTTTACTGTAATATTCTTACTTTCCATTTGTTAATCTGTCTTCCAAAATCTTAATTGATTCGTTATCTACTAATACCTTCTTTGCGTTTACAATATTTTTTACGTTTAATTTCATAGGTTCAACTACTGTTATATGGGGAATGTTTCTTAATGCTAATGAAACATTTCCATCTGCAGATACTATTAATGTTTTTGTATCTATATTCTTTGATACAGTATTTCTCATTTCTTTCATTTCTTTTTCTGTATCAATGTTTACAAATTCCAAAACATTATCTTTCAATCTCTTTGAAAGCATCATACATGTAGCTTTCTTTACCATCTTTTTGTTAATATCTCTTTTCCAATTTCTGTTTATTGGTCCAAATGTAACACCACCACCTACCCATAATGGGGATCTGATAGAGCCTGATCTTGCTCTTCCTGTTCCCTTTTGCTTCCATGGTTTTTTACCACCACCACTTACATCTCCTCTACCCTTTACTGCTGATGTTCCTTTTCTTTCATTGTTAAAGAATACATAGAGTACCTGTGCGATTAAATCTGCATTGTATGGAACTTCCCATACCTTTGGATTCAATTTTACTTCTTTTACTGTTTTTGTATCTTTTTCTGCCATTTCAATTATTCACTAAATATTGCAACTAAATCTCCATTAGAACCTGGTACTGGACCACTTACTAATATGTAATTCTCTTTTATATCAACGATTCTTTTGTTCTTAATTGTTATATTATCGCTTCCCATTCTTCCACCCATTCTTGTTCCTTTCCATACTCTTCCTGGATCTGCACCTGCACCTATTGAACCTGGTGCTCTTAATCTATCTGATTGTCCATGTGTTCTTGGACCTCCTTTGAATCCCCATCTTTTAACTACTCCTGCAAATCCCTTTCCTTTTGATACTCCAGTTAATGTAATTATGTCTCCTTTTGTAAATATCTCAGGAGCAATGTCATTACCGACTTTCATATCTTCACCAACCTCTGCCTTAAAGACTTTCTTATACATAGGGACAAATCCTAAATCTTTGTACTGCCCTAAAAGAGACTTTGTACTCTTTTTCTTTTGACCAAGACCTAATTCTATTTCTCCATTTCCTAACTTTGATATCTTACATCCAGATACATCAACGACTGTAACTGGAGTAGATTTCTCTCCGTCGAATACTCTTGTCATTCCTTTTTTAATTCCTAGTATAGCCTTCATTTCTTTTTTCAATATATTATTGGATTTCAATCTCTACACCTGCAGGCATTTGTAAATGCTGTAGTGCATCTATTGTCTTAGGTGTTGGATCGATTATATCTATTACTCTTTTGTGAGTACCTATCTCAAAATGTTCAATTGAGCTCTTATAGATGAATGTTGATCTGTTTACCGCTATCTTCCTTCTTTTTGTTGGTAGAGGTATAGGACCAGCGACTTTTGCACCGGTACTAATTGCGGACTCTATTATACTTTTAGCAGACTTATCTAATACTACTGCATCATATCCTCTTAACTTTACTCGTATTTTTGCTGTTGCATCACTCATTCTATCTTAAAGAGCTAAATTAAACTTAAGATACAAGGAGGTGGGTTTTACTCCACCTCCCTGTTTGATTACTTACTTAATAATTTCGGTTACAATACCCTTACCTACAGTTTGACCACCCTCACGGATAGCGAAACCTTGACCCTTCTCAAGTACTACTGGAGCTACCAATGTTACTTTGAATTCTGTATTGTCTCCAGGTGCTACCATTTCTACTCCTTCAGCAAGTACAACTTCACCAGTTACATCTGCTGTTCTTACGTAGAACTGTGGCTTATATCCACTTACAAATGGGGTATGTCTTCCACCTTCCTCTTTTCCTAGGATATATACTTCAGCTTTGAACTCTGTATGAGTTTCTGCTGTTCCTGGCTTGGAAAGAGTTTGACCTCTTTCTACATCAGTTCTCTTAAATCCTCTTAGTAAGATTCCTACGTTATCACCTGCTTGGCACTCTTTCATTGATTTGTTGAACATTTCAATTCCAGTTACTGCAGTCTTCTGTGGCTTTCTTCCCATTCCAAGTACATCTACTTCATCACCTAGGTTGATTACTCCTCTTTCTACTCTACCTGTAACAACTGTACCTCTACCTTCGATAGAGAATACGTCTTCGATAGGCATTAAGAATGGTTTTTCAATATCTCTTTCTGGTAATGGAATATATTCATCAACTGCTGCAAGAAGTTCTCTTGCAGATGCTAAACCTTCCTCATCTCCATTTTGAGCTTTTAATGCATTTCCTACAATGATAGGGGCATTAGAGTCAAATCCATACTTCTCTAAAAGATCTTGTACATCAGCTTTAATGAGTTCTAAAATCTCTTCATCTGCATCTCCAAACTTATTGATGAATACTAATACCTTAGGAACACCAATTTGCTTTGCAAGAAGTAAGTGCTCTTTTGTCTGAGGCATAGCTCCATCATCTGAAGATACTACTAATATTGCACCATCCATTTGTGCAGCACCAGTAATCATATTCTTGATGTAGTCTTTGTGACCTGGACAGTCAACTAATGCATAGTGTCTGTTTTCAGTTTCAAATTCTACGTGTGCTACTGAAATAGTGATAGATTTAGCACGAGAATCAGGATCCTTGTCTAATTTATCAATCATCTTTGCATCGCCACCTGCGAATGCGTTAAGAATACCACGAACCAAGGTAGTTTTACCGTGGTCGATATGACCTAAGGTTCCGATATTCATGTGAGGCTTAGTTCTATTGAATTCTGCCATGAATATAAAATAAATAATTTATATAAATATATTGTTATTACCACAATTTAGATTTACTTACTTTTGATAAGCAAACCTGCGTTGAATATTATCAAAAACGTGTAAGATATGCAAGTATTTAATTAATATTTTAAATACTTTTGACAAATTTCTTACGACTTTGTTCCCCCAATTTCTTCCGCAATGTTCTTTGGTACCTCTGCATAGTGGGAAGGTTCAATATTTGCACTTCCTCTACCACTTGTTAGAGATCTTAATTCACTTGTATATCCGAAGAGCTCTGAAAGTGGTACTAATGCATTGATTACTGTAATACCATTACCAATATCTTCACTTCCTTGTATTTGACCTCTCTTACTACTTAAAGATCCTGTTACATCACCCATATATTCTTGAGGTACTTCTACTGCAACATCCATAACTGGCTCTAAAAGAACAGGATTTGCTTTTCTACAACCATCTTTGAATGCCATAGAGGCAGCAATCTTGAATGCAGCCTCAGATGAGTCAACCTCATGATATGAGCCATCAAAGAGTGTTACCTTTACATCTACAACTGGATATCCAGCAACAACACCTGCCTTAAGAGTTTCTTCTACACCTTTTTGTACTGCAGGAATATATTCTCTTGGAATTGCACCACCCTTAATTGCATCAACAAATTCAAATCCTTTTCCTTGTTCATTAGGCTCAATCTTAAGCCAACAGTGACCATATTGACCCTTACCACCTGATTGCTTAACATATCTTCCTTCTGATTGCTCGCATACTCCCTTAACAGTTTCCCTATATGCTACTTGTGGCTTTCCTACATTAGCTACTACACCAAACTCCCTTTTCATTCTGTCTACCATAATTTCAAGATGTAACTCACCCATTCCCGAAATAATGGTTTGACCTGTTTCATGATTAGTCTCTACTTTAAATGTTGGATCTTCTTTAACAAGTCTTGCGAGTGATTCAGACATTTTCTCTTCATCTGATTTAGTTGCTGGTTCTATTGCTTGAGATACAACTGGTTCTGCAAATGTAATTTGCTCCAATATTATTGGATTGTTCTCATCACATATTGTGTCACCTGTTACAGATTCTTTTAATCCTACGATAGCTCCAATATCTCCAGTTCTTAACATATCTACTTCCTCTCTATCATCTGCGTGCATAAGGACAAGTCTTCCTACTCTTTCTCTAATATTTTTTGTTGTATTAAGAACATATGTACCTGATTTAATTGTTCCGGAATATACTCTAAAGTATGAAAGGTTACCAATATGAGGATCGTTTACAATCTTAAAGACTAATCCTGCAAATGGCTCATTCTCATCTGGTTTTCTCTCAATCTCTGCACCTGTCTTTGGATGATCACCTTGTACTGGGGGTACATCTAATGGTGATGGTAAACAAAGTGTTGTGTAATCAAGTAATATTTTTGCCATTGGTGATCTAGAGTCTCCTCCTAGAACTGGGAAAATTTTTCCTTCCAATGTTCCTTTTCTTAATACTGTCTTCAATTCTTCAGTACTAATATCTTTTCCTTCGAAGTACTTCTCCATTAAAGTATCATCTAGCTCTACTAATGTTTCTAAAAGAATAGCTCTGTACTGATCTACTTTTGATTGTAATTCAGAAGGAATCTCTACTTCTGTAAGTTCTTCTGAATCTACTGAAGTATATGAGTATGCCTTCATCTCGATTAGGTCTACATGGCCGTGTAATTCACTTTCTCTTCCGATTGGGAGAGTTATTGCTACAGCTTTGTTACTTAGTCTTGTTTTAATAGTTCCGAAACTTTTCTCAAAATCTCCACCAATGAGGTTGATTTTGTTCATAAAGCAGATTCTTGGTACTTTATACTTGTTAGCTTGTCTCCAAACTGTTTCAGATTGTGGCTCTACACCTTTTCTTCCGTCAAAGATTACAACTGCTCCATCTAATACACGAAGAGATCTCTCTACCTCTGCAGTAAAGTCTACGTGTCCTGGTGTATCGATGATATTAATTCTATATCTCTTACCATCTCTATCCCAGAAGCATGTTACGGCTGCAGATTGAATTGTAATTCCTCTTTCTCTTTCCTGTTCCATGAAGTCTGTGGTAGCTGCGCCATCATGTACTTCTCCAATTTTGTGAATTTGACCTGTAAAATACAAAAGTCTTTCAGTAGTTGTGGTTTTTCCAGCATCAATATGTGCTATTATTCCAATATTTCTTATCTGCTCCAACGGCATTTTTACATCATAGGTTTGCATATAGTTAATTATAAAATTTAAGGCCTAATGGGATATTAGGATTACATACGCAATGGGGATTATAACAAACTAATCAATCCTAGCCAATAGCTTTTGTGCTTCATCAGTTACTACTCTCTGCGTATCATATTCAATAGCTTTTTTAGCAAATGTTCTAGATTCATCTAAACTACCCTCTTGGAATCTAAGTTGTGACATTAAAAGGTTATACCTTGGATCATATTTATCTAATTCCCAGAATAAATCCAATGTTCTTTTGGCATCATCTAATTGGGAATTCTCTATAGATATCTTGGATTTCCAAAATAGATATTCCTTTTTGTAATTTCCCTCTAATTCCTCATATTCTATCCTATCCGAGTAGTATTTTGTTTTTTCACTTTGTTTTGTTAAATATGAAAGCTTTATATAGTAGATATTAACCCATGGTTCATCGAATATTCTTTCTGCACTTCTTAATATACTCTCTGCTTTTGTAGTTTGGTTGTTCTCAATGAGTAAATCTAAATACTCTTGATACAACTTAACTTCTCCTGAATCACCACCATAGGAGACAGCACTGTCGTAATATGAGGTTGCTTCATTTATGTTGTTTAGCATAAAGTAGTTTCTTGCAACTATCCAATAAAGATACTGATTAAGTTTACTTAGAGTAGTAACCCCCAAGAGAGTATCTAAGCTTTCTTGATATTTACCATTTTCATAATATGCTTTCCCAAGTAAGTATAATCCATCTATATATTCCTCCATATCAGCTTTCTTTGGTTCCAGAATATATATTGCAAGTGATGGATAGCCTGAATCAAGGTATACTTTTGCTAATTTCGCGCTGTTATACAATTCATCATTATCCAAACTTTTGAGTACATCATTCCATTGAGAGTATGCTTCTTTCCACTCATCTTCTGGTTGAATATCTTTAATTTCATTCAAGGCTTTCTCTTTATCTGTTGTAGAAAGTACATATGAGTATATTAATTTGGCTTCGGTTCTAAAATCCTCCCCGTAATTACCTTTAAGGAGTGATTTTGCTTTTTCAATATTTCCCTGCTGTAGATATACCTTTGCCATTTCTAAATCAACATTCTCTACTCCATCAGAGATACCTTTTGAGAGTTCGTAGCAAATTAGGGCATTTTTGTAATCTCTTTGTTGATAATATTTTTTACCAAGCATTACATACAATGTACCTCTATCTCTGTCGTCTAATTTACTTGCAGATTCATCTATCAATCTTTTTGCATCTCCTAGTCTATTTTTAGTAATTAGTATTTCTACAATTCTCTCATATGCATCGTATTTTGAAGGTATTAATTCTGCTGCATCACTTAGCTTCTCCATGGCAGAGGAATACTCCTTTCCTTCTATGAGTAGGTCTGCATCAGATACTAATTGATTGTATTGAGCTATTTTCTCTTCAGAAATAGTGCAACCAGAAAGTAGTACCCCACTAAGGATAATGATTAATGCGTAAAAAGCGTATTTAAAGGTGTTTTTCATGTATATTATATTTAAGTATACATTCCCATTTTACACATGTTTTATTAATCATGCTATACTTTCCTGAAACCTTTTATAGATTATGGGGTTATATATTTAAACAAGTATATGGAACACGAAAACAAAGGTAGAAAATACCTTGCTGCCCTGTTTACAACAGTGCTTCTTATTACAATCGGATTGATCTTTGCTGCTAACAATATCGTTTTAGCAGAGGGAAATGAAGTAAATACACAGTACAATATAAAGGATATGGTCTTTAGAACTGATACTCAGCTAGAGAGAAGCTCAAGAAGACCGAAGTTAGTACATATCAAAAAAGGTGACTATGTTTACAGTATATTTACAGTAGAGACAGATATTTACAAGATTCTAGACGAATTCCAAATTAATCTTTCTGATCAAGAGAGAGTTATTATTAGTACTCAATATATCACCAATGGTAGCTTAGTAAGGGTTATCAAGACTGAGACTATTATCGAGGAGATAGACGAGGATATTCCATTTACTACGAAGGTAATAAAGACAGATAAATATCTTAAGGGTGAGGAGTATGTATCTCAAGAGGGGGTATTAGGAATTAAGAAACAAAAAGTAATCAGCTATTACGAAGATGGTGTATTAATTGAAAGTAAAATTCTTTCTGAAAGAGTTGTAAGAGAGCCATCTGTAAAAATTCTAGAAGTTGGAACATCAATGTACTCCCTTGCTGGTATAGATCCAAAAGGATACAACTGTGAATACTGGTACCAGGTAGTTGATACAGGGCCATATACAGAGGAGGAGAAAAGGTGGCTCAAATTTATAATGTACTGTGAATCTGGTTGTAATGCAGAATCAAACAAGAGCTCATACAAAGGTTTGTTCCAATGGAGTCCATATTGGTGGAGTAGACAATTTAAGGAGAATATTTTCGATGGTCATGCACAGATAAGGCACACAATTACAAAATACAGAGCAGGAGAATCAACAAGATCAAGTCAGTGGCCTGCATGTCATGCTAAATATAATAGAACTTACGGGGTAAACTAATTCTGCCAACTGTAATATTCACAAATGTCTTGAGGTATTTCACCAAGAAATCTAGATGGTATTTGCGTATTATACCCTTCTCTTCCTTGTCTTTTATCAGCAAATGTTAAAAACAATTTTTCCCTAGCTCTAGTAATGCCTACATAACAAAGTCTTCTTTCTTCTTCTAATCCATCCTCATCAGTAAAAGACCTTGAGTGTGGCAATATTCCTTCCTCCATTCCCACAATGAATACATTGTTAAATTCTAAACCCTTGGATGAGTGAAGTGTCATTAGGTTAACGTAATCACCACTACCATCTTGGTTTTTGTCTTGTTCTTGCTCAATTAAATTTATCTCTTGTAGAAAAACATCTATTGATTTCTTACCATGCTGTCTTGCATAACTTCCTGCGACACTTTTCAATTCCTCGATATTCTCTTTCTTGTACTCTGCAGCTTCAGAGCCATCATCCATCCATTCTACGTAGTGAATTTTTCTTAATACTAAATCAATTATACTTAGTACATCCAAACCCTGAGATTCCACATACAAGCTACCAAAAATATTTACTAAACTCGTGTATTTCGACATAAGGGAGATATTTGTTTCGATGAAGGAATATGCCTTGGGGGAGATATTTAGTATATGGTTTAATCCCATACTTATCTCATACGATGCTACTAGCAATTCTCCAACCGTACAATTTGAACTTCTTGCTATCTCATGTAGTGTTGCAACTGATTTGGGACCTACTTTTCTAGTTGGAACATTAAGTATTCTTCCTAGACTTAATTCATCTTTTAGGTTGTAAATAAATCGAAGGTAACTAAGGATATCCTTTATCTCTTTCCTTTCATAGAATCGGAAACCTCCAACCAGCTTGTAAGGCAAACCTCTTTTCAAGAGAGCCTCCTCTATTGCTCTTGATTGATAATTTGTACGATACAGAACAGCAACATCTGTAAGGCTTACTTTGTATCTTTTTAATACCTCTATTTGATCCATCACATATTGTGCCTCATCATCTTGATCCATAGCTTGATATACAGTTATATTCTCTCCCTGCTCTTGATCAGTCCATAGGGCTTTTTCAACTCTTGAATAGTTTTGACTAATAACTGCAGTAGCGGCAGTTATAACATTTTTTGTTGAGCGGTAGTTTTGTTCTAATTTAACTATCTTTACATTCTCAAAATCTTTCTCAAATGATTGTATATTTTTTATATCAGCACCTCTCCATGCATATATACCCTGGTCATCATCACCTACTACACATAGATTTTTGTGCTTTTCAGAGAGTAGTTTTGCAAAAAGATACTGGGCATTGTTTGTATCTTGATACTCATCTATCAAAATATATTTGTACATATCTTGATATTTTTCTAATACTTTTTTGTTTTCAGAAAGCATCTTTACTGATAGATACAAAAGGTCTCCAAAATCTACTGAATTTTGAGCTATTAATTGCTTCTGGTATACAGGATATATCTCCGCAGTTATATCTTCTAAAAATCCACCGTAGTGATTGTGGAATTTTTCGGGTGATATCATTTCATTTTTTGCAGAGGATATAAAGAAGGATATGGCTTTTGGTCGTATCTGTTTAATATCCAAACCCTGTTCAATCATAATGTCTTTTATTAAATTCTCTGAATCATCAGTATCAAAGATAGAGAAATTAGGCATCAATCCAACTTCTTTAGCATTTTGTCTTAAGAAGAGAGCCCCTATTGAATGAAAAGTTCCAACTAATGGAATATTCTTAGTATCTACGCCTAACTCTTTAAGGAGGGAAACAATTCTTTCTTGCATCTCACCAGCAGCTTTCTTAGTAAAAGTTACTGCTAAGATATTCTCGGAAGGGACCTTCTTTTCTGTAATCAGGTAAGCAATTCTGTTAGTTATAACTCTTGTCTTACCAGAACCTGCCCCTGCAAATACTAGCAAAGGTCCCTCTGTTGTTTCCACTGCAATTCTTTGCTGTGGATTAAGTTTTCCGAGAATCAAGTCTTGGGGTGCCACGTGTTTGATTATATTCAAATTCAAATATGATATACAGAAATTTAGGGTTATAAGACAAAGAATATGGAACTATTTAGCTATAGGTTAAAGCTCCCTAATATACTGCTGGGTAACCCAACCTAAATCACTCTCATTAAATATGATTTCATACCATCCTTCCTCTTTTTTATTCATGATGAAGACATCTCCATGATTTGCAACCTCTACTTTTTTACAGCTAAACCATCTACACTCTCTAATGTTTACAAATCCATACTGAGGAGAAACTACCTCTACGAGCTTCTTTTCTCCTGCAATTATTTTAAATACCACTTCAAATTCGGAACCTTCAAATACACCAGTTTCATCTTTTGTAAAGACGAATACCTCTTTGTATTCACCTGGGCGACTCTTTCCCATAAGGGAGAATATTACTTCTGTTGTATCACCAGGTTTTACCACCCTATCTTTGATATATGTTGGTCTACTAAAACTTTCCCAAACAGAATTAATTGCATATGCACTCTCTTTAGCATCTTTTGTTGAAACATATATATATGTTACATCTCCAAACCATGGGAAATCATTTTCATTCTTTATTGTTACCTTTACTTCAAGCTTTTGCCCTACTTCTACTTCCTGAGAGTATTCTACTTTCTCTATACTTGCCTTGTAATCTAAATGCTCTTTATCTGACCAACGTACTTTGGCGAGAGCTTGAGATACAGATTGAAGTGTAGAAGTTTTTGAACTCTCTGCTCTTAAGTAAGATCTCTCATTTTCATTAGAAACTATTTTTAGATTAACAAAATCCCAACCATCTTGCTTAATTCCATATCTATATGAAAGAGTTTCAACAAGCTCTACCAATGAGGATTCTGTTCTGGGAGTAAGAGCTGTATTGTTATCAAGAATACCAATCAATACAATGTTATCTCCTGCTTCTAATCCAGGGTTTGCTCCAACACCACCTTTAGATACTTCATATACATTTCCACTTTTGTCTATTAGATAGTTGTATGGGATATCATTCAATTTGAGCCTAGTTATACTGTAGTAGTATATAGATCTAATCCATGCCTTTGTATCATTCTTAATATTTCTATTGTTACTGTGAACCTGAGTTATGTAAATTTTTCTAGGTTGGGAGAAAAGTATTTCTTTTTCTGCCAAGGCATCATCAAGTTTAATACTGTCTCTTCCAACTATTTCCATTGCATAGGAAGTTGAAGAAAAAAGGAAAAGAACAACTGTTGAAAGAATTGTAATCTGTAGAAGTTTTAAAATTTTCATTTCAATATTGTATCACAATGGTTATTACAATGAGACATATCTAGGGTCTACAGCATTAACATAGAATGTTGTAGGTACTGTATACTCACTTCCAGAAGCAACAACCTTACAATTCGAAAGTATTTTGAATACAGGTAAAAGGTATCCTTGGTTAGATGTTTTGTAAAGAAATACAGTTTCAAGAGTTCTTGCTCTACAATCTTCCAATGTATTTTCTATTTTAGACCATTCATCATCAAGATAGTCTAATTCAAGTATATCCGCTAATACTGAAGTATCTATGTAGTGTTCCTTAGGATAGCCTCTTGTATTTATATATTCATTTAATTCTCTCTTGTTTATTAGTGGTAGATAGTAGTCATGTTTTTCTATCTCTGCTAGTAGTAATTTGCCTGATTCTAAATTTCCCTCTGTATTAAAACTAAGAATATCTGTGTATTCATAGTTTGCACCATACTGCATAGGCATATTATCAAGCAGTCTCGAGCCGTAATATGTAATACCCCCATCTAGATTCTTTCTTTCTCTTACAAGTTTAAACTCATATTCTAAATCAAAATATCTTTTGAAAGCAGTACTAAAGGATGACCCACCTCTTTCAAGAGATATTCTTCTACTTAGTTGAAAAGAGACAGAATCAAGAACAGAGTCATACACAAATGTATTTTCACCATCACTCCATTCAATATAGCTATCTTTTACGATATCCTTCCTTTGCAAAGATAGTCCCATCCTATCTATCATCTGTTCTACCTGGTTTATGTGTATTTTGGGTTGTACAGAGTAAAGTGGTAAATCCTTCTCCTCTATCTGAAAATCAAGCGATGTAATTTCAACCTGTTGATTACTACTTCCAAGGTTTTTCATTTTTACAGGATCTTCCGGATATTTTTTCCTCATTCCTGAGAAGAGAACAAAAGCTAGTACAACTACGAGTATTGCAACAAAAATGCCTAATACTATTAGTGCTGTTTTTTTACTTCCTTGTATTTTCATTTGGGCATTTTAATAACTTATCTTTATGGTCTTGCACAGCTAGACTCATCTGGTACATTACAGCTAAAACTTTGAAGGAGTTTTAGTGGATCTACAGTTGCACCATTTTGTCTTGTCTCTAAGTGTAAGTGTTTACCTGTCCAACACCATCCTCTTTCGACCTCTGGCCTATCTTGTACAACAGCAACTGGTTGACCACCACTAAGTTTCTCTCCTAATCCTGCAAGTGGTTTGACATGTAGAAGTTTGAATAGGTATGTAGTAGAACCATTACTTGCAGTTAATTCAACTATTCCTCCTGCATTAGATCCATCTCTACAGTTAATTACTGCTATTCTCGTTATACTACAATTTCCAGTACTACAAAATTGTGGAGCATATATATATCCTACACTTGTTAAGTCTACTGGCATTAAATGGTTAATATTTTGGTGACTCCAACCTTTTGTATCTTTATACCCCTGTGAACACCAGAATGATCCTGCTCCAAATACACAGCTTTCTCCAGATGGAGGAGGTATTATTGTATCTCCCCAAGGAGCTTCATCACCTGTACCAAGGTCTCTTTCTTCGTACAATGAACACTGGATTATTGAGCCAGGGGTTTCATTGTAGTAGGAGAAATTGTTTTTATTGAAACTTTTTACTGAACCACTTGCCCAGAATATTACTAGGAAAACAATTCCAATTAAACCAAACAGTATATATTTTCCAACTATTAGCATTTGAGCAAATGCCTTCATTGCTAAATCTGTTAAAACCCATGTGATTGCCGTTATTATTGCACTCCCAAGTGGAGTAGCAACTAATCCAAGAGCTCCCGCGATTCCTGTTGCTAAAGATCTAACCATTACATTAATACCACCTTTCATAATCCACTGGTTCAATAGCTCAGCTCCTCCATATTTTGATACAAATTTCATTAGGAATTTTTCTGCAATCTTTCTTCTTATTGGTGCAGTAATAGCATTAACTCTTGATTGTATTATTTGCTGTATTCTACTTCCTGTACTAAATACTTTTATTACAGATGAAAAGTTTTTGTTTGATTCAAAAAATTTCTTTATCTTTTCCAAGTCTTCAGGGCTAAACTTTGAAGCATTATCTGTAAGGAAAGTATTCATGTCTTTATTAATAAGTAACCCTAGTAGGTTTTCTGTTTTGAAATCTTTCTCTCCTAAGCCTGTCGCAAGAGTTTTAAGAAGATCTTGCTCTTTTTCTAACTTCTTAAAGAGTAGGTATGTAAAACCCTCACCATTATAGAAAAGAGTTCTGAATACAGATCTTGGGGTCATATAGTAGAGTTGAGTTCCCATCTGATTATATGCATTAATAAGACCCCTAGGAGATGTTGCTCCAACCATTATTTCGATTTTTCCACCCCTGTTATCAATTTCACTAACTTTCGTCGGACAAAATATAGTATTTTTCTTTGCATCAAAAAAATCCCCTGTTAATACACTTTGAAATAGCTGAGAACCCTTTGGACCATAAATCATATTCCAGCTATTAACATACCCCTCCCATTTGCCTATCCTACCCATCAAGTTATCTCCGGAAATATATCTGAGTGCTGTTCTCGTGTCCTTTAACTCTCTTTCTAGCAATCTTTTCTGAGTAGGATCCGTTACACTTCGAAGGTCAGTTCTAATTCTTTCTAACTCCGTACGTAATTTTGCCTCTCCCTTTCCTTTGTCTAAAAGATATTTTGTCTTTCTATATACATCTAAATTTCTTTGTTGTTGTTCATTACGGTTTGTAATGTTTTCTAAGCTTTTGATATTTTCATCAAGATATGCGGTTTCAAGCTGTAGATATTTCTTAGGATCAGCGATGTTTCTTTTTGCTACGTCTTTGTCTGTAGTATCTATATATCTCTGGTACATACCAGCTCCTTCGGTACCAAATCTTGCATTTAGAAATTGTTGTAATGAAGTATCTGGAACATCAGTATCCTTAAATTTCTTCCAAGAATTTTCTCTAAGGAATGCTTCTCTAAAGGATGCTTTTTCTTGCTCAGAGAGAGAATCCCACTTATCTTGAGGAATCATCTTTCTACGAACAAGTTCTAGAGATCTTTTGTGAAGGAATTCATTTTCTGCAGAGCTCATCTTCCCATATGAACCCATGTCTATATTACCTCCTGAGTATTGACCAATTGCCTTTGCGACTGCATAGCTTTCTTCAGAGAGAAGTCTTTGTCTTGATGCAATACTGGAACCATACACTGCTTTTTGTGCTTCAATATCTCCATATTTTCTAGCCCATCCTGTGGCAACAAAGTCCTTCATAAATTCTCGGAGATATGTAGCTCGCATGGATTTCCTAATTGCTTGGTTTTTTGCAATTGACTTCTCGACCGCCTTTTGAGGATCTTTTAAAATTTCTACTAAAGAATTCGATGTAATTTTAAACTTTCCAGTGGTATCAAATTGAACAACACCAAGCTCCAAATCTAGAGCCCCGTTAAATTCATCTACAATGGTGTTTGAAATAAAGGCACCAGGTTTTTCCAATGCCGCAAAAACAGCATCGGTCATCATACTGGTACCTGAAACCTCAGTTGGCTTTATAGGTCTTCTTTTCTCTGGTTTCTTCTTTGCTTCAGTGAAAAGGAAATCATAGACACTACCTAAAGCATCAAAATTGTCTGATTTAGGTTTCTTTGCCATATATCAAGTACTTAACTATTACTTAAAGAATCCACCTACCAAAGGAATCTTTGAAAGACTTGCTTGAGCCGCCCCAATACCCTCTCCTATTGCCTTAGGTGTATTTGGTGGGAACCAAGATTCAAGGAACTTAGGTGCTTGAGCTGCGAAGTAGAGTACAAAGATTTTAAGGATGAATATGAAAATTCCACTTGCAGCATTTAAATCCCATGCATCATATGTTGCAGGGTCTTCATAAACTAATTTCCCTGGGAATCTAAGGAAGACATCACTTCCAGAGTTCATAAGGGCATTTGGGATATTAACAATGAATAGTACTACAGGAAATACCAATACATTCCTTAATACCGTTAAGAACCAGTTATTAATCATATGACTATTACCTGGCATTGCACCCAAGGTTATTTGTATTGGTCCAAGTATCACTGCTAAAAGTAAAGAGAAATATGCTTTGTACAAAGCGATAATGACTTTAAGAGCTCCTACAAAGATTATTCCAATGATTATAATTGCAAATATAATTCCAATTGCTCCAACGGCACCAAGAATCAACCATCCAACAGGACCAGATGCAATAGCAGCAAGTCCACCAGCACCGATAGCGGCACCTCCTAGCAACAAACCTCCTCCAACTGCACTAATAACTGTTGCCATACCGACTCCACCACTAAGAACTGTAGCCATTAATCCTCCGAGGGAAGAGATTGATTTTATTTCAGCTCCATCTCCTAGAATGAAGGCTACAAGACCTGTAGCAACTCCACCTAAATCAATGATTAAACCTGCAATTGCAAAACTAAAGGTTGCTAATATTAATGCCGTAATTACACCAGGAAGAACATTACCTATGGTAACCATAGTTTGACCTCCTAGCTTATGTCTGAACATAATCATAAATCCTGCAACAATCATTATTAAAACAAAAGCTACATATGAAAGATTTAGAGTTCTATTCCAAAGGCTAACTATTCCACTACTCATTAATTCTTGATATCCAGAATTATGTCCTGCAGAAGAGTTCTGGGCATACAAACCTGTAACATTCTCTCTGTATCCAGGAACCCATTCTTGTGCTAAATGTTGTGGGATATCTACAACGGGATATGAGGCCACTACAAGATTCCCTGCATCTTCTAACATACCTAAAGCTCCCCTTCTTAAATCATATGGAACATTAGGATTACTCATAGCTTGTTCACCATTTTCAGTTACCTCTGGAGCCATTAAGGATAATACTGTCCAGCTCGTATTGAGTACTTCTAAACCTTGCCTACTATTCATATTATCCTCGTCTCTATTCGTTCCACTTATCTCATTATGAAACTCTTTTGTACCACCCCAATCGGGAGATATTTTTGCATCTTCTTGTGCATATACATTCATTACACCGAAGAAAAGAAGCAAAGAAAGAAATCCTAGAAATGCATTTTGGAATGTTTTTCTAGTAACAAATTCCTTCAATATCAAAATCTTTTCATATACTTGGAGCGTAATACTCATTTTTGTTTATTAAAAAATTAATCTAAAAGATTTTTATCTCAGGAGCATCTTTTCTACGATCTCCTTCTTCTAACAGATATCTAGTATATTGGTCTTTTGTAGGTGTACTCTCTACACCTGGCAAATCATCGTACTCAGAAAATTTCCTTTCTTTATAAAGATGAGACATATCCCAAGCACACTTTACAGTATATACCTTACCTTCAATGATTACCTTACATGCAGTCGTAAAATATTGCTTATTTGTCTTATTAGCATCTATAGGAGCTAGTGCAACATTATTTCTTGTATTCATATACTTATTAGTACAAACTCCATCAGGACACTCCCTATCAGAACCAAACCCAGAGGTCATTTTTATTATTATGTCTTCAGGAAAAATACAATCTTCACTAGGAGGGATAGGGTTTCCATTTTGATCATATTTAACCCCTCCTTTACATTCACTCCAAATAGATTCTGGTATGGATTTTATTAATTCTACTGCTACAGTAACTGTGCTTAATGCACATGATTTCCTATTATTGTTATTCCATTCAATAAAATCATCTTTATCAGAACATGATTCAATTGCATCTTCAGCTTTTACCTGATTCTTTTCACCAGGCGTCCTATACAAGATATCTACCATGAAAGTACTCAACTGATTCGTTCTATGAGGAGTAACATTTGATTCATTTTTACAATGTTCACATTTATATCCTCCCAATTTTTTATCCTGAACAACCTCTCCCTCTTCACTATTAATGTTTGCTTTTTGTTCAAAAGCAGTAGAATATGGCATAGAAAAAGGCCTATTTTTTACAGAAGGCTTATATTCAGAGATTTGAACCCCAGGAGGTAATTGACCGTTTGCAATTTTATCATCAAACATATTACCTGCAGAGAGATTAATAGGCGTAGTATCAGTTAGTTTACGATTAGAATCTTTTACATCAGAACCTGCAAAAAGTTCTAAAGGTATAGTAACTTCAATAAGCTTTACTGTGGAATTTTTACTCACAGTATTACCCGACCTATTTCCTGTTTTGTAATCCTCTTCTGCTGTACCAGATCTAGAACATACAGAATATGACTGTATTTTAATAATCGCTTGTGCACATGAATTTGTTGCCTCTGTACTCAAAACTATTCCCTGATTATCCTCTGATACTTTCTGTGGAATAGTGGTATCACTGTTATTTACTAATGCTGTACTGTTCTCGACAATCTTAACTTCCAAAGCCCCCTCAACAGGTTTTACATACTTAGAAGTATCCTTAAATTGATTTACGACAAAAACTATACCTAATGACGAAACTGTCATTACAAAGAGTAAAAATATTGGTTTTAATTTGTCTAGATACATTCTCATTCTTGATTAAGCACCTGATTCTAATGCATTTTAATACAATACACAAACCCTACTTTATATTAACGATTCCATAGTCAGAAAGCAATTTAACCTTACTTACAGAGACCCCACCTCCAACCAAAGATGCGTCTATTGGTATCTCTGAAAGAGAAATTTTGTTGTCAAAAAGTTTCTTACTATCTCCAAGCAAATATATGCTTAAAATATCTGAGTTAGAGAAGGAGAAATATGAAGAACCATCTTCACTTCTTGCGTCTCCCAAAGTTAATATCCAATTCCCATTGTCATCAGGAACTGTTGAAAGATATCTTGATGAACCAGATGTTCCTGCATCATCGTCATCAACAATCTTACCTACCAATATCCAATCTCCTGGATTCGTTGCATTAGATATAGATCCAGATTTAGTTTCAAATGGTGGTGGAGAACCAAGGGTAGAGAATGTTGTAACAGAGTACATATTTCCTGAATTGTTGTATTTAGTTTCTCCTGAATAGACTTCAAAGTAGTATGTTGTATTTGGATCTAGTCTTGCTGTATCAACCGCATGAGCATAGTAAGTGTTTCTAGATGAGAGACCATCTCTTACATCCCATGATTCCTCTGTAAGAGCAGTTTTACTAGTACCATATTTAATATATCCCTCTACTTTTTGTGGAGATCTCCAAATTACTGTAAAACCTACATCTGTAAGATTTGTAATCAAGATAGTAGACTCTCCTGAATCTAAAGAAGCTTGTGCATCACCAGTAACCATATCTATCCATCTCAAATCATGCACAATTTGATAATTGGTATCAATATCTATATCCTCATCATCTGGTTCAGGTGTTGGAGTAGGAGTGGGTGTAGGCGTTGGAGAAGGAGAAGGCGTAGGAGTACTTGCTTGCGTTGCTCCCATTTTAGATTCATTTGGAAAGAAAGATATTAAATCAGAAATATCCTCTATTCTTAAGGATAGTGTTTGATTTAATTTCCCATTACTATCAAAAAGTGATGAATATGCCCCTTCTAAAAGCGCTCCTTTACCAGTGGTATTTTTTGCAAGAAGAACAAGTTCTGTATCATCAGTAATTCTTAACATACTCTTGTCACTTATTTTTCTAAAGGAAGAAAGATCTACGATCCAGTTTCCACCACTTGGAATAGTGGTTGATACTGGATATGCACTATTGTTTTTAGGGAAAACATATATTATCACATCATCATTAGATATTCCTGTTACAGAGCCATGAATTGGATTGGGAATAGGGGTATCTGCCCCAACTGGAGCCGTTGTAAATTCATAGTTATTACCACCACTGTTTGTATACTTTGTACCTCCAGAAACAATTACAAAGGAATATTTTGTATTAGGTTCTAAACTACGCAGTTCAACATAGTGAGATGTTCTGTTACCCCCTCCCCTTTTATCTCTAACAGGACTTTGTTCTACTCCATTTAATACAGGTACAACATATCCATCAGCAGGTGTATCTGTAAACCATGTTACTGTTAGAGAATTTGTTGTTAGATTTGTAACTACAACATCTTTAGGTACTGCCTCTGCACCAGCACGTGAAAGGTATCGAACCCCTTGGTACACAGCAAAAATCGTTAATGGAATACCAATTACTAAAGCAGCTACAATTTTTATTTGTCTTTTTTGATACGGGGTTAAATACATCTATTCATAATACAAAGAGAAAGACTCCATGGCAACGATTTTTACTTTCTTTTAGAGGTTAACCCCTCAGCAAAACCAGATACTACAGAAAGAAGAGAAGATATTCTTCTAATAGGGCCTATTATCGCGTTATTTACTTCATTCACAGTACTTTTGGCTGTACTTACAATCTCTGTTGCATCAGCTAATAGGGCATTTGCCATATCAACAGTCTTAACAGCTTCTTGAAGTATTTTTCTTGAATCTGTAACCGCATGCTTAGATTCTTTAAGAAGCATTGCTACTTGGTACAAAACAAAACATATGAATCCAACTAATACCCCTATTATCACCATCCAATATATTGGTGGAATCGTTTCCATATATACATATCTTCAAACTTTATATACTTACATCTAATTATTTTTTAGATAATATGTCAAGTTTATATAGTAAAAGGGAACTTTTTAATATTTTAAGTGGTATAATTGCGAATTATGTACAAATTTTTCGTAAGTCACAAATTAACAGAGGGAGACATCACTCACCTATCAGATAAAGATAGTGTTTTTGCAATAAATTCCCTAAAGATTAAAATTGAAGATATATTGGAGATTGAAAACTATGAATCTATTTTCCATGCTATTGTTACAGACATACAGAAAAACTCTGTAGAGATTGAAATTAAGGAAAAAGTAAGAGAAAAGGAGAGGATAGAGAATATTGGTATAACGATTGTTCAATCTTTAAGTAACGAATCAAAATTTAACTACTTTGTAGAAAAAAGTGTTGAGATAGGGATAGATAGGATAATACCTGTTGAGAGTAAATACTCTTTAAGAACAAAGAATAAGGCTCTTAAAGATTATGGACTTTGGAGGAAGATAGTAAAGGATGCGAAGGAACAATCTAGAACACAAAGAGAAACCATTATTGAAAAACCAATCAGGTTATTAGATCTTCAATTAGAGAAGAACACAAACAAGGTATGTTTAGCTACGGAAAATGTAGATACAATCAATCTTAAGGAATATCTAGGGAATATAGATATTAAAAAGCCCTTTGTAATTGCAATTGGTCCAGAGAAAGGTTGGGGAGAAAAAGATATTCAAATTTTAAAGAATTTAGGATTTAGATTTGTTAAGCTAGAAGGGAATATATTAAGGACAGAAACTTCTGGTTTAGTTATTGGAACTATACTTAAATATTTAAGGGGAGAAATATAATGAGAGGTAAGAAATTAAGAAGTAACTTTAAGAGAAAGAGAGCTCCTTTTAAGGAGAATAATGCCGAAAAGTTCTATACTAAAGATGATATTTTTATTTCTAGGATTGCAAGTATTTTGCGAATTCCTAAAAAAGAGGTTACACCACTATTCAGCCAAAGAACAAGGACTACAATAAGATTGAATTCTTTAAAGGGAAGTGTAGATAAGACATATCAAAGTCTTAAGAAAAAAGGTTATGAATTAGAAGAAATAGCTTGGGCTCCTAATACATATTTTGTAAACAATAAAGATAAGGCAGAAGTTTCTCAAACAGATGAATATAGGGAGGGTTTCTTTTATATCCAAAACCTCTCTAGTATTTTGGATACTCTGGTCTTAGACCCAAAACCTAATGAAAGTATATTGGATATGTGTGCTGCCCCTGGTAGTAAGACTACTCATATTGCAGACATTGTAAAGAATAGAGGCAACATTCTTGCAAATGAATTAGAGATTAATAGAACAAATTCTTTAAGAAATGTAATAGAGCAATTCGGTGCAAGTAGTGTAAAAGTAACCCTTAGTGATGGCAGAGAATTTGGTAAGAAATATCCAGATTACTTTGATAGGGTGCTATTGGATGCTCCATGTAGTGGTGAAGGGATGATTTACATGAGAGGAATGAAACCCTTGAGATTCTGGAGTATAAAGAAGGTAAAAGGTTCAAGTACTTTGCAGAAAGAATTAATCGATTCAGCATTTAAAACATTGAAAACTGGAGGTACTCTAGTTTACTCAACTTGTACATTAGAACCAGAAGAGAATGAGGGAGTTGTTACTCATCTACTTGATAAACACAAGAATGCAAGAGTTGCTGATATCGAATTAGTAAATAGTGAAGGATTCAAAAAGTTTAAACATCTAGTATTACCTGGCATAACACACTGGAGTGGAAATACATATGACCCTTCAGTTAGAAAGAGTATACGTATACTTCCATCTCCAGAGATGATGGGCTTTTATATTGCTAAGATTGTTAAGGAGTAATCCTTAATCAGGATCTACTAATCTTTGTCCAGTTGCGATTGCTTCAGTATCACCTTTTGCTTGTTTAATACTGAATTTCAATCTCCCCATTTTATCTTTCTCCAAAATCTTTATCTTTACAACATCACCTACCTTAAGGAACTGGTTTACATCTTTTACAAACTCATCTGTTATTTCAGATACATGTACCAATCCAGATACTCCAGGAGCAATATCTACGAATGCACCATATTCCATAATGGATACTACTTTACCTTCATATGATTCACCTACAACAGGAACAAAGCTCAATCCCTTAATATATTTAACTGCACTCTCAATAGATTCTTTATCTGAAGAATATATATTTACAGTTCCATCCTCTTCTACGGATATCTCTGCTCCAGTTCTTTCTGTAAGTTCTCTAATATTTTTTCCTCCTGGTCCTATTAATTCACCAATTTTGTCTACAGGAATCTTTTCCACTGCAACCTTAGGAGCATATTCAGAGATTTCACCTCTTGCTGATGGTATAGCTTCCTCTATTACAGAGATAACTTTCTCTCTTGCTACCTTAGATTTTGCGAATGTTTCTTTAACAATTTCCATTGTTATTCCTGACATTTTGTTATCCATTTGTACTGCAGTAATTCCATCTCTTGTACCAGTTACCTTGAAGTCCATATCTCCATAGAAATCTTCTACTCCTTGCATATCAGTTAATACATGGAAAGAGCCATCTTCATCTGTTACTAAGCCACATGCTATTCCACCAACAATCTTTTTGATTGGAACACCCGCTGCCATTAGTGCAAGAGACGATCCACATGCCGATGCCATAGAGCTAGAACCGTTTTCTCCTTGAATCTCAGACATTACTAAAATTGTATAAGGGAATTCTGATTCAGAAGGAATTACAGGTATCAACGCTTTTTCTGCTAACATTCCATGACCTACTGCTCTTCTACTTGGATTAAGTCTTACTCTTTCTGCTTCACCGTATGCAAATGGTAAATCATTGTAGTAGTGCATATATCTCTTTTCTTTCTCTCCAAGCATATCATCTACCAACTTTGCATCCTTAAGACTACCCAGTGTTGCAATTGAAAGAACCTGTGTTACTCCTCTTGTGAAAAGTCCAGATCCATGTACCCTAGGAAGTAAATCTACTTCTGCTGCCATCTCCCTTATTTCATCCAAATCTCTTCCATCTACTCTCTTTTTGTTTTCTTTTACATATTTTCTCAAAGCTTTCTTTTGTAGTTTGTCATATGCTTCTGCTATGTTCGCCTTTGAGTGTTTTCCTTCAAAGTGTTTGTTAGCCTCTTCTTTTGTGCTTTCATGCTTTGCTTTATCTGCTGCTAAGAGATTTTCTAATACCTTCTCACCAAGAAAATCCGAAAGATCATTTAAGAGAGTCTCATCTATTACAAAAGGAGTATACTCTTTCTCTTTCTTCTCAAGCATATCTACAAACTTACTTTGATTCTCCACCCATACTTTCATTTCAGAAAGACTTGATTCCATAGCTTCTAAAACCTTTTCTTCAGGGATTTCATAACAGCCTGCATCAATCATGGTAAATACCTTTCCATCCCCACCTAATACATAGTTCATTTGATTCTCTTCATCTACATCTTCTAAACTCTTGTAAAGAGGTTGTATTTTCCCATCAACTATTCCCATCCTTACTCCAGCAACAGGTCCATCAAATGGTGCACTTGAGTTAAGTAATGCTACAGAAGCAGCATTTATCGCTAAAAGTACAGGATCGTTTTCTTCATCGTATGACATTACTGTTACAACAAGACTTACTTCATTTCTGTAATCTTCAGGAAATCTAGAACGTATAGCCCTATCTATCATCCTTGCCTTAAGAACAGCATCATCACTTGGAAATCTTTCTATTTTTACAAATCTTGAACCACTAATCTTTCCTGATGCATAGAATCTCTCAATATATTCAACTGAAAGAGGAAAGTAATCTAATTCTCCCTTCGCGGGTGCTGTGTTAACATTAACTTCTACAACAGTATCACCCATTCTTGCTAATATTGCAGATTCGGATCTAAGTGCTAATTTTCCTGTTTCAAAGGAACACTTTCTTCCTCCTATCTCAAACTCGTGTTTTTTATGATTAAAAAGCATAAATAAAAATTTTAAAATTATCAAAATACAAGGTTTTTCACCTTTTAATTCTTAGAAGTTATATCAAGAGAGAGAGGAAAAAGAAAGGCTCTATACAAAAGCCTATCAATTAAATCTTTATTTTCTTTGAAAATATCTCGTACCTTTCTGGTTCGTTAGTTTGAAGATATTGAATTAATCTTCTACGCTTACCAACCTTTTGAAGCAATCCTCTTCTGGAGTGATTATCTTTTCTATGATCCTTTAAGTGTTCACTTAATCTAGAAATTTCTTCTGTTAGTATTGCAACCTGAACTTCAGGAGAACCTGTGTCACCCTCGTGGAGGGCAAATTCCTTCATTATATTCTGTTTTTCTTCTTTATTTAGTGACATATATTTTAGATTAACACCATATAAATATTTTTACAATACTAAAAAGAGACAATACAAAGCCTATTCTATATCCTTATAGGCTAATTGTCAAACTTTTGACTATCGAATAATCTTGTAACAATACAATTCATCCCCTTCTGTGACTTCTACTTCTGAACTGAGCATCACTCCACACTCTTCTCCCTGCTTTACCTCGGACACAATGTTTTTGTTCTTTCTAAGGGATTTTATCCTACTTTCACCAAGTATTTCATCATTTCTAACAATGTAACACTTACAATCTCTCTTTAAAATTCCATCCTTTACTCTAGAACCTAATACTTTAGAACCATCTGTTAGTGTAATTATCATTCTTACCGAAGCATTCCCTATCTCTTCTTCAGCTTGATCAGGAGATGAAATCATATCCAATGCTTCATCTACCTCTTCAATTAGTTTGTAAATAATTGAATAATTACGTACTAATACTCCATTCTTTCTTGCAATATCATCAACTCCTCTCTCTACACCTACCTCGAAACCTAAAAGTATAGCTTTAGAGAGTTTAGCCATCTCCACATCTTGCAAAGAGATATCACCTACACCCGAAGAAATTATCTTCACAGTATACTCTTCTCTTACTAATTTGGAGAGTGATTTCTCTATAGCTTCTAAGGATCCCTTAGATGAACTCTTAAGTATTACATTAAGATGTTTTCCACCATCTTTCTTCTCTTCAGTAAATAGATCACTAAAGAAGTCATCCTCGGCAAGAGATGTATCTTGCTCAGAAATTTCTTCTTTAAACATTGAAGAAAGTAATTTTTCATCACTCTTCTCTAAAATATATACTTCACTACCTATTGGAATTAATTCAGAAACACCAATAACCCTTCCACCACAACCACAGAAAAGGTCACATACATTCTCTCCTTCTTCTGAGATTATTCCCTTAACCTTTTCTATTCTTACTTTTCCATCTGTTTTAAACCCAAGCCATGAACCTTTACATAAATCACCAGAGGTAAGTACTAATGTAGAGACATTTCCCCTTGATTTATCCTTTATTGATTCCAAAACGAAGGCTTTAGCAGCAATTCCTTTTGGTAAATCTCCTCTATCTTGTAGCCCTTCTACATCTACAACCAAAGAAATCATATCTAAAAGCTCAGGTATACCTTTTCCTGTTTTACCTGAGACTTCGATTACGGGAATATTTCCACCCATACCTTCAATAAGAAGACCATTGTTAACTAAATCTCTTTTTATCTTTGCAAGATCTACATCAGGTAAATCTGTTTTGTTGATAGCAACAATAGGTTTAGCAGTTGAGTTCTTAATTATCTCTATAGATTCAATAGTTTGTGGCTTTACTCCATCATTTCCTGCAACAACTAAGATAACTATATCAGCAATACTTCCCCCTCGAAGTCTCATTAAATCAAAAGCTTCATGACCAGGAGTATCAATAAAGGTAAGTTTCTTTGTTTCATCACTACTTAAAGATATTGTAAAAACAGAAATTTTTTGAGTGATACCACCTGCCTCACAGCTTTGTACATTACTCTTTCGAATAAAGTCTAATATTGTTGTTTTTCCATGATCAACATGACCCAATATTGTAACAATTGGAACTCTACCTACATTTGTATTTTGGTTTACAATCTTTTTTGTCATGCTTTTTTATAAATATTTAATTACTCTTTAGAAGTTTGCTCAATAACTTCTTCCTCTGTTTTTTCTGCATATTCTTCTACTGCATCCTCTTTTTTTTCAACCTCTTCACCTCCAACACCTACAATATCAATCTTTATCTCTGTTAATTTCCAAGCTAATCTTACATTTTGTCCATCTCTACCAATAGCTAATGAGAGCTGGTCGGAAGGACATTCTACAGTTGCAGTATCCCCGGAAATTTTTACTGAATCTACTTTTGCAGGACTGAGTGCATTTGCTACAAATCTTTCTAAATCCTCATCCCATTCTATAATGTCAATCTTTTCCTCACCTAACTCATTCATAACATTAGCAATACGGATACCTCTTTGTCCAACACATGAACCAATAGGGTCTATTCCCTCTTGATGAGATACAACTGCTATCTTACTTCTTGAGCCTGCTTCTCTTGCTACTGCCTTTATTTCAACAACCCCAGATTCTATCTCTGGTACTTCTAATTTAAAAAGTTCTATCAAAAATTTAGGATCAGCTCTGGATACAAGAATTTGAGAATCTTCTATACTTTTAAGTAAAACTTTGTATCTTTCTCCTACTCTGTAAAACTCATTTGATATTTGCTCCTCTTGTGGCATAAATGCTGTTGCTTTACCTATTTCCATAACAGCAACACCCTTTTGCATTCTCTGCATTAATGCAGTATATACCTCACCAACCTTATCACTGAATTCACTTATCACAGCATCTTTTTCGGATTCTCTAATCTTTTGTAGTAATACTTGTTTTGCAGTTTGAGTTGCAATTCTACCTAAATCATCAGAAGGCATCTCTATTTGTACAGAGTCTCCAATCTCAACATTTGGAGAAATTAATTCTGCTTCACTTAAAGCAATTTCAGTTTCAACGTCTTTTACTTTCTTTACAACAGTCTTTGAAGCAAAGAGTTTAAACTCTCCTGTTTCCCTGTCTACTTCTGCGAAAAGGTTTGCACCTAATTTCTCATCTATTTCTTCTTCTACATACTCCTTATCTATCCTTCCATATTTTTCTTTCTTTACTGCACTTAAAATTGCAGATTCCAAGGCCTTAAAAACCTCTTCTTTATCTATTCCTCTTTCTGCAGCAATTTGATTAATAGCTGCTACTAATTCTGAAGTCATTGCCATTTTAAAAATGAAAAACAAATAAAATATTTACTAAAAAAAAGGTGAGACCTTCGCCCCACCCTCTCTGTATAACTTCTATGTTGATAATATCAGAATAATTGAAGTTTGTAAACCTTACATATTACTTAATTCCTCCCAAAGCTCCTTTTCTTTCCTACTCAGCTTATCTGGTATCTTAACATCTATACGAATGTATAAATCACCCTTAGAATTCTCCTTTCCAAGTACAGGAGCACCCTCTCCCTTTATTCTAAACACCGTACCCGACTGAGTTCCTTTTGGAATCTTTAATTTAACATCTCCCTCAATTGTTTGAACTTGAATATTACCACCTAAAACTGCTGTATGCACTGGGATACTCTCAATTGAATACAAATCATTTCCTCTCCTATCAAACCTATTAGATGGTTCTACCTCTATTTCAATATACAAATCTCCAAAGGTTCCACCACTTACACCAGCATTACCTCCCTCTCTAAACCTTAATATCATTCCATCATATGCCCCTTTAGGAACCCTGATCTTTACATTCTCTGTAGAAGATTCTACTCCAATACCATCACATTTTGAACATAATTTTTCTGGGATTGTTCCACTACCACCACATTTAGAACAGTTCGTCATAACTGCAATTTGACCTAGGAAACTGTTTTGTACCCTTCTTTCTCTACCAGAACCATTACATACAGAGCATGTCTTCCTCTCACCTGTTTCACTCCCCGAGCCCTTACACTTCTCACATCTAACATTTCTCTTAATCTTTACCTCATATTCTCCACCCTTCATAGCTTCCATGAAAGACATCTTTATCCTATATCTTAAATCCTCCCCTAAGTTAGCTCTTGAAGATTGCCTCTGTCCAAAATCAAATCCAAATCCACCCATGTCTCCACCGAAGAAAGAGTTAAAAATATCTCCCATATCAAATGGAGCACCACCATATGTACTGTATCCATTAAAACCACTTCCAGGATTAAATCCTTCAGTACCAGCATGTCCATACTGGTCATATGCCTTTCTTTTTGATTCATCAGAAAGAACTTCGTATGCTTCTTGTATTTCTTTAAATTTTTCATCAGCTCCTTGTTCTTTGTTTACATCAGGGTGATGTTTTTTAACAAGCTTACGATATGCCTTCTTTATCTCTTCCTTTTTTGCATCTTTTGAAATTCCAAGAATTTCATAGTAATCTCTTTTACTCATAGGTACAATTCTAGCAAACATTCCGCCGGAGTGCCAAGAAATGACATGAAAATATTTAATTGATAGTATATTGATATGGATAACAATATGAAAATCTCCGTTCAAGATGAGAGAAAGATAAAGAGAATAAAACAAACATTAGCATGGGTATTAGCAATTTTTGGAATCATTGTAATTACTAGCCAAGTCTTCCCTCTTAGTAAATCATATATCCAAGGTGAATTTGAAGAATTAAAACAAAGACTTATGAAAGATCCCTTTCCCGAATCGTACAAGCAGTATATTGCAGATGAATTTGCATACTATGATCCAGGTAAAAGCTATTTTGAGAATCTGTTTAGTTCTGCAGAAAATTTACAATATCAAGGAGTATTTACATATGATCCTAGAACCAAATCTAACAAACCCATTATTGTCAACAAAGAATATCGTGAGAATATGTACATGGATATTGATTCTGTAGATATACAAGGGATAAGGATAACTCCTAATGTAGAAAGCTCTGATGAGAAGATATATAACCAATATCTGAAATATGGCTTAGCACATTTCAAAGGAACCCCTCTTCCTGGAGATGGCGGAAATTCCTTTGTATATGGACATAGTGCAGTTTTGAGTTTCTTTAATAGGCATTCAAACCTTCCAGAAACTATCTTCACAAGATTAGAAAGTGTTGATATTGGAGACAACGTAAGAGTAAAGAAAGGTACAGAGGAAATTCAGTATGTTGTTAGAAACAAAAAAATAGTCTCTGCTGATGATTTCTCTATCTTAAAAACCCAAGGGGACAAAGAAACCTTAACAATGATGACCTGCTGGCCACTGGGAGTAGGAACAAAAAGATTAGTTGTAGTAGCAGAAAGGTATTAATTTTTGTACAATGTTCTAGATGCAAAACGATCAAAAAAAATTAGTAATACTACTAACAACTATTGTTGTTGTACTCTTAGTCTTAACTATAATTGCAGCTATTGTACTAAGAAACAAAAGATCCGGTAACAACACAGATGATCCGAACAATAACAGGGGAAATGTAGAACTAGTATACTGGGGTCTTTGGGAACCAGAAGAGGTTATGCAACCAATAATTGATAGATATGAATCAGAGAATCCAGGTGTAAAGATACTTTACTCTCAGCAAACATTTCGAAACTATGAAAGCCGCTTATATACAAGATTACAACAATCTACAAGTTCTACTGAACCAGCACCAGATATTTTAAGGATAAACAATACATGGCTACCAAAGTTCCAAAAATATCTTGAACCTCTACCCCAAAGCGTTATGACCTCCCAAGACTATTCTGACTCCTTCTATCCCACTGCAACAGAGGATTTCACTGGAACAGATGGTAGAATATATGCAATTCCATGGGAGATAGATGGTCTCCTAGTTATTTACAACAAACAATTACTTTCTCAGGCCGGATACAATGAACCACCTGTGGACTGGGATTCCTTTATGGAGGCAGCTGCAAAGATGACTAAAAAGGATAGCTCTGGAAGAATTACAATATCGGGTTTGGCAATTGGTACATCAAGAAATATCACACACTCAGCAGATATTCTTTCCTTCATGATGCTTCAGAACAATGCTGCATTGATAAACAGCAGTAAAACAGAGGTTAACCTTACATCGGAAAGAGCAATCTCTGCACTAAGAACATATACAAGTTTTGCAACAGGAACAAATCCAACATGGGCATCATACCTTGCTAATGATTTAACAACCTTTTTTAAAGGTGAATTAGCAATGATGTTTGCACCTAGCTGGAGAGCTTTTGATATATTAGAAGCAGCACCACAAATTGAATTTGGCCTTGCACCACTACCACAATTACCAAACAACGAACCAGTCTACTACTCTATGTATTGGGGAGATACAGTAAGTAAGACTTCCACGAATGCAATTGAAGCTTGGAAATTTGTTAAATACCTTAGTGAGGAGCAACAACAGAAAGAACTTTTTTCTAATGCATCAAAAGTTAGAGCATTTGGAGAACCATATTCTCTTGTAAGCCTAAATTCAACCTTACTATCGAATCCATATACAAGAGCCATTGGGGTTATGGCTCCATTCATGAAATCATGGCAGATGGGTGATCAAGGCTTTGTAGAAGAAAAAATGAGGACTGCAATTACGGAAGTTGTTGAAAACAGTAAAGAACCAAGTGGAATACTTTCAGATATTGAAAAAGATATTAACAATCAACTTGCAGTTACTAATAGATAACCCTTATTATATATCTAATGAGAAGTAGAATTGCCCCAAGAAAAAGTAGAAAAGGAAGGAGTCTGTTCCTCACCTTTCTTCTTCTTCTCTCCATCCCTGTCTTTGTAATAGGGCTTTTGCAAGATGAAAGCTTTGATATCAGAAATAGAGCATTTGATGATATCGAGGTAAGCGAAAAGAACCCATGTGTAATTACATTCCCTAATGTTAATCCATATTCTTTGGAAATAAATAGTACATTCAGAGTACAAGTAGATGCTATGACAACCTCACTTGGAGTAAAGGCAGTTTCAATAAAGGATGAAAATAACAACGACCTCTTTTCAAAAACATACGAAGGAAACCCTCAAAGAATATCAGAATCTTTCTCTTTTACCCCAACTGTAGCAAAAGCTTACGAGATAAAGGGGATAATGTTGGACTTAAACCAAAAATCATACGAATGTGTAATTAGTAGTACATTTGATGTTGAAGGAGTAAGAGCAGTAACTAACAACTCAAAACCTGTATTTCTCTCAACTCCAAAAAACTCAAAACCATCTCAAAGTATAAAGACGGGTGATGTATATGAATATACATTGACAGCAGAAGATATTGATAAAGATACAATCAACTACTCCTTTTCGTTTACTCCTGGCAATCTTTGGTTAAAACCTACGATAATTGAAGATGGTGGTAATGGAAGATTAACAATAAAGTTTAGAGGAAGCACTGACCAACCAGCAAGCTACTTAGCAAATATCTTCATTCATGATGGATATAGTAGACACCTTGCATCACAATCATGGGTCATTAGTGTAAGCCCTAAAGAAAATGATATTCCAAATATTAAAATCATAGATCCATCAGAACCAATTGTAATTAAAGAACAAGACAGCCTTAAAGTAACATGGGATTCTAAAGATTTAAACCATATCACTAGATATGAAATGTATGTTTCTTCTAATCCAACAAATGAAAAGAGTTGGATAACAATAAACAGAAATATTCCATACAATGCAACAACCCAAGATATTAATACAACAGAACTCAAAGATGGAACATACAGAATAATACTTAGGGCAATAGACAATCAGAATCCTCCAGCAATAGGTATGGATGTCTCGGAAGAGATTGTAATTTCCAAAGGACAAACAGAAGGTAAAGAACCAGATGACTTAGTAGCATTGGAAGACCCACAGGTAATAAACTTCTCACCTACAAGTACAGATAATGTATCTAATAATAGACCTACAATCAAAGCATCACTCATAGCATCAATAGGTGAAACCATAATCCAAGAGAGCATTTTAGTAAAACTTGATAACAAAGATATTACAAAGGATATAAAAATAAACAAGATTTCTGATTCGGAATATACTGTACTTTTCCTTCCAGAAGAAGGTTTAAGTAAGGGTGTACACAAGGTAGAAATAACCTTTAAAGATAGCTCCGAAAAAGAAGTATTAAAAGATTGGACATTTACCATTTCTGGTGAAGATGGAGATCCTGATAGTTTTAATATCTTTGGATATTACATAAACAAAAGAGTTGCAATGATAATAGGTGGTGGAATTGCATTGATAATACTTGCAATATTTACCCCGATGATAATCTTTGCGGTATGGAAGGATGATTCAGAAGATAAAAAAGATATTAATCCTACACTCCCACCAACAATACCAAGAGATGATAATAAGGTAGAAGCTCCAATATATACTCAGCAAAAGCAAGTAGAAGAATTAGTAACAGAAAATTTTGTTGCCCCAGAACCGATTTTAGATACTCCCCCTATTCCAGAACCAGAGAGTGATCTCTCAATGGTTTTAGAGCAAATAGATGATGCTCAGAACGAACCCGAGAAGAACAATACCCCTCCTGAGCCAATATTGTAAAAACCTCGAATAGATATATCTCTTCTGGTATAATCACCTATGAAAAATTTCACATATAAAGAAATTAGAGAAAAATATTTACAATTTTTCAAAGATAGGGGACATGCAGAAATACCTAGTGCACCATTAATTCCAGAGGATGATCCCTCTGTACTTTTTGTTAATGCAGGAATGTTTCCACTTGTACCTTTTCTAAAAGGAGAAACTCACCCACAAGGTAAAAGATTAGTAAATTCACAAAGATGTATTAGGACAGGAGATATTGATGAAGTTGGAGATGAATTCCACTGTACTGCTTTTGAGATGTTAGGAAACTGGTCTTTAAATGATTACTTCAAAAAAGAAGCTATTGAGATGACAATTGATTTTTTTGTTGAAGATTTAGGGTTTGATATAAACAGAATATATGGGTCTGTATTCAAAGGAGAAGAAAATATTCCAATGGATACAACCTCAATAGAGGTATGGAAAGAAATCTTTTCTAAATACAATATCGAAGCAAAGGTTGGAGAAAAAGAGAGAATCATGCCACTAGGAAGAGAAGACAACTGGTGGGGATTACCATCTGGAGGACCATGCGGGCCAGATAGTGAAATATTCTACAAAACAGACAATGGTGAACTTGTAGAGATTGGAAACAATGTATTCATGGAATACCTCTTAGAAAATGGAGAATACAAACCACTAGGAAGAAACAATGTAGATTTTGGGGGGGGATTAGAAAGAATTACATCCATTTGCCAAGGGGTAAACTCTGTATATGAAATAGATATTTACAAACCAATATTTGCAAAAGTAAGAGAACTTTCTCAAAAAGAAGATATTAAATCACAAAGAATAATTACTGATCATATAAAAGCAGCTACGTGGATTGTGATGGATGGAGTTGTACCATCTAACACTCAACAGGGATATATTTTAAGAAGATTAATTAGAAGATCTGTAAGACATGGAAGAAAGCTTGAAATAGGAAGAAACTTCACAAGAGAAATAGCAGAGATATCAATAACACAATTCGCAGATATTTGGCCAAAATTAGAGGAAAAAAGAGAATATATTCTTCAGACAATTGAAGACGAAGAAAAAAAATTTAACAAAACAGTTGAGAATGGGCTCAAAGAATTAGAAAAAACATTAACAAAAGAAGGAAAGATTGATGGAAAGAAGGCTTTTCAACTCTATGAAACATATGGCTTACCATTAGAGGTAACAGAAGAAATCCTTCAAGAACAAGGAAAGGAAATATCAGGAAAAGAGGATTTTACAAATGCACAGAAAGAACATCAAGAAAAATCTAGAACTGCATCTGCAGGAATGTTTAAAGGAGGCCTTGCAGACACCTCTGAGATGACTACTAAGTATCATACTGCTACGCATCTACTCTTGGCTGCCTTAAGAAAAGTATTAGGTGAACATGTTTACCAAAAAGGTAGTAATATTACATCTGAAAGATTAAGGTTGGATTTTCCTAATAACGAAAAACTTACAGAAGAACAAATTTCAGAGGTTGAAAATATTGTTAACAATGCAATTCAGGATTCTCTAGATATTACTTTTGAGGAGTATCCTAGAGAAAAAGCACTAGAGATGGTTCCTTTTGCAGCCTTTGAAGAGAAGTATGGAGAAACTGTTAAGATATATTTCGTAGGAAACAAAGAAACTCCCTACTCTATGGAAATATGTAATGGTCCACATGTAAAAAATACTAAAGAGCTTGGAAGATTTAGGATAACTAAACAGGAAAATGTCGGTGCTGGTGTAAAAAGAATAAAAGCAATATTAGAATAAATATGCAAACAGAAAAACCAATCCTTGCCATAGACTATGGTAAAAAGAGAATAGGCTTAGCAATATCAGATTCAAAAGGAATAATAGCGTCCCCTCTTGAGGTATTACATATAACACAAAACAGAAATATTGATTCACTTCTCAATGAAATACTAAATATAGCAACAGAGTACAAAGTAAAGACCCTACTTGTAGGCTCTCCACAAATCTTTGAATCTGAATATTCAAAAACAACTAAGAATATACAAAAATTTGTTGAAAAAATTTCTCTACTTACAGATTTACCTATCATTACTTACGATGAAAGCTATTCTACAACTCAAGCTCAAAATATGTTACTATCCCTAGGACAGAATACTAAATCTTCAAAAGGGAAAATAGATAAAATTGCTGCAACAGTATTCTTACAAGAATTTTTAAATTCAGATTCTCAAAAGAATGAAGTCCATAGTTAAAATATTCTTTCTTGCATTAATAACGGTGTTGATAGCAACAGTAGTTATAAAACTTAACTATGACTCTGCAATAGAAAGACCAAATAGTGATAGCTCAGAAAAGATAACCGTAGAGATTGAGCAGGGAGCATCAGTAGAGACAATAATTAAAAAACTTGTAGAAGCAGGAGTACTTAAAGAGAATTGGACTACATACTTCAAGGTATATATTAGAATTAATGAATTAGCACCTAAAATACAAGCAGGTGTATATGATATCCCTAAAAATTTGAATATAAAGGAATTAGTTTCAATGATTCAATCATCAAAAGAGCAAGCCGTATGGGTTACAATACCCGAGGGATTAAGAAAGGATGAAATTGCAAATATCTTAGCTAACGAGTTTGAGAAAGTTAATAACCCGAATTTCTCCTCCACCGAATTCTTGAGATTAACAACAGACACAACCTTCATTGGTGGACTGGGATTCCCATATCAATTAACTGATTTAGAGGGTTATCTTTTTCCAGACAAATATTCCTTTACTGTTACAGCAGATACAGAGAGTGTAATTGGAATAATGCTTACAAACTTTAAAAACAAGGTTGGCTTAACAGACACTTACGAAGATATCATAATTGCAAGCATGGTTGAAAGAGAAGGATACACATCAGAAGATAGACCTATGATTGCTGACTTGATAAAGAGAAGATATGCAGAGGGATGGCTTTTACAAATAGATGCAACATTACTGTATCCAAAGAAAGATTGGAAAGCACCAATAACAGAAAGAGACAAACAGGATGATAATCCATATAATACATATAAGAGACAAGGTTATCCTCCTACACCAATATGCAATCCTGGTTTAGCAGCAATTAGAGCAGTAAGAAATCCAAAAGCGAATAATTACTACTTCTATATACATGACAATACTGGACAAGTACATTTTGCCCGAACACTCGCAGAACATAACCAAAACATTCAAAAATATCTTAGATAATTTACATAACTCTGCCCATGGAAGTATCTATAAACATGAGTGACAAAGAATTAAACAGAAGAAGGATTCCAACTACCATGGGGAAGAAAAAGAAGCCCTCACTTCTAAGTCTTTTACTAGCTATAGTACTAGTAGCAGTAGTAACAACAGGTGGATACTTACTTTACAAAGGATACAAAGTATCAAGCGATATTGGTTTTCAATTCTCTCCAGGAAATATTTTACAACCTAAAAAAGAACCTGAGCTAAAAAGAGATAGTACAGGAAAATACACCAATGTATTACTTGTAGGAATAGATACAAGAGAAGCAGGGAACCTAATGAACACTGATACAATTATCGTTGCCTCATATAACTATGAGACTAGGGATGTAATAATGATTTCCATACCAAGAGATTTCCATGTACAAACCGATCCAAAGAAATATTGGTTTAATAGAATAAATTCTGTATATGCAGTAAATGAACAAAGAAGCAAAGGATCAGGTCTTGAAGCACTAAAAGATGTTGCAGAGGAAATAACAACTTTGGAGATACAATACCATGCAATGATTGATTACAAGGGCTTTACAGAACTTATCGATGCTGTAGGGGGTGTATATGTAAATGTAGAAAATAGCTTTACAGACTATATGTATCCAAAAGGTGTAGGATATCAAACAGTAACATTTAAAGCAGGTCCCCAATTAATGGACGGTGATACCGCATTGAAATACTCAAGATCAAGACACTCTATGCATAACAATGAGGGTTCTGATTTCGCAAGAGCAAGAAGACAACAAAACGTAATAGCATCATTTAGAGATACAGTTTTAAGCTCAGAGACTCTACTCAATCCAAAGAAGGTAATGGATTTAATGAGTGCAATACAGAACAATATTAAGATATCTGAATTCACCATAGATGATATACAAGCAGGTATAAATATACTCAAGACCTTCAAAGAAGAGAATGGGAATACCTACTCTTTCGTACTTGACCCTTCCTCTGGTAATTCTTCATTAATTACCAGCCAGAATGTAGTAAATACAGGTGCCTATGCAATAGGACCAATAGAAGGATTAGGTAAATACACAAAGATAAATGAATATGTAAAATTACTCCTTAAAAATCCACAACTGTATTCTGAAAATCCTTCCATATACATTTACAATGCAGGGTTAGGATACCAGGAAACATATAAAATAGCACAGGAATTAAGAGAAGAGTTTAAATATATGAATATTAGATTCATTGGGAATCTGTATAATGATAAGGAAGGTGTGTATGTATTTTCAAATAAGGAAGAAGAGTATGGATACTCTGTAGATGCACTTTCAAAATACCTTAAGACTGCATCTACTACAAAACCAGAATTTGTAACAACAAATCTAAGAGGGGAAAATATATCTATACTCTTTGGTAAAGAAATACAAATATCTCAACAGTAATGTACAAACTATACATAGGCAACGAAACATATCTCTCTTTCACCGAAGCTAAAAAATTCGTAAAAACTCTTCGTGATGAAAGTCAGTTTGAATACATCTCCATGGATGCTGAAAAAATCAAAGCGGGAGATTTAATAGACATACTCTCTTCAAACTCTCTTTTTAATACCCAAAGAGTAATATTTCTTAAGAGGGTGTATAGGAACAAGGAACGTGAATCAATAATTACTTTTCTTCTAGAATATTTAGATTCTAACTCAACTGATTACATTGTACTTTGGGAAGATCAGAAAGTAAGCTCTGTAACAAAATATGTTAAATTCTTTAAACAGAAGAACCTACTGGAGGAGTACACAAAATTAAACAAAAGAACCTTTGCATCATGGGCAAAAGGTATTCTAAATAGTGAAAATATTAATATAAATAATAATGCACTTGATTTACTAATACAGTACTCAAATTACGACACAGAAAGATTTGAGAACAGTATTAAGAAACTTAAACTTCTAGACAACGACTCTATCTCTGAAGAAGATATACGAGAGCTCTACCCTAATACCCTTGAAGAAGATATATGGAAATTGTTAGATGAAATAAATTCAGAAAATGGACAACCTCTCTTAATACTAGAAAATCTTTTTAAACAAGAAGTTGATCCAAATTACATCATTTCAATGATTGTAAGGAATATTAGGTTGAGAACTATGGCAAAATATATGATTGAAAAAGGCTCCTCATATTCTGAGATTGCTTCAGTACTTAAAATTCCTCCCTTTACAGTAGGACCAATAGTAAGCTCTGCAAATAGATATACTAGTGAGAAAATTAAGACAGTATATGAGAAATTATCAAGTCTTGATTATGAAATAAAGGTTGGAAGAATAGAACCCAAATTAGGACTTACACTACTTTGTACTATATTATAGATATATTAATTGACATCTATATCCCTATTCTCATAAACTCTATTGTAAGGATACCTATTAATATACCTAAGACTGCCTTTACATGAGCACACAAAGGAGAAATACAAAAAGAGCCCTTAAAGCCTTAGTTTTCGTTGGTGCAATATTAATAGTAGCTTTAATAGGGGCAGTCATATATTTTTATATGCTCGGGGATACAATTCGCCAAGATGAAAGAAGTGATCAAATTACCTGTGGATGCTATATAATCGACCCTGCTGTTGTTAATGATTGTGGAGATCCGAAAAAAGCTATCCTTTTCGATACGAAAACTGTTTCTTCCGATCAAGCATGTAATGTTACATGTAATACTGATTTACTTTCTGAATATGTATTAAAAAGCTCTACAGCAGTTGAAAGATACAAGAGCTGTAATGTAAGAAGTATCTCTGATGCAAGATGCCAAAGTATGATTCTTACTGACCAAGATGGAAAGTTAATAACCGGGAAAATTAATCCTGATGACGAAGTAAATGTTGAAGCAGAATTTGATAGAGACAGTTACAAAGACTATACATTTAGAGTAAATACCCAATCAGAACAACCAGATAGAACAGAGGGAACAAAGATATTTAAAAAGATAACAGACTTTGGCAGTGGTGACTCATTAGAAATACTTGCTACCGCAACAGACAGTAGAGGAGACTCTATAAACTCCATTATCTGTAGAAGAGTCGTTGAAATAGAAAGAGAGGGAGGAGTTGGTGCCAACTCTTTGGTAGCCTCCACTGAAAGACAAAGCGATGGAAGAACAAAAATATCTCAAGTCATTATCACAGTAGGACAAATAGCTAGTGAGAATGTTAAGGTAAGTTTCTCTTTCGGTACAAGGTTTGCAACAATAATTGCACAAGATGGTTTTAATGTTGAATCTGCAAAAGGAACGATTACTTTAACAAAAGCTAATTTGTATGACAATAGTAACTTTGCTGGTGGTCAATCATTTAGCATACTTGATAATCATACAGGTGATTTGGAAATTACTGCAGAAGTATTTGTTGATGATGTAAGTATTGGAGTCGTAAAAACAGAAGTAAACTTCCCTGAAATACAAGCACCAATAGTTGAACAACCTCCTGCACAGCAAGAGGAAAAATCTAATTTCTCCGCTTCCAAGACTGGAGCTCCATCATGTGTTGAAAGAGTTGATAGCAAGAATGAAGCTACCTTTACCATATCAGTAAGAAACAATGCTCAACAAGAAGAAGGTATTACCTCTATTAAAGATAAATTGCCATTAGGATTTGAATATATCGCTGGTAGTTCTACAATAAATGGTTCTGCTGTAAATGACAGCTCTGTTGTTACAGTTACTACCGTAGGGTCTACCCAAGAAATCGTATGGCAACAATCGAATAATCCATGGAATGTTCCAACAGGTGGACAATTAGTTGTAGTATTCAAAGCTAAAGCAAATAGTACAGCTCTAACTGGAGAAAATCTTAACGAAGTAATAGTTAACCCTGTCCAAATACCTGAAGATCCTGCAAGTCTAAGAGCAGAAACAACAATCATCGTTGCACAGGACTGTAACAATATTCCTACAACTCCAACAACTACTCCAAGTACAGGTATTTTGGATAATGTCTTCGTAAGGATAGCAATAGGAATACTGCTCTTCGCAACAGCATGGGCGGTATATACAAGACCAGAAGGAACAAAACTTTCAAAAATGATTCTAGATTCCGATGTATACAAAGATGCAGAATTAACAAAATACAAGATAACAAATCCAAAGAAATATTTCGAACAAAAAGTTATCAGAGGGAAGAAATAGAGAATGATATTGGTAAACCATCCTTACCATACGTAGTACCACCAGAAACAATAGAGAAGAAATATGTTTTAGAAGACAATAAGGAGTTAATAACAACCTTGTGATTCTTTCCTCTAAAATCCCCCTCCAAATCTATTGCAACAAGATTTAAATTCTTCATTTCTGTACCATAAAGAATATATGCAGAACATCTTGTCTTACTCTTCCATGTTATCTCTACAGAATTTTCTTTCTCTCCTTTCTTAATCTCTACATTGTAAGGATTACATCCCTCCACGGAAACAGAATCATTAGATCCTGATGCCTTAAATACAAAAACTCCTACAAAAATCATAAGGACAGTAAGTACAACCCCAATTGTGAAAATCCCCCTATTCTTCATCTTCTGTAACTATAATATATTCAGATATTGTAGAACTACCCATTCCATCATCAACCTTAAGTGTGACCTTTACAGTACCAATATCACTCGATGAAGGGTAGCCCCTAATTATATATCCCTCATCAATATACAACCAACTTGGTCCCTCCTCTATAGTTAATACTACATTTCCGAAATCATTTGCCACTACTCTAGGAACAAAAATATACTCTTCTCCCACATAGGCACTCTTTGGCATAAGGTTCGTAATATATGGATGTGGAGTAGTAATATCTCTTTGTATATCAACACCTTTTACATCTTCCCTGTTTAAAAGTATATAAATTGGAGAAATAACTGTTACAAGGGCAATAACAAAAAACACAACATATCCAATTATCTTTCTTTCCCCCATGACATCCATAAAAATAGTGTATCAATTTACATTTCTGTTTACAAACAAACTCTTAACCGATATAATACAACGCAATATTGATTCATTTTAAATATACTTTTGAAGAATGCCAAACTTAAAGACATCTATAAAAGATTTAAGACAAACAAAGAGAAGAACAGTTCATAACGACAGGTTAAGAAAGAGAGTTAAGAAATCTGTAAAAAGGTTCCAAGATCTTGTAAAGAAAGATGAAAAGGAAGCTGCAGAGAAATCTTTAAAACAAACATACAAAGTTCTTGACAAGGCTGCCAAAAAAAATGTTATAAAGAAGGGTACAGCAAGTCGTAAAAAATCTAGACTTGCAATTCAACTTAACAAACTGTCCATAGATAATGTCAAAACTAATCAAAAGAGCGCTTAAAAACTCAATCTTTCCTGCAATATTAATGATTGCTGGAAAAGTTTTTGGGATATTTTTTACTAGTGCTGTTTACGGCCTTACATTTGAGATAGGGAATGATTTAAATGGTATATTTTCTACACAGATATACTTTAATGATTCCTCTACTACACTCTTTGTTAATTCATATTCCGATCTTTTCATGTTTGCATTTTTAGCAATACCTACTGCTTACTTCATAGCTAAAACTGCAATCTTCCAATCAGCTACAGATGACCCTAAAACAATAGTTAAGGTCACAAGATTTAATATCCTTCAATGGATTACAAAGGATGATACAACATTTCTTAAAATATTCATCTGGACAGCTTTTCTTTGGATAGCATCTGCCATAATAGTTGCAAATACAATACAGGATAATACATATACATGGGTTGGGATATTCGCAGGATCATTTGCATTCCTTTGTGGATTTGGAGCAGTAAAAACATTTGAAGTTGAATCAAATAAAGTATATCCTGATAACAAGAAATATTACTAATATGAAAGAAAACAAGATAAAGAAAACATTAGCTCTAGTAGTAGAACCAATAGCTTTAGGATTGGTAGCATTACTTTTCATAATACCTGCCATCACAGTAATAAACCTACAACCAATTACAAAGAAATTAAAAGATATCAATGTCTTAGGAGTAACAAATAGATCAGAATTACAGATAAATATCGTAGGTGGTTCTCATCAAATCTTTCTAAATGAAAAAATAGATTTAGCGGAAGGTAAATATGTGTATAGAACAAAACTCACTAAAAGAGACGCTGACAGCTACTCTAAACCAATAATTGAGATAATAAATAACAAGGAAGAGAGTGTTAATCTAGATATATATGGAGGCACAACACTACCAACGAAGTCTGATATAGGGTTAATCATTAGAGATCAAAGATATAGATTACAAGAACCAAATGGTGACAATTCTGTTCAAAAGATAATCGTTCCTGCAAAGGAAAGATATGTTGTGTATCTCTATGTAGAGAGCTTCTCTGATGTAATGTTTGAAGAAGATTTCGAACTTACAATAAAGGAAATACAATAAAGCGTTGTATATTAAAGATTTTTCCCCTTTCTTTGTAAAAATATACTATAATAATCCCGTTATATGACTACTACTGACTTAACAAAAATAAGAAATTTTTCAATAATTGCCCATATTGACCATGGAAAATCTACATTAGCAGATAGAATGCTTGAAGCAGCACATATAGATATATCAAGAGATAAAAGAGAATCAAGAGTATTAGACAGGTTAGATTTAGAACAAGAGAAAGGTATTACTATAAAATTACAAGCGTGTAGAATGATATGGAAAGAATACCAATTGAATCTAATTGATACACCAGGACATGTTGATTTCTCATATGAAGTATCCAGATCTCTTGCAGCATGCGAAGCAGCAATACTACTTGTTGATGCATCTCAGGGGGTGCAAGCCCAAACCATTTCAAATACCCAAAAAGCTCTTGATCTTGGGTTAAAGCTAATACCTGTAATAAACAAAATAGATTTACCTAATATTGATGTAAAAGCCAGAGAACAAGAATTAGAACAACTTCTTGGATTCAGAAAAGAAGATATTGTGAAAGTTTCTGGAAAGACTGGAGAAGGAGTAAGTGAACTTTTGGACAAAATTGTTGAAATATGTCCACCTCCACAGGGAAACACAAATGATTCTCTTAAGAGTCTAATCTTCGATTCCTTTTACGATGAACACAGAGGAGTCGTTGTAGCGGTGAGAGTTTTTGATGGGAAAATAAAGTATATTCCAGGAAAGGCGTCTGATTTGTATATCCTAAGAAAAGAGGAAACTTTCAAACCAACAGAGGTAGGGATATTTACTCCCGACTTACAAGAAACAGAATATCTTGGAACAGGAGAGGTGGGATATATAGCTACAGGATTTAAGGATATTAGTTTCTTCACTGTAGGAGACACTATTTCTGATAGTAAGAATACTTCCCCTCTTGAGGGATATAGAACACCAAAACCTAATGTATTTGCAACATTTTTTCCTGTAACACCAGATGATTACGAACCTTTAAAAATTGGTTTAAACAAATTAAGCATGAATGATGCCGCACTAACATTCACAGATCAAAGATCTAATATGTTAGGTTCCGGTTTTAGATGCGGTTTTCTTGGTTTACTTCATATGGAAATAATTCAAGAAAGATTGGAAAGAGAATATGACGTAGATTTAATAATAACTGCACCAACAGTTGAGTATGAGATTACAAAAATAACAGGTGAGCAAATAAAGATACAAACTCCACAAGAATTACCAGACCCATCGGAAATAAAAGAGATCTTAGAACCATGGGTAAGACTTAAGATAATGACTCCTGATAGATACATAGGTCCTCTAATGGAGCTATGCCAATATAAAAGAGGACAGTATGTTAATACACACTACCTAAGTACACATAGTGGAGAAATACAGCTTAAGGATCAATATATTGAATTAGAATATGATATGCCACTCGCATCATTAGTTTCTAACTTTTTCGATCAACTCAAGAATAAATCTAGTGGTTATGCCTCAATGGAGTATGAATTAATAGATTTCTTTCCTGTAGACTTAGTTAAGGTAGCAATACTTGTTAATCATGAAGAAATCCCTGCATTAAGTTTTCTCGAAACAAGAGAACATGCAAGAGCAAAAGCTGCAAAACTACTTGAGGTAATGAAAGATGAAATACCTAGACAGCAATTCCCTATTCCACTTCAGGCATCCATCGGAGCAAAGATAATAGCAAGAGAAGATGTAAAAGCATTTAGAAAAGATGTTACTGCTAAACTGTATGGTGGAGACTATACAAGAAGATTAAAACTACTAGAAAAACAAAAGAAAGGAAAGAAGAGATTAAAAATGATAGGGCAAGTAAATATCCCACAAGAAGCATTTCTAAGTATACTAAAGACATAATGATAAATAGATTGGTATTAAAAAACTTTAGGAAATTCAAAGACAAAACTTTTGAATTTGATAAAAATATCACTATCTTCTACGGAAGCAATGCTCAAGGTAAAAGCTCTGTACTAGAAGCACTCTTTTTAATAAGTAATGGTAAATCCCCATGGGCTTCTACTGATGAATTTATCAACACTGACCAAGAAAAGCAGATACATACCAGAATAGAAATAGAGAAAGATTCCAAAAGCTATGTATATTTCAAAGATAAGGATAAAAGAATATTTAAAGTAGAGGGTAAGAATGTCCGTAGTAAAACATTTTTTGAAAATACCTCTGCAACAATATTTAATCCAGAAAAAATAGAATTATTAATGATTTCTTCCTCCCAAAGAAGAAACTTTCTTGATGAGACGATTGTTAAATACAACTATGAATATGAAACCTATCTTAAAGAATTTAAAAAGATCCTTAGACAAAGAAATGCATATCTGAAGAGATTAGCAAAACTCTTCTATGAAAAAGGTGTAATTGCCATAAATGATCCACAATTAAACTTCTGGACTAACAAATTAGCAATCTACTCTATTCCAATACTACAAGAGCGAATACTATTAACAAAAGAACTCTCAAAAGATGGGTATGAGATTAAATACAAAACTGATTTTAGTATAGATAGAAGAAAGATTAATAATACAAAGTATTTAGAAGAAAAGATTAATGAAGATTTAGAAAATAGCAAAAGAAGGGATATTGCAACAGGATACACAAATATTGGACCACACAGAGATGATTGGGAAATATCATTAGGAAGGGATATTAGAAAGTTTGGTTCTAGAGGAGAAAAAAGATTAGCAATAGGGAAATTAATATTTCAGACACAAGATATTGTAAATAGTAAAAATGGTTTCTATCCAATACTTCTTTTAGACGATATCGCTTCCGAATTAGATATCTCAAATACAAAGAAAATATTTGAAAAGAGATTACTAGATAAACAACAAACCTTTATTACTGTAATAGACTATAAAACATTACCAAAAGAAATACTTACAAACTCAATGCTAGTACATTTAAACGGAGATTAATTTCCTTAATACTTTCTCTTTATAATCGCTTGGGAAAAACTCTATTCTTCCTCTTTTGTAATTCCTAAATAGCCTCTTTATCTCTGGTGTGTGACCTGAAATTAACATGAAGGCAATTTGAGATATATATGCAAGAAAATTAATAACCTTTATTACAAAATTAACACCCTCCTTCTTCCTCTCTCTACTTTGAAGCAATTCTTTGTTTATTTGATATTTTGTTAACAACCAAAGATTTTTTTCATATATATGATTTATATACCTCTCATTGTAGATAGGAATTAAATACATTAATTCATGAAAGTTGAAAATGTCACTTTCAAGCTCCAAACCACTCTCTTCAATAATAAAATTTATACATAACAAATCCCTTACATCCTCTTTGTCCCTTTTAGTTCTAATTACATGATTAAAAATATTCCGTATAGTTAATATGCCCCTGTATATCCATGCACATCCATCTTTAACAACAATAAAGATATCAATATCATCGTCTTCTTTAGCAAATCCCGCAGCCACAGATCCTGAAATACCAACAAAGCGAACCCAATTAAATACAAGTAGGATATTTAAATTCTTTTTTACAATATCTATCTTTTCTTTAATAATTTTTGAGTTCCCTACCTTTGTACCCTTTTCTAATTCCATTAATGTAGTATCTGATATCCTCTTTGTAATACTTTTTCCCCATATATACTGAGCTTTTTTAATAGAAAGTTTCAATCCCATATTGGATTTAAAAGACACAAACTCATTGACAATTTCCTCTATCTCTTTTTTGTACATTACAGGATATGATAGCATTTACAACATTTTTTAAGAAATATTCTCTCCACTATTATAAATAATTCTGGTAAACTATTTGTGAATAATGAGACAACACCCTATTCCACAAAATGTATTAGATGTTGAGTTTAAACTCTTTACAAGATTTACTCTAAAGGAGTTTGCATACCTTGCACTAGGTGTAGGTACAGGAGGTATTTTCCTTTACCTCTCAATTGGAGGAGACATACCAGGAATAATTGGGATACCTCTTTTTGCAATACTTTCTGGAATAGGAGCTTTTCTAGCTCTCGTTCCAATAAATGATCAACCTGCAGACAAGGCGATAATTAATTACTTTACAGCAATTAATAGGCCTACTCAAAGAGTATGGCTTAACCAAACGCTCAAAGAACAGAGAATAAAGCCTACTGTTACAGCTATTGATGATACAAAAAGGAAGGTAATTGGTACTACAGAGCTAAGAGAGGAACAGAAGTCTCAAATATTCGAAGAAAACCCTGGAGATGACATATTAGCCATAGAGGGAGAAGAAACAAAAGAAGTAACCAAAGATGTTGTTCAACAAGAAGAGAAAATTCTTCTTCCAGATGATGAATATATAACCATTTCCGAGGAGAATATTTCTAAATATCAATTCCCTATAAAAAGTATTGATAAATTACCTGGGAATATAAATATATGGTTATGTACAAAAGATAATCAACCTCTTTCAAATGTTAATACCTACTTAAAGGACTCTAATGGTAAAATCCTCTATGCTAACAAGACAGGTCCAAATGGTTACTTCTTAAGTAATAGGATATATCCTGAAGGGATATATATCATTGAGTTTGAAGGTCTAGCATCTAGTGCCCCAAAATTACGAATATTAGTTACAAAAAATCAAAATAAATTACCTTTGAAAATAGCATTGAAATAATGGAAGCAAATGCAAGAGCAAGAACAATAGCATCTACACAGGATCATCTCGAAGTGAGGGAAATAGTCGATGATTTGGTAATAACAAAAAGTGGAAGTGTAGCAATGGTAGTTCAGACATCTGCTATTAACTTTGACCTCTTAGCAGAGTATGAGCAGGATAGTAAGATATATGCATTTGCAGGTCTACTTAATTCTTTGAATTTCCATATACAGATATTAATCAGAACAAAAAGAATTGATATATCAAACTATGTTGATTACCTTAAAAACCAAGAGAATGAAAGTATGTCAGAAGGACTAAGAAGACAGCTTAATATATATACGGAATTCATACAGAATTTAATTGTACAAAATGATGTATTAGACAAAACTTTCTTAATAGTAATACCTTTTAACCCTGCAGGAGATATACCTGGTTCGGGAATATTTAAATCAAAACAAACAAGAGAAGAGATAGAGAAAGCTTTACAAATGAGACAGGAACAATTACTAGAGAAAGCAAAGATATTTTTGTATCCAAAAAGAGACCATATCTTAAAACAGTTAGGACGAATGGGACTCTTCGGACATCAACTGACAAACAAAGAGTTAATTACCGAATTCTACACAATATATAACCCTGATGAAGAATTAGTAGGAGAAGACAATGTACAACAATAGCCAAAACAACAATATAGAATCAAAGACTATGAAGATGCTCAACGAGCGTCAGGAGCAATTTAACCAGAACAAATATGCTACCTTCCAGAATGATTTAAGAAAGGAGCTAAATACTGTTAAAGAACAGAAAACACAAATAGATCAAAAGGATAGGTTCAATGATACACAGAAAGAGAACAAAAAGAATCCATTTTTTAAACTGCTAGACAATTTTAAATCTACTGTTGGAGGAAAAAGTACACAAACAGCAGCTGTTAACCTTGAACCACAGGTTGGAAAATTCTCAGGTTTAACAACACAGGATATTATTGCACCAATAGATGTAGAGGTTGATTTTAATACTCTACAAATGGGAAATTACTACTCAAGAACTTTCTTTATCAGTGGATATCCTAGATTCGTAGGACCAAACTGGCTATCCCCCATTATCAACTTCGAACATTCTTTAAGAATTAGTACTTTCTACTATCCTGTAGATTCTAAGATTATATTAGAGAAACTTAAGAAAAAAATCGGAGAAATGGAAGCTACATTGTATTCACAAATGGAGGACAGAAAAGTCGTAGACCCTTCATTAAAGGTAGCACTCTCAGATGCACAACAGCTTCAAGACTCAATTGCAGAAGGTACAGAAAAATTCTTCCACTTTGCAATGTATGTAACAATATATGCACCAAACAAAGAGCTGTTAGAAAAATACTCTAGAAATGTTACCTCTACTCTTGCAGCAATGAATGTAACCGCAAAGCCAGCAACACTACAACAGGAACCAGCCTTTATTAGTACACAACCATTAGGTCTAGACAAGTTGTATATAACTAGAAATATGGATACAACATCTCTTGCTACTACATTCCCCTTTGTTACATCTGAATTAACAATGGATCATGGAATCATGTACGGGATTAATATGCATAACAAGAGCTTAGTAATATTCGATAGGTTTGAATTAGAGAATGCAAATGCAGTAATATTCGCAAAATCTGGTGCTGGTAAAAGCTATTTTGTAAAATTAGAAGCCGTTCGAAGCTTAATGCTTGGTACTCATATCATCATAATAGATCCAGAAAGAGAATATGAAGACCTTTCTAAGGCAGTTAACGGCTCATACATATCCTTCTCTCAAGATAAAGGGCACAAGATGAATCCATTTGATCTTTCAGGTGTATCAGAAGAGGGAGATGATGAGTTAAGAATGAAACTTCTAGCACTACAAGGTTTCTTTAAGGTAATGTTCGATGGGCTTACCAATGTAGAAACCTCAATACTTGATAGAGCATTAATATTAACATATAGGGAGAAAGGTATTACATTCGATCCAGCAACTCAAAAAAGACAAGCTCCATTGCTTGAAGATTTGTATAAGGTATTAAAAGGTATGGCTGAAACAGAAGCACATGATTTAGCTAGAAGAATGGAAAAATACATAATGGGAAGTGGTGCTGGAGTATTCAATGAAGCAAGTAACTTTGAAATAAATAATCCATTTACTGTATTCAGTGTTAGAGATTTACAAGAAGAACTCAAACCTTTAGCAATGTACCTTATGTTAGATTTCATATGGACTAAGATACGAAAAGACCAAAGAAGAAGATTGTTAATCGTTGATGAAGCTTGGTATATGATGCAGAGAGAAGATTCCGCTAAATTTATGTACTCTCTTGCAAAAAGAGCAAGGAAATACTATCTTGGGCTTTCTACAATTACACAGGATGTTGCCGACTTTATGAACAATGATATGGGTAGAGCAATAATCTCGAACTCTTCAATTCAAGTCCTTATGAAACAGAGTCCTTCAGCTGTAGAGAAATTACAACAAGTATTTAATCTCTCAGATGGAGAAAGAAACTATCTCCTTAACTGTGATAGAGGACAAGGCCTATTCTTTGCAGGTGCAAACCATGTAGGAATACAAATACTCTCAAGCCAAGCTGAACATGAATTAATTACTTCCGATCCAAGAGAACTAGAAGCAAGGAAGAATCAACAAGGAATGACAGATACAAGATCTATATCAGAGCTCGCACAAATATATGACCCTCCTACAGTACAACAGCCAATGAAGACTAGCTCGGGAGATGTTAACAAACAGAATGAATTGATTGAGAGAGCAGTAGAAAGAAGACAGGGAGACATAGAAAAGATAAAGACAGAAAGAGAAAAATATCAGGAAGAGTTAGAAAAAAGGTTAAAGGAACAGGAAGAGATGTTGAATCCGAAGAAATATGAAAGTCAAAAATCTTTCGTAGAAATGATAGAAGAGAATACTGTCCCAGGACAGGTGAGAAAACAAAGGGAAGAATTAAATAAAGGGAGGAGTCATATAACTCCACAAGGAATCATAGACAATGACGACAACCAATAACAACAATGAAATAAGAAAATATCTTGTAACTGAGGCTGTTGATATTAAACAGATTCCTCAAGAGAAGCTTGGTAATGATTTGAAACTTCTTGAAAAACAAGAAACCAAGACCAAGCTTAGAACAGACCTATCTAGAGGAGTACGAAATCCTAATCTCTCAAGAGTAATGAAAGCTCTTCAATTAACAAACCCATTTAAGGGATATTAACTCAATGGTCCTTGGTCAGGAAGTACATATTCTTTTACATTCTCGGGTGTAATCGATATTGGTGTAGGGTGACCTCCAACTATTTGCCTTGCTGCGCTCCTAGTTAAAGTTGCAATATTTCTCTCTAGCTGCCTAATACCGGCATCAAAACCTACTGGACGAATAAGTAATGGCCATACACTATCTTGTATCTGTATATGCTCTTGAGTTAAACCCATATTCTTTAACACCTTCGGAAGAATATACTGCTTAGCTATTACCTCTTTTTCTTCATCTGAATAGCTTGTAAACCTAATTATCTCAACCCTATCGAGTAAAGCAGCAGATAACCCTCCCAGATTATTAGCTGTACAAATGAAGAATACCTGAGAAAGATCTACAGGATGATCAACATAGTGATCAACAAAAGTAGCATTCTGTTCTGGATCCAAAATTTCAAGTAGTGCTGCCATAACGTCATTAAGTAAACCTGCATTACCACTAGCTTTTTCGATTTCATCGATAAGGATAACAGGATTCATACTTTGAGTCCTAATTAATGCCTTAACTATTTGCCCTGGCTCTGCATCTATCTCATGTCTCGGAGTGCCTCTTAAGGTTCTTACATCCCCTATCGCACCTAAAGATACTCTTGCAAACTTTCTACCCATTGATTGTGCAATGGATTTTGCAATAGAGGTTTTACCTACACCTTGTAATCCAAGAAAAAGAAGCACAGGAGCATTAGCAGAAGAACCTCTAAGATTAGCCATGTTACTTTCTATATTTGAAGAGTTTCTTCCTGTCATTTTCTGCAACTGCATTACAGCAAGGTAGTCTAGGATAAGGTTCTTAATGGTATCCATACCATAGTGGGTAGAATCCATTAACTGTTTTGCATTGTTAATATCCAAATTGTCCTCAGAGAGAGCACCCCAAGGAATTCTTGTAATCCAATCTACATACTTATCTACACTTTCAAACTCAGAACTGTAGTTACCCCACTTAGCCATCCTTTCCAACCTCTCTATAGTTCTCATTGCATCTTCCTTTAACTCAATAGGAGCATTTGAATTGCTTAGCTTGTTTTGAAGTTCTACTACTTCAGCTAGAATACTTTTTTGAGCAACATCATCAGAAGGAATATTTTTTGGGGCATTTGTTAAATCCATATCTCAATATATCACATAAAAGAAGCTAGTTTAATCCTTGTAATACTGCTTGCTTTAGCATATTAGCAGCATACTTCAAATCCTCTTCGTTGGTATATATTGCAAGACTAAATCTTAAACTTGGTCCTACACACAATTTGTCATGTAAAGGCTCTGCACAGTGATAGCCCTCTCTAAAGGCAATACCCTTTTCATTTAGGAAATTACTAATACCTGATCCATCTCTATTGGTTTCTATATTGAAGATATTCTTACATCCTCTAAATGTAAAACCTTCTATGTGGAAAGCTATAGCACCATATTTTCTAGAGGAATCTCTTGGACCAAAAGGTTTAAACCACCCTATTCCATCAAACTGTTTGAAGAAAAATTCCGTTAAATCTTGCTCATGCTTTATTAAACTCTCCCATCCTCCAACACTTTCCAATGCTTTTTCAAACCACTCTATCGCGTATCCCAAAACAATACCACCACCAATATCAGGAGTACCTGCTTCGAATTTCCAAGGTAGTTCATTGTATTCGAAATCTTTGAAAGACACAGAAGAAATCATCTCACCTCCACCCATCCAAGGAGTTAGTTCTTCTAAATATTTTTGTTTACAATATACCGCTCCAGTACCTGTAGGTGCATATGCTTTATGACCAGAGAATGTAAGTGCATCACACCCAATCTCTTTTACATCTACTTTACAATGAACAATACTTTGAGCTGCATCAAGCATAGTAAAGGAGTTATTCTTCTTTGCTATTTTAAATATCTCCTCTACATCATTTTTAACCCCTAATACATTTGATATATGTACCAAAGATACAATCTTAATATTTTCTCCCTCTTTCTCTATTAATTTCTTGAACCAATCTATATCCAAAGAATACTCTTCTTTTATAGGTATATATTCAATTTTAAATGGTATTTCCTTCTGTAATATCATCCAAGAAACAATATTACTGTGATGTTCCATTTCACTAACCACTACAATATCATCCTTTGTAAGAAGCTTTCTTCCTACTGTATTTACTAAAAGATTAAGACCTTCTGTGGTATTTCTTACAAAGATTATCTCTTTGTATGAGTCTGCATTGATAAAGGATGCTACTTTTTCATGAGCCCATTCCCAAAGCTTTGTACCCTCCAAAGAAAGGTCATATGGGCCTCTATGAATATTGGCATTCTCTGTTTCGTAATATTTCTTCAATCTATCTATTACAAACTCAGGTTTTTGCGTAGTAGCAGCACTATCAAGATATACAAGTTTTTTACCAAATCTTGAACCTCTAATTATTGGAAACTCTTTCCTTATTTCTTCAAACATCTTCAAATATACTTAATTTAGAAATTCTTCCACATCTTACTTGCTTGAACAGTCATGTCACCCTTGTACTTACTATTTAAGCCCGAACTACCATATGGTCTTTCACAATCTCTATCCAATTGTTCAAATGCTATTTGTGCTATCTTCATATTTTCATATATACGGATAGGCAGTGGAGAGAGATTCGCTATTTCTAATGTTAATCTTAATTTATTACCTGGGTCAAGAAATCCTGCAGTAGCATGTATTATTAATCCCATTCTAGCTAAAGAACTCTTTCCCTCTAATCTACCTACATGCTTGTTATCAACTCCTGTAACTTCTTTGACATTTGCTAATACAAATTCCCCTGGTTCAAGTGTATATCCAGATATATCATTTATCTCTATTTTTTTCATAAGGTCTTCTACTGGTTTCTTAACATCAATTAATTTATGTTTTTCGGTATCAAACACCAGTATGTTTTTATCCAAGTGCAGATCATATGATGCTGGTTGTACAAATTCGTCAGAGAAGGGTTCTATACTAATCTCCCCACTTTGTATTTTTGCTTTTAAAGTTCTATCTGAGAGTATCATTTCTTTATTCTTATATATTAACTTCTATCAACAAACTGTGATTTTGATTTAGCATCTGGTTTCTCAGAATTATTTAGTAATGGTTTCCAGATTGGATCTAGCTCTCTAAGTAATTCTAACCATTTATAGACTAAAACTCTATATGCAATATGCCCACCTCTTCTTACTCTTAAATTGATTGTATATTGTAAATCATCGAAGGAGCCATAGAAACAGTATTTTGTACTATGAGCATGTGGTAGTAGATATTTTGTGTATTCAGAGGATACTTCTTCGGACATAAATTGCTTAGAGACTCTTCTCCAGTTCTTTATCATCTTGTATGTTTCACTTAAGGCTTCTTCATATTCTTTTCTAAGTTTCTCAAAACCTTTTAGTTCTAAATAGTTACAAAGGAAGAAACACTCTTTATCGTCTCTTTCTAGCTCATTGTCAATATTCATATTATCATGAAATATTGGCATGTATCTTTCTAAACTTCTGTGCCTGTTTAAATCTTTTAATGTTCCCAAAGTAGCCATACCCTCTATCTTTATAGCTCCGCTTTGACCAATATTACCTAGTAAGTTATGATGGTCATGATTTTCAAATATCTTTTCTCCTAATGCTATCTCATCCTGTTCATCAAACTCTAATTCATCCTTACTGCCCAAAGGATTAAGTAAAAGCTCGTAGTGAGTTACCATTGCTTCTATGGGGTTCGTATTGTAAGTAATCTTACATGAATCAATCTCACACCCATTACTTTCGTATCTTTTCTGTTGTGAAATTTTACTTTCAAGATATTGTAATATTGATTTAGTTGAATTTCTTCTACAACAATTTGCATCTGTGTGCCTTATCAACCCATCTGCTTCTCTTACATATCCTCTAATCTCTACATTAGATTCTCCCAGAAGATTCATAAGGAGATTAGCAACTTCATTATCTACAACACTATCATTTGCATTAAAGTAGGCTATTAATTCTGACCAATTTCTTGCAGACATTACAGCTGCAAGACTAGTTTGTAATCCATACGGTAGTAAGTACCTTGCTACATCAAAGCTTCTTGATTTCCATGCAGATACTTCTGATTGATTCTCTTCATTTATTTTAAAATTTTCTTTTAAAACTAATTTCGTCTTTTTTAAAAGATTTCTATAATCTGCCATCTGTTTAAGCATTATCCTGTCATATTCCTTTCTTATCTCAGTGTCTTTACATAGGTCTTTAGGAATTTTTACAAACTCTGGACTTTCGAAATTCTGATACCTTGTAGATCTCTCTTGACCAGAGATTACAGAGTTGAGATAGAAGATTTTCATTGCAGTAAACATAGGGATATTCTCAATACAGACAAAAAGATCTGCCATATCCCCTACAGACTTATGACCATATCCATGAAATATTTTTTCTAATCTATCCGCTGCATCTGTGTTGTTTTCAATAATTTCTTTTGCAATGTCTACAATTGAGTCTGAAGATCTACTATACCTAGCTCCTAAGTATGCATTAATAGAGGGTTGTTTTTGTGAGGGGTTTTGTAAAAGTGTATGAACTTTGAATTTGTTCCATACTGATTCTGATCTTACAGATGCTATCTGTAAATCTTTTCTAAAGGTTCCCTTCATGTAGTTAAGACATTAATTTATGTTGTTATCCCTGGGATAGGGAAATCTTTCGTGTAATCTTTTACCTTAGATTTTAAAGTTTTTAAATCACTCTCTTTCTTAAGTGCCATAGATATTATCTCTGCGACAAACAACATGTCTTTTTCTTTAAATCCTCTTGTTGTTATTGCAGGAGTACCAATTCTAATACCTGAAGGATCCCATGGTTTTCGAGGATCATTTGGTATAGCGTTTTTGTTTACAGTAATATTCACATCTTCTAAGATATCTGATGCCTCTTTACCACTGAGATTAACACTACTGACTGTGTCCATAAGGAAAAGATGATTGTCTGTACCACCAGATACTATCTTAAAACCTTTCTTCATAAGTTCATTAGCCAAGGTTTGAGAGTTCAGTATTACTTGCTTAGAATATTCTTTAAACTTTGGGCTCATTGCCTCTTTGAGTGCAATAGCAATACCAGCTGTAGTGTGGTTATGTGGACCTCCCTGAAGGCCAGGGAATACTGCTTTGTCTATTACCTCACCATATTCTTCTTTGCAAAGAATCATAGCTCCTCGAGGCCCTCTTAGCGTTTTGTGCGTTGTAGTTGTAACTACATCTGCAATACCAATAGGAGACGGGTATTCATTAGCAGCTATTAAACCTGCAACATGTGCAATGTCTGCAACAAATATGGCTCCTACTTCATCAGATATCTTTCTAAACTCATTCCAGTCAACTATTCTAGAATATGCAGAGAAACCACTCCAAATTAATTTTGGCTTATGTTCATTAGCCAACTTTCTTACTTCATCATAATCAATATATCCTTGATCATTTACTCCATAGCTTACTGAGTTGTAATACTTTCCACTGATAGAGACCTTAAACCCATGTGTTAGATGGCCACCAGCAGCTAAATCCATTCCCATTGTCCTATCTCCTGGTTGTAGAAAAGCTAAGTGAACAGCAAGATTCGCAGGAGAACCAGAATATGGTTGAACATTTACATGCTCTGCTTTAAAGAGATCTTTTGCCCTTTTAATACACTCCTTTTCAACCATATCAATGTATTCATTACCACCGTAATATCTTTTATCAGGGTATCCTTCAGAATACTTGTTGGTAAGAATGCTTCCCATTGCTTTAAGGACATCTTCACTAACATAGTTTTCAGAAGCTATTAATTCTATCCCCTCAATCTGCCTTTTCGATTCTTCATTAATATATTCGAATATTTTGTCCTTAGTATTTTTTGACATTCTTTTCATATATCTCAAACAAATTAAGAAGAAGGGATGCAATTGTCATAGGGCCAATACCACCAGGTACTGGAGTAATATATCCAGCGACTTTCTTTACACTACCAAACTTCACATCACCTACTAATTTCCCCTCTTGATTGAGATTTGTACCAATATCAACTACTACTGCATCTTCTTTTATATATGATTTATCTATATATTCAGCCCTGCCTATTCCTACAACAAGTATATCTGCATTTTTAGTAATATCTTTTAGATTCTTAGTGTGTGAGTGACATATTGTTACTGTAGCATTACTGTTTTGTAGCATTGCGGCAGTAGGTAGTCCTACGATTTCACTCCTACCAACAACAACAGCATTTACACCATCAATTTCTATCTCATATTCTTCTAAAAGTTTTAATACTCCCTTAGCAGTTGCAGGAGCAATTGCACCTTCTTCATTTTTAAAAAGTTTACCCAAGTTAGAAGAAGTAAGACCATCTACATCTTTTTGAGGAGATATTTTTTCTAATATCCTTTGAGTATTGAAACCTTTTGGAAGTGGTAATTGAACCATTAAACCATCAACCCTACTATCACTATTTAATTTCTCTATTAATTCAACAATCTCTTCTTCATCAACCTTAGAATCAAACTCATGTATTACTGCTTTAATTCCTAACTCTAAAGCTCTCTTCTCTTTCATACTTACATATTTCTTACTAGCATAGTCATCTCCTACGATTATTATATCCAACCTAGGAACCCTAGAGCCAATATCTATATATCCATCTATTTGGGACTTAAGACTTTTTAATATCTTTTGGGATACAGCTTTACCATCGAGTAGAATCATGCTCTTTACATTAACAATTATTTCTTGATGGATATTTTACAGGATATTATAGATATTTGCTAAATACTACTGATTAAATTTTACCTCTTTGTAAAACTTACCCTTCCTCTTTATCAACTCTCTCCAATTACCTGCTTCTACAATATGTCCATCATCAAACATGTATATTCTGTCAAATTCATCTAGCATATCAGTATCCCTTGTTATGAGTATTAAAGTTCTTTTTGGCCCAACAAAATCAATTATATTTCTTAAGATAAAGTCTCTAGAAGGTGCATCTATAAAAGCGAAAGGTTCATCCATTATAAATATGTCCCTATTTCTGTAAAGCATTCTTGCAATTGCTAATCTTTGCCAATATCCAGGAGAGAGTTCTTTGCCGTCTAGATATTTTCCAAGTATTAGCTTGTCTGTAATATTCTCTTTCTTCATGAATCTATCAATCTCACATATTTTGATTACTTTCTTGTATAGGTCCATATCAATATTTTTCTTCTCACTTGTTAGAGTTATATTTTCCCTAATACTGAAGTTGTAGTTAACATAGTTTTGGAAAGTAACAGACATTTTTCTCTTTAACTCTCCTCTTGCTAATTCCCTAATTGAATACTCTCCTATTTGATAGTCTCCTGATGTTACTTCATACAACCCTGTTAATATCTTTATCAAACTACTTTTTCCTGAACCATCTCCTCCAAAGAATGCTACCTTTTCACCTGGTTTAATAACTAAATTAATATTCTCCAATACTTTTCTTTCTGGTTGATCAGGATATGCAAAATCTAAATTATTAAATGCTAAAGAAGGTACCTTTTTGCCTAACTTTGCGAAACCCTGTTTTTCATCTCCAAAACCTTGGTAATGTACAAACTCAAAATACTTAGATGCATATGCTAAATGAGTATCAAGCAGTGAAAATGTGTTAAGCGCTGTAAGTGCACTTGAATATACTACTTCAACATAGTTAAAAAGAGCACTAAATGTACCAATGGTTATCTTGTTTATTATTACATGAGCAACTAAATATATTACATAGACATATTTAAAAAGCTGGCCTGAAACAGAACCGAAAGTATTATCGATAGTGAAGTGTTTTCTTCTTTCAAAAAGACCTCCAAGATATTCCTCTCTTTCCTTTTGATACCTTTTCTTAAGGAAATCATATGTGTTATCAACTCTAAGTTCCATGAAGTTTCTAATATCCATTCCTAATGTGAAATAGATATAGCTTGTTAATTTCAATCTACTCATTTGATTATCATCGTAAAGCTGTATTCTCTTCCTATTAAAATGAGACATTAATACCTCTGGTAGAACAAAGAGAATTAATATTAATGAGGTCCAACCTAAGTGGGAAGAAAGGATAATAAAGGCGGTAGTTCCTCTTGCTACTTGATATACAATTGCAGAAAATGCCTCATATGAAAGAAGCATATTGGTAATTGAGTAGTTAGGAATAAAGTCTATTAGATTTTGTAACTTAGGTTTCTCTACATCTTGTAAGTTCGTATTTGAAATCTTACCCATAACCTCAAGACTCGTATCTTTCCAAACCTTGTCAGCAACATTGGCTGCAATATTAGCTCTAATATTTCTCCCTACTATGACAACAATTAGAAGTAAAAGTGATATAGCAAGGAAGTAGAAAGAGTCTGTTGCTAGATACTCTTGAATATCAAATTCTCCTGTAGAAGCCCTTATTACTTCTAGTGTTGCATCTAAGAATTTACCAGCGATTGTAATTCCTATCATTTCTGCAACAATTACACCAACAAAAATCAAATCTCTTAATACTACCTCTTTTGTGTATCTTCCATAGAAAAATATTACAACATGCCAGAGTGTTTTTATCTTTTCTTGTATAATGGATTTCATCTAGGAATATAATAACATGAGAGACAACAAATATTTAGAAAATTTACTATACGACATTTGGGAAAATTACTTTTGCGATGTACCTAGACTTAACATAGTAGCTATTAAATACGGTAAATACTCTAAGAGACAGTTAGGGAGTATAAAGATGATAAAGGATGAAAGAACATTTAACAGATACCTAAAGAGGTTGGAGATACAGAAACAGGAATTAGAAGATTACACTGTTTCATTGATAACTTTAACAAAGTATTTCTCACAGGATTTTATTCCCGAATATGTTATAAAATCTACAATTGTTCATGAGCTCTGCCACTATACACATGGTTTTAACTCTCCACTTGATAAAATATACAAACATCCTCATAGAGGTAATGTCATAAAGAAAGAGTTTGAGAAAAGAGAACTACTACCCGTATACAAAGATTCTAAGAAATGGCTAAAGGAGAATTGGGTTAAAATTGTTTCAACAATCTAAATACAAATTCCTAAATTTCTCCACAAGTAGGTTCATATGCATTTCTGAGCGCTTTTTCAATTTGAACCCTATCATTTTCATTGCAATATAAAACAGCAAATGTAATAAAACTACCTGGAAAAACATTCCTTTCCCAGCAGCTTTTTCTGTCATGGCATGTAATCCTGGTCCAAATATCTGCAGATTCTCCAATATCTATGACTCGATATCTCTTGTCTGCAATTCCTGTCAATATAACATAAACACCTGATTTACCTTCTAAATTACTGATTTGTAAATATGGTCCTTCGAACCTATAATTTCCTATCTGGATACTCATAATATTAAAAGCTTTTAAATTAAGTTATTTCCTTTTTCTTGATCTAGTTTTTTCTCTTTGACTAAGAGCTGAACCGGCTGCGGCTTTACTTTTTTTAGAAGTTCTACCATCTCTAAGTATTTTTGATGATATCTTTGCAACTCTTTTACTCGTTACTTTTTTTGCCATCTAACTAAAAACTCAAATTAAATATTGATAAATACATTCTAATTGATTTAAAGACGGTTGTCAACGATTTATACAACTTCAACACCTGCTACTACTTGCACGCTTAGTAAGTGGCTGGTATAATACCTTTAAATAAAAATGACCCAATTCCATCCAATTCAAAAGAAAATAATAAACCTCCTTAAGGATCAGGGATCAGTACCCCTTCGCTACAGGGAGATTGGAAGACGCATAGGAGAAAGGTACCCACAGACAGTAAAACACCACATAAATAAGCTTCTTGATAACAACCTTGTGATAATACAAAATGACAATCTTATTCTTAACAAAAAAAGCACAGAAAACATTCACTTTGCAACACTTCCCTACTATGGATTAGCTACCTGTGGACCTGCATCCATCTTCGCAGAAGATAAGATTCAAGGGTATATAAAAATTTCTAGAAACTTCTTACCTAAGATGAATATTGAAGGATTGTATCTTGTAAAAGCAACTGGAAATTCTATGAATATGGCGAAAGTTGGAGCAAACAATAGAAACATTGAAGACGGCGACCTAGTCGTCATCGACCCAAGAGATAAAGATGTACAGAATGGCGATTATGTTCTTTCAGTAATAGAAGATTTTGCCAACATCAAAAAATTCACTTTATTAGAAGACTCCTCTCAGGCGGCTTTAATCTCAGAATCTACGGATGAATATTTACCAATTATTTTGCACGAAGAAGATAATTTCTTTGCTGCAGGAAAAGTCGTAGATGTAATCAAATTATAAAGAAAAACCCCGGACTAAACCGGGGTTCATTTACTAACTGAATGATTACATCATTCCCTGCATACCAGACATATCTGGTGTACTGGAACCTTTCTCTTCGGGTATTTCTGCAACTACCGCTTCAGTTGTAATTAACATAGTTCCTACGGAAGCAGCATTTACTAATGCTAATCTTGTTACTTTAACAGGATCGATAATGCCTGTTTCAAGCATATCTACATATTCATCTGTCTTTGCGTTGTAACCAATCTTGTCATGGCAATTTGCTGCAATTACCGCGCCATCTTTACCCGCATTCTTGGCAATTTGTTTCAATGGCTCACTTAATACATTCTTCAATATCTCTACTCCCAGCTGTTCATCAGGGTCACTAAGATTTATTTTTTCCAAAGCTTTAGTCATATTATGAAGAGCTAAACCTCCACCAACTACAACACCTTCCTCGATTGCTGCTCTAGTTGCATTGATTGCATCTTCTACTCTCTGTTTTTTCTCTTTTGCTTCAACTTCAGATGCTGCACCAACTTTGATTACAGCTACTCCACCAGCAATTTTTGCTAATCTTTCCTGTAATTTTTCTTTGTCATAGTCAGATGAGGAGCTTTCAATTTGTGCTCTTATTTCTGCTACTCTCTTTTTAATATCAGAATCCTTTCCAGAACCTTCTACTATAACGGTTTTTTCTTTATCGATTATTACTTTCTTAGCTCCTCCTAAATCTGTTAAGTCGACAGATTCAAGAGTTTTTCCTACCTCATCTGATATATATTCAGCACCAGTTACAACTGCAATGTCCCTTAACATTTCCTTCTTCCTATCACCAAATCCTGGAGCCTTAACTGCTACTACATTAAGAGTTCCTCTTAATTTGTTTACAACTAAAGTAGCTAATGCTTGATTCTCAATATCATCTGCAATTATTACCAATGGTCTATCAGCTGCAGCTAATACTTTCTCAGCCATAGCTTGAATCTCTTGAAGACTTGAAAGTTTTTTGTCTGTAACAAATATATATGGGTTTTCCATAACGGCTTCCTGTGTCTCTGCATCTGTTACAAAGTATGAGCTTACATATCCCTGATCAAATTGCATTCCTTCTGTATATTCAATTTCATCAAGAAATCCTTTCGCTTCTTCAACAGTAATAACACCATCTTTTCCTACCTTGTTAAATACATCCCCTATCATATCTCCTAATTCTTTGTCATTATTTGAAGAAATAGTTGCTACTTGAGAAATCTCTTCTTTACTACTAATCTTTTTTGCAGATTTTTCTAAAGCTTTTACAACCACATCTACACCCTTGTCTAAACCTCTTTTAAGAGCTATTGGATTAGAACCAGCAGCAACATTCTTAAAACCTGCATTAGCAATAGCTTGAGCAAGAACTATTACAGTAGTAGTTCCATCTCCTGCCAAATCATTTACTCTTCTTGATGCTTCTTTCATCATTTCGACTCCTACATTCTTGAATGGATCTTTGTCTTCTATCTCTTTTGCTACTGTTACACCATCTTTTGTAACTACTTGAGAACCAAATGTCTTTGCGATAGCGACATTTCTTCCTTTAGGCCCTAATGTTGTTTTAACTGCATTAGCAATGGTATCGACACCTGCTTTTAATGACTTTCTTGCTTCTTCATCATATATTATTGATTTTGCCATATTAGTATTATTTAAAAATTAAACTAGTCTATTTAACGATAGCGAGAATATCCTCTGCATCAAGAATGTAATATTCTTGATTCTCAACTTCTATTTCTTCTGGAGAATATTTTTTAAAATACACTAAATCACCAACTTTGACGTCAAATTTCAATGCTTTTCCTTCTTTATCTTTACCAGTTCCTAACTTAACAACCTTACCAAATGCAGGTCTTTTTTCATCATTAGCACTTGGTGGAATTACAAGACCTCCAGGAGTTTTTTCTTGTACATCCTGAGGCTTTACAACAACTCTATTACCTAATGGAACAATTTTTATCTCACTAGACATATTAATATATCTAACAAATTATTTAGCAAATATTAAAAGCGACTGCTAATGATTTTAAAGATAGAGTAAAAGATTGTCAATATCTAGAACCTTTTACAACAATCTTGTCTTCCATTAATTCAATATTTTCAAGATATCTTCCTGAGAATCCATTTTCATTTACTGTTAGTATTGAGTTAGCTATACCTGTATTAATTTGATACACCAAATCAAAATATCTTCCTAGTGAGTAATTTCCTAATTTAATATCGGTAATGTAAAGCTGTACTGTTTGCATATCATCCTTGTTTATATCCACCGAAAACCATACAGAGTATCTCTTGTAAACAAATTCCATATATATATTCCATCTAAAATTCCCAGGTTCAATATATACCCTTCTTACAGTAATCTCTTTGTCTAAATATCCTTTTGAAGTAAGGAGTATTAGATTTGAGAGTTCATATGGAGAAAGTATTAAACTTTCAGTATTTTCATTAGATAGGGTGAACTTCGCAATTTTCATTTCAACAGAACCATCAGATTCATATGGGAGGATGGCAAGATTGTTTTCATAGATATTTCTCTCAAATCTTTTTTCCCAAGTATTGTAATTATGAATTAAAAGAAAGGATACAAGCCCTGTTAAAAGTACAAAAAAGAGGAGTATTGAAATTGATATTTTAAGAAATTTTTTCACCTTTTATGGATTTAAGTTATTACCATTGGTAAATCTTTTCGTAAAATTTCTAAGCATATTCTCGACCTTTACAAATTCTTCTGGAGAAAAGATTTTTGATCCTACTAGGTATGAAATACCTCCATATGCGGCAGTTAGGACAGTCAATACAATTACATATACAGTTCTACTAGTATCAAGTTGGAAATCAAACAGTCTAAACACAAAATACATTCCAAGCATCATAACTAGGGTATTAAGAATTTTAAGAAGAGTAGGATACAAAGTTTCATTCCATGATATTACTTTTTTCTTTCTATTAAGTAGAAGAGATGCTAAAACCATCTGTACCAGGTAAGAGAGACTTAGACTTAATGCTAGACCACCTACTGCGAGTCTAGAGTCTCCTCTTGTTGTCATCCATTTAAGAAGGTCCCCTAAGAATGATTTAAGTACAGATACAACCCCATCACCATTTGCTTGGGCTACCTGAATCCAAACTTGTTCTAATATTGGTCTCCAGTCGTAGTAATGACTAAAGAAGTTGGTAAAAAGATATGCTCCAAAAAGATTTATTACAATTCCTACTGTAATTGCAATTAAAGGCATCCATGTATCTTTAAGAGCATAGAAGGCTCTAAGGATAATTTGTACTACCGTTTGCCCTATTACTGATATTGAAAGTAATGCTAATGTCCATGCCGTAATGATGGTATCATTCCAGTCAAAAGCACCTGTACCGTAAATCAAACGAACGATGGGGAGTCTAAGTACGAACATGATTGCCACTATTGGAAAAACTAAATACAGCGAAAGCTGTATTGAATCGTTAAATACCTTTTTAAAATTGTCATCTTCGTTTTTACAGCAGTATTTGGCTAAGTCTGGTAATGCAACTTGGGCAACAGCACTACCGATAATGTTGATTGGAAAGAGATGAAGACTGTATGCAAATCTATATGCACTAAGTGTACCCGCAGCAAGAGTAAAACTGATAAAGGTGTTTACAATAGTATTGAATTGCTCCCCTAAGACTCCTAACATTCTTGGTAATGCAAGTTTAAATGCTCTAAGGACATTTGGTTCTTTGAATATACCCTTGAGATCGATAACTTTAGAATTATCTTCTTTGTAGTATTTAAGAAGTAATGGTAATTGAACTATTAAGTGAATAACTGAACCAATAACTGCAGAGATAGCAATACCCTCTACTCCCCATGATGTGTAATTTACTAATAAATATGTACCAATAACCATTGATACATTGTAGAAAAGAGGTGCTAGAGAAGTTACAAAGAACTGCTTTCTTACCTGTAAATATGCTGTGACAAATCCACTAACACTAAGAAAGAGAGGAGAGAGTAAGCCAATTCTGAAGAGTTTGATAAAGAGGTCATAATCATCTGTCGATATTCTGTAAGACATATTAAAGAGACTTTGTGCATACTCATTTGATACTATCCAAGTAGTAATCTGTGGTGCAAAAAGTAGTACTGTTAACAGTACAAAGAATGACAGACCAAAGAATATGACTGTTAACTGTTGAAAGAGCTTATTAAAGCTTTCCTTCCCTTTGTCATAGAGAACATCTGAAAGTATTGGAATTATTGCAGCATTAATTGATCCAGCAACAAGTACCATGAAGATAATGTCGGGGATTGTAAATGCGGCCCAAAATATATCGAGCTCATGCGATGCACCGAACAATTGTGCAAAGATTCTTAATTTCCAAAATCCTAAAATCTTGGTCAAAAGGAGGATGAACATTACTGTAAAGACACTGTTTTTCTTTATCACTATAAAATAACAAACTATATCTAATTAGCGAATAATATCATAATGTAAAAGAGAATAATTATCAAATCTTTTTAATAAAGATAGGGTAACATTTTAGTATGAATTTGATTGATCTGTTTTTTCCTAAACAATGCATTATATGTTCTCGAGTTGGGTTTGATATTTGTAATCAATGCCTAACTAAAATTCCCAAAGCTTTACCTACTTGTCTTCTCTGCAACAAGTTGAGTAATAATGGATATATTCATAAGAATTGCTTAGATATTAATAAAGATATTTATTGGATTCATGGATGGAATCTTTCAAAAAAATATAAGAGCATCTTCGACTCAAAAAAGAAGAGTAATCTTTTTTCAATTTACATATTATTATTGGAGGAATTGTTTAGTAGGTTCTCAAAATTAGATACAAAGTTTCGAATAGAACCAATTTCTAATTGTTCCTTGGATAGATATTTATCTAGTATGCTATTAAATGATAACCATTCTGAAACGCTATCCTTTGTAGGAGAAAGGATTCAAGATAAAGAAGAGTTAATTACTAGAATAAATAGAGCCTCTTTTAAGAAGATTTTCTTGATAACAATCTTTTAATCTCTTGGTGTGAGATCCTCGGTTAAATCATCCTCCCCTATTTCTTTCAAAGTTTCGCTACCTTGATTAGAATTTGCATTAAATTCTTTTAAGGCTTCTACTATACTTTCATACATAGGATCAGTTTGAAGCTTGTTTACTTCCATTATTCTCTTCGCGGCTTCAAGATAACCGACTGCTGTTTTTACATCACCATTCTCGCTTAGTATTCTTGCAGAGAGAACGAGAGATGGTACATGCTGGCCATTTATTCTAAGACCACCATCAAATGCTGCAAGTGCTTTCTCATAGTCTTCTTTAATCATGTAAATCTGCCCAGCACGATAGTACGATTCAAAATCTAAAGGATTAAGATTTACACATCTTTGAAGAGCAAAGAGTGCATCTTCGCTATAATCAGAAAGCCCTATCGAAAGGAAACCTATATATACACTTGATCTAACATACCAGTTTGAATAGTTGTAAGGAGAAGTTGTAATCGCCTCTCTAGATAAATCAATTGCTGTATTTTTCCAACTTGAAATCTCTGAAAGAATTGAACTCTTTTCTTCTTCAGATGATTTCTGATAGATTTCACTTAATACATTCATAATTTCTATGGCTGTTGTACTTGCTTTTCTGTTTGCGACAGGATTTGAATTATCATATTTAAGAGCTCTAAAGTAGTAAGATATTAGGTTGTTAAAAAATTCTTCTCTTACTTCAAGTGTGATTTCCTCTTCACTTGTGTACTTCTTTGTTTCTTCAGCTGCAAATGCTTCTGCTCTTGCAACATACATCAAAGATACAAATTTTGAACCGAGTCCGAGTAATCCAGCAAATACCAATACTATTATCAATGAAGTTAAGAACCAATTAACACTATTTATTGTTTTTGCGATATTTTGTGATACTCCACCTACATTAACAGCCCAGAATTTTAGTAAAAACTGTTCCTCATTTTTACTTTGGATGTTCCTATTCATCAAAGAGAGAAGTGCAAAGATTCCAAAGACAAAATACAAAAGGAATGAGTATGATACGAAGAAGGAACCGAGATACAGAACTAATGTAGAGATTTGCAAAATAGATAGTACTAACGAGTCTTCACTATTTTGGGTAGTTAAATCACTTATTAATGTCTTTATCAATACAACACCTAATAGAATCCATATTGCAACACCTATGATTCCTCTTGTTGCAAGTGTTGTAAATATTTCACTTGAAGAAGTAATAAAGCTGACATTTGAGAGAGAGAGTGTTGATTGTGCTGCAGGTTTAAACAAGCTATATGCAATTGGGAAAGATTCATTTCCAAAACCAACTAATCCTCTAAAAAAATCTTCAACAATTACTCTACTAGATACTGACCATGAGATATCAGAAGCTAATTGTATTGGAGTTACAGCCTCAAAAGATTTTCCTAACAAAGAGTCTTTAAAGGAATCATACTGCAACCCTATTGCAAAGACTGTAGAAAGAATCGCTAGAATTCCTATCAATGCAGGTAAGAATCTTAAGCTCTTTTCTAATTTCATAAAGAGAAGCAGTGCAGTAAATGCAAGAGCTACAAAGATTAAAATTGGAAGTGCAATTCCCTGATTAATTGAGAACATCGGTATTGTTAAGAAACCACCTACCATAGCAAGAAAAGGTAAAAGAACTTTTTGGTATTTCTTTTCTCTAAGATAGTTTATTACTAAATATACAGATAACAGTATTAACCCAGAGGCAATAAGGACTAATTCTTTAGAATAGAAGGTTAATGGTAAACCTACTACAAAAAAGTTTTTAAATATTGGAATCCAACCAAAGATATTTACTTTAAAGAAAGATATTAGGCTGAGAATAATAAGGATTGAAAGACCAAACATCAGTATCTCAACGGATTTAACAATATATTTCTTACCATTTAAAAAACTCCTTGAGAGGAAAATAAAGGTTAGGAATACTGACATTGAAATAATACCCATACCAAGTCTTCCATCAAAACCCCATACAGCACCCCATCTATCAATGGCAAATATTGTAGAAATTATAAAAGATAGGAATAAAAGGAGAAAAGCTTTATCTAATACGGATTTATAAATAGCAATCTTGCCATCCCAAATCCATTTAACAACCTCAAGAAGAATTACAATTGCTGAAATTATAAGAAAGAATGTTACTCGAATACTTTCAGTAGGATCCCAAGGCAAAGGTAGAACAAACCAAGGAAGAAAGAATAGTAAAATGTAAAAGAACTGTCTTTGAAAAAAAGAAAGGTCCATGCCACTGGAAGTAACATTAGTCTTAGAATTATTAGTCAACATATTTTAGGGCAGATAAATAATTATTTACTTGTAACAATCTTAGCAAAAATAAAAGAGGGGGGCAAAGCCCCCCACTAGTATTACTCTACAACTTCTCCCTCCTTTACTTCTTCATCTTTCTTCTTTTCCTCTTCTTTTTCAGGTTCCTGTTTATTTTCAGAAGCTGCTTTCTCATACATCTTTTTACTTACTTCTTGCATCTTCTTAGTAAGTTTTTCTACTTCCTCTTCTAGCTTCTCTTCGTCGAAGTCATCTTTCTCAATAATCTTCTTTACACTTTCTACTCCCTCCTTTAGCTCTTTCTTCTCCTCTTCTTCTATTTTATCTCCATTTTCTTCAAGAAGTTTTTCTATATTGAAGCATAGTGAGTCTGCATTGTTTCTCTTTTCAGCTCTTTGTCTTTTCTTTTTATCTTCTTCAGCGTGTTTTGCTGCTTCTTCAACCATCTTCTCTATTTCATCATCTTTAAGTCCTGTAGATGCAGTAATCGTTATCTTTTGCTCTTTGTTTGTTGCGAGATCTTTTGCATTTACATTCAAGATACCATTAGCATCAATTGCAAAGATTACTTCAATTTGAGGAACTCCTCTTGGTGCAGGTGGAATCCCATCTAGTATAAATCTACCCAAGGTTTTGTTGTCTGATGCCATTTCTCTTTCTCCTTGTAGAACATGAATCTCAACACCTGGTTGATTATCTACAGCGGTACTAAATATTTGTTTCTTTTCAACAGGGATTGTAGTGTTTCTTTCTATCAATTTTGTCATTACACCACCTAAAGTTTCCAATCCAAGTGAAAGAGGTGTTACATCTAAAAGCGTAATATCTTTTACATCTCCTCCAAGAACACCACCTTGAACTGCAGCTCCAATTGCGACAACTTCATCTGGGTTAACGCTCTTGTTTGGTTCTTTTCCAAAGATTTCTTTTACTTTCTTAACTACAGCAGGCATTCTTGTCATTCCTCCAACTAGTAAAACCTCATCTATATCTCCTATTTCTAAATTTGCATCCTTTAGAGCTTTTTTACATGGTTGTACAGTCTTTTCTATTAAATCCACTGTTAACTTCTCCAAATCTGCTCTAGTCATTGATACTTTAAGATGCTTTGGTCCACTTGATGTAGCTGTTATATATGGAATATTTATTTCTGTCTCTTCGGAAGTAGAGAGTTCAATCTTTGCTTTTTCAGCTGCTTCCTTAAGTCTTTGGAGTGCAGTTCTATCCTCTTTCAAATCAACTCCCTCCTTATCTTCAAAATCTTTTGCAAGCTTATCAATTATCTTTTGATCAAAATCATCTCCTCCCAAGTGTGTATCTCCATTTGTAGAGAGTACTTCAAATACCCCATCTCCAATTTCTAAAATTGAGATATCAAATGTTCCACCACCTAAGTCAAAGATTGCAATTTTTTCATCCTTTTTACTATCTAATCCATATGCTAAAGCTGCAGCAGTTGGTTCGTTTACAATTCTCTTTACTTCAAGACCAGCAATTTTTCCTGCATCTTTTGTTGCTTGTCTTTGAGAATCATCAAAGTATGCCGGCACTGTAATAACTGCTTCGGTTACTTTCTCACCCAAGAATTCTTCCGCATCTTTTTTCATTTTGGCCAATATCTTTGCAGATATCTCCTGAGGTGTATACCATTTATCTCCCATCTTCACTTCGATACCATCAGAACTAGATTTTCTCATTTCAAATGGTAAAAGTTCTTTGTCTTTTTTTACTTCAGGGTCACTCCAAGATCTACCTATTAATCTCTTTACAGAGTAAACAGTTCCCTCTGGATTTGTTACTGCCTGATTCTTTGCAGGAGAACCTACTAATGTTTCCCCTTTATCATCAACAGCAACTACGGATGGAGTTAATCTTCCCCCTTGTGAATTTGCAATTATATTAGGTTTACCACCAGACATATACGCCATTGCACTGTTGGTTGTACCCAAGTCTATACCTATTATTTTTCCCATATTAATTATTTATTAAAATTTATTTAATCTTTGTTACGACCACTCTTGATGGCCGAATAACGATATCGTCTAAAATATATCCAGGTTGGATTACGTCATAGATTAATCCCCCCTTATCACTTTCAACTACTGTTAATGCTTCGTGTACAGAAGGATCAAAATTTGTTCCCTTTTCTGGTACAAATTTTTTCAACCCTATTTCCTCTAAACTTCTTTCTAGTTTGTTAAGAAGTTCTACAACTCCATCTGCCCAAGATATCGATTGTTGGTTAAATTCTACTTCTTCTTTTGCCTTTATTGCCATACTCATATCATCAACGATTGGTATTAGTTTTTCAGCAAGTGATTTTCTAGATTGAAGGTAAAGTAAGTTAAGGCGCTTTTGAGTATTAGTTTCTAAATTTTGATAATCAGCTAAAGCTCTTTTTAATTGGTTAAGAACTTCCAATTTTTCATCTTCCACCTTGTCTATTGTTAGCGCTAATTCTTTAATATCATTTTCCAGTCTAGCAATCTCCCCTTCCAACTGCTTAATCTCATTGCCTTTAATTTTTGTAACACCTTGTGTGTCCTTATGGTTTTTCATATCGATGATAGTTAGTTTAATTCCACCCTCTCATAGCATTACGCATTGCGTTTTGAACCTCTCTTAATGCAGGTACGCACCTTGCATAGTCCATACGCTTAGATCCAAGGATACCTACATGTGCATCATTTGTATCCCAAAATGGTAATGTTGTAAATATCATAGAGCATCCATCTAAATCCTTTATTCCTGATTCTTCCCCTATTAAAAGTGATACACCAGAACCACTGTATTTGTTCATCATATTGGAAAGGAAATCTTTGTCCTCAAGGATATTTACAATTCTTTGTATCTTTTCCCAATCCCTTAGTTCTTCATATTTGAAAAGATTAGATAGTCCCCAATATCTACAAATGTTGTCTATTACTAAAAATACAACAGAATCTGTTTCTTCTGACAGAATTTGTAATATAGAATTAAGTACAGAGTCTCTGGAGAATCTATCCCTAAAGATTCCTTGCCTTATCTCTACCGTAATTAATGGATTTAAAGAGCTGCTGTTTAATATATTACTTACATAGAGCCTAAGTGCCTGATCTGTAGGGAATCTTCCAGAGGATATGTGGCTCTTTTCCAGTAATCCCATATCCATTAATCTAGACATTTCATTTCTTATTGTTGCAGGACTTACACCTAACTGATGTCTTTCCAAAAGTGACAGAGAGCCTACCTCATCTGCACTTTGCATAAATTCCTCAATTATCGCCATTAGTATCCTTTTTTGTCTTTCTGTGATGTCAGCCAATCTTAGCACTCTAAAAGTTTACCTGCTAAGAGTATATGGGTAAAAAGGGTCTCCGTCAAGATTTTTGATATATATTTTGAATTGCAAAAAACATATAACTCTGCTATACTTTCACTCGCTATGAAAAAATTAATACTACAAAAAAGAGAGCTTTTAGGAAAGAAAGTTAAAAGCTTAAGAAGGGAAGGTCTCATCCCTGCAGTTGTATACAATGCTAAAACTGAGTCCTTTAATACGGTACTAAGTAAGAATGATGCTCAATGGTTATACAGAAACACTACCTCTACAACCATTTTAGATGCAGAATATGAAGGAAGAGAGTTTAAGTTCTTAGTAAAAGAATTTGATCTTAATTCTGTAACTGGTGAGATTAATCATGTTTCTATATTTGAGATAGATGAGAATGCACCAATGGTATTTACTATTCCATTTACTCTTGTAGGTGTATCGCCAGCAGTTAAGAACAATTTGGGTATATTAGTAAATGCATTAGATAGTATTGATGTTAAATGTCAATTAAACAAACTACAACCAGAAATTGAGATTGATATTTCTACTTTGACAGAGCCAGGACAAACAATCACTGTTGAAGATATTACCCTTCCAGAAGGAATGACTTTGATAAATGATGATATTAGGACTACAGCAATTGTCACGATTGCAGATGCTCAGAAGGTAGAAGATGCGCTTAAGGCAGATCAAGAAGCAGCAGCAGCTGAGGCAGCAGAGGCAGCTGAAGGTGAAGAAGGAGAGAGTACTGAAGAAAGTACAGAGGAAACAGCAGAGTAAAACAAAAAAACTATTAAAGGGAGGCTTGCCTCCCTTTTTTTTTAATTAAGGAGTATATATAATCGAGCATGATTAGTGTAATAATAACGTCTTGGAAAGAACCTAATACGATAGGGAAATGTATACAGTGTATTGCAGATACTAAGTATTCTGGTATAGAGAGGCCATTTGAGATACTACAGCTGTCACCAGATAGGGAGACTTTAGATGCTGGATTAAAAATGGCTAAAATACTTGGTCTTTCAGATTCAGAATATATCCAAATTCAAGATCCTAAAAAAGGTAAGCCGTATGCTTTAAAGTTAGCCATTAAGAAAGCAAAGGGTGAAATCTTAATTTTCACCGATGGCGATACATACTTTGAGAAAGATTCTGTTAAACATTTACTTGAACCATTTGAGAATGAGATTGTGGGAGGAGTAAGTGGTAGGCCTGTTTCTTCAGACAGCAAAAATACAATGATGGGATATTGGGGACACCTACTCTCAGATGCTGCACATCACAGAAGGGTTAATACTATTTCAAATAGGCAGGATAATTATTATATTAGCGAGAAGACCTTTTTCCCTATGAGTGGATATATTATGGCTACAAGGAATTATGATTTTGATATACCACAAAATGTTCTATCTGATGATGCATATATTTCTTACTTTATTAGGAATTCAGGTAAAGAGATAGCATATGCACCATTAGCCCAATCATATGTAAAATATCCTACAAATTTGAATGACTATTACAAGCAAAAGGTAAGATCTTTGGGAGGTTTTATACAATTAGAAAGATTAGGTATCTTTAAAAAGGATAAGCAGAGTAGAAGTTTCTTTATAGAGATACAATATGCATTCTTTGTTTTTAGGTATGCCACTAATCTTAGGGAATTTATTTGGTCACTACTACTATTTCCAATACGATTGATAACATGGATAAGGATATTTTGGGAAAGAGTTCTTCTTAAGAAGGATATGCCCGAAAGTGGCTGGGAAAGAATAGAGAGCACAAAATAAAAAAGGAAGGTTTTACCCTTCCTTTTAATATTCAAACAATAGCAAGTATTACCATCTAAAATGTGCAAATGCTTTGTTAGCCTCTGCCATTCTTTCCACATCGCTTTTCTTCTTTATAGCATCACCTTCTCCATTGAATGCATTTAGAATTTCAATCTCTAATAGCTTGTCAAAAGATTTACCTGTTTTTGCTCTAGCATAATCTACTATCCACCTTACTGCTAAAGTTTCCTGTCTTCTTGGGCCAACAGGTACAGGTACTTGATAGTTAGCTCCACCTACTCTTCTAGATTTGATTTCAAGTGCAGGTCTTATATTGTCAATTGCTGTATGAACAAATTCTATAACAGGTGTCTTACTCTTATCTGCACCAGACTCTATCGCAGAGTAAACAAGATTTTCTGCAAGTGATTTCTTACCACCTTGCATTACTTTGTTAATTAATCTTCCAATGACTTCATCATTGTATTTCCTATCTTTTGCAATTGTTCTTTTCTTTGCTCTCTTACCTCTCATTATTATTTATTTAAATATTATTCGTTTTCTGGCCTTTTAGCTCCATATTTAGATCTTGCCTTCTGTCTTCCCTTTACACCTGCAGTATCATATTTTCCTCTTACTACAATATACTTTACACCGGGTAAGTCTCTCTTTCTTCCTGCTTTTACAAGTACTACAGAGTGCTCTTGTAGATTGTGTCCCTCTCCTGGGATGTATGCTGTTACTTCCATTCCATTTGAAAGTCTTACTCTAGCTACTTTACGAAGTGCTGAGTTTGGCTTCTTAGGAGTCATAGTTTTAACTTGCAAACATACACCTCTTTTAAAAGGGTTATTTACTTTCTTATATCTATTCTTAAGAGGATTGAAGTTTGTACCCAAAGCTATGTGTGTAGCTTTGTCTCTCTTCGATGCTCTTGGTTTTCTTACTAACTGGTTAATCGTTGGCATGGTTCGTATTATACAACAAAATCAACTAAAATTTAATCTCTTCAAGATCATTTATTTCTTCTACTTTAGCATCCTCTCCAGAAGGAATTCTTCTACCAATTATTACATTCTCTTTCATACCTCTTAGGTAGTCTGTCTTTCCAAGTATTGCACTGTTTGTAAGTACTCTTACTTGCTCTTGGAATGACATAGCTGAAAGGAAGCTCTCAGTATGTAAAGCTGATGCTTTAATACCTAGTAATTTTGGAACTACAAGTGTTTTTCTCTTCTCTTCAGAGAGTAATTGATCATTCTTAGCAGAAGCTATAAATCTGTTAACAAGGGATCCTACTAGGTACTCGCTATCTCCACTTTCAAGTACTTTTCCTAACCTTGCCATCTGTCTGATAATTACTTCAACATGGATATCTCCAATTGGAACACCTTGCTCGTTAAATACCTTTTGAACTTGGTCTAAGATATATTTTTGTGCTTTAAGTATTCCAGCAACATCAGCTAACTTCTTTGGATCTATTGATCCTTCTGTTATTTGATCTCCTGCTTTTACATCGTCTCCATCATTTACTAGAACAGGTACATTAGGTAATACTGTAATTAACTCTTCAGCTTTAATAGAGCCAGAGATTGTTAATATACCACCCTCTATCTTAACGGTACCCTCATAAGGGGCCTGCTTTTCCATTTCATCTGAATCAATAAATAGTGCTTGACCACCTTTAACTTGAGCACCATCAGATACTAATACATTCTTAGCATCAGATATTACGTAATCTCTAGATATATCTTTTTCACCTATTATTGTAATTGTTGCAGAGTCATCTTCTGCTCTTTCAATATGTACCTTTCCATTAATTGATGCGATCTCTGCCTCTGCCTTAGGAGATCTTGCTTCAAACAATTCCTCAATTCTTGGTAGCCCTTGAGTAATGTCTGTTGCTTGAACACCTCCCTTATGGAATGTCTGCATTGTCATTTGTGTGCCTGGTTCTCCAATAGACTGGGCTGCAATTACTCCGACTGCCTTACCCATATCAATTTCCTGACTATTTTCAAGATTTAAACCGTAACACTTCTTACAGATTCCCATAGGAGCTTTACAAAGGATTGGAGTTCTTACTTCTACTTCGTCTATTCCCTCAGCATCAATCTTTTCTGATACTTCCCTATTTATATATTCTCCTTTCTTTACGAGAATTTCTCCTTTTGAATCAACAACATCCTTCGCTACAACTCTTCCAAAGAGTCTCTTGTCATATTCCAATCTCCTATCATCACTTCTTCTTACTGGAATACCCTCTCCCTCATATCCACAATCATCAAATCTAACGATTACATCGTGAGCTACATCTACTAATTTTCTAGTTAGGTAACCTGAAGATGATGTTCTAAGGGATCTGTCTGCAATACCTTTTCTACCACCGTTTGCAGCAACAAAGTACTCAAATGCACTTAGTCCATCACGATAGTTTCCTTTAATTGGAAGTGGTACCCAGTTACCTCTCGAGTCTCTAACAACACCTTTAATTGTTAATACCTGTCTTGCCTGAATCTTTCCACCATTAGCTTTAGATTCAACCATTTCATATACAGAGTTGTTCTTGTCTAAAGTCTTCCATGCTTCATCTGCAATATCGTTTGCGAAGTCATTCCACATTTCAGTAGAGAGATTAATCTTTTCTTTTTCAGTAATTAAACCTTGTAAGTAGTTTTCCTGTAATTGTAAATCTTTCTCTTCCATGCCCTTGATTCCAGTATCTACATCGAAATCAATCTTACAGTCCTCAATTGCAAATGAGAATCCTAGGTCTGTTGCGTAGTTGAAACCCATTAATTTAAGACTGTCTAAGAGCTCTACTACTACTTCAAGTGGGTATTTATCCTTAATATCTTCTACAATATCAGAAATTGTACTACCACTTACTCGCTCATTAACGAATTTGTAACCTTCTGGGAGTGCGGTATTAAATATACATCTTCCTGCAGAAGTCTTTACAACTTCACCATTAATCTTTACAAGAATAGCCTCGTTAATATCAAGAATGTCTCTCTCGTATGCCTTAATTGCTAAGTCTGTAGATGCAAACATTCTAGGATTTTCCACTTCATTCATATCTGTCATTAAGAAGAACCCTATCAACATATCCTTTGCGGGAGTTGCTAATACCTGTCCATTTGAAATATTTACAATGTTTTTTGATGCCATAATTTCTCTCTTTGCTTCTTCCAAAGCTTCCTTTGTAAGAAGAAGGTGTACTGACATTTGGTCTCCGTCGAAGTCTGCATTGAACGCTTTACATACAAGTGGGTGTAATCTAATAGCTTCACCCTCTACCAGTCTTGGATAGAATCCTTGAATACTATACTTGTGAAGTGTTGGTGCACGATTTAGTAATACAGGTTTTCCGTCTATAACTTTTTCAAGTAAGTCCCAAATGATATCTTGCTCTTCTTCTATCATATCTTTTGCAATTCTTACATTTGGTGCAGCTTCCTGTTCTAAAAGTTGGTGAATTACAAATGGTTTAAACATTTCTAAAGCGATTGATTTAGGTAGACCACATTGGTCTAATTTCAAACTTGGGTCTCCTACGATAACGGCACGACCTGAATAGTCAACACGTTTTCCGAGTAAGTTCTTTCTGAAGATACCCTTTTTTCCTCTTAAATCATCTGTTAATGACTGGTAAGGGAGTCTCTTGTTATTCATCATTGGCTTAGAAGGTCTGTGTGAGTTATCGATAACTGCATCTACAGATTCTTGAAGCATTCTCTTTTCGTTTCTAAGTATTACATCTGGAGCACCTATCTCTATTAATCTTGCTAAACGATTGTTTCTGTTTATGATTCTTCTGTATAAATCGTTTAGGTCAGAGGTTGCAAATTTCCCTCCTGATAGAGGAATAATTGGTCTTAGGTCTGGTGGAAGTACTGGTAATATATCAATGACCATCCAACTTGGGTCTATACCATTCTTCTTAAAACCTTCAAGATATTGAATTCTTCTTATAGTTGCAGCCTTCTTGTCTCCCTTCTCCTTTTTTGCTGATCTTCTTAAACTCTTTAATTCTTTCTCAATGTCTAAACTTTCAAGAAGTTTCTTAACTGCTTCTGCACCCATCATTGCCTCGAAGAAGAGTAAGTCTCTATCCTGTAAGTCTATATATTCGTCTTCTGTTAGTACTGATCCTGTTTCAATCTTTTCAACAATTTGTTGGAGTCTTACATAGAAGGCATCTAACTCCTCTTGCCTTTCTGCATATTCTCTTCTTGTTTTTGCAAGAGTTTGCTTTTTCTTGTGATCAAGTTGGCTTACCTTAAAATCAGAACCTTCTTTTTCTTTCTTCAAAGATTTCAAATCCTTGTTGAACATCTCTTCTGTAACTTTTAACTCTTCATCAAGTTCTGCTTGTAAACCTTCAATGTCACTCTTTCTTAAATCTTCTATCTTTACAAGAATATCTTTTCTCTTCTCAGTCTCAACATTTACAACCATATATCTTGTGTAATATATGACAGAGAGAAGCTTTTTGTGTGACATATTAAGAACAATAGACATCTTGTTTGGAATACCATATGCAAACCAAACATGGGCAACAGGTACTGCTAACTTAAGATGACCCATTCTTTCTCTTCTTACGTCCTTGGTTGTTACCTCAACTCCACATTTATCACATACTATCCCCTTATATCTAATCTTCTTGTACTTACCACAGTAACATTCATAGTTCTTTGTAGGACCAAAGATCTTTTCACAGAAAAGACCATCTGGTTCTGCTCTAAATGTTCTATAGTTAATTGTTTCAGCTTTTGTTACTTCTCCATATGACCAGTCTAATACCTGTTCGGGGGAAGCGAGAGTTAATTTTAGAGCCTCAAAATTTTCAAATATATTTCTTTTGTTATTCATTATTCTTCGACCTCCTCTGAGTTCTTAGAAATTAATTCCATATTAAGACATAGAGCGTTTAATTCTTTGATTAATACCTTGAATGATTCAGGGACATTTACACTCTCTATCTTTTCACCATGGATAATGGCTTTGTAAGCGCTTGATCTACCTTTTACATCATCAGATTTAATGGTAAGCATCTCTTGTAGTGCATATGGTGCACCATGTGCTTCCAATGCCCAGACTTCCATTTCTCCAAATCTCTGACCACCTCTTTGAGCTTTTCCTCCGAGAGGTTGCTGTGTAACTGCAGTGTATGGTCCAGTTGATCTTGCATGTACTTTTTCGTCAGCAATGTGGTGTAACTTAAGTGTATACTTTATACCCACAGTAACTTTTCTTGGGAACTTCTTACCTGTTCTTCCATCATAAAGATCTACTTTCTGTTCAACTTTGAAACCATTCTTTGCCATCTCCTTTTCCAACCATTCCATGTTTACACCTTCAAAAAGAGGGAATGCGAACTTCTCTTTGAGAAGTTTTGCATACAATCCAAAGTGTACCTCCTCAGCCTGACCCATATTCATACGCTTAAGGAATGTAGGAGTTAATACAATATCAACAGGTTCTCCATCTGCAGTGAAAGGCATATCTTCAATTGGTCTGATAGCTGCTACAGTATTCTTGTCTCCGTGTCTTCCAGATATTTTGTCTCCATATCCTAATGTCTTAGTATCTGCAACCCATACCTTAACCTCTTCTAATACTCCAGGAGGTAACTTGTCTCCCTTGTCTGTAGACAGCCTTTGTGTATGGATAACGATACCCTCTTCTCCGTGAGGTAATCTTAGAGAGTTATCTCTTACATCACTTGCAGATTCTCCAAAGATTGCTCTAAGCAATCTCTCTTCTGCAGTTAATTCTTTCTCTCCACGAGGAGCAATGACACCTACTAATATATCCCCAGCTTTAACTTTCATTCCTTCACGAATTATTCCAGCCATATCTAATTTCTGTAATATTCTGTCATTTACATGAGGAATATCTGCGGTAATTACTTCTGGACCTAATTCTGTATCTCTTACTTCAACCTTATGTTCTCTAATGTGAACTGATGTTAGTAAATCATCTCTTACAACTCTTTCTGAGATAACTACAGCATCTTCATAGTTGTAACCTTCATAGAACATTAATGCTGCCCTAAGGTTAGTACCAATTGCTAATTCTCCATTGAGACATGTTGGTCCATCAACTATTACATCTCCTTTTTTAAGTTTTTGACCAGGTTGTACTGCAGGTTTTTGGCTAAAACAGGTATTATCATTTGATCTATAGAAGGTAACGAGTTTGTAATCTTGTAATCCTGACTTCTTGTATTGTACAGATACTCTTCCTGCATCAACATATACAACTTCCCCTTCTTCCTGTGCAAAGACACTCCAGTTTGATTGTCTTGCAACAATTTCTTCAACACCTGTTCCTACAAGAGGTGCTTGCTGCTTAATCAAAGGTACTCCCTGTCTTTGCATATTTGCACCAGCCAAGGCTCTCATAGCGTCATCATGTGATACAAATGGAATGAGTGCCATTCCGAGTCCTGCTTGCTGATATGTCAAAACATCTACATGTGTAACAAGATTTACATCTTCCAAAAGGAAATCACCTTCATGTCTTACAGGAGCAAGAGCTTCTGTAATATTGTTGTATTCATCAGTTTGAATTGTAGCAATACTTATATATTTATCCTCTTCATCCAATGAATCAAGATAGTCAATCTCTTCTGATACAAATGGTACTACTTTGACACCTTTAATATTCTTCTGTGCTGAAATCTTCTCAGCCACCTCTTTTGTAATTCTACTACCTTTCTTTGCAATACCTGCAATAGATTCGTCTAATATTCTGTTAAGCAAATCTGCTTTTGTATTCTTAACTTCCTTTATTACTTTTCTGTAAGGAGATTCTAAAAATCCATATTCATTTATCCTTGCAAGTATTGATAATTGTGTAACAACACCGATATTTGCACTTTCAGGACTTGTAACAGGGTCGAATTTTGCATATTGAGAGTTATGAACCTCACGGATAGAGAATGTTGCCCTCTCTTTTACAATACCTCCTGGTCCAGCTGCGGTAACTTTTCTCTTGTTCTCAAGTTCTGCCAAAATATTTGTCTGATCCATGAATGTTGAAAGTTGGTTTGCACCAAAGAAGGATTGAATGGATGCAGCAATAGGCTTTGTACCAACTAGCATAGATGGTGTAACCTTTGCATCTTGACCATACAAACTCATCTTATCTTTGATATTCTTTTCTAATCTTCTAATACCTGCTAGCAACTGCCTTTCCAAAACTTCTCCAACACTTCTAATTCTTCTGTTACAAAGATGGTCAATATCATCTGGAGCTTCAACTCCATTATTTATCTTTATTAACTTTCTAACTATTTGGATAATGTCATCTGGATAGAGTACTGCTTCATCGGGATTATTTACATCATATGATGTTCCTAATTTTCTATTTAATTGGTATCTTCCAATCTTTCCTAAATCAAATTTTCTCTTACTAAAGAAATTACTCTTTATATATTTCTCTGCACTTTCCAAAGTAACAGATTCATCTGGTCTTAATTTGTTATATATACTTATAATTGCATCTTCCTTACTCTTGGTGAAATCTCTAGCCAATGTTGCCTCAATATATTTATGTTCTTCGTTAGTATCTACATCTTTGAAAAGCTTTAATATCTCTTGGTCACTTTCATATCCTAATACTCTCAAGAATTCAGTAATTAAAACTCTTGGTCTCTTAGGAAGGATACGCATAGAGATAACGTTGTATTTGTTTACTTCTATCTCATACCATGGACCTCTACCAGGCATTAACCTTGCCTTGTAAAGAGATTTGTAAGGTAAAGCATCCGCTTCCTCAAACAAAACTCCCTCTGCTCTTACAATCTGATGTGTAACAACTCTTCTAACACCATTTACGACAAAAGCCCCATCATCAGTCATCATGGGTAAATCAGCAACGAATATTTCTTGCTCTTTTATCTCTCCTGTCTTGTTGTTTAGAAGTTGTACAGTAGCATATACTGGAAGTTCGTATGAAAGACCTTTTGCAATCGCCTCCTCAATACCTCTGTATGGATCTCCATATCTAAAAGATTTAAATTCAAGAGTCCACATTCGTTCCATAGTATCCTTAACAGGATTAATTTCATCGAATAGTCTCTTGAACCCACTCTCATAGAAATCCTTAAAGGAGGTCTTTTGAGCTTCTATCAGGCTAGGGATCTCAAATGTTGAGGAGAATCCTTTCCCTAGGTTTATTCTGGAAGCTCTGTTACGCTTGGGTTCTACCATAGGACAATTATTTATAGGTTATAAATTACATGCATGCACGAGGGGGTACACAAACCATACTAGAAATGGTTTATAAAAACAGCAATAACCCCGTCAATTAAAGCAAAATTAGGTAACTCTGGGGAGTTTATCATATTTGTGCAATATAGTCAAAGGTTTTTTACACTTTGCATTGTCTGGATATTAAAGATATTATATCACTGGAAAACCTTTGTCAAAAAGTATATATTCCTCTATTATTATATATATTCAAAATTTACTACAATGCCCCGCAAGAAAAAGAAAGAAAATATTAATATTAAGAGCTCAGAAACAAAGATATTCTTTGGATTAATACTCTTTGTATTAGGTATAGCATTACTCATTGCACCCATAGTTGGACAGCAAGCACATATATTCATATATATATCAAGATTACTAGGATGGCCATCAAGCATTTGGGGTATAGCTGTTCTTTTGATATCAATAAGTCTCTTAACTAAAGGTAAGAGTGCAAAAAATCCATCGAGGATAGCAGGTGTCTCTCTCTTAGCAATAACTCTTAATACTCTTTTTACATTCTGGCTACCTAAAGAAGCTTTAGAGAATCCTGAAGGATTAGAAAGAGCTGGTGGGACATTTGGTAGATTACTTCATTTAACAATTAACAATGCATTTGGAAATATAATAGAGCTTGTAATACTACTCATACTCCTAATAGTGGCCTTCTCCTTTATTACAGGTGTTAAATTAGAGGAAATTACAGCATTCTTACATCAAATGTTTAGCAATATTAAGTTAGGAGACATGAAGGACAAATTTAGTGGTGAAGGAAAGGGAGAAAAATTGATAATAAGTGGGCTAGAAGATGATGAACAAATCCCATTGTTAGAGGAAGAAAACGTCCAACAGGGATCTGAGCCGGTAATTTCAGGATCTGTAGAAAATGATATTGATTTTTCAAATATTAGCTCCAAGACACCAACCACTACCAATACAACAAATACGGAACACGTTTCCCCTTCAGAACCAAGGTATCCAAACTGGGTATATCCAAAGATTGACAATTTACAAGAACCACAAAAAGCAACACAGAACCAAGAAGCATACAAAAATGATTCTCAGGTAATAGAAAGAGTTTTAAAGAATTTCGGAATAGCTGCGAAAGCTGTAAAAGTAGAAATAGGACCTACAGTAGTAAGATACGCATTAAGTCTAGCTGCAGATACTAGAGTAGCAAAGATTAAGAGCTTAGTTGATAATTTGGCCGTATCTTTAATGATCAATAAGGAGCTCATTAGAATAGAGACTCCAATTCCAGGTACTTCATATGTAGGTATAGAAATACCTAACAAAACACCAAACTTTGTATATGCAAAAGAAATGGCTAGAAAGCTTCTTTCTCAAGCTGACAAATACGAATTGCCAATGATTTTAGGAAAAGATATTGCAGGTCAAACAGTTATTAAAGACTTGGTAAATATTCCTCATTTACTAGTAGCAGGTGCGACAAACACTGGTAAATCTGTTGGTATAAATGCCATTCTTGCAGGTTTACTTCTAACAAAAACTCCCGATGAAATGAAATTAATAATGGTAGACCCGAAGAGAGTAGAAATGACTCCATATAATGGAATTCCACATCTTCTTACCCCAATTATTACCGATATGGAACTAGTGGTGAATGCTCTTAACTGGTCCATAGAGGAAATGATGAGAAGGTACAGAATGCTTGAGCAAGCGAGAGTAAGAAAGATAACAGAATACAACAAGAAAATTGGATATACAGCAATGCCATATCTTGTAATTGTGGTAGATGAAATGGCAGATTTAATGCTCGTTGCAGGAAAAGAGGTTGAACCTAAAATTCAAAGACTTGCACAAATGGGTAGAGCTGTTGGAGTACACCTAATACTTGCAACTCAAAAACCAATTGTAGAGGTAATTACGGGATTAATAAAATCAAATATCCCTGGAAGAATGGCATTTGCAGTAACATCCTCTATGGACTCAAGGGTAATCCTTGACCAAACAGGAGCAGAGAATCTGCTTGGAAGTGGAGATATGCTTTTCAAAGATCAGACAATGCCTAAATCTATCAGAATCCAAGGAACCTTCATCTCAACAGAGGACACAGAAGATATCATTCAACAGGTTAAAGCTCAAATCAGTGATGAAACACCTGTATATTCAGAAGAGCTCAAGAGTGCAATCGAAAGGCCACAGGCAGAACCTGGATCATCAAGTGGAGAAAGGGAACCAGAATTTGCAATAGCACTTAAGATTGTCATTGGTGAAGGAAAAGCATCTGCATCACTACTTCAAAGAAGACTTAAAATTGGTTACAACAAAGCCTCTAGATTAATCGAGCAGCTTGAAGAGGCAGGAGCCATTGCAGCCCAACATGACAACAGTTCTAAGCCAAGAGATGTTCTTGTAAACTCTCCAGAGGAAATATTAGGTGAAGAATCAACACAAGATTACTAGAGTTTGATATACTCTTTTAGCCATGATTACAGCAGGAGAAGTATTAAAAAACAAGAGAGAATCTTTAGGTAAGGATTTAAATACAGTATCTGTAGACACAAAGATTCAAAAAAGATTTCTCGAATACATAGAAAACAATCAATATGAAAAATTTGATTCAGAGGTTTTTGTTTCCGGCTTTATCAAAATATATTCCAAGTATCTTGGTTTAGATGTTGAGAAACTTCTTGCAATATACAGAAGAAGTAATTTAAAGAACGGAAAAAGGGAAGAGGAGAAGAAAAATGTAATTCAAAGAAAAAATAGTTTTAAAATTGGTATAACCCCACAAATATTTGCCATTGTATTACTAGTAGTATTCTTTCTTTCGGTTGTTGGATATATTGGTTATCAAATATTCAAATTTCAAACACCTCCACAATTAACAATCGTAGAGCCTCTTGATGAACATAGGACTGAAGAAAATTTCGTCATTGTTAAGGGAAATACAGAATCAACTTCCTCTGTAACAATAAATGGAGAACCAGTCGAAACAGACTCCCTAGGGTACTTTGAAAAAGAAATAGAACTTAAAGAGGGTGTAAATACAATTAGCATTACATCAAAAAAAAATTCAAACAATCAACTTGAGACCACAAAGACTCTCAAAGTCCTCTATGTAGTTCAAGCAGATGATGAAATAACTGAACAGGAAGAAGCTACAAATGAATATAAAGTGGAATTGAAAATATCAAATGCAGCATCATGGATAAAACTAGATATTGATGGTGTAAACAAGGTTTCTCAAATACTGGATCCAAATACTCAACAAGAATTTACACTCGAAAGAGAACTAACATTAGTTACTGGAAAAGTACAAAGCACACAACTTTTAATTAATGGTGAAGAGATTAAAATATCCTCTAGCCAAAACACAGGGGTTGGACAAATTACATGCAAAATACAAAATACAGGCTTAGAGTGCATATAAAGGGCATAAAACTGGTATAATTTGCATATGGATTCAAATAGGAATCAAATTGAAGAAATAAGAAGCCGTTTAGACGTTGTAGATATAGTTGGAAAATATGTTCAATTAAAACAAGCTGGTAAAAACTTCTCTGGCCTTTGTCCTTTTCACTCTGAAAAGACTCCCTCCTTTATAGTTAGTCCTGAACTTCAAAGATATAAATGCTTTGGCTGTGGTGCATCTGGTGACATCTTTAATTTTGTTCAGAACATTGAACATATAGATTTTCCAGAAACCTTAGAAAAATTAGCAAAAGAAGCTGGAGTAGAACTTGTTAAACCAAAAGATAATACAAGATACTCAAGATTAGAAGAGATTAACAAAAGGGCTGCAATCTTTTTCTACAAATCTCTTCATAACCCCAAAAATATTAAAGCTTTGGAATATGTAAAAGGAAGAGGTATTACAGATGAAAGTATAAAAACCTTTGGTATTGGATTCTCTTCTGATAGTAATGGCCTTTTAGACTATATCCAGAAAGAAACAAAATATTCTAAAGAGGAGCTTTTACGATCTGGGATTTTTGTTGAAAAGGAGGGAAAGATAAGATCAAAATTCTTTCTTAGAATAATGTTTCCAATTAGATCAAGCTCTGGAAAAGTAATTGCATTTACAGGAAGAGTACTTCCAGGTAACGATTTCGGTCCAAAATATATGAATTCTCCAGAAACTGAAATATATCACAAAAAGGATAATCTTTATGGACAGTATGAATCAAGACAAGAGATTAGAAAGCTAGATTTAGCAATAGTTTGTGAGGGAACAACAGATGTAATCTCTGCTCATCAAATAGGCGTAAAAAATATCGTCGCTCCACTTGGTACAGCACTTACAAAAGAACAACTCGAGAAGCTTTCTAAACTTTCTAAGAACATCCTTTTTCTATTTGATAATGATAGTGCAGGTCAACAAGCACTAGAAAGGGGATTTCTACTCTCCCAAGAGCTAGGCCTAAGTACATATGCAGCGAACACGTCTCCTTACAAGGATATAGATGAATTAATATCTAAACAACCCGAATTGTTTTTCAAAATTATTAAAAAGAGAATTGACACCTTTACCTACATGTTTACAGAGTATATAAAAGATAAAAACCTCAGCAATCTGCAAGATTATCAAAAGACTGTTTCATGGGTAGAGAGGATGCTCAAAAACGAAGTAGTATCCACAAATCGAAATTTCTATGTGGAAAAAGCCCGTCAAATAGGCAAAATCCAAATGCCCAACAAAAGGGCTCTACAACAACCAAATCGTGCGATTTTGCCCTTTAGTGAAAATTCCAAGAGGAAAATATCAAGAGAAGCAGTCTACATAAGGCAATTGCTGTTTTTCAATGAGATAAAACTTCCGAAGTACCACGACATCAAATACTTTAAAGACTATTCTGATATATATAAAATCCTTTTGTATATAAGTAAAAAGGATACAACAACAAGAGCAGATCTACTTGAACATTTTGAAGGTACAACCTTAAAACAAATTATCGAAGATGCCATTTTTTCTTTCTCCGAAAAAGAAACCGATTTAAAGGAATTAGACGATCTTTACAATAATATTGTTAAAGATTACTTTTCAAAGAAAGAGAAAGAGTATAATGTTAAGATAGCGGTAGCTGAAGCTAAAGGAGAACAAAAAGAAAGTGAAAAACTTCTCTCTGAATACCAAAATTTAACTAAAGAAAAACAAAAATATGAGCAAAATAGCAAACTATGATACTCTTAATTACGATTACAGAAAGTATTGGAAGAATAGAGAATACGAGAACAAATCAGAGCATATTGCCTTAGATTCTCTACTTAAGGGAAATGAGGGGAATTGGTTCATCGATATTGGAGGATCATATGGGAGATTAACTCCAACATATTATGAAAAATATTCAAACCCCGTCATTATCGACTATTCTCTAAAAACACTTCAAAACAACTATGAATATATTAAACAGAATTACCCAAATACAATATTAATTGCCGCAAATGCATACAATCTTCCGTTTAAAGATAATACTTTCGATGGAGGTTTAATGGTAAGGGTACTTCACCACATTGACAGGCCTACAGACTATTTTAAAGAGGCTCACAGAGTCTTTAGTAACAACTCTGTATATATACAGGAATATGCAAACAAAAAGCACCTAAAAGCAATGATAAAGGCTCTCTTAAAATTTGATTTTACAATATTTAACAAAGAACCATATCAACAACCAACAAAAGAAAACTACGAAGGGGCTAGAAAAGGTTCTAATGTACCATTTCTCAACTATCACCCCAAATGGATGAAGGAAACTCTAAGAGAAAGTGGATACATTGTAATTCAGGAGAGAGGAGCCTCTTTTTTAAGATTAAATCTACTTAAAAAGATACTTGGTGTAAGGTTACTCCTTTTGCTAGAACGTATTTCTCAAAAGGCTTTTTCTTGGAGTCAAACTTCTCCAAGTATTTTTGTTAAAAGTATAGTTAACAAGGGAGATTTTAAAACATCAAAGAATTCTACCTTAGAAGATATATTGGTATGCCCTCTTTGCAAAGGTTTTCTAAAAATTGAGAAAGAAAGTGCCCATTGTAAAGAATGCAGTAAGAAATTTACTAAAAGTAAAAATATTTGGGACTTTAGAGTATAGATGAAAGCAAAAAAATCATTAGGTCAAAATTTTTTCGTAAACAAAAACCTAAAAAACCATATTGTTAACAAAGTATTAGAAAACGAAACGAAATCGGTTGTAGAGATAGGACCAGGGTTAGGCTCTTTTACCGAAGATCTTGTTGCAAATTTTGAACATGTAATAGTTGTTGAAAAAGATATTGCATTAGCAAATGATTTAAAGCTTAGATTTCCTAAAATAGAGGTTATAACAGGAGATTTTCTAGATTTGGACTTAAATATTTTCAAAGAAAAGGATTTCACATACTTTGGTTCACTACCATACAATGTTTCAAAGCCTATTATAAGGAAGATAATAGAACACAAGACTTTTACTAACAAAGCTTTCTTCATTATCCAAAAAGAGGTAGCTGAGAAGTATATATACAAAAAACCATATAATATACTCTCACTTACTACTGCAATTTATGCAGACTTTAATAAATATTTTGATATTTCTCCTGATTCATTTAGACCAAAACCAAATGTAAACAGTTCTTTTGTTTCTTTTACACCCAATGATATGAATATTAAAAATATTGAGAATTTAGAACAATTAATACATCATGCATTTAAACAACCTAGAAAAAATTTAAAAAACAATTTAAGAAACAGTGTATATTTTGATTCAATAGGAAAGTTCTTCAATCTCCGTCCAGCAGAGCTATCATTAAATGAATACATTGAAATTCTTAATAATCATAGACTTCACTAATATCCCTTTACTCTTCTCTAGGTGATATAATCAGGACAATGAAAAAGAAAGAGAAGGAGAAAAAAGAAAAACAATTAGATTTTGGACTTAAAAATCCTCCTCAAAATATATATTACAAATACAAAGATCAATATGAGCTATGGCTTTCTGGGCTTGAAACACATCGTTTTATGAAAGATTTACTTATGTGGTTTGTACTAGTGATGAGTATATCCTTAATATCTACACAGATATATTCTATATTAAACCTTGAAATTCTCCCCTCTAGAATTCCAGTACTTGGTTATTTCTTTTCACTTAGTTTAAGATTAGTAGATTCATTCTGGATATATTTTCTACCAAGTTTAAGTATTTTAATCCTAATATCGGGTTTTCTTTTTGCAAACAAGTATTACCATCGTGAAAGGGAGCTGTCAAAATTACTTTTGGTAGCAGTATTACTTTCTACAATGTCCCTTTCAGTAATATTTTTCAAATTAGTTTATTCATTCTAAATATGGACTTCTCAATTGCAACAAATTTCTTAGAAAAAATATTAAGAATAAATGATTTTGCTACTGCAACAGAGTACGAAAAATATCTTAACTATTGGCCTATTTTCTTAATAGGGTTTCTAGGTTCCCTATTTTTAACACCCATATTTGGATACTTTGCTAAAAAATATAAAATAACATATGTACCAGGGAAAGGGCGTAATGGTAAGGATTTTGATAATCCAGAGAAAGCTATACACGATGTAGAAACACCAGCACTAGGAGGGTTAGCAATAACAATCCCAATATTAATAGCAATATTTCTTCTCTTTAGATTAGATGCTATGACAATACCAATTGTCCTTGCTCTATCAATATTAATCGTAGGTAGTTTACTAGATGATGTACTTAACCTTTCTTCAAAAATTCAACTTCTTTACCAATTCGTAGCTGCAAGTATTATTGCTTTCTCAATTATAGATTTAGCAAATATTAGCTTCTTCTCAGAAGATTTATTAAACCTAACTGCATACACGTGGAGTGCAAATATTCTTTCTATACCAATATCTTTTGTATTTCCTGGAGATTTAATATTAATAGCTTGGATATTACTCTGTATTAATTCGGTTAAATGGGTGGGGGGCTCACCTGGACTTGTAGAATCATACTCCTTAGTTATATTCCTTCTTCTCTTTATCGTTGGAGTTAGAACCTTTTCTCTCTTTTCATCAAGTATTAGTATTTTAATTGCTGGAGGATTAATCCCATTGCTTTACTTTGCATATCCTTCTCCAAAGGTAATGTCAGGATCAAGTGGTAAATCTGTATATGGGTTTTTAATAAGTGTTTTAGCTCTAATTGCTGGATTAAAATTCTCTGCAACATTGATGCTTTTAGCAATACCAATACTAGACGCTATCTATGTTCTTGCATATAGGGCAATTACTTACAAACCTAAAAACCCAATAGAATTGATGAGAATTAATGATACATCTCACTTACATCACAGACTATTAAAGCTAAATCTTTCTAGTAAACAGGTATTACTACTTGAGACTTCTGTATCTTTAGTCATTGGCTCATTTGCGATTCTAACAACAGGGGCATATAGGTATTTTGCCTTGATCTTTAGTATTGCTTTTGTTCTAGCCTTCATAGTATTCATTCACTACCGCTCAAACAGGAAGGAAGAGGAAAAGAAAGAGTCTCCAGAATCTAAATATTCTTACTAATCCTTTTGTAGACAAACGCAGAGTGCTTTCATATAATGAATACATATGAAAAAATGGAAATCTGCCCTGATAGTTTCATCTATTGTAGTATTTGTCTCAATTCTACTCTTCTTTATCCAACCAGAGGATATCTTAAAACACGTACCAATACTTAAAAGCTTCTATCAAAATACTACCTTAGAAATTACTGTTCCTTACGGAAAAGCAAATGTAAAAATAAATGGTAAGGAATATGGAGAAACCCCTCTTAACATACAAAGCTTAGTAGCTGGAGAGTACGAAGTTGAATTAAACAAAATTTCTACACAAGAAGGATATTACAAACCACATACATTCAAGGTAATACTAACAAAAAATTCTACCTCAAGAATCAATTTAGAAATTGGACCAGATGATGTAATGCATGGAACTATTCTTTATTACCAAGAAGACAAAACCTATACTCCAAACAAAGGAAAGCTTACTATAACAACAAATTCTCAAGACGCGCGTGTCTTTATGAACTCAGAATTTCTTAAGTCTGCTCCAATAACAAACTTAGAATTAAACGAAGGTGAGTATGAAATATCATTACAATCGGAAGAGTATGAGAATTTAACCTTACCAATCGTTATAAGAGCTGGGTATACATTGAATATTAAAGGATATCTCCTTCCAATATCAGTAATTTTTGATAGCGCACAAATAGATGAGTAATACAGATTTAACAAAAATAAAGGGACAAGTTCCAGTATCTATTATTGTGCATGGAGGAAACTATCTTGGATATCTACTCTCCAAAACACTATTAGAACAAGGAAGTCAGGTAGTAATTATTGATAAATATACTGCACAATCAAAGCTCTACTTCTCTGAATTAAGAAATACTGGAAAAGTTAGCTTTATAGATTTCAAAGGTTTAAAGAATTTCTATGAGAAAATAGCTAGAATAGACTATCTCTTCTACCTCTTAGGGGAATCACTTGAGAAAGCAAAAAATGTTGATAGTAAGGACTTTTTAGCAGAATCTGACTATCTTAGTACAAGTTTAACAGCTTCTCAGAAATACAAAGCTAAAATATCTTTAGTAACCTCACTTAGATTAAATAGGGAGCTTTCTAATAGATTAAATGATGAAAAATCCGGTAAAACAACACCGTATTCCCCACTAGAATTACAAAGGTATGGAGAGAACTTCGTTGCAGAGTTTGTAGATAAAACAAAAGCAAATGTAAGAATTTTAAGACTTGGAACTTTGGTTGGGAAAGGAATAAGTCAGCTAACTGATAATACTCTAGATCACCTCTTTGTGGATGCAACACAAAAACCTCAAATTGAAATCTCAGGAGAAGGATTAGAATTACACAATATAATACATGAGAGTGATGCGGTATATGGAATATTGAAATTAACATTTGAGGATAATACAAAAGGAGAAGTAATATCTCTTTGTAACAAAAACGACTATACTACTCTTTCTCTTTCTTACAAACTATTAGAATTAGATGTTGAAGCGAAGGCAATAAAGTTTGTAGAAAGAGAAGATAACAAATATGTTTTACAAGATTTGTATATTCCTGCTCCAAATGCTACACAGTTTTCATGGAAACAACAGGTTCCACTAGAAGAGAGTGTTGTTGAACAAGTTAAAGCATACTATGACAAATCTGATAAAAAATGGGAAATTGGAAAAACAGAGGATGTTAAAAAGAGAAAAACAGAAGAAGTCTCTAATGTTTCAAACACAAAATTAGGTCTTTTTGTACAAAAACTTCTAAAACCATTCCGTGGTTCAGAATCAGAAGGACTTTTTAAAGAAATTAGCTATACTAAAATATTCAAATTACTCTCTGTATTAGCTGTTTCTTTCATAGCAATATATTACTTAATTTCTCCAGTACTAGGAATTTCACTTGGTTCATATTTAATATATTCTCAAACTAATAACCTACAGAAATCCTTTGCTGAATTAGATTTTGATTCAATACAACAAGATACTGTACAAATATCCAAAAACCTAACAAGGGTTGAAAACAATCTTTCAAGACTCTTCTGGCTATTTTCTTTTACTAATAACAGGGAGTTTTACAACAATACAAGCCAGGTCATACAAGGTACTAGATATGCACTAGACAGTGCACAAGACTTAGTAATTGGACTTAGACCCCTTGGTGAGTATGTAAAAGATTTTGAGCCTGCTGTAACCTTTGACAGCTCTCAACCATCAACGACAAGGGAGTACAGGGAGTATCTTTTAGCAATAGATGATAATCAATACAATATAAAGGAAGGAATATATAAAATGACTCTTGCGAAGAGTTTGATAGAGTCGGTAAATACAAGAGATTTTCCAAAATTCCTACAAGATTCTGTTCTTAGATACAAGGAGTTGATAACCCAAGTAAATGATATGGTTGTACCTTTAGAAAAGGTATCACAATTCTTACCAGATTTACTTGGAGTAGATGAAAGAAAAAGATATGTGATATTACTACAAAATGATGGCGAGATAAGGGGAACTGGAGGATGGATATCAAGCTACGGAGTAGTAGCAATAGAGGGAGGACAAATAAGAGAGCTTTTTGTAGATGATATTTACAACGCAGAGGGTACACTAAGAGTTAAGGGATATACCTACAGAGCTCCTGTATCAATGATAAGGGCATTAGGAGAAACTCCATATACATTCTCTCTTGTTAATTGGGATCCTAATTTAGATTCTGTAATGACCAGTACCGAGCAATTTGTATATGATCTTGGTAAAGGAAACGATATTGATGGGATAATTACCATAGATACGGTATTTTTACAGAAGCTTTTAGATAAGTGGGGAGGAATTGAAGTACCTGGAGAATCAGAGATAATAACCTCTTCCAATCTTTACTCAAAGATTTTCGAGATGCATACAGAGTTCACCCCTGGTTCAACAAGAAAGGCAACCTTCTTAGCAAATCTTGCAAATGAATCTGTTACAAAGCTCCTTTCATCGAACTTTGCCCAATACAAGGATATCTCAGATGTAATTACTGAGTCTCTAACAGAAAAACATTTACAAGCAACATTTAAAAATACTTTAGCTAAGTCATATTTTGATGAAAATAACTGGGATGGGAATATGGATTCTAAGTATCTATCTGCCCCTATTAATATTGATTGGAACTGGGGAGGGAATAAGGCAAATTTGTATATAAAGAAAAATCATACTCTGGATATAAACATAAAGGATGAAAAAACAATAGACTACAAGTATCAAATAGCTATACAAAATGATTCTAGTATAAACACATACCCACAAGGTGAATATATAAACTATGTAAGAATTTTCCTACCTGTTAATGCAACCTTAATGGGAATCACTGGTATCAAGGATAACCGATATGACATATATAACGAGGGCGGCTACAAAGTAGTTGGAGGATGGTTTAATGTTCCTATCAAAGAAAATAAGACATTGGAGATTACATATAGAATCAGCAATGAGAATAATGATAGTTCATTCCCTATATTGAGAAATGATACTCACTACAGTATGGATGTTAATATCTATAAACAACCTGGAAGTAGGAAAGATGCATACAATCTAAATATTATATATCCAAGCAGTTGGGAATTAGAAAAAGGAGATAACCTTAGTAGTATTGGATATCAATTAAGTAGAAGATTCGAATTAGCTTCAGATGAAAGTTTTAATATATTGTGGCAAAGATAGCTAGATAACTATTTTTTCCTTTTCTTTTAGGTAAATATATATATCTAATATTTCCTCAAGAGAAGTCTCTTGTTTAGAAGCAAATTTACCAATTTCTTCAATATCTAAGTCCGTATTTATTGGCATCCTATTACTTATACCCATTGGTTTAATAAAAGTAGCAATATGATTAGATTTACAATTACTACATGAGAAGTGTATAATACTCGAGATATTGTTGTCTTGAATTATTTCTAAGTTACTTCCAGTATAAGGGGTACCACACTTATCACAAAATTTAGCGATTATGTCTATAAAAAATTGTTTTCTTTCATTTAAATTTTCTTTATTTATTCCTTTATTCATATATTAAATTATACCATATATATAAATGGCAAAACTTTCTCAAAAGGCTATCAATATAAAAGAATTAATTATTAAAGGTAAGGAACAGGGGTTTCTCAGTCAGGAAGATATTTTAGAAGTATTTCCAACAATAGAAGAAGATGTTGTTCTTCTAGATGAAATATTCAAAGAACTACAAGAGAATGATATTGAGGTATTAGAACCAGAAGAAGATCAAGTGAAGAGTGCAGAAGAACTTACATTAGAAAAGAAAATTAGAATACTTAAGACAATTCAATCCACTATTTCAACAGATGCAATTAGATCATACCTGTATGAAATAGGAAAGATTCCTCTTCTTACAGGAGAAGAAGAAGTTATACTTGCTAAAAGAATTGAGAATGGAGATAAGGAAGCAGGCCAATTACTCATTACAGCAAACTTAAGGTTGGTAGTAAGTATTGCAAAAAAATACAGCAAGAGTGGTTTAGAACTTCTAGACTTAATCCAAGAGGGTAATATAGGTTTAATGAGAGCTGTTGAAAAATTTGATTACCACAAAGGTTTTAAATTCTCTACATATGCTACATGGTGGATTAGACAGGCCATAACAAGAGCAATAGCCGATCAAGCAAGAACTATTCGTGTACCAGTACACATGATAGAGACAATAAACAAATTTAATAAAGTAAACAGTATTTTAACTACTAAACTGGGAAGACAACCAAGTGATGAGGAAATTGCAAAAGAAATGGATATTGAACTAGACAAGGTCGCAGAGATTAGGAAGATTAAACAGAATCCATCCTCTCTTGCAACACCAATAGGAGACGAAAAGGACAGTAAATTACAAGATATCCTCCCAGATGAATGGTCACAAAGCCCAGAGGATTTTGCAACTTCAGAATATCTTAAGAATCAACTAAGAGATATATTAGATTCTTTGCAAGATAGAGAAAGAAGGGTTCTTTCTTTGAGATTTGGTCTAGATGATGGAGTTACAAGAACTTTAGAAGAAGTTGGAAGAGAATTTGGAGTAACAAGGGAAAGAATTAGACAAATTGAAGCAAAAGCTTTAAAGAAACTTAAAGACAAATCTTCAGAGAAAAAACTTGATGATTATATAAATCTTTAATCTTCGTTTGTTAAATCAAAGAATTCCGAAGGGGTTACAGGGAAGCTACTCTCTGTTCTTTCAGAGACTTTCTCTAACATTTCCATATCAAATTCCTTATTTATTGGTTTAACATATGAGTCAGCCTTAGGATTAACGGTTGAAAAAATTGTGTCAGAGAGAAAAAGAAGACCAAGCCATATTATTACAATGACCAAAAGTAACACTATTCCTACTATATATTTCTTTACAACTTCCATATTATCTATTCATAAAACTTAGGATTTTCTACATGATATATTCTCAAAGTAATAGAATATTTCGTATTTCCTTCATCATCTACATCTGTTCCGTATGCTAAACTCTCAATTACAGGAAACATCGGCATGGCTTCAAGTTCTCTAAGGAACGTAACAAGGTAAACCTTCTTACCACTGACCGCTATTCTTACAGACCATGGTTTAATAGCCGAAGTGTTTATCTGGAAAGTATCCCTATCATATTCAGAAAAAGAAATAGCATCTAATACAAAATTATTTCTAGCTACAACCGCATCAATATTCGAAAGGAATAGGCTAAAATTTCCAGAGGTTGGATAGAGTAGAGTTAAATCTTTAAATTTTTCACTATTTTCATTGTATTGCTCATCTAAACTTGAAAGAGCTATTATTTTGTTTTCCAAAGCATTGTACACAGTCTGTTTTTCCTGTATCTCCCTATTTATTTGAAAAATAGTATTAATAGTTGGAACTATTGCAAAAACAAGAAGTAAAATAGCAAGAACATATGTTAAACCGATAAAAACATTCTCCACCTGTTTAGATGGAGCCTCTTTAATTAATCTTACAAATTCTACCCTCTTGCTATCTGCCATAATTATAATTTTGTATCATTAAGTATAAAGGTTACATTTACCTCCAATTCATCTCCAGATTTATTAATATTGAATCTTACATCCGAGTAGTATGTATTGTTTTTCAACGAATCCTCATAACTCTTAAGAGCTGCAAAGTTTGGTGTTGTCAAAGCAAGACTAACTCTCGAACCATTGAAAGAGAAAGTCTGTACATTTAATGTCATTGGAATATTACTTAATATTTCTGAGATAGCACTTGAGTTGAGTTGTTGACCTTTCTCCAGATTATTAATATCAAAAAACAAATTTTGTAAATTATCATACCTAATAGCACTCTGTCTCCAGGTGTCATTCTCCAAGACAATTACCTGTTCATTTATCTTATCAGTTAAATCATTGTTCCTACCATCCATAATAAATCTTGCAAAGAAAGCAGCAAGAACAACAATTTCAACTATAATGAGAAGGTTCTTTCCTGCAGTTGCAACCCAAGTAAAGGCACCTGCAAGCATATCAGATTCCTGATTAACAGGCTCTAGGAAGTTAATAGATTTTGGTTCTACATATTTTTTAAACATTGGGCAGTGTTTACTTTTACTAACTATAGTATATAGCAACTATATCTTGTTGAAAAGAATAATCTTTTCATTTCTCTCAAGAGCTATTTTAGCTTTACTACAACTCTCTGGAACAATAGGAGAATATAGTTCTATTACGGTTTTTAGGAGATAGCCAAGATTGTTAAGGATATTTTGACAAGTATCAAAATCTAATTCTTTACTCCATGGCTCCTTCTCAGTTATATATTTATTCCCCCAATCAGCTAATTCATCTATCTTTCCTGCAGCTAAAGCTATCTCATAATCATTGTAATATGATTCTATCTCTTCTCTCATAGAATCAACCTTTCTCTTAAAATCTTGTTCAACCAATTCCTCTTTGTTAATCTCTACCCCCTTGCTTTGGGCTAAATGGATTACCCTGTTAAGCAGATTACCAAAATTATTAGCCAATCTTGAATTATACATATTTATTAAATCATCTTCTTTGTAAGCGGAATCTGAAAATGTTGGGATACCAACAAGAAGATAGAATCTTACAATTTCTGCTCCAAACTTCTCTTCCTGATCAAACGGAGAGATTACATTACCTTTTGTTTTTGCCATCTTAGTACCATCAGGACCAAGTACCATACCATGCTCTAGAAGCTTCTGACTGTGATCTAATCCAACAGAAGCCAACATTCCTTGCCATATAACTCCTTGAAATCTCAAGTTATCAGGACCAAAGAGCTGTATTCCTGGCCACCATTCATTTAATTTTTCTTCATCTGTTCCAAAACCAATAACATTAACATAGTTAGTTAATGCATCAAACCATACATAGAAAACCTGTTCAGGGTCATCTGGAACTTCAATTCCCCAAGGAAGATTCTCTCTTAATCTTGATATACTTATATCCTCAATTTCCTCTATAATTCTTTTTAATTCCTCTCTCTTCTGTTTAGGTTTTAAAACTTCTGGATTAGAATCCAACCACTTTAATAGATGGTCTTTGTAATTAGTAAGCTTAAAGAAATAGTTCTCTTCATCCTTCTCTTCTGGCTCAGTTCCATGGTCAGGACACTTTCCATCAACTAGCTCTTTTTCTGTAATATATCTTTCACAACCGACACAATATTTACCACTATATCTTTTTTTGTATATATCTCCCTTTTCTTTACATCTTTTCCAAAATTCTTGAGCTGCTTTATGATGATTTTCATCTGAAGTTCTATAGAAGAAATCATAATCAACAAAGAACAATTTACAGAAATCTTTGAATCTTTGAGCGTATTTATTAACAAACTCCTGTATTTCTAAACCCTCCTCTTGTGCCTTTTTAAACATTTTTTGACCATGCTCATCGGTACCAACATTGAAGAATACATTTTCTTTTCCAAGTTTGGATTTAAAATATCTTGAGATGGCGTCTGCCTGAACAAATTCCAAGGCATGACCGATATGTGGTTCAGCATTTACATAGGGGAGTGTTGTTGTAATATACAGTTTTTTGTTGTTCATAGTGAGTATTATATAACTAAATCGTGGTTATTAGAACTAACCATAACTTGAACGTTTATAACTAAAACTATAAGACGTGTTAATTGTCAGTTTTCAAAATAAAATCTTTTTGATAAAAGTAGAAAAGGAGGTGGATTATGTCCAGTTCTTCGTATCCTGAAAAGGGTAAGGCAAAGTTATCTTCTTTAGCCTCGAAAGAGGAGGAAAAGAAGAAACAGAAACCCACAAGGGAGACAAATGGCAAGAAAGGCCACTGAGAGGAGGTGATCCACTCTAGGTTGAAAAGCTTAGCTTCTCAACCTGATGGAGAGAGTCCATACATCACGATTTCAATATCGCGGACTCTCTCCATCCTCATTCCCTTTATGATATCTGCTCTCCCATTAATATCCCCTCTGCAAGCTCTAGATTTACTAATTCTTGCCAGACTGATTCCGTAATGAAAGGAACAAATGGGTGCATAATCTTTAAGTTACTCTTAAGAATCCAAAGTAATTCACTTAGTTTCTCAACTCTTTCCTCAGACCCTATTTCCTCATCCTTTATCTCTCCCTTAATTTCCTCTATCCATATATCACATAGCTGATGCCAAAAGAATTCTCTAATAGCTTCCGCTCCTAGATTAAATTGGAATTTCTCAAGATATTTTAATACCTTTATAGTATGCTCTTGAGTTTCTTTAATTCTTGACAAAGACATATCTAATTCATGATTAGATATTTTTTCTAATTCTGATTCATCTATATTCATCAAGATAAATCTGGAAGCATTCCATATCTTGTTAACAAAATTCCTATTTCCCTTTATCTTTTCTTCTCTAACAGGTGCATTAGACCCTGGTAGTGCATCACTAAAGTACCAAAGACGTAGAGCATCTGCTCCATATTTGTTAATAACTTCGGTAGGTTCAACACCATTACCTTTAGACTTTGACATCTTACTACCATCAGCAGCAAGAATTAAGCCATGTAGAAAGACTGTAGAAAATGGTGTCTTTCCTGTTGTATATATACCCATCATCATCATTCTTGCAACCCACCAGAAAAGAATATCCCTAGCTGTTTCCATAACTTGAGTAGGATAGTATTTTTTGTAATCCTCTCCCCCTATACCTCCCAAAGTGGAGTATGGCCATTGCCCAGAACTAAACCAAGTATCAAACATATCTTCTTCAGCTTCCCATATTCCAAAATCATCAGGGGCATTTTCTCCAAGATATATTTCCCCCGTTCCCCGAGCTTCTTCACCAGTCTCCTTTTTAAATTCAGCAATATCCTTTCCTTCATTCTCTCTTAACCAATCATGCAATTTTTTACTACCACTATACCAAACAGGTATTCTTTGACCCCACCAAAGCTGTCTTGATATACACCATGGTTGGATATTGTTAAAGAAGTGTTCTAATGCCTTTTGCTGACCAGAAGGTATAACTGTCGTTTCTCCTTGCTTTAGTACTTCTAAGGCCTTTTTAGCTAAAGGATTAACATCAACATACCATTGGTTGGAGATAATGGGTTCTATAGCTGTTCTGCATCTTTCACAAATACTTATCTCATGTTTAATATTCTCAATCTTTATCAACAAACCCTTTTCACTTAATTCCTTAACTAAAGCTTTTGAGCACTCTACTGTTTCCATACCTAAGAATCTTTCAGGTATACTACCAGTCATTTTTCCCTCTTCATTAATAACATTGATAATTTCAAGGCCATGCTTTTTACCAATTTCAAAATCAACAGGAGAATGGGCTGGTGTAACTTTCAGAGCACCTGTTCCAAGTTCAATATCTATATCAGAATCAGCAATTATTGGTATTTCCCTATTTGCGATAGGGAGTAGGACTTTCTTACCAACAAACTCTTTGTATCTTGTATCTTGAGGATTAACAGCAACTGCACTATCACCAAGCATAGTCTCTGGTCTAGTAGTTGCAACAGTAATACCTTCAACTCCAAACTTTTCTTTAGCTCTCTTCCTATCTTCCTCCTCAACAAAGGGATAAACAATATATGCAAAAATACCTCTCCTTTCTTCATGTTCTGTATCGATATCTGCAAGGGCAGTTTTACAATTAGGGCACTGATTTATTATCCTTTTGTCTCTGTAAATTAACCCTTCTTTGTACATTTTATAAAAGGTATCATAGACAATCTTTGTTAATTTAGGATCTAGAGTAAACAATTCCCTTGTATAATCTGCACTTAAACCGATATTCTTTTCCTGTTCTCTTGCGTTTGAAGCATTTCCCATTGAGAATGCATAGCACTGTTTGTAAAACTCTTCTTTTCCCATTTCCCACTTGTCTATACCTTTCTCTTTCAAGACCTTTGTAAAAGAAGTCTCTGTTTGAATACCTGCGTGATCTTTACCCGGCAAGAGTAGAGTAGGATGGCCTGTCATTCTTTGATATCTACCCATAGCATCTTGGAAAGAATACCCACACATATGCCCTATATGTAAATTAGCATTAGCATTGGGAGGAGGAAGAACAATTGTAAAAGGACTCTTTATCTTCAAACCATTTTGTTTAAGCAGCTCTTCTATTCCCTCTGGTCTGCATAAGCCTGAATTTTCCCAAATTTTGTATATTTCTTTTTCCTTTGAATTCGAATCAAAAGCTTTAGGTATTTCTTTTTTCATACACTTAAGTATATATATTAAAAAGGCCCTCACACTAGAATATATCGTACCATAGATACACTCTAATGTAAGGGCGAATATCGCGTTACCACCTTACTTCCTCAATATATTAATATTGAGCTCATTAACCTTCTTTACAGTAAGGTCTCTGTGGGTTCTAATTTCTTAAAGATTTCTTCCCAATGTCTCCAAGGTGACTACTCTTGTATTAACGACCCCCCATTATACCACAATTTTTCTTTTCAGAAAGCTGTTTTTCAGATGGTATGATATAATCATTGGCATGAATAATATTAAAAACAAATTTTTTAGAGACAAAGAATTAAAACTTTGTACACTGTCAGGAACGGAAGAAGTCGGACGAAACTGTAATTTTTTAGAATATGGAGATGAAATAGTTGTTGTAGATGCAGGATATTCATTCCCAGGGCAAGAAATGTACGGAATAGATTACCTAATACCAAACTTTAAATACTTAACGAAAAACAAACATAAGGTAAAAGGTATCTTTATAACACATGGCCACCTAGATCACACAGGGGCTTTGAGATGGTTACTTCCAGCTCTAGATTTCCCCCCAATATATGCAGGAGCTTTTGCGAAAGCATTAATCGAAGCAAAGCTAGAGGAACATAACTTGAAGAGTAAAACTAAAGTTTTCGGTGTTACAAGACATACAAAAATTAACTTAGGTAGAAATTTTAAAGCCACCTTTATAGGTATAAACCATAGTATTCCAGATGCATTCTCAATTTTTGTAGAAACCCCCAAGGGTAATGTGTTTTTCTCTGGAGATTACAAAATAGATACCCAACCAACAAGTGAATTAGAAGCTGACTATGCAAAATTAAAATCTCTTAGAGGGAAAATTGATCTTGCATTAATGGAAAGTACTAATGCAAGTAAACCTGGCAAAGCCCCCTCAGAAACAGAGGTTTTTAAGAACTTGGAGAGAGTAATAAATGGAGTAGAGGGTAGAGTCATCGTTGCAGCATTCTCATCTCTGTTAACAAGATTACACTCTCTTTTTGAGATAGCAAAAAGAACAAACAGAAAGATTGTAATCTCTGGTAGGAGCTTAGAACAATCCATATCTATTGCTCATGCCCAAAGGTATATTAAAATCCCAGAAGGTTTAATAATTAAGGAAAGGGATATTCCAAAATACAAAGATAACCAACTAATGATTCTTTCAACTGGTAGTCAAGGTGAAAGATTCGCAGCACTTAATAGGATATCACTTAATGAGCATAAATATATAAAGATAAAGAAAGGAGACTTAGTAATAATGTCTTCTTCAGAGATACCCGAAAATATCTCAAGCATAGAGAAAATGACTGATAGATTAATAAGTTTGGGGGCAGATTTAGTAAAGGACAGTATTGAAACTAAAATACATTCAACAGGCCATGGTAATCAAGAGGATATGAAAATCATGTATGATCTTGTTCAACCGAAAGAGGTAATGCCAATACACGGGCCTTTAACATTTAGATATTTCAACAAGAAAAACTATGTAGAGTGGGGTATGAGAGATGAAGATGTTCTACTTACAGGAGATGGACAAATTTGGACTTTCAATGGAAGAAACTGGATTAAATCGAAGCCAATAGAGTCAAAGCCAATATTAATCGACGGCTTAGGAGTAGGAGACACAGGAGATATTGTATTAAAAGATAGGCAACAACTTGCAGAATATGGAATGTTTGTTGTAGTTTTGAATTTAAGTAAGAAAAATAAAGCCATAATTAGTAGACCTCAGTTTGTATCAAGAGGTTTCATATATATGAAAGCTTCCCAAGAACTTCTCAATGAAATACAAACAATGATATATGACATTCATAGAGATTGGATAAGATTCTCAAAGAAGAAGAACAAGTTTGAAATAAAAGAACTTAAAGAAAACATAGAGAAAACACTCAGTAAACATATATACAAGAAAACTGAAAGAGAACCCATCATACTTGTTGTAACAATATAGAGAAATAAACTTCTTTCTGTATTGTCATATGATATAATTCCTTAAGATGATAAAGCTGCCTTTTAAAACATCAAAAGTAAACCTTTTAGATGGTAAAAACTCTGTAGTAGCACTAGATATCGGTACCGAAAGTGTGAAGAGTTTACTTTTCACAATGGATGAAGGAGGTGTGTATGTAAATAGAGTATCTAGGATTTTGCAACAACAGCATGCTATGCGTAGTGGAATCATTACAAATCTAGATACAGTTCTTGAGAATTGCAATCTCTCCATTGGAGAATTACTCAGTACATTAAAAGAGGAAGAATACCCAAAGAATGTAATAATGGGAATCGCAGGAGAATATATACAGGGAGTATCAATAGTAGTTAACTATCAACGAGAAGAAAGTCACGAGAAGGAAGTTACAAAGAAAGAACAAGAGAAGATAATTGCACAGATAAAAGCACAAATTGTAGCAGATGGGAAAGGGGATTTAAGTCAAAGAACAGGCTTAAGAAATGAAGATATTGAAATATTACATATAACTCCGACGGGTTTGGAAATTGGAGGAATGCCTGTAAATACATTAATTGGTTACAAGGGTAGGGATGTAAGGCTTCATTTCTATGCATCATTTGCACCAAAAACATACACTGAAGCTTTAAGAAAAGTAGCAAATACCCTTAACTTAAGTGTGTTAAGTATAGTATCACAACCTTTTGCAGTAGCAAGAGCTCACTCAGGAGTAGAGAATCCATCCTTTTCGGCCATTTTTATAGATATCGGTGGAGGTACTACAGATGTTGCAATTGTAAAAGATGGAAATATTGCAGAAACTCAGATGTTTGCATTTGGAGGTAGGGTATTTACTAAAGAATTGGCAAAATTAACAGATACAGATTTTAGACATGCAGAGATAAGGAAGATAAAGTACTCAAACAAAGAATTACCAAAAGAAGTCTCAAGGCAGGTACAAAAGGTAATGTACTCAACTGCAAACCTTTGGATGAGAACACTTAAAGTTGCCCTTGAAAGCTGTGAGGATGTGGATATACTACCTTCTCAAATATATTTATGTGGAGGAGGAGCTCTACTTCCAGATATTAAGGAGGTAATGCTTGAATTCCCATGGAAAAAATACTTACCTTTTACAGTTGTACCAAAGATAGAAATGTTCACTCCAAATCAATTAAGAGGTGTAAGAGATAATAGTGGGGAACTCGAAAATATATATGATATAACTCCAGCATCTTTAGCAAAGTTTGTATACGATATGGAGATAGATAAAAAGAAGTATGATATAAATTGGGACGCCTAATGAAATGGAAGACAAGAGCAATATAAAGAAAATAATAATAAATGGTACACATGAGCTTACTGATGTGGTTAAAGAAATACATCAGAGTAAAGCAGAGAGAGTTGTATTAACTTTTACAGATCAAACAGATCTTTTAATAAGTCCAATTAACCTAAAAGTTATTAACGAAGTTGCTCAAAAAGAGGGTAAACTACTCATTGCTCAGATAATACAGAATCCAACAGGGGTAAGAAACAGTAATTTAGCAGGAATTAAGGTAATAGAAACACCATCACTTCCAACCGAAGAGGATTGGATAGAGGTTGAACAAGAACTCGAATTACAATCTAAAAGTAGTAAACCACGAAAGAAAGTAGAGGAAGCCATTGAAGAAGAAGCATTAAAAAAAGCATCTTCCTTCGAAGAGAGGGTTAACAACGCTATTAATAAATCAAGAGAAGAAAGATATGTTCCAAAGAAAGAAAAAAATAACGAATCCTTTATTTCAATAGATAGCGATTTACCAGCAGAGAAAGAAGAGTCACTTGCTGGAAAAGATTTTGCTTCAATACCAATTACTGAAAATCCTCCAATTGATAGAAGAAGAGAACCTTTGGTAAATAGAGAGAGTGTACTCTCTAAATTTAAAGGTATTAAGATAGATTTTAAGGATAAAAAATTCTTAAGAATACTTTTTGTAGCAATTGGATTACTCTTGGTTGTTCCTGGAGTCTCCTTCGCTATATATAATCAGATGGCTCCTCTTGTTAAAGTAAAGATTTTTGTGGAAGCAAAAAGTGTAGAGATAGAGAAGACTTTTACTGGAGATGCAAACATTGAAGAAATAGATTTCGATAATCTAAAAATCCCTATTAAAGCAGGTGAGGCAACTAAAAGTCTTTCAGACACTATTAATCCAACAGGGAAAGCATACAAAGGAGAAAAAGCAAAAGGCTCTGTCACTATTACATATTGGAAAGGTGGTGGTTGTAACGAAACCTCTCCAAAGGTTGTGATAAGTAATGGACATACAATAACTACTGATAAATATTCATACAAAACAAATAGTGCCGTAGAGATGAACTGTAATTCAATGTCAACTATTGAAGTTACAGCAGCAGATATAGGGGAAGAGTATAACATAGCTGCAAGTAGACCATTCTCTGTTGCTGGTTACAATGTCTCCGAGGTATACGGTCTTAACTCAGCAGCATTTACTGGTGGAAGCAAGCAGGAATACACAGTTCTTTCTCAACAAGACCTAGACACAGCGATAGAGAGATTAAGTACTACTGCAATAGAGGAGGTAAAATCTGAATTAAGAGGCAAAGAGAAGAGTTGGGAAATCATAGAGAACAGTATTAAGAGTGAAGTAGATAAAGAAAGTATAAAGACAGATAAAAAAGTAGGGGAAGAAGCAAGTATTGTTAACTTAGATGTAACAATTAAGGGTACCGCTACTTACTACTCAACAAAGAATCTAAATGAGGGATTAACTGAATTGCTAAGACAAGAGGCAATAGAAAACAACCTCTTTGAGAGTGAGAATGATATAGAGTTAGTACTTGGTGATAAGGTTGAGAAAAAACTTACAGTAGACGATACAGTAAAGGATTCAGTTCAAATTAAACTCGAAGCTCAATCATCTATAAGGCCAAAGGTAAGTAAGGAAGAAATTGAGAACAAATTGAAAGGGATGAGATGGTCAGAAGGATTAGAATATATTACGACTCTTGACTATTCAGATCAAAAAACAGAGATACAATTTATACCAAGTAACTATCCTGAGTTCCTTAAGAGGTTCCCAAATAGAAGGGGAGGGGTATTAGTAACTATTGTTGAGTTGAAAATTACGGAATAAAGCTTTCAATTCAATCAATTTATTGATAAAATTGCATGTTTTATGTACCCGTAGCTCAATAGGATAGAGCAATTGCCTTCTAAGCAGTAGGTTGTCGGTTCGATTCCGGCCGGGTACGCCAGTTTTTGATTGGGAGAGATGCCTGAGTGGCCGAAAGGACACGCTTGGAAAGCGTGCGTACAGCAATGTACCATGGGTTCGAATCCCATTCTCTCCGCCAATACTTACATTTTCTTTCGTCAAATGATATCTTTATACCAATGTTAGACATAGTTGGAATAATATATTTTACCCTTTCAAACCTTTACTTACTTGGTACTTTTCCTGTTCACATTTTCGAATTTCTTGATTTAAGAACAGGGTATGCCGTAAGTGACTATGCTTTGATATTTGGAACAGGAACATATTTCAATATATCTGCAATTATAACAGGATTACTATGCGGACTTGATGCAATTACTAATCCTAAGTACAAAAAAGTAAGAAAAACATATTACAACTTTCATGCTATTTCCGCATTTGCTCTAATAGGGGTAGGGATATACCCTTTAACAGGAAATGAAATGGATTTTAATAGAGTACTACACTGGATTTTTGCAATAATCTTCATCCTAATATACCCTTTGACCAGGTTATTAATTCTTCGTTCATTCAGTAGAAAATACTTTAAGAGACTACTTGCCCTATACTTAATTCTCAATCTTTCCGCTCTTGCTGTCTCTATATATACCTCTCTTTCATATGTAGCATATCCAGAGTATCTAATGTGGCTAGCACTTCTTTCCACTATCGTCTTAAGTCAGTTAGTAATATCAAGAAAGAAAAGAAAAGCAGATTGCCCTGAGGTAAAGTAAAAAGATAGTGATCAAACATTCCAATTACCAATATTGAAACTAATATTAATACTTTGAACAGATTGATTTTAATACCTCTCAAAAAGTATCTGTAAAGAAGAAAAAGATAGTATGTACCAATTAATATCCCAAACTCAATCAAATTGAGTAACCATATATTATGAACAGGTTGAAGTAGCAACTTCCCTCCACTAGTAAAAGGTATATCTTTTTCATAGAAGAGTAGAGACCTACCTAGTCCTGTACCCAAAAGAAAGTTCTCTTTTAAAATATCTAAATTTAATTTAAGAAGTTTAACCCTATCACTCCAACTGTTATCATCCCCACTAAAGATATTTAAAAATCGATAGAAGAGTAGAGAAGATACTGAGAATATATATTTTCTTTCAGATATTAATTTAACAACAAAAATAATTGTAAAAAGAAGGAGAAGAAGAATAGTTAAACGAGAGAAAGTGAAGATAGAGAAAAGGAGAATTAATAGTATAGAAAAAAGGTAACCTTTTTCTTTCGTTTTTGAATATATGTACATACAAATGAAAAATAGAAGCAAATACCAACCCACTAAAATATTGGGGTGAGGAAAGGTACCATAAGCTCTTAAAAATGCTTCTCCTTGAATATCAATATAACTAGATCCATACATTCCACTTACAATTTTTGATTCTCCAAGGAGGTATAGCCCAACAGATGTACCCTTTAAAAATTGGTAGAGACCAATACTTCCCTGAATAAGAATAGATGATATTAAAGTGAATTTTATATATCTATTTTGTAACAGGTCTTTCAATTTAAATTCTTGTTTTATAGATAGAAGTAAAATGATAGAGGTAAATAAATAGACAGAGATTCTAATTGAAAGTAGTAATGTTAGAAAATTTTGAACAAAAAGGTTTTGAATTAATAAAAGTGCAAAAAATATTAATATATATTTATCAAAAAGTACCTTTTTAAATATCTTTTTCCTATGTACATAGAGCTGTATTAGTAGAAGTAATACAAATACATCAAGTATAGAGAGGGTGGGAACTAGGTAATTAACCCAAAAGCCTGCAATATATGGTTGAGAGTGTATTATACTCTCTGGTATTTGAAAGGTTATATTAAATGGTAATAGGATAAACAGTGTTAGTAGGGTAGGTAAATACCCCTTCTTTCTTAAGGAAAACAGAAACCAAAAAGTAAAAAGGATAATTAAAAAGATTCCCTTAGGGAGATTTTCAAAGCAAAGAAATATTGATATAGAGACAAGAAGTATGTAGAGGATATACAGATAATACTTTTTTAAAAATGTATTCATTAATACATTTTAACAAAGAATGCTTTATTCCTCACTTTCTTCTTCTGCTTCTTCAGATTCGGATATAATATCCATTTCTGCTTCAGATGTAGGAATAATTCTAATATGCCTATCTCTATCTTCTCCTATACTTTCTGTTTTAATATCATCAAATACCTGTAATGCCATATGTACAACTCTCCTATCTGATGCTTTCATAGGGGGAAGATCTACTGGTTCTCCTAGAATTCTTGCATCATCTGCTTTTTGCATAGCAAACTTCTCTAGTTTTTCATCTCTTTCTTTCCTGTACCCACAAACATCCAATATTATTCTGTAATCATCATCCTCTCCTAATTTCTTCCTAGTAAGAAGGCTAAGCACATACTGCAAAGAATCTAAGTGCTTTCCATGACCGCCGATAAGGTAGCCTAAATTCTCTCCATCAAAAAGAATCTTTATGTATGAAGTTTCTCCAACTTTCTCAACCTCTATCTCATACTGAGCATCTATTCCCATTAGCTCGAGAAGAGTATCTAGTTCTTTTTTTACAATATCTTTCATATTAAATATTTTCCTTAATTTATTTTCTTTTTAGTGAATATAACATCCCAAAGATTTTGTACTCCCCTTTTAGTCTTATCAAAATCTAAGGTGAAATACTGTACAACTAACATAACAGATTGAATCATCCAATACCAACCAAGAGCTGCTGGCATACTAATAGTAAAGAATACTGTCATAAGAGGGAACATAAACATCATAGATTTTTGCATTTGAGCTTGCATATCTTCTGGGGTTGTTTCTCCTTTCTTCTTCTCTTTTTTAGAAGGTGTAGTAGGTGCATTCATTTTTTGTGTAAATGCTGTTGTAGCATATTGAACAATACCTACCAAAACAGCTAACACAACATATGGTAGGCTCTCTGCTGCAAATCTACCAAATTCTGAAGACATACCATTGTATGATTTCGTTAAGTCCCAGAAAAGGAATTGAGGGTTAACTATATACCCATTGTTAATACCTATTAACTCTCTAACCCAGGTATACAGACCATCAAGATTGCTATCTGTTACAGCTCTAATAACCCCGATTAGAACAGAAAGTATAATAAGTTGGGGGATAAAAGTACCGATACAACCAAGTGGGTTATACCCAACTCTTTTGTAAAGTTTCATCTGCTCTTGAGAAAGCTTCTCTTTGTTGTTTGCATATTTTTTCTGTAGCTTATCCAACTCGGGCTTTAGGTTTGCCATCTTCTTAGTCATCTCTGTTTGTTTTTTGACTAAGGGTGTAAGAAGTATTCTTACAATGACGGCAATCGCTAATATTGCTAAACCTAGGTTATCACCCAAGTAATGATACAAAAGTATTACTACATTAAGTACGGGGTTAAAAAGAACAGTATTCCAAATGGTTGCTAACATACGAATAAAAGAATAATAATAAAAATCTGATGCATTATACATTAAACTTAATTATTTTTCAGGTACAGGATCATATTGTCCTGGTTTGCTCCAAGGATTGCATCTTAGGAATCTTTTTAGAGCCAAATAATTACCCTTAATTAAACCAAACCTTTTTACTGATTCATACCCATACTCAGAACAAGTAGGGGAAAATTTACATGCCCTTAGATTAGGATAAACCTTTCCTAAGTATCCGTGATCAAGTGAGAGAGTTTTCTGGTAAATACGAATAAGGAGAAGTTCAAATCCTTTAGGCAATTCTAAAAGCATCCTTAAGCTGTTTAAGGTACTCTTTTTTAAGTTCTTCATAGTTATCACTATACTTAAATGCTATATACTGAGATGCTAATTTACTATCTTCGACCTTTGTTAAAAATTCTGTAGTTATCTGTCTTAGTAGTCTAGTCATTTTGTGCCTTTGAACAGCATTTCCAATCTTTTTGCTAACTACAAAAGCAAATTGGGGATTGTTAATATTTAATTCTTTTACAACAAGCATTCCATATTCGCCACGGAACTTCTTACCTTCTTTGTAAATCTTTTGGAGATTCTTTGGTTCTAATCGGTATTTCTTTGGAAGCATATGTTTAAGTATACACTACCTAATTCTTGAAGTAGGCTTCTTTCTTAAAGTTTTGTATTCATCACTTACAGAAAGATTTTTCCTACCTTTTTTGATTCTTCTTTTGAGTACAGCTTTTCCTGCAGAAGTTTTGTTTCTTGACATAAAACCGAACTTCTTGATCCTCTTCAAATTTTTTGGTTGATATGTTCTTTTCATAAACGAGCCTATTATATATTAACATCTATACATATGGCAAATATTTGTATTATCATGAGATGACAAAAATAGCTCTAAGTAACTTAGATAAAAAGTGTAACAGAAAAAAGTCTCTTTTAGAAAGGTTAAAATATATATTCCTATTCCTTTATCCACATTTTTTTGAAAATCAATATAATGGAATATCAGTCCCAATCGACCATAGCACTGCCCCCTAACTGCCTTTATATATTGTATATACTTTGTTAAGTATGGATAAAATAGACTTTGAAAAATATATGGAGAATATTCCAAAACCAAATATTGAAGAGGGTAGAGTAGAGTCTTTCGAAAGGATGGATAATGATGATATATGGAAAATTGTTTCTGAGAACCTAAGAATGGTTCTTGATAAGGTGGAGTATAAATCTTTGTTTGCAGATACATATTTAGAAAGAATAGATAACGGAGTTGCAACTTTCTCATGTACGAGCGAATTCAAAAGAGGGTTAATACAAAACGATTACAAAAATCTCTTACAAAGGTGTCTTCTTAAAGCTACTGGACAGAATTTACAGATCGATTTTTTTATTAAATCTTCAATAGAGGAAAAGGGGAAAGAGAGTAGATATCAGTTTCTGAATACTGGTAGTCAGAATATAGATCTTTTCTCTGCTTCTGAGAATGAAAAGAAAAAATATCAAGATGCACTTACATATTCGAAGCTTAATCCTAAATATACATTTGAAACCTTTGTAGTTGGTTCACATAATAGGCTTGCAGAGGCAGTTGCACATGCGGTAGTTAAAGATTTGGGTAGAGCATATAATCCCGTCTTTTTCTATGGAAATACTGGTGTTGGAAAGACACACCTTATGCAAGCAATTGGTAATCAATTGTTAAAAGAATCTCCAGATAAAAAAGTTGTATATGTTTCGATAGAGCAATTCCTTAATGAAATGATTGAAGCTATTAGAACAAAAAGAAATGAAGATTTTAGATCAAAGTATAGAGAAGTAGACCTATTAATGATTGATGATGTTCAGTTTGTAGAAACACTACCTAAAACACAAGAGGAGCTTTTCCATACATTTAACACTCTATATCATGCAAACAAACAGATTTTGCTAGCATCAGACAGGCCACCGAAAGAGATACGTAATATAACTGATAGGTTAAGGTCTAGATTTGAAGGAGGTATGGTAGCAGATATACAAATGCCTGATTATGAAACAAGAATAGCAATATTGAAACAGGGTGTTCTCGAAAAGAGAGCGAAAGTGCCAGAGGAGTTTATCGATTTAATAGCAAAAAATATTGATAGTAGTGTAAGAGAGTTAGAAGGATCCTTAAACAAAGTTATTACATTAATGCTCCTTGGAGAAAAGATAACCTCAGAAGATGTCTTAAAAATTTTAGATGTAGATATTGAAAGTAAAAGGATAAAGATTACTCCTCAAAAGATAATTAAATCTGTATCTAATGTTTTTGATGTTCCTATTGCAGATATTAAAGGAGGAAGAAGAACCTCGTATATGGCGCTTGCAAGACAAGTAGCAATGTACCTACTTAGAAAAGAATTGGATTTACCTCTTGAGAGAGTGGCAAAAGAGGTAAATAGAAAAGATCATACAACCGTAATACATGCTTACAAACAAATATCCAAAAGAATGGAAAAAGATAGTCGTTTTGCAGAAAAAATAGATCTTTGTATGAGAGAAATTACACAACAATAGTGTATATGTGGTGGATAGGTGTGGGTATCTTACGAATAACAGGGGTGTATTCCACAAAATAAGATTTGTTTTAGATACTACCTTTTAATTAGAAATGCTTTTGTTAAAGGTTTTTAATATTCACAATAAATAGCCTGTTATCCTTAGGAATACACAATTTGAATCCACAGAGAAAAGATAAGAGAAAGAATACAGTTAAAGAATATTTAATAAAAAGGTAGTTAAAAGTTTTCGACAGATAGAGTAGGCGTTATAAACTATTATTACAAGGAGTAATATCGAGGTAAGATAGGAAGGTTATAAACATATACACACTCTCTACTACTATTACAACTTAATATATTAATTAAATAAAAGAGTAGAAAACTACATTAAGATTAAGTAGAATATACTAGTTACTACTGCCTATATATAATATTTGTTTTAAAGACATAAAATGCAATTTACATGTAATCAAGATACCTTTGCAAAGTATCTAAATATTGTTAGTAGGGTAGTAAGTAGTAAACCTGGTTTACCAATACTTAATAATGTTCAATTTGAAAGCAGTAAAGGTAAATTAATTATCACAGCTACAGATTTAGAGATAGGTTTAAATACTTGGATTGGAGCAGATGTTAAATCTGAAGGAAAGATAACTGTACCTGCAAAACAGCTAACAGAATTTGTAAATAGTGTTCCAAGTGAGGTTATTGATGTTACTTTGGATAATCAAAACTTTAATATCTCAAGTACAGGAAATTTTGCAAGTTTAAACACCATGCCTGCAGATGATTTTCCTGCTGTAGCTACTGTTACTGATAATAAACCTTTATTAAAACTACCTAAAGATCTATTAGTAAAGGCTGTAAATAGGGTTGCATTTGCTGCAGCTAGTGATGATATAAAACCCGTATTAACAGGTATTCTGTTAGAAATTTCAGGAGATAGTATCTCTTTTGTTGGAACTGATGGATTAAGACTTTCAAGACAAATAGTAAAGTTGGATGTAAATTCTGAAAAGGATGTTAATGTCTTAGTACCTGTTAAAGCTCTTTTAGAATTGGCTCATATTGTAACTGAGATAGGTGAAGATAATATGATAGAAGTATATTTAATTGAAGATAGGAATCAAATACTGTTTAAATATGGAGATATTGATTTAGTATCAAGATTGATAGATGGACAATTTCCTGAATATAGACAAATCATTCCTACTGGTTATAAAACACTTACAAAATTAAGTAAGAATGATTTTCTTAATTCTTTAAAGATTACTAACATTATCGCAAAGAGTGTATTAGGAAATAAGTTAATACTAGATATTGATTCTAAAGGTGATTCTGTTACTCTTTCTGCAACACAAACAGATTTAGGTAGTAACAAAAGTACTTTTAAAGGGAATATAGAGGGAGATTCCCTTAAAATAGCATTTAGCTCTAGATTGCTTTCTGATGTATTAAACCATTTAGATAGTGAAGATATTATCTTTGAATGTAGTGAAACAGTAAAACCAGGGGTATTTAAGATAGCTGATGATCCTGATTTTGTACATCTTGTAATGCCAATGATGCTTTAGGATTTTTTCTATCCTTAATTCTGTAACCCTGTCCATGTACAGTTTCAATTATTCCTTTATTGGATATTTTATCCCTTATTCTTTTTATATGTACATCAACAGTGTTTGAACCAGTATAGCTTCTATAGTCCCACACATGATCTAGTAATTCGCATCTACTTACAGTCCTATTTTTGTTCCTAACAAGATACTCAAAAAGTTCATACTCTTTTCTCCTTAAATCAACATCTTTTTCTTTTTCAGATACAGTTTTACTTCTAGTATCCAAAACAACATCTCCAATATATATTTGATTATCAATATAGCTTTTTGGTCTTCTAAGAAGAGATTGTATTCTAGCTATTAATTCTTGCATAGGGAATGGGTAAGACAAGACATCGTCTCCACCATTATTTAAGAAATTTACCTTATCCCTCCATCCACCTGTACTACATATGCCAAGTATCTTACATTCAATATCTTTAAATCTTTTTACTTTCTTAAGTATATCTATTGTATTAAAAGTACCTGTTATATTTGTATCTAAAATTAATATTTCAAATATATTCCTTCTTACAATATTCTCTACATTAAAACTTCCACTATCTTCTGTAACGTTATATCCATATGCAATTAAACTCTTTTTTAAAATGTATGAAATAGTTTTAGATTTCTCTATAATTAAGATATTCATATTGATATCCTTTAAAATTAATTTCTTAGATTATTACTTTTCAAAGTGGAAGAGAAAACTTATAGAGAAAGAAATATTAAATTCCTTTTATCATTAGTTTTTCTTCTTGTTTTCTCTGTTGTGATTTTGTTGTATTTACTCTCACTTGGAACATTCTTACCTTTTAATGTAGAAGGGGATTACGATTTATTAAATATTTCCGTATTTACAATGGGATCCTTTATTTTTCTTTCATCTGCTCTATCTTTAATTGCATATGCATTTTCACTACTAATACTAAAAAAAGAAAATACAGATATTGTAAAAACAAATTGTGTTAAATTCGGAATTTTACTAACCATAGGGATATTTCTTGTTGTCCTTTTGAACTTTTTCCATATATTAGATATCTTTTGGGGAGTAGGGATATTGTTAGTACTTGTTATAGCTTCATTTGTTATCTAACTCATAAATACATATAATATGCGTATGAAGAAAAAGAATAGATTTGAAACTGAAATATCAGATATTTTTAAGATAATCTCTGGAGAAATGTCTCTTAGAGAAAGGGAAGAGGAGATACAAAAATTAAAAGAAGAAGCGATTAAAAAGAAAAAAGCGGAGAAGAGAAAAAAGATTGTAGAAAAGGAGATTGTATTAGAAGAGAGTGATATTCCTACCAAGAAGGTTATACAAAATGTAAAGCTTTTCGAATGGGAGGCTCCTGATAGGTATGAAATCAAGTTTGAAAATAGATCTTTCATGATTGTCTTGGCCATATCTCTTTTTTTTGTACTGTTTTTGGCAATATTAGGAAACTATTTCCTAATGGCATGTATAATTGCTCTTCTATTTTTTGTATATGTAGCTGGTACTAACAAGCCAAATACTGTTAAGCACAAAATTACTACAAGGGGAGTAGACACAGGAAATAGACTCTATGAGTGGTTTATGCTTGATAACTTTTGGTTTTCAATTAAGAATGGGCAGTATTTTTTAATAATTGAAACTAGACTTAGATATCCAAAAGCTTTGATATTGCTTCTTGGAGAGGCAGATAAGGATGCTATTTTTGTATTACTTCAAGACAAGGTTTTGTACAAAGATGTTAGAAAGCAGGGTAGGATAGACCGTCTAACCTATGGTGACTATATTCCTTTCGAGGAGATATAGCTTGTTATTTCACTATTTTTGATATAATTATGCACTGGAGAGGTGCTAGAGTGGTCGAATAGGGTACTCTCGAAAAGTGCTGTACGGTTTCCGTACCGTGGGTTCGAATCCCACCCTCTCCGTAGTTACTCCAACTTATTCACCCAAAAACCTTTTATGTGGACAACAATTTAAATGTTGTTATAACAACCTTTTTAGCTGTATGATTACTATATCCTTTTAATTATCACTCTATAGGAGATAGTTAAAACTATGTAAAAAAGATTCCTAAATGTGTATTATGTAGCTATGGATCAAGCTGCCCGAAATGTAGAGACAATAAACTTTGTTCCTGTAAAAAAGGAAAAAGAAAAGACACCAAAGAATGAGAGATTTAATATCCTAGAAATACTAGTAGTTCTCTCTGCCTTCGTTGTAATGGGGCTCTTAGCCCTTCTAGCGATTAATCCAAGTAAGGAGGCTGCTGAAGCTAGGAATATGAAAAGAACAGCAGATATATCAGCCATACTTACCCATGTAAGTGCATACAACAATACTTTTGGAGAAATACCAGAACAAATACCAAAAGATAATGCGTGTGTGAACTTTGGTAATGAGATTTGCAAAAGTGGTCCATATGATTGTTCCGATCTAGTAGATATGTCATTTCTTTCAGGAGAGTCTGAAGAATTAATAGTAATGCCCCAAGATCCTTTGTACATATCCATAAATGGTACTGGCTACTACATATCTCAAAGTGAAAAAGGGGTAGTTACTGTTTGTGCTCCTCACGCAGAGAGGAATGAAAAAATATCTTTTTCTAAACTCATGTATTAAAATATACATATGATACAAAAATTTACAAAAAATGATGTAAAGAAAAGAGAAATCTTTATACTTCTAAGTGTAATCGCATTTCTTACATTTGGATATGTAGCTGGGAATTTAAAATGGATTACAGACTTTCAGTTAATACTTGATTTGTTTGCAGGAATCTTTGCCTTCTTTATTGGGTCGCTTGCATTACTTCGTTTTATTACAAAAAGAAATTCTTTTAACTTCCTGCTTTTAGCGATAGGTTTCTTTGCTGTATCCTTGCTTGATGTTTTACATATATTGATTTCTTTAGATGTTTTCTCTGATTTGTTTGTAATAAAAAACACGGAAATATTTCCAAGTAGCGTAGTTCTTTCTAGAGTGTTCCTCTCCTTCATATTCTTCTTAAGTTGGATATTTGCTAGAGAAGAACATAAGGAGAAAAATATTAACGAAAGATTTGTATTTTTAGGAATATTTTTTGTATTTTCAATATTCGTAATATTAATTTCCGTATTTTCAAACATCTTTAGTGGGTACAGTGAATATATCTTCGCTATTGTAATGCAAATGATTGCACTTGGAGTATATATCTTAACACTTGTTGGATATGTAAGAAGTCAGGGAATGTACTACAGAAACTTTGAGTTCTGGCTCATACTCTCCTTAACATTTGCGATTCTTTCACAGATATTTTTCTTACCATTCTTAAATATTGAGTATTACCTAATGCTTAATCTTTCAACATTAGCAAAGTTCTTAAGTTACTTAGTGTTACTCCATGGCTTTATGTACAGCATATATGAAATATACAAGAGTGAAGAAGAGGCTCAAAAGGAGCTTCTCAGAAAGAACCTGATACTCTCAGAAACAAAGAAAAAGGTCGAAGAGGCATATTTGATACTTAGAAAAGAAAAATGGGAAATGAGCAAGGGTAAGGCCTGTGCAGATGATATATTGAAAGATATTTTAAACAAGAAATAGTATGTTTTTACCTAAAGTTAAGAAGTATCAAAAGAAATTCGATTACTCATATGCTTTTGGAGCTTTCCCTGTGATAGAGTTGCTCAAGTTGCATCCTGAAAAGGTATATCAGGTTCTTTTTAAGACAGATACGCAGGAGAGTGAAGGTATAAAGGAGATTATGGATCTATGTATGCAAAAGAGCATACCTTTTGAGTACTCTAACAGGGCAATAGAGAAGATTGCAGTTAAAGAAAATACCTATGTAGTAGGGGTCTTTAAGAAGTATGAATCCGAATTAACAAAGGATGAAAATCATCTAGTATTAGTTAATCCTATGAATCTAGGAAATATAGGGACAGTTATTCGGACAATGCTAGGGTTTGACTTTAAGAACTTAGGTATAGTAAAACCAGCAGGAGATATCTTCGATCCAATGGTTGTTAGATCCACAATGGGTGCTCTCTTTCATATTAACTTCGAGATGTTTGATTCCATAGAGGAATATTTAAAGAAATATCCAAATCAAAATATATACCCTTTTATGCTTAAGGGAGCAAAGGAAATAGGGGAGGTACAATTTAAAAAACCCCTAACTATTATCCACGGCAATGAATCTAAGGGATTAGAGGATAGGTATATGGAATTGGGACAGAGTGTGTATATTCCTCATTCGGACAATATTGATTCTTTAAATCTTTCTGTTGCAACAGCAATATCCCTTTGGGAGGTATCCAAAAAATCTTAAGAAAATGGTATAATGTAGCGTTCTTTAAGAATATGGGGACGTAAGGCTTTCGACAGAAGTCATAGGGGCTGTTTGTCACAAATCGTTTTTTAGTTCGTAAAACTAAAGCACAGATAAGTGTAGAAAACAAACTTAACGCTTTTGCAAGTAAGCTAAGGGCTGCATTCACTGCACCTTTATATGCTTACAATTTTGCTTAAGTCTAGCTGATTAAGTTCGGTTAGTGTCTAACACTTCTATCTCTAGTTAGTGTGTTAGATAGTCGTTACTAGGGTATAGCTACTATCTCTTGTCAGTAGGGGATATTAGTTGAATACAATTACTGAGCAAACAGAGTTTTTTGTTAGATTTTTAGCTTTGTTTGGCTATATAAATCTAAATACATTTGTATATGGCACAGTTCTTAACTTTTGGACGTGGGTTCGAATCCCACCGTCTCCACCATTTTATGGTATTCTTAGAACATTATGAATCTTGTAGAGAACTTCTTCAGTAAGAATGAAAACTCAGATAGATATGCATATTTAGAAAATGCAGAGAGTAGAGATTCTGACATCCCCCAAGACTATCAAAGATTATTAGAAGTCCTTCTTTCTATTGAAAGACTCTCTAAACACAATTTTTTCCTTAAAAGAGGTACTGTATATGAGGATTCTAGTTCATACATCTCTGCAGAGATAGGGACGGATATTCCTGGTCTTACATATGCATACTTTAATGTATCAAGAGAAGGGGGAATACCTCTTTCCGTACTCGCGAGGATATATGAAAGACCACTTGATGGTTATTCAAGAACTTTTCTAAAAGGTAGCTCTGATAGTCGTACAAACAATATGCTTAGTAACAATCAGGTAGTTGTTGATGGAATGCTCATAGAGGCTAAATATATAGCTCTTTGTATAGATGGTATATGGTATGAGTACAGAGACAGAGAGAAAGGAGATAATTTAATATCTTCCTCTGTTGATGTAAAAGTAGATCTCGTAGAGGTATTTAATTAGTTAACTAATTTCATACTTTCAAGTATTTCATCTACCATTAGTAATTCATCCTCAGTAACATTCTCTACTGCTCCAAAGAAGTATGCATTACTTTCGTAACCGAAAGAATCAACAAATTTAAAACCAGTAAATGTAACAATTCCTTGCATACATGGTGCCTCAAAGAAGGCATTGTTTGGTACGTCATCGTAAAAATATCCTGTGCCAATCCTTCTAAAGGTTTTGTCTAGCCATTTAAATTCTACGTATTGGGCAGTTGTGTAGTCAGTGATATTCATCGTTTCATCAATTTCATTTGCCATTGCTTGATTATCTGCTAAATGTGTAGGATTGTAATCAGCAAATTTTGCATACATTGGACAACCAATAACGCCTATTCCAGAAACGGCCCTAACAGAAAAGACTTCCTTTGTACCATTCTTTATCTTCAGACCAGTAAAACCTTCATATGTAACACCCGCTACGAGAGATTCTGTCCCTTCACCGTCGTAGTATTCTTCTACTGTCCAGCCATCTGGTACCAAAGCACTTATGGTTTCTCCTTCAAAAGTTGTTTTCATAATGGAAGTTTCATCTTCTAGTTGCTCTTCTTCAATATCTTCATCTTCCTGCTGTTGTATATTCAAAATATTGTTCAGTAATCCACTCTTATATGCAAAAAGCCCACCAGTAATTAGCAATAATACAAAAAGAACTACAATTATTAATACTAGTATTAGAGATTTCTTGTCTGTTTTGGGTTTAACTTCTTGTGGAATTACTTGCTCAGGAGGGGTGGAAATACTTTCATTTATATTTTCCATACATTCCTTTAATAAAGTTTATATATACATTAAAGGTACATTAGTGTAGTAGGGAAAGCAAGTTTAAAGCTCTACGGGGCAAACTGTACCATCATCACAATATTTAACTTCATTGGTATTTGTACATGCCTTTTCAGTACAGATTGCCTCCCCATCGTAACAAAAACAAGTATTACAACCATCTACAGAATCGTACACCTCTTTGTCTGCATATGCCCAACCATTGTATTCGCATCTATTAGGTTCTTTAAATAGGGTTGTATTTTCGGTATAGAAGATGTAACTAACAAGACCAACTACGATAGTTCCTAAGGTTATTAATATTCCATACAGGAAATTTATCTTCTTCTCAGTTTTTTCATCCATATTTTTCAATATACAATATTCGCTTGTATTGTACTAGGGGATAATATTGGGTAAAATCATGTCACCAGAAGTGAGAAAAGCTCTTCACTTCTGGTAGTTTTCCTTTTTGCTAGAAACATGTTTAACAATCTTTCTAAATTCTTCATACGCAATTATTATTGCTGGTATTGCAATTAGTATTAAAAATCCTAAGGGTGTTTTTACAAAACTAATAATATATCCTAGTAGTGGAATTCTAAAGAAATACTTACCTACGATATCTTCGCTTCTCACAGAATCTGCATCAACTCCACTGTTTGCATCTCCTTTTGTCATAAAGGTTCCATCTTCATTTATACTAGCTATTCTGTGAGTTATTGTCGTAATTCCTCCGCCTCGTTGATCTGTAAAAGAGATTATATCTCCAACCTGATATCTTTCTTCTTCTTTTACAAAAATCAAATCACCAGGTTTAATTACTGGTTCCATAGAGCCTGTTTCTACAGAATACAAACTAAAAGGTAGTTTAAGATTGAAGGCAGATATTGCTGGAATGATTGCAACTAGTACGACAAAAAGAATCAATATCCAATAGATTGTATTTAATATATTGTTTTTCATCTTTAAAGAAAGGCTGCACCTTTCGATGCAGCCCCTGTTAAGAATTAATCATTGTCTTGCATTGCATCTACGATTTCAGAAAAGGTTACGGATTTACCCATAATCTCATTTCCTGCACCGCTATCAATACTTAACTTCTGACAAACTCTCATTGTCCATCCAGCTCTAATGTTGTCTGCTGGTGAACCTGAAGCATCATCTTCATTTGCTAAATGCCAATATACACTCACTAACTTCTGGAATGGAAAGTCCTTAAGGTATCCACTATAGATTAGGTTCTCACCAAAATCTGAAGTGTTACAAAGTCCATCTCCACCCGAAGCGTGCATATCAATCATTAAAGCATCGTAAAGATCATCATCCCCTGCAGTCTTTTCAAAGGAGACATGTGCTTCGAAAGGCATTGTACCGGTGTTGTAAATATCCATATATTCCCAACCGGTCTCATACCCAGGATATCCATCGGTAATAGTGAATGGTTTACCTGCAGACTTATTTAAAGTCAACTCAAGTGTACCCGTCGCTACTGTATTACCAGATATGACACCCTGATCACTAAAAAGTGCTACTGTTGAACTCACCACTAAAGCTCCTAAAGCGGCGATGATCATAGCACTAGCTAAGATCTGTTTCATATTTAATTTTTATTAAAATTAGCAAAGACCTTTATGCATATATTCCTTATTATGCTTATATATCAATTAACAAATTAAATAAAAAGGAGAGTCCAAGCTTCAAACAAACTTTTATACTATAAATTATTTTTATTGAAGAACAGGTAGAGGGGATCTTGGGCAATTACCTATTTATATTCTCATACTAATAGTTTGAGATGTCAATAGTTTGTTTATTGCTCTATCATTTTCCAAATAGCATTTCTGTTTCTACTGAACTCATCATTGTACGCACTTGCTAATTCAATAACCATTGCATTGTAACCATTCTGCCCAGCCCAACCTTCAAATGTTCCTGTAATATCATATGTAAAAGCCCCTTGTGTACCAGGGGCAATATATTTATAACCTGAGAGCTGTGCATAGAGTATGCCAAGTTCAACACTTCTTGATGTGTTAGAGGGTACTACATATGCTGCTGCTGAGTGAAAAGAGATTGAGATATATGGATTTTCTCTGATAACTAAATCTCTGATTGCAATACTTTCTGGCTCAGAGAAAGGATATTGCCCGCCCCCTGTTGGATAGAAATTTTCCTTAAAATATGTTCCCTGTGTCCAATTAGAAGAATTAAAGTTCCTATTTAAATCAACCCCATTTGCATTAAATCTACTTCTATTAGCAATACCATCTGGATTGAAAGTTGTAACCACAATTACGGTCTTATCTTCTGGTATTCTAGAGCTGTTTACTTCTAATTCTGCGATTAACTTTGACATAGTAGTTCTGGTATTTGCTTCTGAGCCGTGCATTGCTCCAAAGAGTAAGATCTTCTTACTTCCGTTACCAAAATATGAAGCAAATATTCCTCTACCTTGTACTGAAGTCCCAATTCTAGCAACTCTTTCACACTTAGTTTTGAATGTATAACTAGAGCCTTTCGAGGAGATTAGTCCTGTTGTACTGATGATTCCTTTTGAAATATCAACTCTTTGATTAGCACATGTAATTAAGTTTGCATTCGGTTTAAGTGTGACTTGTTTTCCCTTAATACTGAAATTGTAATCAGTACTAGAGTTTAATTTAATATATCTCTTTATATCCTGTGAACCACTTATATCCTGGTTGAAGGTGAGTACGATATCGCCTGTACTACTAAAACCTGTTTTTAAGTTTGTACTTTTTATACTAGGCCCATCATCGATAGAGAATTCAATCAAAAATTCTCCCCCTTCCGGACGACTTCCATCTAATGCTTTTATTTCATATATTCTCAAAAAATATTTTGTATTCTGTAGAAATTGTTGAGATGGGGAAATAGAGAGGGTATTAGTATTCAAAGAAGATGTATGACTTATTTCATTCCCACTTTCATCCGTTATTTCTGTTCTAAAGGAACTCTCAATTTCTTTGTTAAGAGAGAGTTGTAACTCTTGTATGCTAGTAGATTGAAATATGCCATTAGATGGAATGTTTGAGCTTTCAATCTTTAGAGAGGAGAGGGTATTTACAATTCTTGTATCTAGGATTTTCACTACTTTTCCTTCATATATGCTTACAAGTTGTAATTCATAAGTGTCTTCGTAGTTTAGATTTAGCTCCCCAATACTACATTTGAGTAGGAGACTTTCTTTTTCACACTGAACGCTCTTTTCATCTGAGAATATATAATATTCAAGTAAAGAGCTTTCATATGTTAATTCATATTCTAGTACTTGATCTATATTTACATTTTCTTCAATCTGAATTTCTTCAATCTTTGGATATTCATGTGTAGTTACTTCTATTTGTTTTTGAAATATGTCCAACGGAGGATTTGAAAGATATGTGAAGCTGATTGTATATGTATTGGATTCTCCAAGTATCTCTGTTGGAAGAAGGCATATCTCTCTTGCTAGTATTCTGTATTTTTCAAAGATTTTTACATCTTTGTTAATCTCTATTTCTGCAGGTAAAGAAGAATCTATACGGTAAAATTTGGGAAAGAGAAAATATCCCTCAATACAAAATTCTTCAGAAGGATTTATTTCTGCGGGGTATTTGTATATGTTGTACTCTGTTATTGCAAAGAGCAAAAGAAAAGGAAGTATTAGTATACCAATAGTTGAGAGTAGGAAAAATTTAATTTTCTTGTATTTTAGTAATTTCAAATCTCTAGTAAGCCAAAAGGTTAGATATCTGCGGATATTACTTCCTATGAGGACAGCCTGGCCAACAGCATGGTCTTCTTTTTCCTTCTAACAATTCTTCACACAATCTTCTAATTCTCTTTTTTCTAGTTTCGTCTTTTTTCGCGGATGTAATCCAACAAATGAATTCATTACGAGCTAGGGGAGTGATACTATCCCAAAGGTCTTTAGTTTTGGGATTTAAAGATAAAGCGAAAGAAATGTCTTTAGTAATTTTGTGGGGTAATTGGGGCTTCTTGTTCATAACAGACATTATACCATTCTGGCGGAGAGGGCGGGATTCGAACCCGCGGTAGACTTTTAGATCTACGACTCGTTAGCAGTGAGTTCCTTTCGACCACTCAGGCACCTCTCCATATAACAGCAAGATTATATCACAAAGTATATGTATATATACTAACTTTTTGGGTACAATATACTATGTATCTAGGAGCACACGTATCCTCAAGTGGGGGAATTGAAAATGCAATAAAAGAGGGTGATAAGTATCAGATAAACAGTATTCAAATGATGCCTACTGCCCCTATGAGATGGGTAACCAAGAAGATATCCGAGGAAGATATTAATATGTTTGTGAAAACACTGAAAGGTAGTATCGTAAAAAAGATTTTAATACATGGAATATATCTTACAAATCTTGCTAGAAAAGATAAGCAGCTATTTCATCTAGGAAAAATGGGATTAGCAGTATACTTAGATTTTGCAAATAGAGTGGGGGAATTAATAGAGAAGGAAGGTTTGGATGTAGAAATATTGGGAGTTTGTTTTCACCCAGGTTCTCAAAAGGAGCTCAATTATGAAGACAGCCTGGAAAGAATCTCTTACGGTATTGATTGGGTATTAGATGAAGTGGGAGGAAAACAGTGGTTACTTATCGAATCTACAGCAGGAACTGGTGGAAATATGGGTAGAAGTTTTACAGAGCTTTTTCAAATGAGAGATGGTTCCAAAGGGAGAGAGAGAGTTGGGTTTGTATTAGATACTCAGCATACATATGCTGCAGGATATGATTGGAACAATGATATGGATAGTATTGTAGAGGAAATAGGTGAGACACTAACTTTTGAGAGGGTAAAGGCTATTCATCTAAACGACTCTATGATGCTTCATGGTTCTAACAAAGACAGGCATGCAAATTTGGGAGATGGGAAATTAGGTAGTGATACTATTCGAAAAATTCTCCACAGAAAAGAGTTTACTAATATCCCATTCATACTTGAAACACCAGCTTTAAAGAGTGCATCAACAATGAGTGAGGAAATAGAAAAATTAAAAGAACTTGCTAAGCAATGAATATAAATCTGAATGAGAAACAAAAAATTGCAGTACAACACAAGAGAGGTTCACTTTTAATAATTGCTGGTGCGGGAACTGGAAAAACTGCAGTAATTACACAAAGAATATTGCATATAATAAATAGCAAGTGGGCAAAACCAAACGAAATACTTGCCCTAACTTTCACAGACAAAGCAGCGGAAGAAATGCTCAGCAGAGTAGATGAGAATCTTCCTTTAAGCTATGGAGATATATGGATATCAACTTTTCATTCTTTTTGTGATCGAATATTAAGACAGGAGGGACAATATATAGGGTTAGATACAAACTACTCTATGATGTCTTCTGCTCAAAGCTATATATTCTTTAGAAAGAATCTTTTTAAATTCTCACTCAACAAATTTAGACCTCATGGTAACCCTACAAAATTCATTGATGATATCCTTAAACACTTCTCTAGATTACAAGATGAAGATGTCTCTCCCACAGACTATATTTCTTTTGCAAAGAAACTTCCTAAAAGAACAAAGGAACAAAAAGAGGAATATGCTGACATTTTAGAATTAGCTACTGTATACGATGAATATACAAAATTAAAGATAGAGAATTCTAAGATAGATTTCGGAGATTTAATAATTCTTACCATACGTCTTTTTAGAGAGAAACCAAATGTTCTTAAGAAGTATAAGGAAAGATTTAAATACATACTAGTTGATGAATTCCAAGATACAAATCATACACAAAATGTACTTGTTAATATACTTTGTGGGTTAGACCCTAAAAATGATACAGAAAAGATAGGAAAGATAAATCCTAATTTAACTGTAGTAGGGGATGATGATCAAGCAATATACAAATTCAGAGGAGCAGCTATTTCAAATATTCTACAATTTAAACAGCTATATCCTAAGGCTAAAGAGGTTGTATTAACCGAAAACTATCGTTCTCGTCAAGAGATATTAGATGCTTCATATTCTTTAATATCACACAACAATCCATATAGATTAGAAGTAACCGAAAAGATAGAGAAGAGATTAATATCTAAAATCGCATTTGAAGAAGATGATGATGTTGTATCTTTGGTTGTAGCACAAGATGAGGATAGTGAGGCAGAGTGGGTAGCAAAGGAAATCTTAGAACTAACAGGGTATGGTGAGGGAAATGTTTCAGATAGGGTTCAGAAATTTGACAAGGAAGGGCAGGCTAGCTTTGTAGAGTTAATACCTGATAGAAAATATAAATTTTCAGATATTGCAATTTTAGTAAGAGCTAATGCTCATGCAGATACAATAATCAAAAATCTTAGATATGTTGGTATACCATATAAAGTTGGTGGTTCAAGAGGATTATACTCAAGAGATGAGATTAAATTCTTAATTGCTTTTTTAAAAGTTCTTGTAGACTACAAGGATGAAATCTCTGTTTACAAACTGCTTACACTCCCAATATGGAATATCTCTGCAAGAGAGTTTATAGAGATAAATAGGTTAGCTAGAGAGAATAGGGTTTGTGTATTAGAGGAAGTAGAAAATTTGCTAGAGATTAGATTAGGAGAGGTTGATTCTGAATCTATTGATATAAATTCAAGTAATATCCTTAATAAAATACTTTCTGAAAATGCAAGGGCAGGCTTATCTCTCCTTTTGACGATATTAAATGATAGCTTTAAGAAAATAAAAGAGGGTAAAAGTACGGGAGAAATTTTATATGACTTCGCAAAAGAGAGTGGATATATAGATAGTCTTTTAGAGGAGGATTCGCAACAAACACAATTTAAAGTTACCAATATTTCGAAATTCTTTAATTATCTACAAGAATATGAAAAAAACAATGCAGATTCAAACATATATGAATATGTAGACTATCTTAATTACAGTATAGAGATAGGGGAGTCACCGCTTGTAGATCAAATGGAAATGTCTGATTATGATGCTGTTAATATATTGACTGTTCACAGTGCAAAGGGATTAGAATTTCCTTGCGTATTCCTTGTTAACCTTGTTTCAGATAGGTTCCCATCACAAACTAGGAGAGATACTATTCCAATACCAGATGGCCTTATACAAGAATCACTATCCGGATTAGATGAAAAAGAAGAACATCTACAAGAGGAAAGAAGACTTTTCTATGTCGGTTCTACTCGTGCAAAAGAGAAGCTATTCTTAACAGCTGCGAACTTCTATGGAGGTGCTAAAAGGAAGAAAAAGGGTAGCCTCTTCCTTTATGAATTACTTGATAGAGATATTTCTGAAGAATTTAATAATCCAAAGGTTCAAAAAAATGATAAAGTTGGAAGTATGTATGAAGCAAAAGAAGATAGTATTCTACCTAGGGATATGAAATTATCTGTAGGTAAAAGAGTTAGTTACTCTCAGATAAATATATACCAGGAGTGTCCAAAAAAGTATGAGTATGCGTATGTATTACAACTCCCTTCTAAACCTAGTGCTTCTTTATCTTTCGGTACAACGGTACATAATGCTTTAAGAGATTTTTACAATATGATTAGGATTGCAAAGGAAGGTCTTGGATTGTCAGATTTGCCAACTGAGGAAGATTTGGTAACCCTGTTTAACAAGCATTGGGTATCTTTTGGTTATGAAAGTAAGAGTCACGAAGAAAAAAGAAAAGAGAGTGGAGAAAAAATGATGAAGGAGTTTTACAAGAAAGTTTATAAAAAGAAACAGGTACCATACAGATTAGAGGAATCATTTACAGTTAATCTCAAGGACAGTTCATTTGTAGGAAAGATAGATAGGATGGATTTGGTAGATACTGTTAATGGGGTTGCCCATGTTGAGATAATTGATTACAAAACAGGTAAAGAAAAGAGTAAAACTGATATAAAGAAGGATTTGCAACTACCTCTGTATGCAATATTTGCAGAACAAAGTCTTGGAGTAAAAGTAGTAAGCGCTAAGTATGTATTCGTAGAGCATGGTAGTGAAATTGAGGTAGATATTTCTGAAAAAAGAAAGGAAAGAGCCTCAGAAAATGTATATGAAGTAATTAATAGTATTAAAGAAAAGGATTTTGAAGCTACTCCAGATATGTTTAAATGTAAATATTGTGATTACAGGCACATATGTAAAGATGCTATTTTATAACCTAGTTTTCTATATATCATTTTTTTAGTATAATGCGAGTGTTTATGATTAACAGTACAAAAATATACGCGAACTCACTTAGTGATGCATTAAAAGAAGTAAATAACCTTTCAGAATCATCTGATGTCGGTAGTTTTATGGATTCAGTAATATCTTTAGCTATCCCATTGGCAGTATTTTCTGTATTTGCATTACTTGCTTTTGCAGCGTATCAGCTTATGACAAGCCAGGGAGACCCGGATAAGCTTAAGCAGGGAAAAGAGGTTATCACAAATGCAATAATAGGTTTTCTATTTATTCTTATGTCTGTAGCTATATTGCTTTTAATAAGTAATTTGTTTGGTATTAATATCGGTGGAAGATAGAAAGAAAAACGTAATACCTTTAGGAATTACTATTGGTGGATATACCTTCAATGCTCCAGTCGTTAAAGATGGATTTACAACTTTCGAGGGATTTATGGATATTGTAATTTTTGGTTTAAATGCATTGGTAGGTTTATCTGCGCTAGTTGCGGTTGCTATGATTGTTTATGCTGGCTTTTTGTTTATCACAGCAAGTGGTGATCCAGAGAAGATACAAAAGGGTAGTGGTGCACTAACAGCAGCAGTCGTTGGCTTGGTAATAGTTTTTTTAGCAAGAACGATCGTACTATTTCTTTTGGATAATATTCTAAGCTAGGTGTTGCAATTTGTGCTCTAGCTATAATATAATCTGGTAGCTAAATATAATATTATATAAATACAAAATGAAGAATACTTTAGCAAAGATATCAAGTGGTGTTGTTGCAACATATGTTGCATTCTCAGGCCTTTTAACAGAAGCTTTTGCACAAAAGAGAGCCTCTGATTGGTTGGGTGGTATAGATGGGGTAGGGTCTACACTCGACTCATGGATTATCACAATGCTTAACTGGGCAATCGGTTTGGCAGCATTAGCAGCAGTAGGTATGTTAATCTACTCTGGATACATGTACATTTCAGCTAGTGGAGATGAAGGAAAAGTAGAGAAAGCAACAAAAACATTGACATTCGCAATTGTAGGTCTAGTTGTATGTTTTATTGCAGTAATGCTTGTTCAGTTTGTATTAACAAACATTTTGAAGTAATTCTTAGAATTTGAAAAAGGCCCCTTTTGGGGCCTTCTTTTTTTATTAACTATGGAAGTGATAGATATAACTAAAATTGAGACAGTAACACATACAGATTTAGCAGGCTTCATTGTTGAGCTTCTTAACTGGGCAATTAATTTTGCAGCTCTTTTTGCTGTCATTATGATTGTTGTAGCTGGTTTTCAGTATATAGTGTCTATGGGTGATGAAAAAAAGATTGCTGCAGCAAACAGGTCATTGATATTTTCTCTCTTAGGAATGATACTGGTATTTTTAGCACCATCTGTTATACAATTCATATTAGATAATTTTTTGGGAATATAACTGTGATAGAAAGTATAGTATTAGGAATTAGTAAGCTTTTTGTCTCTCCTGTACATGCTCAATATTCAAATGCTGCTCCTCCAAGAATAGAGGAGATATTTGGACCTATTGAAAATCTTTTTGATTTAATTATGCCTATTGGTGCTCTAATTGCAGTCGCAATGCTAATCTATGGTGGATACATGTGGATTATCTCCGGTGGAGATCCTGCAAAGAAACAGCAAGCACAAGGAACTCTAACATGGGCAGTAATAGGGTTGGTATTTCTTTTTCTAATTAGAGCAATACTTGTAGCAATTCTTGAGTTTGTCGGAGCCTAACTTTGCCTTTTGTGTGTTCATGGTATAATTTCTTTAATGTCCAGGTATAGATCTGCTCAACAATTTTTAATACTTTCCCTCCTTTCATCTTTTGTAGCACTGTTCGTGCTTTCTTGGTCTTCTCCTGTATATTCGAATACGATAGAGGAGTTAGAGAATGAGATAAACAAGAAGACAGAAGAATTGAACAAAAACAAATCTTCTCTTTCTAATATCGAGAAAAGAATAGCTGAGATAAGTGGGAGTAATTACACTCTAAGTGAAAAGGTTAATCTTTTGAATGCTGAAATAACCAAATTACAACAAGAGATTGATGTTAAAAATGTAGCTATTGAAGAGAAATTAAAACTAATAGATGAAAAACAGGAGTTACTAAATGTTAAAAAGGAACTTTTTGATATGGTTTCTACAGAGTTATATATGCAATCAAGGCATGATAGTGCACAGCTAATATTTTCCTTTAGTAATTTAGACAATCTTTTACAGAATCTTTTTGTTAAAAAGAGTGCAATATCAATATTAAGAGCTGATATTGAGAAGATAAATGGGGAGTTTACATCGCTTAGTGAAATGAAAGAAGGTCTAGAGCTTGAGAAGAAAGAACTTGATGAGCAGAAGAAAGATTTAGATGATTCATATGCATTGGTTTTAGCTGAGAGAAACAAGCTTCAGAAAGAATTGAATAGTGAATTGGCTAATAAGAAAAATGTCGTAAAAACGATTAATGGTCTCTCTGCTGAACTATCAGATTTACAATATCAATTAATAATCGTAAGGCAGGGAGGTACACATGTAAATCCTGATTCTGTCCCTATTAGTGGAGATTACAACTCAACATTAGCGGGATTTAACGCAAACGCACCCGTTGGTTCCTTTGGGGTTTTCTCAATTGGTGCTTACACACACAGGAATGGAATGAGTCAGTGGGGGGCAAGAGCTAGGGCAAATGCAGGACAAAACTATCAGCAAATTCTTGGTGCATACTATCCAGGAAGGGTCTTTAGAACAGGCACTGTTGTTGTAAGTGGTGCTATCGAAAATATTATGGTCAATATACCAACTACAACATATGGTACCCTCAATTTTGAAGATGATTATCTTTTGAGAATTCAAGAAGTTCCTGAGTCATGGCCTATGGAGGTATTAAAAGCCCAGGCAATAGCTGCAAGAACATATGCTATTAACTATACACAGAATGGTCGTAAAGCAATATGTACAACAGAAAGTTGTCAGGTAGCTGGTCCTTCGCCTAAAACTGGGGCATGGAAAACAGCTGTTGAAGCAACTAGAGGTATTGTTCTTACCGATGCTGCAGGTGCAGTATTCTCTGCGCAGTATGCAGCCGTTCATGGAGGTTGGGGTAATCAAATAGGTTGGGATACTACAGATGGCACTGGAAATGGTGATTGGATGAGTAGGGCATGGGACAGACTCTCTAATGTATCTTGGTTCTACAAAGCGTGGTACAGGCAAACATATAGCGAGACAAGTTCAACGTGTGGTAGAAATCCATGGCTTTCCCAGGCAGAAATGTCAGATTTAATTAATGCGTATCAAGTATGGGTGGCAAAGAATAGAAATGATAGTAGGATAGTGCCAATATTTGATGCATGTCACTCAACAGGTAACCCATATACTCATGCAGAATTAAGATCTTTAGCAGCAAAACCAGTAACTTCCGTATCCTCTGCTATAGTATCCAGTAGTAATGGTAGCTCTACTTCCGTTGTATTTACAACTAATGCTGGAGTTATAACCATGAGTGGGAATGACTTTAAAACAATATTTAACCTACGTGCACCAGGCCACTTAAGAATACCTCAGAGTGGGTTCGTACATATAAATATTCATAAGAAGTAAATATATTGTTAAATAGGGAGTTTTTTGATATCCTTTTGGTATGAAACAGCTTAGAAAAGATATCCCCAAAAAGTTCCTTAAATCAAACAAATCTTTCGTTGATAGGGTGTATGAGGAAGAGAAAAAAATTCGTCTGTCAGGTTTTTCTGCATTTCCTAAAAAAATCAGTTTCTACGGAAGAGACAAGGATGAAGAGATAGTATTAATGGTTAGAAGGCATTGGATTGCTTATGTCCCCGATTTATTCATATCATTACTAGTTCTTCTTTTGCCTTTGATTTTGCTTTTACTGTCTTCTTCTTTCCCAATCCTTGGTACACCAATATTGTATACAGGCATGTTCGTTCTTTCGATAGGGGTTGCTTCCACCCTTCTCCTTACAACCTTTCTTAAATGGTATTACACTATTCATATTGTGACTGATCAGAGAATTGTAATTGTTAAGATGAACAACGCATTTTTCCACTCATACTCTGAAGCTCAATTAGAAAAGATAGAGGATATTACACATCAGCATGTAGGTTTTATAGGAACATTCTTTGATGTTGGTAATTTGGATATTGATACTGCAGGTCATGGAGTAGATTTTGTATTAACAATGCTACCTAAACCAAGAGACATGCAGGATATCTTGAACGATTTATTAGAAATTAAACAAAAAGGAGGTATCTAAGATGGATGGAATATATGAAAAACTTTTTGAGGATACGATGAGATTCACTATTAATCTTGGTGATGTCCTTAAGTTACCTTTGATTGTGATCTTGATAGGGAATATCTTTTACTCACTGATGCTCGTATTAAAGGTTAAGATATTGGTAGATACTGTAGAATCGGAAAATGCTGGGAAGATAAAGGCTTTGGTATATATTAATTTATTGGTATCCTTGGTTGTTGCTTTGTTAGCAACCTTTATAATTCTTTTAGGTTAATATACATGTATATTACTGCCTCTCAATACTTAAACAATTCAGACAAAAAGAAGCTTTATACAGGAGTATTCCACTATACTAGACCTGTTAGAAGTAAGCACGACAAAAATATCGAAATGTATGGACTTCTCTCGGTTAAAAGCGAAGTTGATATTCCAGGGGCTAACATTGCCAAATTTGCATGGGATGGTTTAGTTGATGGTTTTGAATATTCGAAAGCTGATTCTACAAATGAAGCATTGAAGATAGCTCTAAATGAAGCAACAAGAAGGATAAAGCAATTAATTACAAATGACAAAAATATTTCTGATCATGGTGTAGACATTAATTTTTCTGTATTTGTTTCAGGCTCATCTGGTCTGTATGTAGGATATTTGGGTGATTGTGACATATATATTTACAAAAAGGGAAAGATAGTTGATATACATGAGATGCTCTCCAAAAAAGGTGCTAAAACAGCAGGTTTACTACTTGAGGAAGAGGATATACTTCTTGCTTCTACCAAGGGTTTTGTTAAAAACAGTATGAGTAGTTTAACTGGTCTTCCAAATTCAAAATCTATACTAGAAAGATTGGATGATATGGCTCACGAATTAGGAGATGGGGAAGGCATATTAATATTCACAAAGGGAGAGGAATTAGATGAACAGGAAGTAGCGCTAATTGAGTCTGATGTGAAAATAGATGAAAAAGGTGAGATAGTTGTTGAAAAAAAAGAGGTTGAAGCTAAGGCTGTAAGGCAAGAAAGGAGATTTGATTTGAAGAATTGGTTTCTACCATTAAAAACATTTTTGCTTAGAATTGGAGAAAAAGTATCTCCAATGCTTGCTAAATTAAAACCTCTGTTTGAAGGAGTTAAAGAAATTTTTAGAAAGGTATGGTACTCGATAAAGAGAATTAGCAAAGGCATACTTCTTAATCTAAATGAGAAATTTGCAAAGCAGAGGTGGTACAAAAAAGTATCTGCAAAATTTTCTCAGTCAGATATAAATCTCGCAAGAAAGAATGAATTCAAAGGTTTTAAAGTAGATGGATACAAGATAAAGAACAAGAAGATAGAGAGATTTAAGATTGCTGGACTAGTATTCTTAGGTATTGTAGTTATCGTTGGTGGTGCAAAATTTACAATAGATCAGAAAGAAGCACGGGCTATTAGTAAACAAGCAAATGAAATATTTAGTAGTGTAGAAACGTCTGTTACATCTGCTGAAGAGAAAGCGAGAACAGATAGGAGTGGTGCTGAAATGCTACTTTTTAAAGCACAGTCAGAACTTGGAAATATACCTGAAAAACTAGGAGAGAAAGATTCTGAAAAATTAAAACAGCTTGAAGGAAGAGTCTTGGGTATTCAAGATAACCTTTACAAGAGAGTCGGTCTTGTAGATTCCGATGGATCTATTGAATCATTCATAGATACTAGGCTTGCTTTTGGTGAGGGTTCTAAACCTCAAGATATTGCAATTTATCAAGATTCAAGAGCAAACGAGTATCTTCTTGTAGTAGATTCTGGACTTAAGGCAGTATTTAGAGTTTCACTTTACAACAAAGAAGTTCTAAGATTGTCGGACCCTGATCGAATACTCCAAGAACCTACAATGATATATACGGGTAGAAGTGGTATTTTTGTTGTAGATTTGAAAGTTGGTGTAGTAAGAGCAGAGTATGATAGTGAGGGAGGATTCAAACCATTTGCAAAATTAACAGGATTAGGGATTGATAATATTGGGGCAAATGATATTGCTGAATTTGCGGTATTAACTGATACAGACAATGTATATATCCTAGATAGAGATGCAGGAGTTTTGTTGAAATCTAACAATTTTGGAACAGGATATGGTCTTTCTTTTGGATATATTAAGGAAGAATCTTTAAAACAAGCGAATGACATTATGGCTGATTTGAGTGTATATATACTTACTTCAGGAGCAGACGGATTAAAGAGGTATATCTATAGCTATTTTGAAAGTAAACAAATTCCTGCAAGATTAGACATTGTAGGATTAGATGGAGAGTTTAAAAATCTTACATATGGATATACAAGAGGAGACCTAAACTATGATTTGTATGTCTTTGATAGTGAAGATAGGAGAATTGTTAGATTGGTTAAGCCAATAGAGGGTGGAGGAGAGATAAGGCATCCTAATCAAGCTGTTTTAAGAAATCAATATGTGTATAGGGGTAGTAGAGAAAAGGTGTTTGAAAATGTAAGAGACTTTGTTGTAAACAGAGATCAAAAAACTTTGTATATGTTAGACTCTTCCACTGTTTGGAAGATTCGATTATAGTTCCCTCCTTTTGATGATATAATTGGGCATGAAAATTGTTAACAAGAAAGCCCTTTTTAATTATGAAGTGCTTGAAAAATTAGAAGCAGGAATTTCTCTTACTGGTGCAGAAGTAAAATCTGTAAGAGATGGAAGGTGTAATTTAGGAGATTCGTATGTAAAGGTTGTAGGGGGAGAGCTGTGGCTTGTAAATGCAGATATCCCTAAGTACAAATACGATGGATCCCCTGATTATGATTCTGCGAGATCTAAAAAGCTCTTGGTAAAAAAGAGAGAATTGGTATACTTAGAGAGTAAAGTGAAGCAGGGAAACTTAGCTTTGATTCCTTTGAGTATCTATTCTAAAGGTCCTAATCTTAAAGTAGAAATTGGTTTAGCAAGAGGTAAGAAAAAGTATGAGAAAAAACTTCAGGAGAAGAAAAGAGATTTAGAAAGAGAGTTACACTTGGAAAAGAGAGAATTTATGATATAATTATTATAGGTTATGATAAACGAAAAAGAATTAATACAACAATTGCCAGTAGTAGAGGGAGGGGCTTCCCCTTTGACTGCAGAACTACCACGAGTAGAAAGTGAATACAATATTCAACCAGCGACACAAGCTCCAACCAATGGTATTCAACCTTTAGAATCTCATAAAGTAGGTTCCCAAATTCAATCAGCTTTAAATGATGAAAAAGTAGGTAAAGATTTCCCCGAATTAGGTAATGATTTAACTAGTTCTTTAGTTTGGAAAAATTACATAAACTCCAAGAGAAGGGGTGCTGAACTTCCTTCTTAATACTCGATTACAATCCTCAAGTGTGATATTCTTTGTATAATAGATATGTTTAATCTGTCCATTCTTTTATGAAATCATATACTCTTGCTCAAATAGGTCCAATGCCATCAAACAGAGATGATGAAGTAATAATAGCGGACCCAAAGCAATATCCAAAAGATACATATGGCGAAATGACAGGCTCTGGTTTTACTTTTCCATGGGGTATACTTGTACTTCTTGTTTTGATTGCAGGACTAGGAGCCTTTGCATTCTTTAGGATAAGAAAAAAACTACAAAAGAAGGATAGAAACGACAAAGCAAAAGATTGGACCTTGTATGAGGTTCGTGTACCAAGAGGGAACGAAACAGAAGTAGGAGTGGCCGAAAAAATGTTTGCTAATCTTGTTGGTATTGGTGGTAAAGGAAAGGGCTTTGCAGAGAAATTCACAGTTAGTAATTCAATTAGTTTTGAGATAATGGCATTACCAGGAGAGATTAAATTCTATGTATATAGCCCTAAGAAGTTAGGAGATTTAGTTGAAAAACAAATACTAGGTTCATATCAAGATGCAGATGTTAAAAAGGTAGATGATTACAACATCTTTGGAGATAATTCGAAAGTTGCATTCACACGTTTAGCACTTGATGATGATAGCTATAATCCAATAAAAGTATCTGAAGATTTTACAGGAGATCCTCTTGCCAATATCCTTAGTACACTAAGCAAAATGTCTGAAGGGGAGGGTGCTATGATTCAAGTAGTTATTTCTCCAAGTGATAGTAAGTGGCAAAAGAATGGTGCTTCTTTTGTAAAAAAGGTTGAGAACAACAACTCAGACCCTGAAAAGAAAAAAATAAATGTAAGCCAGGAGAAATTACAAGGTATTAGTAAAAAGGTTTCTAAAAATGGTTTTAATACAGATATTAGAATTGTTACAACAGCATCTGATGAATCCCTTGCTAATATGCATTTGGACAATATAGTGGGTGCCTTTGACCAATTCAGTAACCCAGGGATAAATAGGTTTAAGAAAATATCAATAAAAGGTAAGGAGCAAGAGAAGGAATTTATGTTGGATGTTGTATATAGGAGAAGTTCTATTGAACAAGTAAGTATCCTGAATGTCGAAGAGTTGGCAACTATATATCACTTCCCTAACAAAGAAATAACAACTCCTAATATTAACTGGCTACTTGCAAGGGAAATTCCTGCAGACAATGTCATTAGTTCTGATATTAAATCAAAAGATACCGTGTGGGTTGGTAACAATGTGTTTAGAGATAAGGTAAAAGCGATATGTTTCCAAAGGGAGGATAGAAGAAGGCATAGTTATATTTTAGGTCAAACAGGTACTGGTAAATCTTGGCTTATGACAAGAATGATAATACAAGACATCTATAATGGTGATGGTGTTTGTTTCATAGATCCCCATGGTCAAACTGCTGAAATGATATTAGAAAGAATACCACCAGAGAGAGTAGAGGATGTTATATATTTCAATGCTGCAGATTTTGAAAGACCTTTTGGTTTAAACATTATGGAATATTACAATGAGCAGCATATGCATCAGATAGTAAATAGCTTTATCGCCTTACTTATACGATTATTTGATCCTCATAATCAAGGATATGTTGGTCCTATGATGCAGCAGGCAGTAAGAAATGCAATGTTAACTGCTATGAGTGAAAAAGGTTCGACATTAATAGAGGTAGTTAGAATATTACAGGATGAAAAATGGGTACAAGAAAAGTGGCTTCCAATAATTAAAGATGAGTTAGTTAGAAGATATTGGGTAGACCAGGTTGCAAAGACAGATCAAAAGACCAAATCTGAGAGTTTGGGTTACTTTATCTCTAAGTTTGATAAATTTACTACGAACCTAGCGATTAGGAATGTAATAGGGCAATCTCAATCATCCTTTGATTTTAGAGAGGTTATGGATGGAGGTAAGATATTAATTGTAAATCTAGCAAAGGGTCTTTTAGGTGAAGAGAATATGTCCTTTTTGGGGTTGCTCTTGGTACAAAAAATGCTAGCTGCTGCGTTGAGTAGAGAAAATATATCTGAAGATCAGAGAAAAGACTTCTTCTTTTATGCAGATGAGTTCCAAAATTTTGCTACAGATGAGTTTACCTCTATTCTTTCAGAAGCAAGAAAATACAAACTCAATCTCACACTTGCACATCAATATATAGGTCAGCTACCTGAGAATATAAAAGGGGCTGTTTTTGGTAACGTTGGATCTCTCTTTATCGCAAGATGTGGTACTGATGATGGAAATTTCTTAGAGCCTCAGTTTGAATCATATGTAAAAGCAACAGATTTAATAAATCAAGGAATGGGTCATTACTATGTAAAGATGCTTAATAATGGTTCGTATCCAAGTCCGTTTTCGTTGGATACTAGGTATGGTCCTAAATTCCCTGAGAGTGGATTTGATATGAAATCGAATACTGAGGTTGCAAGAATTATTAAACAGATGTCTAGACTTAAATATGGTAGGGATGTAAATATCGTAAACCTTGATATAAACAGAAGGTCTGATTTGGATAAAAAAGTAGAAGAGAAACCTCAGTCACCAAGTCCATTCCCACCTATTAATTTTTAGCTAGGTACTGCACAAAAGTAATAGTTTCTGGTAAAATCGCATGTATTAATTATGGGAGTATAGCTCAGTTGGTTAGAGCGCGGTTCTTATAAAGCCGTGGTCGATGGTTCGATTCCATCTACTCCCATTGAATATTCCCATTTAAATCATTGTTGAAACTACAGATCTTTGAGGCTTTTCTCTGCTTCTGGCTTGTTGTTGTCTACTAATCCTAGATATTTTTCTGTTGTAGAAAGTCTCTTGTGGCCAACAAGCTTGGATACTGTAACTAGACTTACACCATTAGAGAGATGATGTGCTATGAATGTATTTCTTAAATCATTGACCTTTGCGTTCTTGATGCCAGCTCTCTCAAATGCCTTATCTATTGTTGTTCTAATATTTCTTACTAAAAGAGGTCTACCATTTTTGGTTACATACAATGTATCTTCTTCTGTCTCAGGCCTTATTGCAAGATATTCATCTATAGCTTTCTTTGCTGATTTGTTAATAGGAACTTTTCTTGCAGGGTGACTCCCTGATGCTTTTATGTATATATAGTTGATGCCATCTTTGGTATTTCTTACATCGTCTAGTGTAAGAGTTGCTAATTCCCCAATCCTTATACCTGTTTGTAAAAGTAGTTCTACAATAGAGTAGAGTCTAATATCTACTCTACTGACATCTCTAAGAGCTCTATACTCCATCTCTGAGAGTACTCTGGGTGGTTTTGTTTCGAATTTAGGATGTGCAAGCTTTTCTGCAGGATTGTCCTTGATATGGGTGTTTTCTAAGAGGTATCTATAGAAGGTTCTTGTACTATTAATTTTTCTAGAAATACTCTTGGGTGTGTAGTTATTGTCCTGTAGATGTTTCTTATATGACTCTAAGTCTTCAATAGAAGTTTGTTGAAGTCTAAGGGTGCCTCTTGATGAGAAAAAATTTAGCAATTGTTCAATATCTTTTGCATATGCAATAACTGTTGCTTCTGACCTACCTTTACTTCTTAATTCATCTATAAAGTTATTTTGTTGTTTGGCAAAATCTGGGTTTGTTATCTTCTCCAATGTATCAAACAATCAATTTAAAGTAGCCTAGTGTATAAACTATGAGATTATAGCACCCTCTCGTAAATAATATCAATAATAAAAACTATGGATTAATTTTGATGTATTTTTCCTGTTCTGATAATATTTCTATATATGGGGAAAGTAATAAGAGTTAGAAAAAATAGGGAAGGTATATCTAACAAAGGGAATTCGGAGTTACCTCAGATATTCGATTCTGTCTTTGTGAAGATTTTTCTTATTGGTATTTCTGCATTCATTCTTTGGTCTGTATATAATTCCGTAAATATTACTTTTCAAAAGTTAGATATTCTTAAGAGAGCAGAAAGGGAAGTGGAGGATTTGAGAATTCAAAATCTATATCTCTCAATTAGTATGAAAGATATGTCTACGGATAAATATTTAGAAAGGGAGGCTAGAAATAGGCTTAATTTTGGAGATACGGGAGAAATTGTGTTTGTTATACCTGAAAATGTTATGGATCAAGCATCTAGTGATGTAGAAAAAATACTTGAATCAAAACAAAGTAATATCTTTGAACCTACATTTACTCTTAATTCTTGGTTGGATTTCCTTCTAAAGGGAATTTGAAATACATTGTTTGTTAAGGTATAATCTCAACTGCTGATATCGCGGGGTAGAGCAGTGGCAGCTCGTCAGGCTCATAACCTGAAGGTCGTTGGTTCGAATCCAACCCCCGCAACCAGTTTTCCCCTTGTTTGTGAATCTTCTGTATGATAGGATTTATGTTATACATAATTTGAAAAATTTTTAGTATGCAGAAAGAATATCTATTTTTAGGAGACGAATCTGTAAATAATGGAAGGTATCTACTAGCTGTCTTTCATATTATGCCTGTTGAAGGATTAAAGTTAGCCGATGTTGCAACAGAAATAGCTGCAGAGTCATCGACGGGTTCCAGTATCTCTATTGGTTCCTCTACTGAGTTTTCGAATAGTAATAATGCGAAGGTTTATAAGATAGATGAGGATAAAAATCTTGTATGGATAGCGTACCCATGGGATATATTTGATAGTGATGGAAATGTTCAAAACATACTTACCTTTATTGCGGGTAATATATTTGGAGTAAGTGAAGTAAAGGCGTGTAAACTTTTAGATGTATATTTCCCTCCTGAGATGCTGGTACAGTATGATGGTCCAAGCTATACGCTTGATGATATGAGAGAATATTTAGGAGTTTGGGATTCTCCTATACTCGGAACTATTATTAAGCCTAAGATTGGATTGTCTTCTCATCAGTATGCAGAACTAGCATATGATTTTTGGGCTGGTGGTGGAATGTTTGTAAAAAATGATGAACCACAGGCAAATCAATCATTCTGTCCATATGAAAAGATGGTAGACGCGATAAGGATTGCAATGGATAGGGCAGAAGACGAAACGGGAAAACCAAAAGTTCACTCCTTCAATGTATCTGCAGCAGATTTTGACACTATGATTAGAAGATGTGATTACATTATCTCCAAGATGAGGCCAGGTAGTTTTGCATTTTTAATTGATGGTGTTACTGCAGGTTGGATGGCTGTTCAGACACTTAGAAAGAGATACCCTAACGTATTTATACACTTCCATAGGGCAGGACACGGCGCATATACAAGAACTGAAAATCCAATTGGTTACTCTGTAGCTGTTCTTACTAAATTCGCTAGGCTTGCCGGTGCATCCGGTATTCATACAGGTACTGCAGGTGTAGGTAAAATGGCTGGAGATCCGGAAACAGATATAACTGCAGCACATTTAGCCTTGAGAGTAGGGGCTACTGGGCCACATTTCGAACAAGTATGGACTAAGATCCCAAACAAGGATTTGGATATTGTGAACATGGTAGAGGCAGAACAAAAAAGATGGTCTACAAATTTGAGAGAGACATTTGAAGAGAGGGTATTTACGAAATCAAACTACTATTATCCAAATGATCCTTCTCGATTTATACTGAAGATGGCACCTATTATCTCAGGAGGATTAAACCCTATGTTACTGAAGGAATTCATAGAAGTTATGGGAACAATAGATTACATTACCACAATGGGGGGTGGTGTTCATTCTCATCCAGAAGGAACAAGGGGAGGGGCTGCTGCCTTGGTACAGGCATATGAAGCATGGAAAGCTGGTGTTGAGATTGAAGAGTATGCTAAGCAAAACAGGGAGTTATCGTTAGCTATTGAATTCTATACTCAGAATAGGACAAATACACATAAGCTTAAGGGATACGAAAGCGTATAAATCGAGCAAATAGTTCGCAAATTATTCATTTCTGACTTGGAAGCTTGTCTCCCTTATGATAGAATTACGCTTGGTTATAACATTTTAGTAAATATATATGCCATTAACAGATTCACCAGTAAAAGGTATGTATCTTAGAGAAGAGGGTAGGTTTTTCTTTCTCCAAGATAGAAGATTGAAAACTCAAGGTAGGCAAGGAGGCCTTGTTATTATGCGTATGAAGGCTTTGGATAATGGACAGATATTAAACAAAACAATTAAATCAGGTACTAAGGTGGAGTATGTTACCCCAGAGACAAAAGAGGTTCAGTATCTCTACAATGACGCTTCGGGAGTGTATTTCATGGATATGGAAACATATGAGAGTATCTCTATTCCAAAAGATGTAATAGGCGAATATATTAACTACCTTAAAGAAGGAGAATCTATTCTAATACTTACATATGAAGGAAATATTCTTAGTGTAAAAGAAAATCCTACAGTAGTTTTAGAAGTTACAGAGGCTGACGATGCTGTAAAAGGTAATACTGCAAACTCAGCTACTAAATTGGTAACTGTTGAAACAGGATATAAATTGCATGTACCTCTTTTTATCAAAAGAGGGGATAAAATAAAGATAAATACTGAAAGCGGTACGTATACTAGTAAGGCAAATTAATATAACTTTTGGTATAATTAGCGAACACTTTGTGGTGGGATAGCTCAGTTGGTTAGAGCATGGGATTCATAAACCCAAGGTCGGTGGTTCGATCCCACCTCCCACTACCACTTTTCTAATATTTTTTTAAACGAATATGACTACTAATAAGGGGAATTCTGCAGGTAATGTAATTAGGATTAAACCAAGGAGAAATACATTCTCTTGGGCTAGTATCGCTATTTTTCTTGCTCTCTCTTTTTTAATTACGCTTGGTATTAATTCTTTTCTAGGATTAAGTAGCAGAGGTTCTGAAGTATCTCTAAGTGAAATATTAGTCGATATCTCTGAGAATAGATATGATAGTGTAACTTTGAAAGATGATATGGTAACAATTGTTTACAAGGAGGATGATGTAGAAGAGAAGAAATACGCTTTAATCCCACCTGGTGCAGATTTTTACACTATACTAGCTGATGCGCAAATAGATATTAAATCATTAGAGAATGATTTTTACCAACCAAGGATAGGGATTACATTTGGAGATATAGTTTCAATAGTTTTTCTTGGTGCAGGTGTTGTACTCATATACATATTAATAAAGAATATGCAGCAATCTGGTGGTAAGATAATGGATTTTGGACAAAGTAAAGCTAGATTACTTTTTGGTAAAAAGAGTGGTGTAACATTTGAGGATGTCGCAGGTATTGAGGAGGTAAAGGAAGAATTAACAGAAATAGTTGATTTTCTTAAGAATCCTAAAAAATATGCAAACATTGGAGCAAGAATTCCAAAAGGAGTCTTGTTAGCAGGTGCACCAGGAACAGGAAAGACTCTTCTTGCAAAGGCTGTCTCTGGAGAAGCAGGCGTTCCTTTCTTTCATACATCAGGTTCTGAATTTGAAGAGATGTTGGTTGGTGCTGGTGCATCAAGGGTTAGAGACCTTTTTACAAAAGCAAGAAGGGCTGCACCATGTATCATTTTCATTGATGAAATAGATGCAGTTGCAAAGAAAAGAGGTACAGTACTACATTCTGGTGCTGGAGAGCAAACTCTTAACCAGATTCTTGTAGAGATGGATGGACTTGAAGCTCGTGAGAATGTAATTGTTCTTGCAGCGACTAACAGACCAGATGTTCTAGATCCAGCAATCTTAAGACCTGGTAGATTTGATAGAACTGTTGTTGTTAATATGCCAGACTATACTGGAAGAAAAGAAATTATTGCAGTACATGCAAAGAACAAAAAGTTTGAGGAAAATGTAGATTTGGATACGATTGCTAAGAAAACCATAGGATACTCAGGTGCTGACTTAGAAAATTTGCTTAACGAAGCCGCAATAATGGCAGCAAAGGAAGATAGAAAAAAGATAGCACAAGATGATCTCTTAGAGTCATATCTTAAGGTTAAATTGGGTAGGAAAAAGAAAGGGCAAATTAGCGAAGAAGATCTTAAAGTTACTGCATATCACGAAGCAGGTCATGCAATAGTATCAAAGTTTACGAAGTTTTCTATCCCTGTAGAGCAAGTATCAATAATCCCAAGAGGTATGACGGGTGGAGTTACAGTATATCTGCCAGAGGATGATAAAAAGCACACATACAAAGATGAACTTCTTGCAAGATTGGCCTCTGCTGTTGGTGGTAGGGCTGCAGAAGAACTCTTTATTGGTAGAATTAGTACTGGTGCTTCTGGAGATATTGAACAAGCGACCTCTATCGCTAGGGAGATGATTACTCAATATGGTATGTCCGAAAAATTAGGTATGGTTAAATATGGTGATATGGAGGAGACAAGGCACCTTGGATATGCATATGGTGGAGGTAGAAACTTTAGTGAAAAATATGCCGAAATCATTGACAACGAAGTAAAAGAACTAATGGATAAATCCCTTTCTGAAGCTAGAAAAGTACTTAAAGAAAATCAGGAATATGTAGAGAAATTAGTTAAACTTCTCCTAGAAAGGGAAGTAGTGAGCAAAGATGAATTTGAAGCAATGTTTACATCTTAGTGGATATACTTTTCGGTCTCTTGTAAAATACACATATGACAATTGTTAATAGTAATAAGGATGTGTTTTTAGCAATAGATGCTAATGCGATAATTCATAGAGCATTCCATGCATATCCGCCTACATTGCAAACTGAAGAAGGTATTCAGGTAAATGCAGTATATGGCTTTACCACTATGCTTCTGGAAGCTCTAGAAATGTTTAATCCCAAGTATGTCCTGTGTGCTATGGATACACATAAGCCTACATTCAGACATACTTTGTATTCCGAATATAAAGCAACTCGCAAGCCAGTAGACCTTTCCTTGTTGGATCAATTTCCTCTCGTGGAGGAGATTCTTAAATCTTTCAATATCCCAGTAATCAAAAAAGAGGGGTATGAAGCAGATGATATTTTAGGTACTGTATCAAAATATGTATCCGAAGGAGTATGGTCAAGTGAAAACTTGGATTTGTATATATTAAGTGGTGATAGAGATTTGCTTCAGTTGATAAATACTAAAACATATATATGTTTGCCGAACGGAAATTTTAAAAATATTGTTGTATATGATAGAGAGAAGTCGTATGAAAAGTTCGGCTACTATCCAGAGCAAGTGACCGATTACAAAGCCATAGTTGGAGATAATTCGGACAATATCCCTGGAGTAAAAGGGGTAGGAGATAAGACTGCACTTGAACTCCTTAATAAATATGAAAGTTTAGATAATATATATAGAAATATTAACGATGTAGAAGGTAGATTTAAGAAGCTTCTAGCAGAGGGAATAGAACAGGCAGAATTTAGTAGAGAACTAGCAACAATCGATAGAGATGTAAGTATAGATATACATCTTACAGATTGTATTTTAAAAAATTTAGACAGAAGACTTTTAACACAAACATTTAAGAAATACGCATTTAAATCTCTATTAAAAAAGCTAGATGAGATATTTGGTAAGGAAGAAAGTATTGCTGATTATTCCCAATTAGATATGTTTAAAGAGCCAACATCTGAGTATTCATGGAGTGATATTGATGATTTAAGAAAAGAGATAGATTCCTTTGTAGAAACATTTGTTGTGTATATTAATTCAGAAGAATCATTTAACTCTGAGGCATATATATTAGTAAGAGGGATAAATAGTAAAAAAGAAACTAAAGATTTTGTACTTAAACCTTTGGATATTTTAAGAATTTTAGATGGTAAAAAGGTTACTTTTTACAATTTTGAGGAATTAGCAACATACTCTGACTGTGGTGTAGATATTAATTATAGGTATTTTTTCGATGTTCTTTTAGCTCAACACCTTCTTAACTCTGAGAAGAGAGAATCAAAACTAAAAGATATTGCATTTGATTACTCAACAAAGATACTTGACGAAAAGATATATCCAACTCAAATAGAGGCAGTAATGGATGTTGTTGGAGATACATATGTTGCTCAGAAAGAAAAAATTGACTCTCTTGAACTATACAGTTATACAAGGGAGAAGATACAAGAATACATAGGTGCTAAGGAAGATCTCTTACTTAATGTTTTGTATAGCATAGAAATACCAACTTCATTAATTCTTTCTCAAATGGAAAGTAGGGGCATAGGGTTAGATTGGGAGAGACTTACTGCCTTGAGGGATGAACTTCGAGTTGAAACAGAAAGGGTAAGTAAAGAAATATACAGTATTGTAGGGCACGAATTTAATGTTAATTCGCCAAAACAGCTTTCGGATATTCTTTTTAGGGAGCTTTCATTGCCTAAGCAAAGTAAAGACAGTACAAGAGAATCTGTACTTAGGAGTATGATAGGGATGCATCCAATAATTGAACACTTACTTTACTTTAGAGAGATAACAAAAATTCAGAGTACATATGTTGAACCTTTGTATGAGAACAGTAAGGCAAAGAAGAATGGTGAATATTCTGTACATACTGATTTTAAGCAAACCGGTACCACTTCTGGTAGATTTTCTTCTGTAAATCCAAACATGCAAAATCTTCCTCTAGACGGAGAGTGGGCAAAGAGAGTAAGAGAGTGTTTTGTTGCAAGGGAAGGATTCAAGCTCGTAGGTATGGACTATTCACAGATGGAACTGAGGATAATGGCCGATATAGCAAATGATAAATTGCTGATTCAGGACTTTGTAAATGGTTTAGATATACATAGTGCTACTGCTGCACGTGTACTTAACAAGAAGGTTGTAGATGTAACTCCAAAAGAAAGGAGTCTTGGAAAAACTGTTAATTTCGGAATGATATTTGGCCAAACACCATTTGGTCTTTCAAGTTTACTTGGTATAGATAGGGAATTAGCTAGTACATATATAAATGCATATTTCGAAAATTACAAAGGCGTAGAGGAATACATGAGAAAGATAGAGTATGAAGCTTTTGAAAAAGGATATGTACAAACAATATTCGGTACTACAAGGAATATCGCTGGTATTAGATCTAGAAATAGGAGAGCAAGAGCAGCAGCTGCTAGAGAAGCTATTAATATGCCAATACAGGGTAGTGAAGCGGATATAATGAAATATGTAATGATAAAGATTGCTGAATATATTGAAAAGAATTTCAAAGGAAAAGCTTACATACTACTTCAAATTCATGATGAAATAGTAATGGAGGTGGAGGAGAAATCTTTAGAAAAGTTTACTAAGGATGTAAAGGATATAATGCTTCACTCTGTTGAGCTCTCTGTACCTTTGGATGTTCATGTTTCTGTTGGTAATAGGCTTTCCGATTTAAAATAAGCATTAGAGTTATATGTTTAAGAAAATAATAGGATTTCTAATACCCATTATTGGACTAGTATTAATTCTGGAGTACTTAAATACCAATAAGGAGAAAAATGAAAAAATAGTATCAAAAGAAATAACTCCAAGGATCAAGAAGAAACAGTTGGTAAGAGTTAATTTAAATCAAAGGCAACAGAATATATTAAAACTTTTTAACAAAAGAGAAACTCTTTTACCAACTGATATATACTCTGTAGCTCCCAATCTTTCGACAAGAACACTTAGAAGGGATATGGATAAATTGGTTGAAGCAGGACTGGTTCTTAAAGATGGAAGTACAAAAGATACAAGATATAGATTGAAGAAATAATATGAAATACTTAGAATTAGCAAAGTTTTTTGAAAAAATAGAGGGTCTTAGCTCTCGGAATGAAATGACCAGTGAAATGGCATCCTTTCTCAAAGGTTGTGATCAAAAGGAGGCACAGATAGTTGCTTACCTAATGTTAGGTAGGGTTGCCCCTCTGTTTGTTAATGCAGAATTCAATTACTCTGAAAAGAGTTTGATAAATTTGCTTACAGAGTATACTAAAGAAAATGTAAGTAAAAAAAGGAAAGAAGTAGGAGACATAGGTGATACAGTTTTAGAGGTATGGGAAAAATATTCAAAAAACTCTTCTAACTACGACATTTCTGATATTTACGAACTCCTATGGAAAATTGTAAATACAAAAGGAACAGGCTCTATTAATCAAAAAAATAGTACTATACTTGAATGTTTAAAAAAGTTGTCCCCTTTGGAGTCTAAATATTTTGTACGAATCATATGTGGTGAGCTAAGATTAGGTTTGAATGCTCGATCAATGTTAGATGTGTACTCGGTATATCTTGTCGGAGACAAGGGATTGAAGGATATATTGGAACACGCATATGGAGTATGTGCAGATATAGGATATCTTGCTGGTATCGTTGTTGGAGAAAATGCTCAAGAGAAATTAAACAATGTCGATGTACGATTGGGAACTCCTATACTTTCTCGCTTGGTCGAAAGAGTAGGGTCTTTTAATGAGATTTTTGAGCGATTTGAGAAAGATATTATTGTACAGCCTAAGTTTGACGGGTTAAGGTGTCAAATACATAAATGGAGTAAAGGGAGGCAAGCCGGTGATAATAAAACTGTTTGGTCTGAGTATTTACAAAATGAAAATATATCTCAAGGACTTTTTGGTGTAGGTGAAGCTTTTAATTCAGAAGTTAGGCTTTTTACTAGGAATTTAGAGGATGTTACAGAAATGTTTCCAGAAATAGTTGAATCAGCGAGAAATCTTCCGATGGAATCTTTTGTATTAGATTCAGAAATAGTGGGGTGGGATTACAAAAAGGGGAAATTTTTGTCATATCAAGAGACCATGCAGAGGAGAAGGAAGTACTCTATCGGAGAAAAAAGCACAGATATACCTGTGAAATCATTTGTATTCGATTTGCTGTATTTGGATGGTGGGTCACTAATCACAAAAGATACAAAAAAAAGATTAGATTCTCTTGAGAACAAATTTGGAAGTACTACAGGGGGTATAGAATTGGCGGAATCAAAGCTTATTTCATCTTTAGATGAGTTAAAGGAGTACTTTAATAAATGTGTAAATGAAGGTCTTGAAGGCATTATCGTTAAGCAATTTGAAGAGGGTTATAAACCAGGGATAAGGAACTTTGAATGGGTTAAGATAAAGAAATCAATAGAGAAAGATCTCGTTGATACTGTAGATATGGTAATTGTTGGCTATTACTATGGCTCAGGTAGGAGATCCACTTTAGGGTTAGGTGCGATACTTTGTGGTATATACAACGAAAAAGAGGATACTATTGATGCAATATGTAAGGTAGGTACAGGTATAGGAGACGATTTGCTAAAAGAGATTTCTATAAAATTAAAAGAAATCTCTCTGAAGGATTCTCCTAAAAATGTTAGATATCAGGATAGTCTTAAGCCTGATGTTTGGGTTCAACCCCAATATGTAGTTACTGTAGACGCAGATGAGATTACAAAGAACATCTCAAAGGGTAAAAAAGATATAGGAGGAGGTCTTTCATTAAGGTTTCCTAGATTAATAGAATTTGGCAGAGACAAGCTTGTAGAGGATATTACGACGGTAGAAGAGCTTGTAAAAATGGATAATTTAAGAAAGAATTCCTAGAAAATGGTTGATAAAGAAATTCTGATTGTCTCAGATATACATTTAGGTAGGGTGTTCAATGAAAAGAAATTTCATTATTTATGCAAGCTTTTTTCCTCCTTCGAAAGGATTGTCATAAATGGAGATTTTTGGTGTTACTATAGCTTTAATTTTGATTCTTTTCTCAACTCTGAGTGGAAAGGGCTTTTTCCAATTTTAAAATCTAGGAATACAACATATATATATGGTAATCATGACTTAGATACGTGGATGGATACTCGGGTTTACACCTTTTGTAACTTACTTGACGAAAAATTATTTTTGGAAATGGGCTCAAAACGCTATTTGATTGAGCATGGTCATATGGATAAAGATGGTAAGAATCAAAGTGAGGATAATAATAAGCTAAGATTTATGATTGAGAGATATATTAATCCTTTTCAATATGTAATTATTCAGAATGTCCAAGATGTTAGGAAAAATGTTTTATCTAAAGCTAAAATCTATAGTATGAATAATTCATATAAGAAATATGCTAAAGAAAATCTCCTACAACATGACATTTATATTACCGGACATACCCATTTACCAGAAATAGATGTTGAGAATAAATATTTAAATAGTGGTTATATAGGGAAGGGTTTTGCCAGTTATATTGTGATTAATAGTGATGGCCCTAGTTTGAAAAATGAGAAATATTCTAAATAGGTTCCTTGTGTAAACCCACTAGGTATCCTATAAATCTTCCGATGAGATGTAGTAATAATCCGGTTATTAAACAAGATGCAGCAAAGAGTAGTGATATCTCTGTAACAAAAAAGGAAAAGACTAAAACTCCTATTATCCAGTCTATTTGATCTAGTGGAAACCAACTCCTCCCTGGTTTAATTCCTATTCTTCTTTTAAAAAAACTTTTTATAGCATCTCCCAATAAAGCGCTTATACCTAGCATAAAACCAAATAGCCATACATTCATTTCTTCGGGAATTACTAAAAGAGAAGTAAGTATTCCAATATTTTGTAGCAGTATATATGTAATCATAGAGGAAAATGATCCAACTAACAGACCTCTGAATGTTTTGTGCCCTCCGAATATCCTTATCCCTCGATACTTTATTCCAAAATCTAAAGGTGTATTCCATTTAGGAAAAAGTTTCCTCGAGAAATATGCGCCAATATTAGCTATACTTCCTGGAATTAAGAATAGAATAGGGGAGATTATGTAAAGGAGTAAAAATTGCATACAGGTTTTATTATAAGATATAATACTGTTTAATTATATCAGATCCAGTCTATGAAATTACTTCTGCTTGATAGTCTACATAAAAGGAAAGATTTGTTATTAGATAGATATTTCAATCCATTTTTCAAATACCTTTATTCCCACAAAATTACACCGAATTTCCTGACAGGTGTTAGTGTCTTATCTGGTCTTCTTGCAATTTACTTCTTGTTTATCAATCAAGCGGTATTTATTTGCTTAATTGTATTGCATATTATTCTTGATGCTCTAGATGGCACATATGCGAGATCTTTAAAGTTAAAGTCACTTTTAGGAGATTTCCTAGATCATGGGGGGGACTTGTTGATAGGTTCACTTTTGCTTTTCAAGGTAGCTAACTTCCTCGGTGGTGCTTGGGTTATACTCCCCTGGCTTTTCCTTTTCGAAGCTTCCGTACTTGCCAGGTTATCATTGCTAGATAAAAAATTCCCAAGTAGAAACTTCATTTACTTCTTTTTATTCGGTTTATTTGAGCTAGGAATGTTATTCCAGGTAATATTACAGCCGATTTCTTTTCTCTTATTCCTAGCAAGCCATTTTGTCATTCAAAAATTTAGACAAAAACCCTTGCGTATGGCCAACTAGTGTGTTAAAATCACGTCACGAGTTTGGGATAAACGAGTATTAGGTTTCCTCTTAGAGATTTCCTCTAAAGAACACCATCAGAAAAGTGTTATTTGTGTTTTGATAAATCCTACTCAGCTCCTTAAAAGTTGAAGAGTGACAGGAAGTCAAAAATATATTCATTAATGACTTTCTAAAAAGTGTGTGTGATTTTTGGTCACACAATTCATTTAAGTCTATATACAAATCCAATCCGGCGTTGATTGGTCTGTGTTTTTACTAATAGCTTGGCTATTATAGAAATATTGCAAAGTTAAACGTTTTTCAATGAGAGTTTGATCATAGCTCAGGATGAACGTTGGCTGTGTGCCTAAGGTATGCAAGTCGAACGATCCCTTTCTGATTTCTAGTAACTTCGGTTGCTAGTTTTCTATTTGGGATAGTGGCAAACGGGTGAGTAACACGTAGATAACTTGCCTCGGAGTCGGGAATAGCTCGTCGAAAGACGGGGTAATATCCGATAGTCTCTATTTACTTTTAGTGTTTTAGAGTAAAGCTTTTGTGCTCCGAGAGAGGTCTGCGTCCTATCAGCTAGTTGGTGAGGTAATGGCTCACCAAGGCTAAGACGGGTAGCTGGTGTGAGAGCACGGTCAGCCACCATGGAACTGAGACACGGTCCATACTCCTACGGGAGGCAGCAATTAGGAATCTTGCGCAATGGGGGCAACCCTGACGCAGCGACACAGCGTGGAGGATGAAGGTCTTCGGATTGTAAACTCCTTTTATATGGGAAGAATAGATGACTGTACCATATGAATAAGGACCTGCTAACTACGTGCCAGAAGCATCGGTGATGCGTAGGGTCCGAACGTTATCCGGATTTATTGGGTGTATAGAGATGCGTAGGCGGTTTGATAAGTCTTGAGTTAAAGACCTCGGCTTAACCGAGGAAAAGCTTTCGAAACTATCAGACTTGAGGCATAGAGGGGTGAACGGAACTCCGAGTGGAGTGGTGAAATACGTTGATATTCGGAAGAACATCAGTGGCGAAGGCGGTTCACTGGCTATTGCCTGACGCTCAGGCTCGAAAGCGTGGGTAGCAAAACGGATTAGATACCCGTGTAGTCCACGCTGTAAACTATGGATGCTAGGTGTTTGGTACAACTGTTTTTAACCTTCGGGTTTTAAACGGAAGTGCTGAGTGCCGCAGCTAACGCGTTAAGCATCCCACCTGGGAAGTACGGCCGCAAGGCTAAAACTCAAATGAATTGGCGGGGACCCGCACAAGCGGAGGAGCGCGTGGTTTAATTCGATGGCAATCGAAGAACCTTACCAGGGTTTGACATGTATCTGCATATTCCCAGAAACGGGAATAGCCTTCGAGGGTGATACACAGGTGCTGCATGGCCGTCGTCAGCTCGTGTCGTGAGATGTAGGGTTAAGTCCCGAAACGAGCGCAACCCCTATCTCATGTTACAAGTGTCTTGAGAAACTGCCTCGGTAAAACGGGGAGGAAGGTGGGGATGACGTCTGGTCCGCATAGCCCTTATGTCCTGGGCTACACACGCGCTACAATGGTCGGTACAATGGGCAGCCAAGCCGTAAGGCGGAGCTAATCCTAAAAAACCGATCTCAGTTCGGATTGTGGGCTGAAACTCGCCCACATGAAGTTGGATTCGCTAGTAATCGTGGATCAGCCATGCCGCGGTGAATACGTTCTCGGGTCTTGCACACACCGCCCGTCAAGCCATGGAAGTAGGTGATACCCGAAGGTGCTCTGTTATTTATAATGGGGTGACGAAGGTAACGCTTATAACTGGGGTTAAGTCGTAACAAGGTAGCCGTAGGGGAATCTGCGGCTGAATTACCTCCTTTCAAGGAGAAGCCCGACTTTCCTGTCACTTTTTAGCTCTTAAGGAGTAGCTCTTTTATATTAGGACAAGTATGGGCGTATAGCTCAGTTGGTTAGAGCACAGTCCTGATAAGACTGAGGTCCCAAGTTCGAGACTTGGTACGCCCACCAGTCATTTCAGGGCCTGTAGTTCAGTTGGCTAGAACGCCTCATTTGCAATGAGGAGGTCAGGAGTTCGATTCTCCTCAGGTCCAAAAAGATATCGGAAAAAGAAGAGAAATCTTTGATTTCTGAAAAAGACAAAGTCTTGTTCGTAAACAGTTATTGGGGTAGGTCCAATTGTTTTTAAGTAACTGTTTCAACAATACTTGGTGTTGCACATTTAAAACTGAATAGTATAGTAATTTCAATGAAGCCAAATAAGGGCATACGGTGAATGCCTTGGCGCAAAAGACCGAAGAAGGACGTGATAGGCTGCGATATGCCTCGGGGAGCTGTCAAATAAGCTTTGATCCGGGGATTTCCGAATGGGGTAACCCATCTAGGTTCAAACCTAGTTACCATACAGTAAATTCATAGCTGTATAGGAGGGCATGCAGGGAAGTGAAACCTCTCAGTACCTGCGAGAAAAGAGAACAATAGTTTATTTCCTGAGTAGTGGCGAGCGAAAAGGAAGTAGCCCAAACTAATACTGTGTAAGGAAGATCCAATTTATGATTCGCGTTGCGATGATTAAGGCGGTGAATCCGTAGTCTGCCGATCGTGCAGTATTGGTGTAGTAAGAGTTAGTTGATTAAACGGCAGTTTAATCGAGAAGTTACAAAATTTAACTTTAGAAGAACATATCTGGAAAGGTAGACCATAGGGAGTGAAAGTCTCGTATTTTAAAAAGTTAAATCTTCTTTCTAACATCTTGAGTACCACGGGGCACGTGAAATCTTGTGGGAATCAGCCAAGACCACTTGGCAAGGCTAAATATCTTTTGCGACCGATAGTGGAGTAGTTCCGTGAGGGAAAGGTGAAAAACACCCCTGTTAGGGGAGTGAAATAGATCTGAAACCGTATGCTTACAAACAGTCGGAGCCGGTATATCCGGTGACGGCGTGCCTATTGAAGAATGACCCGGTGAGTTAGTTGTGTGCGGCAAGGTTAACCATGTTTATTGGGGAGCCGAAGCGAAAGCGAGTCCGAATAGGGCGAATTTAGTCGCATGCACTAGACCCGAAACCAGGTGATCTAACCATGAGCAGGGTGAAGGAATGAGAAATCGTTTTGGAGGCCCGAACTCTTTAATGTTACAAAATTATGAGATGACTTGTGGTTAGCGGTAACATGCCAAACGAACCTGGTAATAGCTGGTTCTCCCCGAAATAGCTTTTGGGCTAGCGTTGTAATTTAATCATTGGGGGTAGAGCACTGATTGGGTCTGGGGCCCGAAAGGGTACCCAATCCAGTTAAACTCCGAATACCAATGAGAACATTACGGCAGTTAGAACTAGGGAGCTAAGTTCCTATGTTCAAGAGGGAAACAGCCCAGATTGTCAGATAAGGACCCTAAATTACATCTTAGTGGGAAAGGAAGTGGAGTTTCTCAGACAGCTAGGAGGTTGGCTCAGAGGCAGCCATCCTTTAAAAAGTGCGTAAAAGCTTACTAGTCAAGAGATTCTGCACCGAAGATTCAACGGGGCTGAAGATGTATTCCGAAGCTGCAAATTTATCTATCATTCGTGATTTGATGAGTGGTAGGGGAGCGTTCTATACATGATCTACTTAGCAGTAGATACATCGCGGTGAAGGTGACCTGTAAAGAGTTGCTGGAGCGTATAGAAGTGAGAATGCCGGGATGAGTAACGTAAAGCAGGTGAAAACCCTGCTCGCCGAATGTCTAAGGTTTCCATGGCTATGGCAGTCATCCATGGGTTAGTCGGTCCTAAGATCAGGCCGAAAGGCGTAATCGATGGACAACAGGTTAATATTCCTGTACCACTAATATCTGCGACGGAGATTGGGAATTGAGAATGCAAGCCCCTTATTGGTTTGGGGTGTAAGCAGTTAGTTAGTTTCCTCAGGTAAATCCGGGGAAATGATTCTACTTCGGTAGATGAAAACGAGCTGCGATGCAAAGGTGACCTTCGGGAAGCCGATTTGTTGTATTAATTCTCCAGGAAAAACTTCTAGCGTGTCTACCTTCGGGTGGACGAAAAGATATTTGTGACCGTACCGCAAACCGACACTGGTGGACTGGTATAAATGTACCAAGGCGTACGAGTTATGCGTCGTTAAGGAACTCGGCAAATTAACCCCGTAAGTTCGCGAGAAGGGGGGCCTTCCATCATAGATATTTATATTTGTGATGATGGAGGCGGCACAGAATAGGGAGGAGCGACTAGTTACCAAAACTACAGGCGCTTGCAAATTCGTAAGAAGATGTATAAGTGCTGACACCTGCCCAATGCCAGAAGGTTAAGAAAGTTTGTCAATCGTCTGTCGGGTGCTCTTCGGAGCCCTGATGGTGAGGAAGCGGACGATCGAAGCCCTGGTCAATGGCGGCTGTAACTATAACGGTCCTAAGGTAGCGTAATACCTCGTCACTTAATTAGTGACTTGCATGAAAGGTGTAACGACTCTTCCACTGTCTCGACGGCGCGCTCGGTGAAATTGAAATGGCTGTGAAGATGCGGCCTACCCATACCAGGACAAAAAGACCCCGTGGAGCTTTACTGCAGCTTTGCATTGAAATAGGGCTTTGGATATAGAGAATAGGTGGGAGACTTTGAAGCCGTCTCGTTAGGGATGGTGGAGTCAAAATATGGAATACCACTTTTTCAACGTTTTATTTCTAACCGCTTCCGTTATCCGGAAGTTGAACAGTGCATGGTGGGCAGTTTGACTGGGGCGGTTGCTTGCTAAAGAGTACCGCAAGCGCACAAAGGTCTCCTCAACCCGGATGGAAATCGGGTGAAGAGTGCATGAGCATAAGGAGGCTTTACTGTGAGGGAGACATCCCGATCAGTTACGAAAGTAGGTTCAAGTGACCCTTTCGCAGAATGTGGAATCGCGATTGTTTAACGGAGATAAGCTACCCCGGGGATAACAGGCTGGTGGTGCCCGATAGTTCATATTGACGGCACCGTTCGGCACCTCGATGTCGGCTCGTCACATCCTGGGGCTGGAGAAGGCCCCAAGGGTTCGACTGTTCGTCGATTAAAGTGGCACGTGAGCTGGGTTCAGACCGTCGTGAGCCAGGTCGGTCTCTATCCGGTATGGGCGTTGTATATTTGA